>CACETF010000006.1 GCA_902562425.1 Porticoccaceae bacterium | reverse complement strand
CCCCACGCTATTACTAGCGATGAAAGCCCCTGATACGATCAGGGGCTTTTTTATTTATTTCTAAAGAAATTCAGTTTGATGTCGACTAGCCTACAAATCGGCAGATTTTTGCCGCTTTTTTGTTGGGTTTTTGCCAAGTACTGCCACTTGAAAGTTGTTGCAGGCAAGTTGGAAATACCCAAGCAAAGTCTCTAATGGAATTTAATATTTGGGAGTAGAAGTATGGCTACGATTAACACAAACATGTCGGCGAACATTGCGTCTAATGCAATGACACGCAACGAGCGCTCTATGAGCGCTACAATGGAGCGCTTATCGACGGGTATTCGCATCAATTCTGCGAAGGATGACGCCGCAGGTTTAGCGATATCATCCAAAATGACCTCTCAGATCAATGGCTTGAATCAGGCTGTTCGTAACGCTAACGACGCAATCTCGATGATCCAGGTTGCAGAGGGCGCAATGGGAGAAGTCACTAACATGTTTCAGCGCATGCGTGAGCTAGCGGTGCAAGCGATTTCGGATTCAAATACTTCTGCTGATCGAGCCGCTCTAGATAATGAGTATAAGCAGCTTTCCGCAGAGGTTCAGAGAGTCGCCGGGAATACGCAATGGAACGGAACAAATATCTTGGATGGAGCGCGTACTTCGACGGTTTTCCAAGTTGGAGCCAATGCCAGCCAAACTATCGACGTTAACTTTGGTACGCTGGCAACGAATGGTGCCACAGCAACAGTAACCGCCAATACAGCTCGGTCGGGATCTACAGCGGCTTTTGTAGAGCTGACTTTTGGAGGGACTGCACTGGCTGATGGTGATGTCATATCGATGGTCTTTGCCGACGGCGGAAGACTGTCGATCACCCTTGGTACAGGGGATGCGGCGCATATTGCTGCGGGAGCAGTTACCGACGCGCATACCTTAGCTTTTGAGACAACAGGCGCCGGCTATTCCGCTACAAAATCCGCAACTGGCTTTTTCACGGACGCGACCGCGGGTAATGCCTCTGCCAACTTAGCTATAGCGGCCGGTTCAGCTGCGAATAAATTGAAGATTACTGGAAGTAATGTTGCAAGCGCCAACCAATTATTGACACCCACGGACATCACGGTATCGCGCGGCACGCACGCCCCGGTCGCAAATACTGATATCACTGCATCTGACCATGCTGCTGCAGCATTGGGTGTTCTGGACACCGCTATTACAAATGTGAATTCGACACGAGCAGGTTTAGGTGCCTCTATGAGCCGTTTGGAATATGCATCTGATAATCTGCAAAATGTTGCACAGAATACTAGTGCTGCACGAAGCAGAATTCTTGACGCTGATTATGCAGCTGAGACGACTGAATTAGCTCGAACGCAGATCATCCAACAAGCAGCGACGGCAATGTTGGCGCAAGCAAATCAGTCGCAGCAGTCAGTGTTGGCTTTGTTGAGACAGTAATGTAGAGACAAAAAATGTTTTTAGAAACCGGCCTTATTGGTCGGTTTTTTTTGTCCTTTATTAAAGTGGCAGATAACACGACATAAATAGGCAAAAACTTACCACAATCGCCTAAAGTAAAGGTGGCAATTGCCGATATATTTAATGTGGCAAAGATCTGCCAGCAAAACCGGCAAGCTTTTGTCTTATTTGATCAAACGATAATTATGATCAAACTAATGGAATTTATCCGAGGAGATTTAACATGGCTACAATCAATACAAATATGTCTGCAAACATTGCATCTAACTCGTTGACGCGTAATGAGCGCAGCATGAGTGCTACAATGGAGCGGCTTTCAACTGGTCTTAGGATCAACTCTGCAAAAGATGATGCGGCTGGACTAGCAATTTCATCTAAAATGACTTCGCAAATCAATGGCCTTAACCAAGCTGTGAGAAATGCTAATGATGCAATTTCTATGGTGCAGGTTGCGGAAGGTGCAATGAAAGAAGTTACTAACATGTTCCAAAGAATGCGTGAACTTGCTATACAAGCAATTTCGGACAGCAATACGTCCAATGATAGGGTTGCTTTGAATAACGAGTACAAGCAGCTTTCTGCAGAAGTTCAGCGTATTGCAGAAAACACTCAGTGGAACGGTACAAACATTCTTGATGGAGCGCGGACAGCGACGGTTTTCCAAGTTGGTGCAAACGCAAGTCAAACAATTTCTGTGAATTTTGGTGATTTGGGTACAAACGAGGGAGTTTCTGTTAGCGGTTTAGTAGCAACTTTCGATTCTGTTCCGCAAGCCGGAGATGTCATTTCCTATAAAGTAAGTGATGGAACTACATCCAATTATGCGACTATCACCTTGTCTGGAGCTATGGCGGATGGGGCCCAAACTGTTGTTGAGAAGACTAATGCTGGCGCAGATACAGCTGAGCACTCAAAGGCAACCTCCAGCAATAGTGGAACAACACTCACAATAGCACCGGCTGGTGGCAGTGACCCTGCAGTTACAATATCTGACCTCACGGTGTCAAGAGGGACACATGCGCCGGTTGCAGCGACTGATATTACTACAAGTACTTTTGCAAACACTGCTTTGGGTGTTTTAGACACGGCAATTAAAAATGTTAACGATACCCGAGCTACATTGGGAGCGTCTATGAGTCGATTGGAGTTTGCATCTGATAACTTGCAAAATGTTGCACAAAACACTGCGGCTGCGAGGAGCCGAGTGTTGGATGCTGATTATGCTGCTGAAACTACAGAGCTTGCGAGGACACAAATCATACAGCAGGCAGGTACCGCTATGCTTGCACAAGCAAATCAATCCCAACAAGCAGTTTTATCCCTGCTAAGGTAGTTTGTTTAAGAATTCGATCCGATGAGGATCGATGATGGCCTCCACTGGATCCTCGGCCAGTGGAGGCTACCACCTACTGACCAATGATTTTCACAGCCGAGGATGTTTTAACGAAAAAGCGTCAGTTAAGTGGCAGGTAGATGTTGGTCACACTTTTAACATCATCCATTTTGTTACTTCCTTTGCAAGTTTTGTTTAGTCAACATATCACAACTCGCTAGTAGAAAACTACACTCAACCAGGGAGCGAAGTTTCCTCTCTCGTCCATGGGAAAAGCCATGAATCTTTTTACGTGCAGAAGTAGTTCCTCATCAGTTTAGGGAGTTAGCTTTTGTATTGCTATCCCAGTATGCTGTCCTTATGATTTAAGCTTTTATTCATTAAAATAATGCTAATATCTTGAAAGGTTTTGTAAGATTATTTTCGTAAAGCCCTTAACTCGAGTAGTGATATTGGAAAGGTTGTTATCAAGAAACTGCAAGTTATGACAAATCAAGAAGTGATGTCTCAACAACAGCGTGCATTGGGATTTGCTGTGGAAGGTAGATTTAATGAGGCATTGTCCATTATTGAGCAGAATATAAGACAACATCCAGGAAATTCGGGTAACTACTATATAAAGGGTCGAATTCATGACGAATTATTACAATATGAATCGAGTATAACTGCCTACAAAAAGTGTCTGAGAAAAGATAAGAAAAATAAAAAAGCAAAATTTAATCTTAGTTTGGCTTATTTAAGTTTAGAGAATTTCAAAGAGGGTTGTAGCTTTTATCATTTTCGGCATTCGGATGATGTGATAAGCAAATTCAATAAAGTCCAGCCCTGGTACCCAAAATGTAAGCCCGGAAAGGTTTTAATCTGGGCAGAGCAGGGAATTGGTGATGAGGTAATGTTTGCTCAATTGATTGGAAACCTGGCAGCTTATCCACACCAGTTCTCTCTTGAGTGTGATGTTAGGTTACATAAAATTCTCTCAGCAAACTACGCATGGTTGGGGTTAATTGCAAGAAACTCCGTCATTGATTTAGAGGGATTTGACTATCAGTTTCCTGTTGGAGATTTGTTGAAATTTTTTAGTGGAAAGTTGGGTAATATTCCGATATCGGCACTAAAACCTGTAGATATAGAATCGGTGAATGTATCAACCAAAAATTTGATTGACAGAGGCTTTTCCTTGGTTGGTATCAGTTGGTTAAGTATGAACGAAGAATATGGAGTAAGACGATCAAGACCAGTGGAGCTACTTTGTGATGAACTAAATCCTGAAGATCATGCCATAATTAATCTTCAGTACCTCTCACCGCAGACCGAAATAGAAATTATCCGTTCAAAAGGATTTATCGTGATTGATTGTTTTGATTGTTTTAAGGATCTCAATGCAGTTTTTGCCTTAATATCAAAATGTGACAAAGTAATCTCTATAGACAATTCAGTCGCTCATTTTGCCGGCGCTATAGGTGCAAAAACTCAGGTTTGGTTACCCTCATTACCCAACTGGCGCTGGGGAATAGGGAGAACCTCTTGCTATTGGTATCCAAATGTCACAATAAAAATGTTTTAAGTGAGGACGGCATGATGTTCTCAGGTTTATAACCAAAAAAGTGGTTAATGATATGAACATTAAGGAAAGCGCTAGCATTTAAACTTGAGTGGCCTGACTAATTTTTTCAACTTATTAAACACCCATTTGCACAAGATCAGTCCTTTTTCTTACGTACCATTTTGACTAATGACTCTTGGCTGTCTTAGATATACCCTTTAAAAGAAGCTATTATCATTAAGTTAAGAAATTTGCTAAAGCTCCCGCTTCTCTTGCCGATATTGCGTGTAAGTGGCAATAATTTGCCATTAATCGGCCTTAAATTGCCAGTTCGTTGCCAGTTTGGACAAAGCTCCAGCGGCAACGACCGGTAAGAGGAATTTAGCCCCTAAAGAACTTTAAAAAGGGCACACACACCCGAATTGGGTAGAAAAAGGAGCAATAGCACCATGGCTACGATAAACACAAACATGGCTGCGAACATTGCATCTAATGCAATGACACGGAATGAAAGATCAATGTCGGCCACGATGGAAAGATTATCCACAGGACTTCGCATTAACTCCGCTAAGGACGATGCGGCAGGTCTAGCGATATCCTCTAAAATGACATCACAGATACGAGGTCTTAACCAAGCCGTTCGTAATGCCAATGACGCAATATCTATGATACAGGTAGGCGAAGGAGCACTCAAAGAAGCTACTAATATGCTTCAGCGCATGCGAGAACTGGCAATCCAAGCATCCTCGGATTCAAATACCGCTAACGACCGAACCGCGTTAAATAATGAGTTTACACAACTGAGAGATGAGTTATCTCGAGTGAACGCAAATACTGAATGGAACGGAACTGCGATTTTCTCGCAGACAGGAACAAGTTCCACCGCAAAAACCTTTCAGGTGGGAGCAAACGCTAGTCAGACTGTTGATGTGACATTTAAGAACTTTGACGCTGGCTCAAGCACCACTGACGCGGCAACGGGAAGTGTGTTTCATAATCTTGACACAAATGGTAGCTCTTCGACGTCAGAGGTCTCAAATTTTGATATGGAGACTGACGCTAAGGCCACAGCGATCACGGCAGTTAATTTTAGTGATGGTACAACTACAATACAGCTAGCATCCAGTGACCTTACTTCTGTAGACACCATGGCTAAACTTGTTACGGCGGTACAGGCCAAGATAACCGCATCACCGAACTTTGCATTCAATGCCGCCATTGGCACAGGCGGTGACGATCATATTTTGATCTTCACTGCGAAGACTGGTGGTGATGTGGCTTCTGTCACAGCTAGCGGTATAACAGGATCCGGAACATCATCTCTTAATCAAACAGCTGTTGCTCATGTCGATGGAACTGGCGCCAAGGACATCAACAATATTGATATCACCTCCCGAGCAAATGCTGATGAAGCCATGTTCGCGATGTCAGATGCAATCGACCAAGTGAACTCGCAACGAGCTCTCTTGGGTGCTTCCATGAGTCGCTTAGAATATGCCTCTGATAACCTTCAGAATGTTGCGCAGAACACGGCAGCTGCACGAAGCAGAGTACTCGATGCGGATTATGCATCGGAGACGACTGAATTAGCGAGAACCCAGATAATTCAGCAGGCTGCCACAGCTATGCTGGCTCAAGCTAATCAGTCGCAGCAGTCGGTTCTTGCTCTACTTCGGAGCTCGTGATTAAAAAATATAGTACAGGTAATTGTGGAGAAAAATTCACGACTGACAAAACCAACTTAATGAGGGGATTCAAATTGAATCCCCTTTTTTGTAACAAACGGTTTTAACCAGGTAAATCAAAAAAGCTTTTATGTCTACCACATCATTACAATCTTTAAAAAAAATCCAAGATTTTACTAAAGAATATAAAGTTTCTGTCGATACGCATTATAGGTGGCAAATTTTTGCCACTTTAATGAGAGTAGTTGGCAATTGCTTGCCGGTATTTAGGCAATGAATTGCCACTTTAGTTGCGTACCGCATCGGTGCGCTTAACGTGGGAGATAATTATGGCTACGATTAACACAAATATGGCGGCGAATATCGCTTCTAATGCGTTAACTCGTAATGAACGCACTATGGGTCAAACTATGGAGCGATTATCAACGGGTCTCCGCATAAATTCGGCCAAAGACGACGCAGCAGGACTTGCGATTTCATCTAAGATGACGTCACAGATACGAGGGCTTAACCAGGCCGTTAGGAATGCCAATGACGCCATCGGAATGATTCAGGTGGAAGAAGGGGCAATGAAGGAAGTCAGTTCGATCCTTCAACGAATGAGAGAGCTATCGGTACAAGCAATTTCAGACTCTAATACTTCGGCAGATAGGAGTGCCTTAGACAAAGAGTTCACCCAACTTGCATCTGAAGTGCAGCGTATTGGTAATAACACTCAATGGAATGGCACAGATTTGATTGATGGCACAAAGGGAGCTTCATCTTTTCAAATTGGTGCAAATGCTTCACAAACCGTGGGTCATACTTTTGCACAAGTTGCAACAACGCTTGTTTCTGGTTCTAACCCGGCTGCGGCGGAAGCTACGGATGCTGCCACCAGTGGTTCCGCGAAAGAGAAACATACTATGACTTTTACTGACACTTCAACTTATGCAGTGGACGATACACTTACCTTTAATCTGAATGGAACTATTTTTTCGGCTAATGTAGATGAGTTAGATAGCGATGGTGATATATCAAAAATCACCTTCCACGGATCGAGCACTCAGATAGTAGAAGGTGGGGCTACAGAAGTAGTGCTGACTATTTCTGGAACTAATGCAGCCGGAGCTATTACGGCAAGCATTGCTGCTGATAATGTCATTACGTTCGAGGGCGCCACTGGACATGACGATGCAGATTTTACGCTCGCTGAGGTAACTACTTTTAATGATGGAACAAGTGCAACCAACATGACTGGCGCAAGAGGTTTAGCGGCAGGTGTTATGTTTGCTGATATTTCAACTTCAGCTGGTGCGCAGAATGCCATTAAAACAGTAGATCACGTTCTGACGAAGGTCGATGCTGCAAGGGCGTCTTCTGGTGCAGTGATGAATAGGCTTGAGTATGCTGCTGACAATTTGACTAATGTCGCTCAAAACTCTGCTGCTGCACGAAGCCGTATTCTTGATGCAGATTACGCATCGGAGACTACTGAGTTAGCTAGAACGCAGATCATACAGCAGGCAGCTACGGCGATGTTGGCTCAAGCTAATACACAGGCCTCGACGGTACTATCGTTATTAAGTGCTGCTTAAAGGTCAGTGGGAGTAGTGTGAGGCCAGCTGTCTTTGGCGTTAACTGCAAGAGACAGCTGGCTCCCGATAGAGTATTCATAAGTCGATGGCGTTTCATTTAGGTACTAAGTCTTATTTATGCAAGCACCATCGTTCTTAAATGATCGCTGTTTTTAGGAAGAAGCGCTAGAAATTTTTTCTTGTGCCGATGTCTTCGTTGGGATGGTGTGGGGCAGACCAATAGTAATTTGGAAACCTGCCCAGCTTGCTCAGGAAAAATTCTAGCTACTTCCCATAAACATATGCCGGCTTCCATAACGTTCAACGCGTTAACGCGAAACGAAAGAAGTACGACGGCAACAATGGAGCGTTTTTCATCGGGGTTGAGCATAAATTCCACGAAAGATGCTGCTGCCAATTCGGCGATAACGTTGAAGATGACCCCACGAATTAATGATCTTAATCAATACTAAATACAAATGATGCCATTTCGATGATTCAATTCGGGGAAGGTCCGGTTGAAAAAGCACCTAACATGAGGCAGAGAATTAGGGAGTTGGCAATGCAAGCGTCCTTAGATTCTAACACCATAAATGATAGAACTGCATTAAACAACGAGTTCATTTAACGTTGGAAGTAGATATCTTGAGTCTCATCAGATATCCAATCAAATGCTGCTGCACTTTTTGCTGCTGGTTCTACAGTGAGTAACGACAAGGTTTTTCAGATTGGCGCTAACGCGAGCTAGACTATTCCAGAAAATTTCGAAAACTTCGCTGCCGGAGTTACTTTTAGTAGAGAAATACATTTTATGGCAGCTGGAACATCTTACGCGGCGAAACGCGGTCTATTTCAGATGGGACCACTGCTGTTTCGTTAGCGTCAGCTGGAAGCAGAGATGATACCATCAAGCTGGTTGCAGCTATACTGACAGCTACAGGATACAGCAGTTTAGGCTTTACAGTTTTAGGAGGGGGCCGGAGGAGCTATCGGTATTACACATAAAATTCCAGATGCTCAAACCGGGCTAACGATTAGCTAAAACATTAGTGGAACCGACAAAACTTTGACCCTTGCTACAAGTGCTCTGAAAGAGGCTGGGGCTAATGCTACAAGCGGAAGTGTATTCAGCGGGCTAACTAAAAACTCCGCCGGCGGTACTGCCAACATCCAGGACCTGGCAATCACCTCTCAATCTGGGTCGAATGAGTTGATGTTCGCTATGGATGCTGCGGTTGGTAAGTTTAATAATGAAGAAGTATGTTTAGATGCTCCTACAAGCTGCTCTGAATTTGCGCCAGATAACCTGAATAATATTGCTCAAAATACAGCGGATACTTATAGTAGAGTTCTTGACGCAGATTATGCATCTGAGACTACTGCGCTTGCGAGGACTCAGATCCACAGCAAGCGGGAATTGCGATGCTAAGCTTAGCAAATCAGCCTCAGCAATAAGTATTGGCGCTTCTAAAAAACTACAGAAAATGAGTTAACATTTATATTATAATCATCGAGCCTTCACCAGTTAGCTGGCAAGGATATTCTTTCTCAGAGTAAATCTATTACTCAACCTTAGTTAATAATTACTTTGTCAGTCTTGGCTTAAATGTTGCCAGTATTACAAAAGTGTTGCCGTATCTTGCCAATAAACGGCTATAACTTGCCGATTTAATTAAAGATAATGCCGTATTTGCCGATTTATTCATCAATGCGGAAATACAATGGGTATTCCGACTAACCGAGGAGATGTAACATGGCTACGATAAACACAAACATGGCTGCAAACATTGCATCCAACTCGTTGACGCGTAATGAGCGCAGCATGAGTGCGACAATGGAGCGCCTTTCAACTGGTCTTAGGATCAATTCCGCAAAAGATGATGCGGCTGGATTAGCAATTTCGTCCAAAATGACTTCACAAATCAATGGTCTCAATCAAGCTGTCCGAAACGCAAACGACGCGGTTTCTATGGTGCAGGTTGCAGAGGGAGCGATGAAAGAAGTGACTAATATGTTCCAAAGAATGCGTGAACTTGCCATACAGGCAATTTCCGATAGCAATACTTCTAATGATAGAATTGCATTGAACAATGAGTACAAGCAGCTTTCCTTTGAAGTGTCTAGAATTGCTGAAAATACTCAATGGAATGGTACGAATATTCTCGATGGAGCGCGTACTGCGACGGTTTTCCAAGTTGGTGCTAATGCCAGCCAGACGATAACAGTTAACTTTGGAGATCTATCAGCTGGGAACACTGCTACCATGGGTACAATATCCGCACACTCTGGTGGATCAACGAAGGCAAACGGATCTTTGACAATTTCCGGATCGGTTTCAAAAGATGATGTTATAACTTTTAAAACGGATGTTGTGGATAGTACAGCACCTGGAACAAACACAGGAACGTACAAACAAGTCACCCTCACGCAAACACAGGCCGATGCGATCAATGATGGAACAACGTCTATGACAGCAATTGATATAGCAAATGCAATAACGGCCAACAGTAATGATAAGATTAGTTTGACTGTCACAGCGGCTGGTACGCTCAAGGTTGAGGGTAACACCGCTGCAAACGGTGAGACATTTTCCATATCAGAGGTTACCGTAACGCGAGGGCTGCATTCACCATTAGCAGCAACTGATATCACAACGAGTTCTCAGGCAGATAGTGCTCTTGGTGTTTTAGACACTGCGATCAGTAATGTAAATGATAACAGAGCAGTCCTGGGTGCATCGATGAGTCGATTAGAGTTTGCATCTGATAATTTGCAAAATGTTTCTCAGAACACTTCTGCTGCGAGAAGCAGGGTGCTTGATGCTGATTATGCTTCTGAGACTACGGAGCTTGCAAGGACACAAATAATACAACAAGCTGGAACTGCAATGCTATCGCAGGCTAATCAATCACAACAAGCAGTTTTATCCCTCCTTAATTTTTCTTGATTAATACTGAGAAAATTTAAAAACTCATAAGGCTCCATGAACGGATGGGGCCTTTTTTTTTGAAAAAACTTTATTTTCCTCTAAAGAAATTTCTTGTTCTGTCGATACCCATTATAAGTGGCAAATTTTTGCCACTTATTTGCCACCTTATTGCCGCTTTCGGCAATAAGTTGCCACTTTATGCGGTGAAATCTGTCGCATGCGTGGTTCGGGTGGGTGTATGTAGACAACAAAAGGAACAATGTTATGGCCACAATTAACACAAACATGTCGGCAAATATAGCGACGAACGCATTAACCAGGAATGAGAGATCCATGAGTTCAACTATGGAGCGATTATCTACTGGCATAAGGATAAATTCAGCAAAAGATGATGCTGCGGGTTTGGCAATTTCTTCCAAGATGACATCCCAGATTAACGGTCTTAATCAGGCCGTTCGAAACGCGAATGACGCCATCTCTATGATACAAGTTGCAGAAGGAGCGATGGGTGGGATGACAGATATGCTTCAGCGGATGCGGGAACTTGCTATTCAAGCAATTTCCGATTCGAATACGGCTGCTGATAGAACGGCACTTGATTCAGAGTTCGATGAGTTGAAAGCAGCTATTAATGACCTGGCTGAGGATACAGAGTGGAACGGAACTGCATTATTAACAGGTAGCGCTGGTTCGAGTGGAACGGTCACTTTTCAAATTGGTGCAAATGCCAGCCAAACCATTGCGGTAAAGTTTGCTGATTTCACAACAAACGAAACGCTTAACACTAGTAATGTTGTTGCTGATGAACCGTTGAAGTCGTTGCAGACGGACTCTGACTCGGCTTTGGATGCTGTACTTGGTAATTCGAGTACTACTGGTTTGAACATTTCAACGAGTTCCGATGCTGCGCTAGCTCTGGTGGGATTGGCTGATGCTATAAACAATGTTGATAGTCAGAGAGCTACGCTTGGTGCGTCTATGAGCCGTTTAGAGTATGCATCGGATAACCTGACGAATGTTGCTCAGAATACATCAGCAGCTCGAAGCAGGATATTGGATGCTGATTATGCGGCGGAGACTACCGAATTAGCTCGGACGCAGATCATTCAGCAGGCAGCAACGGCGATGTTGGCGCAGGCAAATCAGTCGCAGCAACAGGTGTTAGCACTTCTAAGGTAAGTTTTACATCGTGGCCGGTGGCACTGGCCGTCGAAAGACGGTCGGTGTTTTTAAGGGTTTAGACGTAGACTTGCTTTACAAGGCATGGCACTCGCGACTTGCGTTATTTGAATTGTTCACAATTTCTTGCCTACGCGGACGGTATTTTTTCAGAGAGCGCTAGTGGGATAAATGTGGGTGAGAGTTGTGAGTAAGGAGACATTTCTTCTGAGACAATTTGTGCCTGATGAAAAGAGGACGCACGCTTGCCCAACAAGGAGTGGAAGATAGTGATTGTATACTGTTTGATATACCGGGGTGTAGACATAGTCAGCAAATACTTCGATCTACAATATCGGAGTGAATGCTTACATAAAGTATTTAATGCTTTTTTACTAACGCCTGTATATCGTGACACAGCCCCCCTTGTGATAGCTCGCATAGGTAATGTTTTGGACTCAAAGTTTGAGGATAGGTCGCTGGCTTTATGAGAAAAGGTGTACCGTTTATTAGGAAAGTATGTTGTTTGGAGGTGAAATCGGAAGTGCATAACCTTTGAAGCTGTTTATGGAGCGTCTTGTCCCGAGTGAAGAGGGTGATGGTGACTGTATTATTCAGAACACACCCTGCCTGTGCATAAGACATTGCCGAATGATCTTTGCTAGAGCATAGGTCTCGGAGTTCTTGAGAGGCGCTAGCGTCTTATCGTCAGTGGCTTGGGGAGCGGTTGTGGAGATTTGATTATGATAATGCTAAGTAGCCACTGGTGTACTGCCCTTTTACAGGACCGCACCGTTGTGAAGTGGAGTGGTGACGTGTGATCCGGTAGACGACTGGTACTCAACAGCGCGAAAAATGCGATGTTTGAGGTATCCACCAAGTGTCTACCTCAAAACGCCTGGATGATCGCTACCAGGTACAGTAGGGAGATAGGTGTATGAATGCAGATTTTTAGAGGTATGTGCAATATAAGTTTTTTTGGTCGCAAGGCTATGATGGCATATGTCCGTTATTCCACCGCTAGTCGGGTGTGAAGGAGCATGCTAAGTCGTCTTGCGGAGCCAGAAGATTTGGCGGCAATATTTTCGCCAGTAAAAAGCGCTTGAAAGAGCGGTGGAGTGTGCGCTCTCTGCAAATAAAGCGCATTGGTCACTATAAGGAGACCAGTATGACAGTGATAGAAAGTAGTAAAAAGTTTTTAAAAAGGATGAAAGGAAGGAATGGTAATGATTTAGGAGTAGCGTTGGGAGACGGTTTTAATTCAAAGCGGCGAGATCTTCGGCGGGGTCGTATTGAGTGCAAATTGTATCGACCCGGAGAGGTCGCGGGTTTGGTGAGTCAGGCGATTGTTCGCGAGCCTATAGTGGCAATTGAGACTCAGGCAAATGTTCAGATTTCGACGGTGATTACGGCTCTGAATTAAGCATAATCCTTAAAAGGGAAATGGCGCCGGTACCTAACTTGCAAATGTTGGTACCGGCCGGTCTCGTGAAGGACACTTGACTAAAGTGGGGCCTTAGAGAAGCGTTATGAGGAACGACTTGGTATTGAGGATATGAAGTCGAATGGCAGAGCGTCATTGCGATTCATGCGCTCTGAACATTACATAGATGGTGTAAATGGACACCCTGGAAACTAGTGGGAGAGACCTTATGACTGTGATTAATACGAATATGGCGTCAATGATTGCCGCCAACGCTTTGACAATGAACGAGCGGGATATGGGCCGATCTATGCAGCGCCTTTCTACCGGAAAGCGAATCAACTCGGCTAAAGATGACGCAGCAGGACTAGCCATATCGAGTAAGATGACATCACAAATTAGGGGAACAGCGCAGGCGGTGAGAAATGCCAATGATGCCATCGCGATGCTTCAGACAGCAGATGGAGCGGTAATTGAAATAGAAAATATACTTCAGCGCATGCGAGAGCTCACTGTCCAGGGGACCTCTGGCTCTTACACAACCGCTGACACTGCCAACCTTAATCTGGAGTTCCATGCTCTTGCCGATGAGATTGAACGCATAGCAGACAACACGCAGTGGAATTCAACTAATCTGCTGGATAACACTTCGAATAGTGTAACGTTTCAGATCGGTGCCAACGCAAGCCAGACAATAGGACCGGTAAACTTTGGAAACTTCCAGATCAGCAGCGGCACAAGCGGTATTTATACAACAACACTCGCGACCGCTCTATCCACTGATACTTCAGCTACGGGAAGTAGCTCGCCAGGAATGGTGACTACTCAGTCGTCCACAATCACCGCGATTGACGCGGCAATTACTGCTGTAGCTTCGCAGAGGGCAACCTATGGAGCCTTTATGAACAGGCTAGATTTTGCAGCAGATAATCTCTTGAATATTTCTCAAAATACCGCTGCGGCTCGAAGCAGGATACTCGATACGGACTACGCCCGAGAAACTGCCGAGTTAGCAAGAACATCGATTATACAACATGCTGCTGCTTCCATGTTGTCCCACGCCAACGTTCAGGCTGCAACAGTATTAGCTCTACTAAGTTAGTAAAGGCTTACAAGCAAAAAAAAACGAGTTCTCGAACATAGAAGACAGTCTTTTAACTGCTAATTTGCCTGCCTTTTATTCGTCAGTGGAGAGAGAAACATCAAAAACGCCAGCCTCTCGAGACTGATCTGATATTCTGACAAATAGCTCTGTCTTGCTTTTTGGGTGAGCGCTTACTACAACTTTAGCCTCTGGTCTTTCTGCATGCATGCGTTCAACATTTGCCCGAACAGCTCTGATGTCAATGCGTCTCCCCTCGAATCGTATTTCGTTACTTTCTGAGATACGGAAGACTATATTTGTATTATCAGAATCTGGTGGTGGCTGGTCAGATGTCGGGGGTCGATCAACTTGCAGTCCTATTTCGTTAACAAATGATGCGGTAACAATAAAAAAGATGAGCATAATAAATACGACATCAAGCATCGGAGTCATGTCAATTTGTGACTCATCCTCCGTCCTCCGTCTTCTACCGAGGGCCATATTACCTCGCTAATTTATTTACTCGTCGTTATATAGTTTACTATTATTTTGAGAAATTACCACTATCAAGCTAAAATTGAAAATCGCGGATTTCGAAGTTACGATAATATTAGATTTACCATCTTCGTCACTGCCGATCTATTTTATGTTCAAACATCGAGTTGTGTATGCCAGAGTTGCCGGAGGTTGAAACGACGCTCCGTGGTCTAAAACCATGGCTGGTAGGTGCGACCATAACCGAAGTAAAAGTTCGTCAGCCCGCATTGCGATGGCCCGTCGTTGATAACCTTCCAGATCTTCTTATTGGTCAGGTTATTCTGTGTATGGGCCGACGCGCAAAATACCTGCGGTTAAGCTTAAAAAACGGATCTCTGCTGATTCACTTAGGGATGAGTGGCAGCCTTCGGCTACTAAGTGCCAATGAACCATGGCGGAAGCATGACCACATAGAGGTGGTTGTGCACACTGGAAAACGGATTAGATACCATGATCCTAGACGTTTCGGAAGCTGGAGTTGGACATTCAATGAACATCATCAGTTGACCAACCTGGGCCCCGAGCCGTTATCGACACACTTTGACGGAAATCACTTGTACAGACTTGGCAGAGGTCGTAAGTTACCAGTAAAGAATTTTATAATGTCATCTGAAATCGTTGTTGGCGTTGGAAATATCTACGCAGCCGAGTCTCTTTTTAGAGCTGGCATACGTCCGGACAGAAGTGCAGGGAGAATAAGCCTAAAGCGGTATATTGCCTTATCACAACATATAAAGGCCGTACTTAGAACGGCAATAGAACAAGGTGGGACTACCTTACGGGATTTTGTTGACAGCGTTGGTGACCCAGGTTATTTCAAGCAGCAGCTTAAAGTATATGGCAGACACGGAAGGCCTTGCACGGTCTGCAAGGCACCACTTAAACTGACGCGCCTGGGACAGCGCTCTACCGTTTTTTGCAATCGGTGCCAGACTTAATGATCATCTTGCCATGAACTTCTTCGTCAGCGCGTCCGTCACATTTTTTGGGACAAATTTAGATACATCCCCATTCAGAGACGCTATCTCCCGAACTAAAGAGGAGGAGAGATATGAAAATGTTTCTGCAGGCGTTAGAAAGACACTCTCAATTTCGGGGGCGAGAGCCCGATTCATATTCGCTAACTGGAATTCGTACTCAAAGTCAGAGACCGCCCTGAGTCCTCTCAAAATACCTTCTGCGTGCATATCCTTGACAAAATTCACCAGAAGGTAATCGAAACCAAGAACTTCTATATTTGTTAAATGAGACAGTGCCCCTTTTGTGAGTTCTTCTCGTTCTTTTAAACTAAAAAGAGGATTTTTCCTTTCACTTGAGGCAATAGCGACTATTACGTGATCAAAGAGGCTCGATGCCCTTTCAACTAGGTCAACATGTCCGTTTGTAATTGGATCGAAAGTACCCGGATACACGATTTTCTTCATAAAAACACCCGCCTTAAGCTACCACTCTCGAATGGTACTGAATTTATTTAGAGGTCTCAATGCGCTTGTATAATCGGCTTTCAACCTTGCCAGAGACATTTTGGCGCCATAAGTCCCAGTTAGTCGGACCTTGAAAAAGCACACGCTTTATCGGAGCTTCAATATATATGAATCCAATGGGTTTCAGCCAACCGTTGGCCTCTAAATCTTTACATAAATCGCTTATGTAGTTGGCTGAAAAAGGAGGGTCAATGAATATAATGTCAAAGGGAAAGGGCGCCCTTTGTTTTACTAGGCTGCAGCTATCCGAGTTGGCTATTTTTATCCTGTTTACTTGCATTTTTTGAGCATTATGTCTCAACCAATTTACTGCGCTTGGACTCTTTTCTACCGAGAGACAGTGCGAAGCACCTCTGGATAGTGCCTCGAACGATAGTGCTCCACTGCCAGCGAAAAGGTCCGCACAGTCTGCTCCCTGTATAAAGGTACTAAGCCAATTGAATAACTGCTCCCGTAATCGATTTCCGGTTGGCCGTAAATTTGGACCACTTTCAAATTCAATAATTCGACCGCGCAACCGACCCGATATAATCTTAACTTTGTTTTTACCTCTTCTATTCTCAGCGTCATTTTTTTTCAACATTATCAGCCCTTACCCTTTTAGCACAGGATAATGATAGGATACACACAATTTTATATGCCAAAGAATATAATTGTGACTGATCTACCGTCAAATCGGCCGGATACGATCCGGCGCTCATTTGCCAACCGTTTACTATTGAAGAAGACACCCCTTCGTCGTCCCGAAATGAAAACTTTTGGTGGGAATAGGTTACGAAACTTGCTGTCTAACGCTGGGCAGAATTTTAGGGCTATGTTGTCGGGAGCAGACGCGAATCACCAAGAATTATTGGATGATATTGAAACATCTTTGCTTCAGGCTGATGTGGGTATCGAAACTACGCAAAAAATCCTCAAAAAGATAAATGTAAATCTAACACTTGCCGAGCTTTCTGACGAGGGTAGGCTGAAGAAAGAATTACGTACAATATTGGTTGACCTACTGGCCGGCTGTGACAAACCGATATTGGCGATTGGCTCAGAGAACCCGGCCGTTATTTTGGTGGTGGGAGTAAATGGTGTCGGCAAAACTACCACCATCGGTAAGTTAGCTGTCCGATTCAAAGATGAGGGCATCTCGGTTTTACTCGCCGCAGGCGATACCTTCAGAGCAGCTGCTATCGAGCAGTTGCAAGCTTGGGGTGATCGATATGCCATCCCAGTGTTAGCTCAAAACAAAGGATCCGATAGCGCATCGGTTATTTTTGATGCACTACACTCGGCTCGTGCTAAGGAAATTGACCTCGTGATTGCTGATACAGCGGGTCGTCTTCATAACAAAACTAGTTTGATGGATGAGCTCGCCAAAATAACTCGAGTAGTTAAAAAATTAGACTCCCAAGCCCCCCATGAGGTGTTGTTAGTTTTAGACGCTTCCACTGGACAAAATGCCCTCGCTCAAGTAAGGAATTTTTGTGCTGCAGTCGACGTCACTGGGATTATCTTGACAAAACTTGATGGCACGGCAAAGGGCGGAATTATATTTGCTTTAGCAGACCAATTCGGGATCCCAATAAGATTTATTGGTGTCGGAGAGGGGGTAGAGGACATACATGAGTTTTCTATTTTGGAGTTTGTCGATGCCCTTTTAAACATTGAAGATAGCGAGAAAAGCCAATGATTGAATTCGACGGATTGGGAAAGCGCTACGATACTGGATACGAGGCTCTCCGAAATATTAGCTTTCATATGGATGCCGGTGAAATGGCCTTTTTGACAGGACGTTCCGGTGCGGGAAAGAGTACTTTGCTTAAGCTGCTGATGTTAATGGAGCGGCCCACGTCCGGAAATATCTTGATTAATGGCACGAACCTCAATCTTCTTCGTAGGCAACAGATTCCGACCTATCGACGTCAACTCGGCGTAGTGTTTCAGAACCACCGTCTTCTTATGGATCGGTCTTTATATGAAAATGTTGCCCTCCCGCTTCAGGTCTCGGGTTACCCAAGGGATGAAATGGCTCGCAGAGTGCGTGCTGCCCTTGACAGTGTTGGGTTACTAGATCGAGAACAATTCAAGCCTGCAGAACTTTCTGGTGGAGAGCAACAACGGGTAGGGATTGCAAGGGCAATTGTGCACAAGCCAAAGATACTTTTGGCAGACGAACCAACTGGAAATTTAGATCCGCAACTTTCAGCAGAAATAATGGCACTTTTTCGCAGATTCCAGACAGTTGGAGTTACCGTCTTGATTGCAACACATGATGTTTCTTTAATTAACCGTATGCGTCTGAGGATTTTGAGACTTGATGGAGGTAATTTAGCTGAGGATAGTGGTAAGCGTGAGTAAGAAAAATAATAAGGAATCAAAAAAAAATCGTTTGGCTACAGGCAACGCTACATTGACCGCTGTGGACCGGTTGAGAGGTGAAATTACCAATCATCGAGTGACCTTGGTTCAGTCGTTGCGAGATATGGTATTGGAGCCACTCCAAACGGCTATGACCGTTCTTGTGATAGCAATCGCGCTTGCGCTTCCTGGGGCCCTTTTTCTTGCTGTGGAAAATCTTGAGCGATTGAGCGGTAACGTGAAGGCATCCACCCAGCTGACCGTATTTTTGGAATTCGGGGTAGAAGAAAAAACTATTGAGACACTTGAGATCCAGCTACAGACTCTGGTCGGTGTATCGAGCATCTCTTACATCTCGCCGGAGCAGGCGTTGACAGAATTCCAGGTGCTGTCCGGATTTGGAAGTACTCTGGATTATTTAGCAGAAAGTCCGTTGCCGGCAGTCTTTGTAGTGCAACCCGATAGCGTTAAATTGGACCGCGCTGGAGAGATAGCCGATCAAATTTCAAAGTTATCGGGGGTTGATCAGGTACAAATTGATATGCAATGGCTTCAACGTTTGAGATCCATGCTGGAGATTGGAGAAAAATTAATTACCGCTCTAAGCATTACCCTCGGCCTCGGAGTCCTGCTTGCGGTAGCAAACACAATACGAATGGCGATTCAAAGCCGAACGGATGAAATCATCGTAATTCGTCTTGTCGGTGGAACAGATGGTTATGTTCGTCGCCCATTTTTATATACGGGACTTATCTTTGGCCTATCAGGGGGACTTGTATCAGTTTTGCTCCTCTGGGGTTCGGTTAACTGGTTAAATAGCTCGATCGAAGTATTAGCAAGCCTCTATGAGAGCCGATTTGTGCTTCATGGTTTGAGTATCTGGAGTCTTCTGGGTATTCTAGGTGGTGGAGCATTGTTGGGATTGTTAGGTTCGTGGGTAGCTGTTCGACGTCATCTTAGGGGCATTGAACCTTAATCGGTTATTGTCCGTAGTTAATTTGAACCTATTTTATTTTACTATTATAATTTTAAGCCCTATCTATAAATGTGATGTTATTAACGGAGTTTTGATGAGTAATTCGGTTATGTCAATGGAGTGGATGACTCCTGGCGCAAATCTTAATGCATATATTCAGGGCGCATCCTCTGTTCCAATTCTTACTGCAGAAGAGGAGCGTCATTTGGGAGAGAGGCTCTATTACGAAGATGATCTTGATGCCGCTCGGCGACTCGTTTTGGCCCATCTGAGGTTTGTGGTGCACATTGCTCGTTCATATAGTGGGTATGGACTACCCCTTGCAGACTTAGTCCAAGAGGGAAATGTTGGTTTGATGAAAGCTGTTCGGCGCTTCAATCCTGAGAAGGGAGTTAGGATGGTTTCTTTCGCTGTGCACTGGATTAAGGCAGAAATTCATGAGTATATTTTACGTAACTGGAGAATAGTCAAAGTAGCAACGACCAAGGCACAGAGAAAACTGTTTTTCAATCTGCGGGGTGCAAAGAAAAGCCTTCACTGGTTAAATCAAGGCGAGGCGAATGCAGTGGCAAAGGACTTAGGAGTTGAAGTAAAAGATGTCCTAGAAATGGAGATGCGCCTTGGCGCCCGTGATTCAGCTTTCGATATCACGTCAGACGACGATGATGATGACGGGGCCGTAGTAGCTCCTGCATATTATTTATCAGATTCTTCTGCTGACCCTGAAACAATAGTAGAGAATCGTGAGTGCCAATCTCACAATAAAGAGCGCCTCGCAAGAGCAGTTTCCAGCCTTGATGAAAGAAGTAGGGACATATTGCAACGTCGATGGCTAGATGATGTAAAAACGACCTTACATGATCTTGCTGCACAGTATGGCGTCTCGGCAGAGCGAATTAGACAGTTAGAAAAAAATGCAATGCAACGTCTGAAGGTGTCAATGGAGAAATAACGTAGGTCTTATGATGCGTCTAAATACTCCTTCGCCCTTGATAGATCACTTTTAAATAATAAATACTGGACAGATTTTCAATCGATAGCTTGATTACCAAACTAAATAGAAACTTCAATTCAGGTAGTTCCATACCGGTTCATCCTCTAAATACCTTGTAAAAGTGGTGGTTAAAATCTGCCTATCATCTTTCGGATTTTAAAGAATATGATTGCTTTAATTCCTAATCAAGGGTGTAGTTCGAGGGTTATTCGTAGTTATGTGATACGAAGAGCACGTTTTACCAAGGGCCAGCGTCGCGCGTTTGCTCAGGGATGGGAGAAATTTGGTTTGGACATGAGATCCGGACGTTTAAATACGGAACTCGAGTTTGGTAAATTAGCCCCACTTATTGTCGAAATAGGATTTGGTATGGGTGATTCGTTATTTGAAATGGCGCAAAAAAATCCCGAAAGTCATTTTATTGGTATTGAAGTCTATGCCCCTGGTGTAGGTAGATTGATTAATCGTGCCCATTCTGCAGGTTTGACCAACCTGCGTATATATTTCTCTGACGCGAAAGATGTTCTTGAGAGTTGCATTGCCTTGGAGAGTATAGATCGTTTACAGCTCTATTTCCCTGATCCTTGGCATAAGAAAAAGCATCATAAAAGACGCTTAGTGCAATTGGGATTTGTAGAGCTCGTTCGGAGCAGACTCCGTTTGGGTGGAATTTTTCATATGGCTACTGATTGGAAGCCTTATGCTGAACATATGCTGAATGTTATGAACCTTTCCGAGGGATTTGAAAATTGTGGCAACGGGATGGGAGGATATTCGTCTAAACCAAAGTATCGTCCGGTTACAAAATTCGAAGAACGTGGACGGGAACTTGGTCATGGCGTCTGGGATTTGTTATTTTCTCGGCAGATCTGAGCATTGCTCAAAGCCTCTTTTTTTGTGTCAATAAATTACACACTCTTGTGAGTCGAAACTGGAGCGTAAATAACATACACTTACATTCTCATAGTTTTTTGCCAGAGATATTTCTATAGCCTAACGGTATTCATGCTAAACATTTATTAGAGTAATAGGAGCTTCAAATGTATAAATTTAGTCTTGTTTCTTTCGGAGGACTCCTCTTGCTTGGCGCATGTGATCAAGTTAACACACAGACCACACAGGACTCTGTTACTCAGGATCTTGTGAATCAAACACAAAAAATCAGCTACTTGTATGGCATGGACAGTGCAAGAAATATCGAATCAATGGGTATAGAATTTGACGCTAATGCTTTTCAGAAGGGGTTCAATGACGGAATTAATGGGGTCAAGCCTAGGTTAAGTGAGTCGCAAATTTCTGATGTAATGCGGATTTTTCAAGCAGAAATGTCTGCAAAACGGGAAGCTCAACAAAAATTGGCGGACGAATCAACTGCGTTACAATCAGAAAGTAATCGGAAAGAAGGCAACGATTTTTTAAGTGCTAATAAACAGAAAGCGGGTGTGATGACCACCGGCAGCGGTTTGCAGTATAGAGTTATTAGATCCGGCGCAGGAATCAGACCAAACGTGAAAAGTACGGTAGAAGTGCATTATGTTGGAAGACTTCTAGATGGCACTGAATTTGATAGCTCGTTGAAACGTGGCGTGCCAGCTCAGTTTGGGGTAACCCAAGTTATACCCGGCTGGACAGAAGCGCTTCAGCTAATGCGCGAGGGGGCAAAATGGGAATTGTTTATCCCCGCAGATTTAGCTTATGGCCCTGCGGGTCAGGGACCAATAGGCCCCAATGAGACTCTAGTGTTTGAGGTGGAGCTGTTAAAAGCAGATATTTGAGCAGTGCAAGTAATGGATTTAGGGTCTAAGGTGGTGAGAACTCCATTGAGCAGATCTAAGAAAAAGAGCAAGTATACAAGCTAGCTTATAAGCAATGTTTTCACTTCTTTTGACTTGCGAATCAGTCCAATAACTTGATCTTCGAGCTCAAAACGTTGGGCTAACTCCTCCCCTAGCGCGGAGAGATCAGAGGTCAGCGTTTTGAGGTCATCAAGGGCGAGGTACTTGTCGTTAAAATCAAGAAGGTTGTCCGTTGTTGTTTGGATGCTGCGCATCAGATCCATGGCTTCTTGCTTGTATTCAGCTAGAGAAAAAATATTTTCTTGGGAAACTTGTTCGAACACTTCGAAGTGGACAAGTGATAGGTAATCTACCATCGATTGGCAGAATTCTTGCACCAAGGCACCATGAAGTGTGTTATCTGGATTAAAAGTTTTTATAATGGCTAACTCCCCGTACTGTGATAAAAGAACTTTACGTTGGTTTATCCAATGTCCAAGGATACCTTCTAAGCGTTCCCACATGGACTTATGATCTGCTCTAACGCCCATTTCGAAGCCTTTCGTCCGAAAATTAATTCAAAGAATATTATATTGCTGTCTGGCTTGCAACTTAGTGTGAATCTTACTCTCAAAATATAAACACCCATAACAGGGGTATAACTAATGGACGGTATCATGTTAGTTGTAATGCTGGTAAGTCAAAATGCAATATTATTTTGGGTCTATTAATACAGACCAAAATATTTTTTATGTAACCCTGCTATTGTTCTCGAAGCATTTGATAAAGGGAGGCAGTTAGGAGACCAACAGAACTAATTAATACCCAAGCTGGGATACTCAAACCGAAAAGCTGCCATTGGATATCTGCGCAGCTTCCATCACCGCTTAACAACATTGGGATTGTCTCTAAAACAGAAAATTCCCTTAGTACATACTCGACGGGTGGTCCGCAGCTTGGTACTGAGTCCTCCGGTAAATTTTGTAGCCAAATTTGTTTCATTGCAAAGAATGCCGCGGCCATCGAAAACAGAGATGAGCAGCCTGCATATGCCTTGCGTCCTATTCCACGAGGGTTATGAATTGTGGCAATCGCGAATGCTAGGCCGCAAACGACTATAAACACTCTCTGAGTAAAGCAGAGGTAGCAAGGCTGTAAAGATAGATACTTTTGTAAGTAAAACAAAGCAAAAATAAACAAACATGCACAAACTCCAGCACATGCAGTATTTACAGATCGGTAACTGGGACTAGACATAGTTAAAAACTGTTCTTGCACACTACAAACCTCGATCTTTTATTGACGATAATATTGCTCTAAATATTCCTCAAAAGATAGATAATCCGATAATTCGGTTTCTTTTTGGTTCAGTGACGATGCCTTTGCGAGATCTTTTTGTTTTATAAGCAGAGCTTCATCGGGACTTCTTGCTGCAAAATTTTCGGCATGTTGCTTGGCCCAACGTATTCCGAACTGTATATAGCTTTCGTTATGGGTACTCATTTCGTCTATAATTCTGGCTGATGGTGTCAGCGCCGGTTGCTCAATTCTCGTATTCATCTTAGCAACCGCGATTTCGTAAGCATTACCTCCATGGGCGGCATCAAGAAGTGTGGCAATAGGTTGAAGATCTGTGAGTATTTTCCTCCCCCATTCTTTGAGCGAAATGGACTGATCTTGATGACGTAAATGGAGTAGTGGATCTCGCCCCTCATAGACAGTTAGGTTTTTATTGTGAATTATTTCACATTGTTCACGTTCGTTCGAAAGCGGGCTCTCTGAAAGAAGGCAAGACAGTAGAAATGTATCTAAAAAACGTATAGTGGTTGAATCAATTCCCAGCAAGGTGAACGGATCAAGGTCAAGGCAGCGAACTTCAACATATTCTACGCCCCTATCTAAAAGAGCTTGCATTGGTGATTCTCCGGATTTTGTTGGTTGCTTGGGCCGGATCTCACTATAAAATTCGTTTTCTATTTGGAGTAAATTTGTGTTTAGCTGTTTAAATTGACCGATGTCATCTTTTAAACCGATGACTTGGTATTTTGGGCAAGTTTGCTGAAGGGCTGCTCGCAGACTTCTAGTATAGCTCTTCAAATTATTGTATGTGATGTTTAAAGAGGCTTGCACTTCACTTTGATAACCGAGGTCTCCCATTCGGAGTGAGGTAGCATAAGGGCTATAGTAACTTTTTTTATTTTCTAATAATTTAAGTTTATGTGTTTTCCCATAGACAAAACTGCTACAAACACTTGGTGTGGCACCAAACAGGTAATTAAGAAGCCAAGCTGAGCGACGAAAGTTCCTTATCAGACCGAAGTAACCCTCTGTCTTGATATCTTTTAGTGAAAGTCCTGATTTTTTAGAGGAGGCAATAAGCTGCCAAATTGAGTCTGGAACTGAAAAATTATAATGAATCCCAGCAATAGTTTGCATCGAACGCCCATAACGATGCCCTAAACCAAGTCGATAAATATGTTTCATCTTCCCAACATTGGATCTACCAAAATTTGCGATTGGGATTTCGGTATCTGCCTTTATTTGACAAGGCATACTATTGACCCAAAGTAGTTCTTCTCCAATCTGAGCATGTACGAAGCGATGGATATCGTCTAGTTCGTCTAGAAGATCAGAAATGTTCTTGTACGGAGCGGTTATGAATTCAAGGAGAGCCTCTGAAAAATCCGTGGTGATTGAAGGATGCGTTAATGCAGAACCTAAGGCTTCTGGATGAGGGGTAATTGCGATAAATCCATTATTGGTAGTCCGAAGACTCTCTTTTTCAACACCCCTTTTGATTTTGCGGAGTTGCTGGTGCGCTGAACCGTCAGCCAACCTTTGTAAAATTTGATTTAATGACACTAGGGTGTATCCGTTTGATGGCGCGTTAGACACCGAAAAAGTTGTAATCCTTTGATACGAAACAATTGCGTTTGCAGGGGAGCTGTCACTGAACTAACACATTATTAATTTTAACCTATTTTTAACTAAGATTAAATGCTATCCGTTTCGAGCAAGTCGTATCTCTTCATGAAGATACTGTGGGCAGCTGTGTTCCTCTCCAGTAATCTCTGAAGCTTGCGGCGGTGAGATAGATAGATGGCACAAAGATCAATGTCACTGTCGTGGCGAAAAGCACCCCAAAGACGAGTGAGATCACCATGGGAACTAGAAATTGGGCCTGTTCACTGGGCTCAAATATTATCGGCATAAGACCAATAAAAGTAGTAAGTGAGGTTAAAATTATCGGCCTAAATCGGTCTTTTCCAGCTCTCATAAGTGCTTGGCTTACTGCATGCCCTCCTTGTCTTAACTGATTAATCCTTTCAATTAAAACAAGGTTATCGTTTACCACCACGCCGGTAGCCGCGAAAACCCCCATCCAAGACATCATACTAAACTCAAGATCAAAGAGAACATGTCCGAAAATTGCGCCCATTAGTCCGAATGGAATAGCCGTTAGAACACCTAATGGCTTGAGGTAAGATTTAAATGTGAGAACCATGAGCCCATAAATTATTACTACTGCTGTGATGAATAATTTTGTACCGGCCTGGTAGAATTCGGCTTCGTCAGAGCTGAAGCCGTCTTTGGATAGTCGGACGCTAGGATATTTTCGCGTCAGCTCTGGGCTAATTTCATCGAATACAATTTTGCTAATTTCATCTGTTGTGACTAGACTCTTCTGTTCATAGGCTCTTATTCGATTAGTGCGTTCGCGATTAACCCTGCGAATGCTTGTAATTCCCTCAACATATTCGACATCTGCCACTGAGTAGAACGGTATCTCTTTGCCGTCTGGTGTTCGGATTCGCATTTCTGAGAGTGTATCTACATTCTTTCTGGCTAATTCCGGATAACGAACGAGGACCCTCAATTCATCTCGGTCCCTTGCTATCCGCTGTGCCTCCGCTCCGTAGAAGCCTTGTCGGACCTGATTTGCGACATCAGTGAGCCCCACACCGAGGTTGTTACCGTCAGATTTCAGACTAATATTCAGATCCATTCCAGAACTTTCGCTTGTGTCTAAGACTCTTGAAACGCCTTGGATTTCCATTAAAGACTCCAGCATAAAAGTTTTAGCAGCATTGAGTTGTATGCCGTCGTTTGAATTAAGCAGTACAGAAAAACCCTGATCTTCTTTTGCGCCGAACCCTGTTAAGGCTTGATAATTAGAGGCTTCTGGAATTTTCCCAAGATGGTGGATCCAGCGCTCGCCAATTACAGCTGTGTCGATAGCATCTGTAACGCCGGGACTCAACTCAATCCAAACAGTAATGTCGTGGCCGAAAAGGAAAGCGAGGGTATTTATAACTACCGTGCCGTTAAGGCCCTGTTCTTTCAGAGCGCTGTCCGTATTTAATTTTCCTGCTGCCGTTTCTACTCTTTTAAGTAACGACATCATTTGTGTTTTTGAGTAATTGTCCGGCATTGATATTTCGAGCCCCACATAATCCCATGGTACGTTTGGCATGAATTGTTTCTTTATATGCCCGGCATTTAAGAGACTATTTGCAAAAATGAAAGCAATTAAAAAGCATAAAATGGTGAGATATCTCCATTCAAGTGCTTTGGCGAGGAGCGGCTGGTATCGGTTATCACAAATATTAAGCAACGTATTAGAGCATTTCTGACGTAAATATTTGAGTCGCCGTGTAAAATTGGTCTTGGGAGATTTTTCAGGGCCCATATGAGCTAAGTGGGAGGGTAAAATACACAAACACTCCACTAATGAAAAGCTTAAAGCAATAACAGCAACGATAGGAATTGCCCAGATTGCCCGTATAAACGAGCCCGGTAAAAAAAACATCACCGCGAATAATATGATTGTTGTAGCTACAGCAAGAACCACTGGAACCAAAACCCTTTGAGCACCCATTTCTGCCGCTTCGTAGTCTTGATATCCTTCTTCGTGGTGTCGATATATGCTCTCTCCGACAATAATTGCATCGTCCACAATTATTCCAAGTATCAGCAGGAATGCAAACATTGACGCCATGCTTATGGTGACTCCTGCTGCCGGGAGTATCCATAGCGCTCCAGCGTATGCTATACCAATCCCGAAGGACACCCACATAGCCAAGATGGGACGCAGGAATAGCATCAAGATTACGAATACCAAAATTAAACCCCCAACCGCATTTTTAGTGATCAGGTTAAGACGGTCTTGATACATTATTGAGTGATCTTGAACCGTTTGTATTTTTAGATTCCCAGGGAGGAATGATGTTTCGTTGAGAACGTAATTTTTAACGGCGTTCGTAGATGCGACTACATCCGGATTATTCTCGGTATATACCTGAACAAAAACCATTTTTTCACCATTTAAGCGGGCTTCAAAGAAGGTTTCCTCAAATGTTTCTTTGACATTCGCAACATCGCCTACGGAGATCTTAGTACCGTCAGGACGACCTAACACCAAAATCTCATTAAATTGGGATTCATTGAAAGCCTGACCACTGGTTTGAAGCTGCAATGTACCGTTATCACCGCGGATGGCACCAGCAGGCATCGTGATTGAAGACCGTTGCACTGCTGCTACAATCTCCTCGAAAGAGATATCGAAGCGCCTCATTTGATATTCTTCTAATTCGATTGATATAACGGGTGCTCTTATTCCTTGGAGCTCGACTGATTCTACATCAGGTAATCTCGAAAGGTCGTCTCGGACTTTCTCAGCAAAATCTATCAGAACATCCGTCGCAACATCACCAGAGAGGGCCACGGTCATCACTCTCTCTCTAAATATTACCTCTGCAACTTCGGGGCGTTCAGTTTCTCTGGGGAATGTCGTAATCGTGTCAATGTTAGTTTGGATATGGTTTGTCAGTTTGGTTTTATCATAACCAACTTCGACTTCTACTAAAACTTGGCCCCCACCTTGCCAGGCAACAGAATCTAATCCTGCTACCCCGTCTATATTATAGATAGCCTCTTCAATTGGGATGAGGATTTGCTCTTCAACTTCCTCAGGTCCTGCGCCTAGGTATGGCATTATAATGCGTATGTAATCAACCTGAACCGAGGGGAATACCTCTTTTCCCATCGACATTGCGCCAAAAATACCACCAATAAATATAAGTATCGTTAGTAAATTACTTGCAACAGGGTCACGTACAAACCAGGAGACAATTAGTCTCATAGCATTTCGCCTGTGGTATTTTTTGATTGGATTTTTTCACTTAATTGAGGCGGGGAAGTACTCACACTCATTCCGACATAAGGATTTGCGACCCGGGAGGAGACTACCACGGTTCCCTCTGCTATACCTCGAACGATAGCTTGTTCGGCACTTGTTTTAATTACATCTACTATGGCAAATTCGATTGAGTTTTCATCGGTGACGGTAAGTACTAAATTATTTTTATATACTGCATGGCGCGGTAAGACAGTAACATCATGTAAAATTATTCCTGTAATTCTAGCCTCGACGAATCGGCCCATATCAAGTGAGGCAGCATTCTCTTGTGAAAATGGCTCGTCTATTTCCGCTACTGCGAATGTCATACGGCTTTGTGGGTCGATTGATGACTCAGTCCTCACAATGCGCCCTTCCCAAGTGTGCTGAACTGAACCAATTGTGCTTTTAATGGATACTGCTGGAAACTCCTGACTACTTAGGGTGGCATATTCTGATGGTAAGTCAATCCATTGCAATTGTTGATCCCTGAGTGGAAGTCGCACTTCTGCAACCTCAGAACTAAATATAGTCGCTAAACGGGTTCCGCGTGATACAAATTGACCTGCATGCACGAATGTATTGCGAATTCTGCCATTGAATGGGGCAGTTATGGTAGTCCTATCAAGTTGAATTTGTGCCCGATCGCGTTCGGCCGAAGCAGAGGCAAGAGCTGCCTCTGAGGCTCTTAATTGGGGCTTTCGTAAAAACAGTTCGTTTGCCTCTTCATCGCCAAGCTCCCGCCACTCCCGCCTCGCTTGTTTTACGCGACCACGTTCAATTGCTAACTCCTCTTCTGCCCTGGCCACCGCACTTTCAGCAGTGATTAAGCTTAGCTGATAGTCAATAGGCACTATTTGAACTAGTTTTTCACCTAAGGCGAAGAAAGCACCATTGGCGAAATTCGGCGACACAAATTCAATACGTCCAGTAACTTCTGCAATTAGATCAATTTCATATTTTGGACTGACAGTGCCTTGAGAGACTACATTTAGCTGATGAGTCTTGGGTTTAACTTTAACAATTGTGACCTCAATAGCTTGTGGAGGCTGTTGTGAAACACGTTCCTGAGTCGGTTTAAAGTAATAGGTCGCCGATATTAGCAGTATTCCAGCAACTAAAACGCTCATAGTAGTTATGATTTTCTGATAAGATTTGAACATTGTTACGTTACTCTAAGTGCAGATAAGCGAGTAAACTGACATGTCGACATGCAGGAACGTTTGGTATCTATTCCCGTGAGATGTCTTTTGACACGGCATTTTTCACTAATCCAAAGAACATACATTTCTTTATACTTGAGAACGATAAAGGGCTAAATTTCAATGAGCTAAGTAACAAGTTTACTCTTTTTTTTCATTAAAGTTTGTTGTATGTTTAAAAAAGCTTAAATTTTTTGTCCCGATAACCCCCCACAATTTTTCACAATTTAATACTACTTTTAGGCACGCTTACTACTCATTACAGAAGAAATTGAGGAAATATTTTTAGTTTGCAATTTTGGTGGTTGCATTAAGATGATTAATTTAATCGGCTTCTGAGAGAATATTTTTTTTTAAGACACGTTATTGTAAAACTAGGATGTGGTCTTAATTCCCAAGGAATTCCAAATGTCATCGATTCGTTGAACTACTGACTTCTTCATGCTGATAGTTCTACCCCATTCTCGCTGTGTCTCACCTTGTATTTTATTTGTCGCGTCCAAGCCCATCTTAGATCCTAGGCCTGACACAGGGGAGGCAAAGTCGAGGTAATCAATTGGCGTATTTTCCATAATAATGGTATCTCTAGAAGGATCCGTTCTGGTTGTTATTGCCCAGACTACATCTCGCCAATTTCTTATGTTCACATCATCATCAGTTACGATAACAAACTTGGTATACATAAATTGCCTCAAGAAAGACCATAATCCCATCATCACGCGTTTGGCATGTCCGGGATATTGTTTTTTTATACTTATCACCGCAAGTCTGTATGAGCAACCCTCCGGTGGAAGGAAAAAATCGACTATTTCAGGGAATTGTTTTTGAAGTATTGGTACGAATACCTCATTTAGCGCTACCCCAAGTATCGCTGGCTCATCTGGCGGTTTTCCGGTATAGGTACTGTGATATATGGGGCTCTTTCGATGAGTAATCCGATTAACAGTAAATACTGGAAAGCTATCTGTTTCGTTGTAGTAACCGGTATGGTCACCGAACGGCCCCTCTATGGCAGTTTCGCCGGGATGGATGTGGCCCTCTAAAATATACTCTGCCGTTGCTGGTACCTCAAGATTGTTTCCAAAACACTTTACTACGACAGTTTTGCTGCCACGAAGTAAGCCGGCGAATGCGTACTCCGAGAGTGTGTCGGGTACTGGGGTGACGGCTGCTAATGTAGTAGCAGGATCTGCACCCAAAGCAATTGCAACGGGGAATGGACGTTCTGGGAATTTTTGGTGCCATTCTCGAAAGTCTAGCGCACCACCTCGATGAGCCAGCCATCTCATTATTAGTTTGTTTCTCGCAATCTTTTGCATTCGGTAGATTCCCAGATTCTGCCGTTCTTTTTCAGGCCCGCGCGTGACGACAAGAGCCCAAGTGATTAGTGGAGCAGCGTCTCCTGGCCAACATGTTTGGATAGGAAGGTTATCAAGGTTAACTTGGTTTTTTTCTAAAATTACTTCTTGGCATGGCCCCTTTTTCAGCAACCTCACAGGCATATTTAATACTTGCTTGAAGTCATGCCGTTTGTTCCATAGATCCATTAATCCTTTGGGAGGATCTGGCTCTTTCAAAAAAGCCAGCAGTACGCCGATGTTACGAAGTCCTTCAAGCCCCGTTTCTCCCATCGCTAAAGCTATTCTCTCCGGTGTGCCGAATAAATTACATAACACTGGGGTATTAAAACCTTGAGGATTTTCGAAAAGTAAGGCAGGGCCTTTCGCACGCAAAGTGCGGTCGCTGATTTCAGTCATTTCAAGATTGGGGTCGATTGGCTCAACTACTCTTAATAGCTCACCACGTTCCTCAAGGAATTCTAAAAATTCTCGGAGATCATGATATTTAGAGGGCATTTTGGACAATTTTAGCGCACATCACTTTCGCTTCATGGCGCCAAAGAATTCGTTGTTATTCTTGTATCCTTTAAGCTTTTCAACCATGAACTCGGCTGCAGTTAAATCTTCCATATCGTGTAGCAGTTTTCGAAGAATCCATATTCGTTGCAATTCTGACTCTTCTATGAGTAGTTCTTCGCGGCGAGTACCTGAGCGTCGAATGTTTATCGCAGGATAAACCCGTTTTTCGGCTATTTTTCGGTCGAGGTGTAGCTCCATATTTCCCGTGCCCTTAAACTCTTCATAGATTACTTCATCCATTTTAGAACCGGTATCAACCAGGGAAGTTGCAATTATAGTAAGACTTCCTCCATGTTCTATGTTTCGTGCAGCTCCAAAGAACCGTTTTGGTTTTTCAAGTGCGTGTGCGTCTACACCACCAGTCAAAACTTTTCCAGACGACGGAATTACAGTGTTATAAGCTCGCGCTAGGCGGGTAATGGAGTCAAGAAGAATAACGACATCTCTTTTATGCTCAACAAGCCTTTTTGCTTTTTCGATAACCATCTCGGCAACCTGAACATGTCTAGTTGGTGGTTCATCAAAAGTTGATGCAATGACTTCTCCACGCACTGTCCGCTGCATTTCCGTTACTTCCTCTGGTCTCTCATCAATGAGCAATACGATTATGTAGCAGTCTGCATTGTTTCTGACAATCGACTGGGCGATATGTTGCATCATTATAGTTTTTCCTGCTTTTGGCGGCGCAACAATGAGGCCTCTCTGACCCCGACCAATGGGAGATATTAAATCTATAATGCGACCAGTTAAGTCCTCGGTTGATCCATTTCCTGATTCCAATGTAAGTCGATTATCAGGGAATAGTGGCGTAAGGTTTTCGAACAATATCTTGTTGCGGACATTTTCTGGGGTATCAAAGTTAATTTTATCTACCTTGAGCATCGCAAAATACCGTTCACCGTCTTTTGGAGGCCGGATTTTGCCTGATATGGCATCCCCTGTTCGGAGGTTAAATCGCCTTATTTGGCTTGGCGAAACGTAAATATCATCTGGGCCTGCTAGGTATGAGGACCCGGCGGACCTCAAAAAGCCAAAACCGTCTGGGAGAATTTCCAGAAGCCCGTTACCGTATATGTCTTCCCCGCTCTTAGCATGTCGTTTAAGAAGCGAAAAAATAATATCTTGCTTGCGTGATCGTGCGACATTGTCAAGGCCAAGTGACTCTGCCAATCCTATGAGATCGGCAATTGGTTTTTCTTTTAATTCGGATAGGTTCATAAAGAGACTTTTTACTTGCGAGACAGTACGATTATGATCTGTCGAATTTTTTAACGATTAAGTTGAGGCTGCCCTTCACCTCAGTGGGCGCGCGAATCACTTACTTTTTGGAGTTATAACAGATTTGCTTAAAAAGTATAACGGAACTTACAGGAATAACAACTATTTTTACAAGTACCCCTTGGCTGAATTCAGCAACTTTTCTACACGAAGCTTTCTATGAATTCAACTAATTGATTTTTTGACAACGCTCCCACTTTTGTTCCTTCGATATTGCCATTTTTAAACGCGAGGAGTGTGGGAATCCCTCGCACGTTGTATTTAGCCGCAGTCTCAGTGTTGCTATCTACGTCAATTTTACATACTTTTAGTTTTCCAGCATATTCTACCGAGATTTCGTTAAGGAGCGGAGCTACCATTTTACATGGCCCACACCAGGGCGCCCAAAAATCAATTAGTGTGGGCACATCGCTTTCCAAAACGTCTGTCTCGAAACTTGTATCAGTAACATTTATCGGGCTCTCACTCATTCAATATTCCCCCCTCGTCAGCCGGACCACTGTACCGCTTGGTTTTTATGATACCACTTAGATGCTTAATACGACAATACCCTCTGCCCTATTTGCCAAGCTGAAGCTATTCTTCACTTTACTAAACCTTTTCTCATGCGGGAGCAAACTCATCAGCAATCACTATAGACTATTTAACTACACAAATCTGTCCAGTATTGTATCTAAAAACCGAAAACCAAGTGGCGTAGTTAAAAGTCGTTTTTCTGAATCAACCATTAGACCTTGCTCCTTTAAGTTAATAATGATTTTTGATATATAACTTTGGTGGAGTCCTGTACGCTCGGAAAAATACTTCATTGGAACTCCATCTTTCAATCTAAGAACATTCATCATAAATTCTAAAGGACGCTGTGATATCTCTACAGATATGCATTTTTTTTCTCCTTTATTTTTTGTCTCAAGATAGTTGTTTGGTTGTCTTGTTCGTAATGTGCGTACAATAGTTTGTTCGTTATTAAGCGTTATTTTCCCGTGGGCGCCAGCGCCTATTCCAATGTAATCGCCGAATTGCCAATAATTCTGATTGTGGGTGCAATGCTTTCTTGGCCTCGCAAACGCGGAAATTTCGTACTGCTCGTAACCATGGCTTTGTAGTAATTGAGCACCATGCTCTTGAATTTCTGAAATTAGCTGACTATCTGGCAATTTTGGAGGATTGCTGAAAAACATAGTGTTCTTCTCGATAGTAAGTTGGTACCAAGAAATGTGTTCGACCCCTGTTGAGATAGCGCATTGCAAATCATTTAAAGCACCAGAGACGTTTTGTCCTTTTAATCCATGCATTAAATCGATATTGATTTTTTTAAAGCCGGCTATTTTAGCCATTTCTACTGCTTTTATGGCGGAATAACTTGAGTGCGTACGACCTATTAGACTTAGTTGTTCATCACTAAACGTTTGCACACCGATCGAAATTCGATTGATACCCGCTTGATAAAAATCTTTTAACTTTTGGGGATTTACACTCTCTGGATTTGCCTCCAGCGTGATCTCTACGTCGTCATTGAATCCAATCATTTTTTCTGCCGATTGGATCACTTCACTTATTGAAGAGCCTGTAAAAAGGCTTGGAGTGCCGCCACCAAAAAATAAGGAGCTTAATTTTCTGCCTTGCACCAGATGTAAATCATTTTTAATGTCTGCGATTAAGGCTTCAACATATTTTTTTTCCGGAATTTTTTTGACGCGTTCGTGAGAATTGAAATCGCAATAAGGACATTTTCTAGAGCACCACGGTATATGAATATACATAGCCATTGGTGGCAGGCGCAACTTCATGGTCTGCAGATTGACTATGTTTAACACAATGCATCCTGAGGATCAGCGAAATAGTCTAACAGTTTTGACAGTGCACGAGCTCTATGACTGACTTTATTTTTTTCATCTATTTTCATTTCTGCTGCGCTCAATGTTTGACCGTGTGGAATGAACAAAGGATCATATCCAAAGCCGCCATCACCTTGATTATCGGTAGCAATAAGACCTTCCCAATGTGCCTCACAAATTATTGGTTTAGGGTCTGCAAAATGTTTTAGAAAAACAATCACGGTTTGATATCGAGCCGTGCGAAGTGGTTTCGGTACTCTCTTTAGCCGCTTTAATAGATAGTTGTTGTTTTCATCGTCAGTTGCTTTTTCGCCAGCAAATCGTGCAGAGTAAATTCCCGGTGCTCCTTTAAGGAAGTCCACTTGAAGCCCTGAATCATCTGCTATTGCAGGTAAATTGGTCTGTATAGACGCATGCCGTGCTTTTAAAATAGCATTTTCTACGAATGTCAAGCCTGTTTCATCAGCGGATTCAATTGAAAATTCTTTTTGGGGTATAATATTTAGCCCGACGTTGCCGAGGATTTCTTTAAACTCTTTTATTTTTCCGTGATTGCTACTTGCTAAGACCACTTCCATGATAGGTATACGCTCCAATATTTTTTACTTATCAATGTACATGAGTTTTTGAAACTTGATGTCGTATTGATCACTATTATTCATTTCTAACTTCACTTTGAAGGTTAAGTAATCTTCATTTTCAAACTTAAAAGGAGCAATGTAATATATTGATGTGCCCTCGCGGATTGCACTAAAACTTAGAGTTTGGTTTTGTTGCATGATATTTGACACTACACCTGTGACAGTAGCATTGAGACCTTTGCTGAGCTGTGTCATCGCAGAAATATTGACAACTCCACGATTTATTCCGCGCACAATATTGTTTTTTTTCGCGATGTCTGCAGTGATGAATGCGCTAGGGAAAGCGCTGTAGAAGATTTTTAGTTCTCCATATTGTTTAAATGATTCCGCGTGTCCCAAAGACATTGTCAACAATGTAACGAGGAAAATACGATTAAGCATATTTGTTAGTATTCCTTATGGTTAGAGGCTATTTACAGACTGAGATGAAAAATAGCTGTTTGCGTAAATAAGTTCGGAAACAATTTTTTCAGATAAACATCGGGATACGTCTCGGCGATACAATCATAATGAAGAATACGAATTTTTTGAGCTTCGCATAGTATTTTAAAATCGCGATAAGTGAAAAAATGTATGTTTGGAGTTTCATACCATTGGTAAGCTAGTTGACGCGTAACAGGCATTTTCCCTTGAAAGAATAGTTGGCAACGTGCTGACCAATGGCCAAAATTAGGAAAAGTTATAATACATTCGCGCCCAACCCGCAACATTTCGCCAAGGAGAAGGTGTGGGTGACGCATTTCTTGAAGTGCCTGGGACATAATTACACTGTCAAAGCACTTGTCGGAAAAATTGTTTAATCCAGTATCTAGGTCTTGTTCAATCACGTTTATACCCTTTTTTATACATTTAAGAATAGATTTTTCGTCGATTTCTAAACCATAACCATTTACTTGATGGATTCTTTGTAAGTTTTCTAAAAGGCTCCCGTCGCCACACGCTAGGTCAAGCACCCGACTATTTGATGGTATCCATTGAAGTATTAAATCTAGTATCTTGTCCATAGTTTAGCAGTGCAGGGTTGATGCTATTCGCTTCATGAAAGTGCTAAAAATTTGTTGATATCTTGAGTCGGGAAGTAAAAATGCGTCATGTCCTTGAGATGAGGTGATTTCTGCGTGGGTAACATCGCAACCGGCAGTAATCAACGCTTTAGTTATTTCTCTCGATCGTTCAGGGGGAAACCGCCAATCGCTACTAAAAGTAAGTACTAAAAATTTGCAGGTGGCAACCCTAAAAGCAGAACTCGGTTGGTTATCATATTTCCGAGCGAGATCAAAATAGTCCAGCATTTTTGTCAAAAGTATGTAAGAGTTTGCATCAAATTCATTTGCAAATTTGTCGCCTTGATAATTGAGGTAACTCTCGATTTTAAATTTTACAGGGTCTAATTTTTCATTACAAAAATCACCATCGAGCACTTCTCGACCAAATTTTTCTGCCATTGATAAGTCGGACAAGTAGGTCACATGTCCGATCATTCGCGCCAGTGCTAGCCCTCGTGAGGGTTTCTTATTTTTCTCTTGATAATGCCCACCATGGAAGTCAATATCCTCCTTTATTGCTCGCCGTGCAATTTCATTAAACGCAATGTTCTGCGCAGATAATTTCATTGCGGAAGCAATCACGACAGCGCTTAATAACTTATCAGGGTAAGTTACAGACCAATGCATTGCTTGCATACCTCCAAGACTTCCTCCTACAACTGCCGCCCAACATTTAATTTTGTAATGGTCCATGAGCATGCGTTGCGAGGCTGTCCAATCACTGATGTGTAGTTCTGGAAAATTTGGACCCCAGGTGGAATTTGTCTTTGGATTAATTGAAAGTGGTCCCGTACTACCGTGACATGTGCCTATATTGCTCGGACTTACCACAAAAAATTGATCAGTATCTATTGATTTGCCGGGACCAATCATATCGTCCCACCAGCCCGGTTTTTTATCCCCAACATGCCACCCAGCTGCGTGATGGCTACCAGTCAGTGCATGACAAATCAGCACGGCATTGGATTTAGCTCTGTTAAGTTCACCATAAGTTTCCACGCAAAGAACATGCTCTGTTAAGCTATAACCACATGCTAACTTTAGCGGTTCGGTTAAATGCACAACCTCCATGTGGATCGCTCCAAGTTTGGAAGAGTCTGGAGGACTTGGGACTATCTTGGTAACCAAAATTATAACTTATTAATTGAGCGCTGGAAAAACATTGTACAACGAAATTTAAAAATTTCTTGTTATTATAGGAGGATTATTTTTTTATGTGTAGGAGATAGATCTGCGTTACATTTGTTTGAGGGGAATAGCCCCCAGTTTTCGATCATTTGTTTGTGCGCAATGATATGGCGACAACAAAATAATGAGTGTGTAGCATTCACACAGTTGAAGTTTGTGCAGTCGTTCGGTACCGGTTTATTTGAAGCGGTCGGAATGTATTTGGTGCTGTCTCGTCCTGAACCTTATGTGTTGACCGAGAGCTACACGGGGAATTAGTTGGTTATCGGTAGGGATGCGCGTGACGTTGTTCTGGCCAAAAAAGACATAGTCAGATCAATTGGGCAACATGCTCATAACTCCCCTTACATCATGGGATACCCGAATTTAAATAGCGATAATATTCATAGAGCATCAAGCTCATTGGAGCCACGTCTCTTCGAAAACTTGAAAAAAAGCATAGATGCTCGCTCGGTTAAACTTTTAACGGAGTTCTGAGATATAGAGAGGGGGTAAATCAGTTTTACATGAAGCCTGCAGTTTAAAGGAAAGTTTTGGTCAAAATAAAATCGACTCTACCGTGTACTTTAATGTTGGTAAAATTCGATCCCTGATTATGATCAGGCCAATTAGAGCAACCATCGACGAAATATCAAGTATTCCTATCGGAGGAATAAGGCGCCTAAACGGGCTGAGATATGGTTCGACTATTTGACTTATCAGGCTTACATGAGGATGCTGTAGAGCGTCGAGCCAGCTGGCAACGGCTATAATTATTATCCCCCAAAAATAAATATCCACCAAGCTGACAAAAATTTCATAAATTGAAATAAGAAGATAACTCGGAAGTTCGTTGAAAAGCCTCTGACCGGTAAATATCAAAATGCACACGTATATCCACTTGAACACAAATGCTCCCATCAATGCAGCTGTATTAAAAGTGCCGAAGGTGGGAAAGAACCGATGGAGAGGTTCGACTAAGGGCGCAGTAATTCTGAAAATAGATTGGGACAGCGGATTAAAAAAGTCTGCTTGTACCCATTGTAGTAAAAGACGCAGTAGCATTAAAAAACTGCATAATTGTAGAGCTATATGGACCAAGTTCTGGGCCAAGTCATTGAATGCACTCATAAAACCTTATGCCCTCTGTAACATCAGATTATTGTCCATATTGCTCAGAAAGTTCTTGCGCTCTATCTAATGCCGCTTTCATTGCTTGATATACAAGTCGGTTTAGATTGCCTGCGTGAAGTGTGGCTATGGCCTTCTCTGTCGTTCCACCAGGTGAAGTCACCTGACGTCGAAGCTCACTCACCTCTGAATCAGAATTTAGTGCCATTGCAACTGAGCCTTTTGCTGTCTGTAATATGAGATTTTTAGCAGCGGTGGGACTTAGACCAAAATCTTTTGCCGCTCGCTCCATTATTTCAAAAATAAGAAAAAAATACGCGGGAGCGCTTCCAGAGACTGCTGTAACCGAATCGATATCTTTTTCAGACTCAAGCCAACAGGAATAACCAACAGTGTTGAAAATGTGCTCGACAATTAAGCATTGATCGGCAGTTACATGACGATTGGCATACATTCCAGTTGCTCCAGCTCCAAGCATTGCAGGCGTATTCGGCATTGAGCGAACAATTGGAATATTGTTACTAAACCATCTTTGTAACGCATTTACCGGCACTCCCGCAGCAATGGAGACTACCAATGTTTGCATTTGTATGACTTTAGATAACTCAAGAGCCACTTCTTTCAGAATTTGTGGTTTCACTGCAAGTATCACCACATCTGCATAATGTACAGCAGATTTGTTATCATTTGTACACTGAATTTGGTGCCGTTCGCTCAGGCTGTTTTTAGCGTCTTCGTTTGGATCGCTGACAATTATTCCCGCGCTTGGATACCCATTACTTATCAGTCCGTTTATTAAAGCGGAAGCCATATTACCTGCGCCAATGAACGCGATTTTGTATATTTGATCTATCAACGTAAATTCCTAATTTGTAGTGGCTTTAAGTCGAGGACCAAAAATGTCACTTCCAACTCGTACTATAGTTGCCCCTTCGAGGATCGCGGATTCTAAATCTTGTGACATCCCCATAGAGAGGGTATCTAATTTATCACGACTATCCAATCTATTATTGATCTCAGCTTGTGCATGTCGGAGTCGAGAGAAGCTCTTACGCTGATCTATTTCAGCAGTTTTTGAAGCCGGTATTGCCATGAGGCCCCGTAGAACTAATTGCGGCAGTTCAATCACTTGTTCAACTGTATCTGAAAGTTCTTTGATCTTGAACCCAGATTTAGTGACCTCATCATCAATATTAATTTGTAGACAAATATTTAAAGGTGGTAATTGTATGTCTCGCTGCATACTTAGACGTTTTGCAATCTCGATCCTATCTACACTGTGTACCCAATCAAAACGGTTGGCTACTTGTTGAGTTTTATTTCTCTGCAATCTACCAATAAAGTGCCATTTTAGACCATGCAGACATACTTGACTTATTTTTTTCTGCGCCTCTTGCAAATAGTTTTCCCCAAAGTCAAAGATATTAGATGCAGCAGCGACCCTGATATCGTTTGCACTGCGTGTTTTGCTGACGGCTAATAGTCGAATTTCACTGACCTCCCGCCCAGCACGTATTGCCGCGTTTGCTATGCGTTCTCTTACTTGCTCAATACATTTTGTTATAGATGTCATATTTATCTGAGTATTTTGTAGCGAGTTCTAGAGCCTTGGCTGTTGTCCGTCATTGATGTAAAGTGCAATAATGAGTTATGTAGGTAGGGAATTTTAGCACGGTCTTTGATTAAGGGTCAGACGCTGAAGAGGGAGAATTGAGCCATGTTTCAAGGATAAATGTTGCCGCTAAATCATCGATTTTTTCGCCGGGACGAATTTTTTTTGCTTCACAGCTCGTTAGTCTCTCATCTATCATCACTGCGCGCTTATGGAATCTTGCCGAAAGCCGTCGAGCAAATTTTTTTGCTCGACTACTTAGTTCGCTATCTGAATCATCCATATTCACAGGGAGTCCGATCACTATCAGATCAGGAGTCCACTCATCAATTATGCGAGAAACAGCAATCCAGTCAGGCACACCATTGTTTGCGCTCAATATGGTTAGAGGAGTTGCGACTTTGGTAATAGTGTTTGCGGTTGCAACACCTATACGTTTTAGTCCGAAGTCAAAACCAATTAGTGCCTTATGATTGGCATACTTAGGCATGACCAGAGATGAAAGAGAGCTTGTTTATATCTATGCCGATAGAGGAGGCTGCAGCTCGGGCTCTATTTTTACACTCAGTGTTGAAAATAATAGCTGAGTCGGCTGGAACTGTGAGCCAGCTGTTTTGTACTATTTCTTCTTCCAGCTGACCTGGGCCCCAACTAGAGTAGCCTAAAGTAATAAGAGAGTGCTCCGGCCCGTTGCCGAGGGCTATATCGCTCAGAATGTCTTTTGAGGCTGTTAGGCTTATATCTTGCGAAATCTCAACGGTTGATTCCCATTTTTGTGTACAGTTTTGATGCAAAATAAAACCACGATCTCGTTGCACGGGACCGCCCGAGAAAATGAGGGGACTGCTGGTTACGTCAGAATACTCAAGTTGAAGTTGGTCAAAAATTGCCTTAACGGGGATATTCAACTGATTATTAACAACTAAGCCCATTGCACCTTCCTCACTGTGTTCGCAAATATAAACCACCGCATGAGAGAAGTGGGGGTCTCTGAGTCCCGGCATAGCCAGTAGAAAATGATTTTTAAGGCTGGGAAAATCGTTATTAAATTCATCCATGATTCTAATATGGGGGTTTGTTTCACAAAACTCAAGTGCAGAGTTACTAAGTTTTGATGCTTATAATTTTAAATTTACATTTCTTTTACTCTTTCGCAAAGTTGTTTTTCTAACACCTTGATAAACTGATCACAAATTTGCAAATTTGTTTCTCGTTCAATTTCTCTTACACATGTGGGGCTGGTGACATTAATTTCTGTTAAAAACTCGCCAATAATATCGAGTCCCACAAGAAGAAGGCCTCTAGACATTAGGTCTGCGGCAACTTGGCTTGCTATCCAATGGTCTTTTGAACTTAGAGGCCTCACGATTCCTCTGCCTCCTGCCGCCAAATTACCTCGAAAATCATTTTCGTTTGGGATACGGGCTAGACAGTACGGCACAATATCACCTCCTACGATTAACACCCGTTTATCACCAGCCAATATTTCAGGGATATAACGCTGAGCCATGATCGTTTGATGACCATTGTTAGTAAGCGTTTCCAGAATCACACTTAAATTAGGATCGTTAATTTTTACTCTAAATATCGACATTCCCCCCATTCCATTTAAAGGTTTTAAGACGATATCATTATGCTTTAACACAAATTCTTTCAGATGCTTTTGATCGCTACTCACTAGAAGTGGTGGGGTACAGTTGGGGTAATCAGTTGCGAATATTTTTTCATTACAGTCGCGCAGAGAGCTAGGTCTATTGGTTACTAAACAACCACGTCTCTCGGCGGCTTCTAAAATATAGGTTGAGTAGAGGTATTCGTTGTTAAACGGAGGATCCTTCCGCATAAGGACAACGCTGAGCTCAGATAGCGGCCTCGACTGTGAAGTTCCCAGGGAATACCACAGATTTGAATCGTCGAATACTTTGAGTGGACGCATCTCTGCATAAGGCTCACCATCTGTCATAAATAATTGATGTTGTAGAGTGTAGAATAATTGGAAGTCTGCCCGTTGAGCAGCCATGAGTAGTCCAAAAGTAGTATCTTTGGCAAAGTTAATTTTATCTATTGGATCCATTACAACACAGAGACTTTTCACCTCGTTTAAAACTCCAAGTTCGGTAGCAGAAAAATTAGATCGAAATAATATCGCGCCGTAATTGGATTGCAAGGGCGATGATCATCGACAGCTTTAAAATCATCCCTAAAACGTCTTTATCTTTCAAGCTTTGCAGTAAAGGTGTATGTTTTCACAATGGATAGCCATGGCAAACCATCATAAACGTCACGGTATGACATCAACGTAAAAACTACAGCAATTTAGACTTCGCGAATGTATTTCAATGGAGTATTTTAATTTTGAGTAAATTAGCATTGAGGTTCCGAGTATAACTGCTAAAGTGGGGGAACTTTTGTGGTGACATGATGAGTTATTAATAATCCTTTGTGTTACCGCAAATAGAGGGAATGGAGTGGTTTAAAGAGTATCTCTCGAATACTTAGCGGCGAGTTCAGCAGGGTTTATCTTTAAATTAGCGCTGTTTCATTTTGTGAGGAGTTTATGGATCGTTACTTAATCGCACCATCAATTTTGGCGGCCGATTTTTCATGTCTTGGTGCCGAAGTTGAATCAGTGTTGTCGGCGGGGGCCGATGTTATACACTTTGATGTCATGGATAATCATTACGTGCCAAATTTGAGTATGGGACCAATGGTATGTGAGGCTCTCAGAAAATCAGGGGTGACAGCTCCGATTGACGTCCATCTTATGGTCCGACCCGTTGATGAAATGATTCGGATGTTCGCCGATGTTGGTGCAACATATATTTCTTTTCATCCTGAGGCCTCGGATCACGTTGCCCGATCTTTAGAGTTAATCAATGAATTAGGTTGTAAAGGAGGACTTGTTTTTAATCCAGGCGCTAGTGTTGAAATACTTAAATGGTTACTGGATCGTTTGGACATCATCGTACTAATGTCAGTAAACCCAGGATTCAGCGGACAAAAGTTTATTACCGAAATACTGAAAAAGATAAGTTTCGTAAGAGAACTCATTCAATCTAGTAGTAGGGATGTCCTTTTGGAAGTTGATGGTGGCATTGGTGTAGAAAATATTGCAGATGTAGCGGCTGCGGGAGCGGATATGTTTGTCGCCGGTTCCGCAATATTTGGGTCAAAGGACTATTCTGAGGTTATATCACAAATGCGTGCTGAGCTTGAGGGAGCGGCGAGGCTTAAATGAGCGGACCTCGTTCCCTTGTGCTCGGTAAGTTTGGCTCCGTTTGACTTCGGGCCTCTTTATTCAGAGCAAGCTCAAGCTAGGGGTGTTTAATTTTTTTTACACAATGAATGTTTAATAACCTCGATGAGGTGTACAAGTTGAATCCCAAAGAATTCGCGCACTACGCAGAATCAATGTATAACCGAGTTCCGATTGTACGTGAAGTGGTTGCAGACTTAGAAACTCCGCTAACTGTTTACTTAAAACTGGCCAATGCCAAGAACTCCTATCTATTTGAATCAGTGCAGGGCGGTGAAAAATGGGGAAGGTACTCCCTCATTGGTTTGCAATCAAACACTACCCTGATGATTTCGGACTATAATGTCAAGATAAGTCGCAATGGCAAGCGCACGAGTAGCTATCAAACAAAAGATCCGTTATCTGAGGTGGAAAATTTCCGGAAGTCATTTAGGGCACCGGTACTGCCTTATTTACCCCGATTCTGTGGTGGCTTAGTGGGTTACTTTGGCTATGATACGGTTCGCTATGAGGAGCCTATTTTATCGAAGTCAATGCCACGCGACGCACTTGGAATTCCTGATATATTTTTAATGGTTTCTGATGAAATTGTTGTTTTTGATAATCTAAAGGGAAAGCTCTCGATTATTGTGCATGCTGATCCATCCGAGTGCGACGCTTGGGTTAAGGCAACCACTCGTCTAGACGAAATACAGGCGCGACTAAAACTTCCTATTCCAATGCTTCCGGAACTAAATTTGAATGCTGATATACCAGTAAATTTTATATCTAGTTTCAAGAAAGCCGACTATATAGCGGCTGTTGAACGAGTAAAGGAGTACATTCTTGCGGGAGATATAATGCAAGTGGTGCCATCACAACGTTTATCGGCAAGGTTTTTTGCTCCGGCAATTAATCTTTATCGAGCACTGAGGCTATTAAATCCATCCCCGTATTTGTACTTTATTCAATTAGAAATGTTTCAAATAGTAGGTTCTTCGCCAGAGGTCTTAGCTCGAGTAGAGGATGATTTGTTGACCGTGCGTCCAATAGCTGGAACCAGACCTCGCGGCGAAAACAGGGTTGAGGATAAAAAATTTGAACAGGAAATGCTTTCAGATCCTAAAGAGTTAGCTGAGCATTTGATGCTTATTGATCTGGGTCGTAATGATGTGGGGCGAGTAAGTGTGGCTGGAAGCGTCGAGGTGACCGAGAAGATGGTTGTTGAGCGATATTCACATGTGATGCATATTACCTCAAATGTTGTCGGGAAAATAAAGCCTGAGTTGGGACCACTGGATATTATACGTGCAACTTTACCCGCTGGAACATTAAGTGGTGCTCCAAAAATTCGAGCGATGCAAATCATTGATGAACTTGAGCCCGTTAAAAGAAATATTTACGGAGGAGCTATCGGTTACATCGGTTGGAATGGCAACATTGATACTGCAATTGCGATTCGAACGGCGGTGATCAAGGATGAGACTCTTTATGTTCAAGCGGGAGGTGGAGTGGTTGCAGATTCTGATCCCGAAATGGAGTGGCAAGAAACTATGAATAAAGCAAAAGCTATCATAAAAGCTGCCGGTATGGCGAATAAAAGGAATATTCATGATTCTGATGTTGGATAACTATGATTCATTTACATATAACGTCGTTCAATATTTGAATGAGTTAGGTGCTGAGGTACAAGTTTATCGCAATGACGAGATCACTATTAATGACATTAAAAATATAAATCCAGAAAAAATTGTTATATCTCCCGGACCTTGTACTCCTGATGAGGCAGGAATTTCGATGGAAGTAGTTAGGGAGTTAGCGGGAGTGTTTCCTATCCTTGGTATATGCCTGGGTCATCAAAGTATCGCTCAGGCGATGGGAGGTACTGTCATAAGAGCAAGACAGGTAATGCACGGAAAAACCTCTTTGATTTATCATAATGGAGAGGGCGTTTTTAATGGAATTGATACGCCTATTTTGGCGACGCGTTACCACTCTTTAGTGGTTGATCGGCGGACCCTTCCGGGTTGTTTCGAGATCACTGCTTGGAGTAGACGTTCAACTGGAGAGAACGACGAGATTATGGCGTTTAGGCACAGGGATTATCCGCTGCAGGGAGTCCAGTTTCATCCGGAGTCAATTCTTACAGAGCATGGCCATGCTCTTTTAAAAAATTTTCTGGAGCGCTGTTGATGGATTTTGAAATGGCAATTGCCCGCATTGTAGATGGTCAAGATTTAACCTCTAATGAGATGAAAAGTGTGATGCGACACATTATGCATGGTAATGCCGAAGATGCGCAGATAAGTGCTTTTTTAAAGGCATTAAGCGTAAAAAATGAGACAGTTGAGGAACTAAAGGGTGCGGTTCATATAATGCGTGAACTCGTTATTCCAGTGAATGTGAATAGTTTAGATGTGTTAGATATAGTCGGCACAGGAGGTGATGGAGCTAATTTATTCAATATTTCCACGGCGACAAGCTTTGTAGTGGCTGCGGCAGGTGTAAAGGTTGCGAAGCACGGTAATCGCTCTGTGTCGAGCAGCAGCGGTGCAGCTGATGTTTTGGAAGCGGTTGGGGTCAATATAAACTTGTCGCCAAAACAAGTGGGGTTATGTATCGAAAAGGTGGGTATCGGGTTTATGTTTGCGCCGGTTCACCATCCTGCGATGCGATATGCGGTCGCAGCGAGAAAGGCTTTGGGTTTGAGGACGATATTTAATATCCTCGGCCCGATGACTAATCCTGCGGGGAGCAAAAGGCAATTAATCGGTGTTTATTCCAGAGAGCTTTGCGCACCGGTAGCCAAAGTGCTCGGAGATTTGGGTGCACAGCGATTGATGGTGGTGCATTCCGAGGATGGTCTTGATGAAATTAGCATAGTTGAGGACACTGAGGTTGTAGAATTTCATGATGGAAAAACTTTTAAATACACTATAAAACCAGAAGAATTTGGTCTGAAGCATGAGAGCTTGGCGGGACTTTCCGTAAAGTGTCCGGAAGAGTCTGTGAAAATCATCATGGACTGTTTTGAAGAGCAAGAGAATCAGCATTCGAAGGCTGCTAGGGATATTATAGCGATTAATGCTGGTGCAGCTTTATATTTATCCGAAACGGTGAAAAATATTGCGGATGGCGTTGCTTTAGCGAAGGAGACCATTTTAAGTGGCTTAGCAAGCGCAAAAATTGCGCAATTAGTTGATTTTACTTCGAGACTAAAAACTGAATAAACTTCATTTTGAACTAAAGTAATTCACTACATAAAAAGGAGTATAAACAGTGTATGGCAGCTTTAAGCACGATTCTAAATAAGATCGTTAAGCAAAAATTAGTTGAAATAGCGGCGCGTAAATCTGAACGTCCTCGATACAGGCTAGTCCAGCAGTTAGATGAAGCACCTCCTGTCAGAGGGTTCTGCTTTGCCTTGAACAATTGCATTCAAACAGGCCGAGATGCAGTTATTGCTGAAATTAAGTGCGCCTCACCGAGTGTTGGCATCATTAGAGAGGATTTCGACCCAATAGAAATAGCGCATAGTTATTTGGAAGGCGGCGCTGCATGTTTGTCAATACTTACGGACGAAACCTTTTTTAAAGGGAGTGACGCATATTTAAAGTCTGTTCGGACACATTGTCGCCTCCCTCTACTGCGAAAAGACTTTATTATCGACCCTTATCAAGTTTATGAAGCAAGAATTTTGGGGGCGGACTGCATTTTATTAATTGTCGCAATTTTGTCGACTGAAAAGTTGAGGGATCTTCATGCATTGGCAACTAATTTAAATATGGATGTTCTGGTTGAGGTTCATGATAAAGCGGAGCTTGATATAGCCTTGACCCTGCACAATCCGTTAATAGGCATCAATAATCGTGACCTGCATACATTTGAAACAACATTGAAGATTACCTTTGATTTGATACCCCACATCCCCAAACACTATTTGGTGGTTACTGAGAGCGGTATTCATTCCCGGGAGGATGTAGATTCCTTGCGTGAGCATGATGTAAATGCATTCTTGGTTGGTGAGGCTTTTATGCGTTCTGTTAATCCCGGGTCAAAAATTAAGGCGCTGTTTCGTAACTAGTCTTCATCAGTAACTTTAATGCTCAGAACGTGAATTTTAGTAAACTAAAAGCACATAATAATATTTATTGTTTATTACACTAAATTTTAAATAACAAAAATCAGCAGAGTGTCATTATTGAAACAACACGACATGAAAAAATGTTATTATGACAATTTTATATATGCTTTTTAGTTATAGATGGATTTGAATTAATGAATTTACAAAAGCTTACTCGTTTGGATCTCAATTTGCTGGTCGCTCTCCAAGCTTTGCTCGAGGAGCGAAGTGTAACACGAGCTGCGAAAAGGCTGTTTATCACGCAGCCGGCTATGAGCCGAGTGTTACAGAGATTGAGGCAGCAACTCGATGACCCCCTTTTTACACGATCTGGGAATGAATTAGTCGCAACGCCAAAAGCACAAGATTTACAGCTCCGGTTGCCCGCGATGCTAGATGGTATCTTGGCGATGGTAAGCGTTGGAGAATTTGATCCGGCCTCTTATGTAGGGGAGATTACAATAGCGGTTCCGGAATTTTTTGCGATTTCTCTTGTTTCTCGCTTAATCGAATCACTCAGTGCAAGTGCCCCCGGTGTGGTTTTATCTGTTTCAAGCGATACTGACTCAGTGGAGCGAGAGCTTGCAGAGGGTATTCTTGATTTTGCTATCGACATCGACAAACCTCTGGGGACAGATATTCAGGCCACTCATTTAGTTAATTATAGCCCTTCTATCTGGATGAGAGAGGGTCATCCATTGGCGGAACAAAATTCCATCACTTTAGACGAAATACTGGAGTACCCTTTTGTTCAATATTATCTTTTAATCGCAAAACGGGTGAGTGCTCGCACAGATGCGCGCTTTGACAAAACCCTCCGTAAGCTTGGCAGAAAGCGTACCAAAGCGCTAGTCACAAAACAATTTATGACAGCTATGGAGACGATCAGTAGGACTGATTGTCTTATGGTTGCGGCGCGATATGGACACACAATTGAGGAAAATACGTATCCAATCGTTCGAAAAGGGTTTCCAGATGATCTTCCACATGAACAGACGATAACACTGGTTCTGCTCCAGCACGAGAGAACTTTTGAGTCGCCGATACATCGCTGGTTAGTGAGCCAGATAACCGAGGTTATAATGAGCAAGGAGGACTAGGAGATGTGCTCACAGAGTTGGTGAGAGGATTTGGGGTTCCACCTCTGAATAGTCATGATCAGTAACAGCTGTAGACAAACCAATATCTTTCCGATAAAAGAGATTGTCGCACTCAATCTGTTTGAGTAGATCGTAAGCCCTCAAACGAGCCTCATCGCGGGTATCCCCGAGAGCAGTTACACAAAAAACACGACCGCCATTCGTGCGTATTACATTATCTGTTAACACAGTTCCCGCATGAAAAATTAATCCATCATGCGGCTGTTTCCGACGCTCGCTCGTGCACCTTACTCGGTACCCTATCTTATATTCATCAGGATAACCGATCGATGCTAATACAACTCCGACAGAGTTTTTTTCTTCCCAATCTGCCGATTCGCTATGCAGTTTTCCGTGAATGGCAGCTAAACAGTGAGCCACCAGGTCCGATTTCATTCGAACGAGAACTGGTTGTGCCTCGGGATCGCCAAAACGACAATTAAATTCAACCACCTTGGGATCTCCGGTTTTAGAAATCATCAAACCTGCATACAAAAAGCCGGAGTAGGAATTACCTTCGGCCGCCATTTTCTGTACGGTCGGAGCGATAATCTCGTCGATGATGCGTTGATGTACAACGGGGGTTATTACAGCCGCAGGCGAACAGGCTCCCATGCCTCCAGTGTTAGGTCCGACGTCGCCGTCGCCAACTCGTTTGTAATCTTGGCTGGTAGCCATTGGCAAAACATTTTTTCCATCTACCATTACTATAAAACTTGCCTCGTCACCCTCTAAAAACTCCTCTATGACAATTTTACGAGAGGCTTCACCAAATTTTTCTCCTTCCAACATATCACTTATAGCCTTTTCCGCTTCAAGTATGTTGTTAGCGATTACTACCCCTTTCCCAGCAGCTAGTCCATCCGCTTTTATCACGATGGGGGTACCATTTTTTTGAACATATTGAATTGCTTTTTCAGCGTTTGAAAAAGTTGCATACTTTGCCGTGGGAATCTGATTCCTTACTAAGAATGCTTTACAAAATTCTTTAGAGCCCTCGATCTGTGCGGCCGCTTGCGTAGGTCCAAAAATCTTAAGATTGCGGCTTGAAAATAAATCTACAATCCCATTAACAAGAGGTTGTTCGGGCCCAACTATCGTAAGTCCGATATCCTGGAGCTGAGCAAAATCAGCTAGTGCCGTGAGGTCATTTGGCTGTATGTTGACATTCTCGACACAATTCTCTTGGGCCGTCCCAGCATTTCCAGGTGCTACGTAAACGCGTTTTACCAGCGGGCTTTTGACGACTTTCCATGCTAGTGCGTGCTCTCTGCCACCGGCACCTACTATCAAAACTTTCATGAATTAACTTCTTTGCCAAATATTCCGAAAGTATAGCAGGATTGAAAAATTTTATATGAAGAAGGCTCATAAAATCACTTAACAAATTAGGCCATTAATTTACACAAAAGATTTTGGAATAATAAGGAAACAGCGACGTATAAAGATAAGTTCGAATGTAGATGTCTTTTGAAAATAATAAGGAGGATCCATGGGGGATTCATCAGGAACGAATGTAATTTTTTGGTTTCGTCAAGATTTACGGATTTCAGATAATCCCGCATTTTCTGCAGCTTGTCAGCGTGGATCTATTATACCAATCTATATACTTGATGATGTAAACTCCGGAATACACAAGCTGGGGCGCGCGAGCCGCTGGTGGCTTGATTCTGCTCTAAAGGACTTAAATGAGTCTTTGGGTGGATTCCTGAGATTTTACGTTGGTGATGCCCTCACGCTTTTACCAAAACTTGCTCAGGCATATAACGCTCAGGGTGTGTTCTGGAATCGCTGTTATGAGCCATGGCGAATTAATAGAGATACAAAAATTAAACAGCAATTGTCGGATAGCGGGATTGAGGTTCTAACTAGTAATGGCAGCTTACTCTGGGAGCCTTGGCAAGTTTTAAAAAAAAATGGAGAAGCTTATCGGGTATACACCCCTTACTATCGACGAGGCTGTTTATCAATGCCACCGCCTCGGTCCCCAATTCCTATTCCAAAGGAAATCCGTTATGCGGCACCTGATCGAAAACTTGATGCATGTGCATTATCGGATCTAAACCTGTTGCCGAATAATGATTGGCACTTGAAATTATCAAAGCACTGGGATGTTGGTGAAAAAAAAGCGCAAAAGTGCGCTACTGATTTTGTTTCAAAGCGTTTAAATGATTATCGCGAGGGACGTAATTTCCCCTATGATTCAAAGGTTTCTCGTCTTTCTCCATATCTGCGCTTTGGACAGATTTCGCCAAATATGGTTTGGTTCTTGGCAAAAAATCATTCAGAAAAGATTGAGAGAGCTGAGAGTCTGGACACATTTTTGAGTGAGTTAGGATGGCGAGAATTCTCCTATTATACAATGTATCATTTCCCCGAGTTGCCGGTAAAAAACTTGCAGACTAGATTTGACAAATTTCCATGGCATTTAGAAGTCTCTCATCTTAAAGCGTGGGAAGAGGGTAACACGGGATTTCCATTGGTTGATGCCGGAATGAGAGAACTTTGGGAGACGGGATATATGCATAACCGTGTACGAATGGTGGTTGGATCTTTCTTGGTAAAAAATTTATTGATTCATTGGCATTATGGACAAAGGTGGTTTTGGGATTGTTTAGTTGACGCCGATCTTGCAAGCAACAGTGCCGGGTGGCAGTGGGTGGCAGGTTGCGGGACCGATGCGGCACCATTCTTTAGGATTTTTAATCCCATCACCCAGAGTGAGAAATTTGATGCTGAGGGAAGATATATTCGTCGGTTTGTTCCACAACTTTCAAAGCTCTCTAACAAATACATTCACGCCCCTTGGTTGGCCTCATCTGAGGCACTTAATGCGGCTGATATTAGATTGGGAGATAATTATCCAAATCCGATTGTAGATGTAAAAATTTCTAGAGCACTTGCTCTTGCCGCGTTTGAGCAAACGAAGTCATTTTTGTGAGGTTTCTATGACAGCCCTCTAATGCCTGAAATGCCGTATCGCGGTGAAAACCATCACCATGTCGTGCTCATTTGCTGCGGATATTACCTCGTCGTCACGCTTCGACCCTCCCGGTTGAATAATGCAGGATATCCCCGAGGTGGCAGCATGGTCTATACCGTCTCGGAAAGGAAAAAAGGCATCTGACGCCATGACTGCTTCAGATACGTCGAGACCAGCTTGTTCGGCTTTGAGGAGAGCAATTCTAGCTGAATTGACGCGGCTCATTTGACCGGCTCCAATGCCAAGTGTCCTACCGTTTTTTGCATAGACTATCGCATTCGATTTAACCATTTTCGCTACTTTCCATGTGAAAATCATGTCTTCAAGTTGAGTTACACTGGGCGCGCGTTTTGTAACTATTGATATATCTTTGACCGATAGGATGTGAGAGTCATAATCTTGAACAAGTAGCCCTCCACCAACTTTTTTGAAATCTAAAGTTACTTTGGGAGCCTGATCGCATTCGGTATATTGTAGACACCTTATATTTTCTCTATTTTTAAGTACTTTAAGTGCTCCAGACGTTACTGATGGTGCGATCAGAACTTCAAGGAATTGATGTTCTATAATTAATTGCGCAGTAACTTCGTCTAACTCTTTATTAAAAGCTATTATTCCACCATAAGCTGATTCAGGGTCTGTAGAGTGGGCCGCCATGTAGGCATTATATATACTATCAGCGATAGCAACTCCGCACGGATTCGCATGTTTAACAATGACGCACGCTGGGTTTTTGAATTGTTTTACACACTCCAGCGCTGTGTCAGTGTCTGCGATATTATTAAATGACAGTTGTTTTCCTTGAATTTGCTGAGCAGTTGCTATTGTAGATTCGTTTGAATCTTCGGCAATATAGAATGCCGCTTTTTGATGGGGGTTTTCGCCATATCGAAGGCCCTGTTTTATTTTATATTGGAAACTGTATGTGTTTTTAAAAGAAATGTTCTCATTTTTGTAATTTCGCTCAGCAAAGTGATTAGAAATCATGCCGTCATAGGCGGCCGTGTGCGCGAAAGCTTTCGTCATCAATTTGTAACGTGTCTGATATGACAGACTTCCATCGTTTTTCGCCATTTCCTCAATAAGTTGCTCATAATCCTTGACATCCACCACCACGGCGACATCATTGTGATTTTTAGCTGCAGCCCGTATCAACGCGGGCCCACCAATGTCAATATTTTGAATTGCCTGATCTATTGAACAATGGTCTGTTGCTACTATTCGAGAAAATGGATATAGATTGACCACGACCAAGTCTATTGGAGTTATTCCGAGTTTTGCCATTACTTTATCATCAGTTCCACGTCTACCTAGAATCCCGCCGTGGATTCGGGGATGCAAAGTTTTAACGCGGCCATCCATCATTTCCGGTAATTGAGTATATTCCGAGACGTCAATTACTTGTATACCTGCATCTTTTATAAGTCTATAAGTCCCAGCAGTTGAGAGTATCTCTATCCCGCATTCCACTAGAGATTTTGCAAATTTCAGGATCGCTGTTTTATCGGAGACACTTATCAGTGCACGGCTAATTTTTTTCTTACCCGAGACCATGCTCTGTTTTCCTTAAATTAGGTTATAAAATTTTAGCTTTTTCCGAAGCGTTGCACGGTTTATACCGAGCATTTTTGCGGATTTACTTTGATTTTGTCGATTATACTTCATTACGGCGAGCAACATTGGTGGCTCCACCTCTGCCATTACCAACGCATATAAATTTACGGCACCTTGACCGTCCAGATCCTCAAAATAGCGCTCTATCGATCTAGATGCGCTCTCTCTCAATAAGGAATAATGATTTTTTTCTTGGTCTGAGTCAGGCATTAGGCTACTTTTTTTCTTATTAAATCATTGTGGTCTAGTAGATAACTAATTAAAGCCTGTTTCTGTTCTTTTATAGTAGTCAGAGTATTAAAAAATCGAGTGAAATCACGGGATTTAGGGAGATACCAATTGAGGTGTTTACGAAAAATTTTTACCCCAATTGATTCTCCATAGAATTCGTGAACCCAACTCATGTGTTTCAATATGACCTCCTCAAACTCGGTACTCGATGGAGATCCCATTACTTTTTTATGCTTTAAAAAATACTCGATTTGATTAAATATCCACGGATTACCACGAGCAGCCCTACCAATCATCACCGCAGCAGCGCCTGTAAAACGGATCACTTCTTCAGCCATGTGAGGCGTTTTTATGTCTCCATTCGCGAATACTGGGATATTAACTGAGGATGTTACCTCAGCAATTGATTCATATTCTACTTCACCAAAAAAGCGACATGCCCTAGTACGACCGTGAATTGCAAGCGCAGAAATTCCAAGATCTTCCGCTATTTTTGCAACTTGCATCGCGTTTCTGGAGGTGGGGTCCCAACCCGTGCGAATTTTTAAAGTTACAGGCACGTCAACCGACTGTGTCACAGCTGTGAGTATTCTTCTGATCAAAGGAATATCTCTCAGCAAAGAAGAGCCAGCCGCCCGACGACACACTTTTTTAGCGGGGCACCCCATATTAATGTCTATGATATGAGCTCCGAGATCCACGTTATACTGCGCTGCAGCCGCCATGAACTCTGGATGAGCTCCTGCAATTTGCACTATATTAAGAGTGTCTTTGCTGCAGTTCTGACCAAATTTTGTCCGATTCATAGATTTAGTAGTGTTCCAAGTGCTCGGATCGGAAGCAACCATCTCCGAAACCGTTAAACCTGCTCCAAGCTCACGACATAGTCGCCTGAACGGGAAATCCGTTATTCCTGCCATCGGAGCAAGTATTGTCCTACTATTGATCTTATATGGCCCAATATAGTACAAATTATTTAATCGCAATGAATGAGTTTAGAAACTGTATCATAACTTAATAAGCAGTGCTGAAAACAGTCGCGAATTTGAACTAAGTTTTTCGTTGCTGATCTCCAGATAATATCGTCGCTACAATTTTTTTCCTTCCAGCAGCACCCAATCCTCTGCGACTATCGGTTTTTTAAATTTGAATTCATTTTCATAGTTTTTTTGGACATAGGATTTTTGAGTCTTCAGCACTCCTGAAAGACATATTGTCCCACAAGACCCTGTTAGTTTTTTAAAAAGAGACGCCAGCTCAGTTAGAGGTTTTGCTAGTATATTTGCAATTAATATATCGGCTTGGATATCTTGGGGTAATAACTCCGGAGTGTAGCAAAAAAGTTGCTTTTTTTTGATTCCGTTTTTTGCGGCATTTTGTTGTGTTGCGGAAATAGCCAAAGGATCAATGTCTATGGCTATCACTCTGTGAGCGCCCAACACAAGCGCTGATATACCCAGAATACCGGAACCGCATCCGTAATCTATAATCGTCTTACCAAACAAACGCTGTTTTACTAGCCAATTAAGGCACATTAATGTTGTAGGGTGACTGCCTGTCCCAAAAGCTAATCCAGGATCGATGGTAACATGGGGCTGTGATAGATTTTTTTTATTTGACCAGCTGGGGTAAATCCACAATGAATCACCGCAACAGAACGGCTGGGCTTCTCGCTTCCAGCTATTGCTCCAGTCTTCCTCTAAAAGGGGTGTCCATGTAATGTCTAATTCTGAAACTTTTGACCTGAGATGCTTTGCAATTGACTCTTTATTCACTTCGCTGGTAAATAAACCCGCGATATTACAAGTGTCCCATAGGGGTTTCCCTTCTGAAATCTGATCAAGAATCATTTGGTCCCCGGCATCTTTAATTGAGATCGATAGAACCGAGAAAGCAGTAAGAGCTTCCTCTACTAATTCAACATCTTTTTCTTTACAAGTACATTTTGCTTGAATCCATGCCATTTTTGAAGATCTAGTTTTTCAACAGTTTCTTTTCTAAGTAGTGTATGCTCACTTCGCCTGATGCAAAGTTTTTATCACGAACTAAGTCAGCATGGAGTGGTATGTTGGTTTCTATGCCGTCAATTAGCATCTCATCTAACGCATTCGTCATCCTTGCCAAGGCCGAGGGGCGGTCACTTCCGTAAGTGATAACTTTCCCAATCAAAGAATCGTAATATGGCGGCACGTTGTAACCATTGTACACATGTGAATCAACTCGTACTCCATTGCCTCCCGGGGCATGATAGGCCCTAATAACGCCGGGTTGTGGGGCAAATGTATCAGGATGCTCCGCATTAATTCGACATTCAAACGCGTGTCCTCGGAATACTATATCTTTTTGCTGTAATTTGAGGGTATGTCCACTAGCAATTAGAAGTTGCTGTTTGACCAAATCGATGCCCGTAATCATTTCTGAGACTGGGTGTTCAACTTGAATTCGGGTGTTCATTTCAATAAAAAAGAATTCATTGTCCTGATATAAAAACTCAAAAGTTCCTGCGCCTCGATAACCAAGTTGGACACATGCATTAACGCAGTTTTTGTGTAGTTGTGCGCGCAATTCTTCGGGAATCCCCGGTGCCGGAGCCTCTTCTAATATTTTTTGATGCCTTCGTTGTAAAGAACAATCTCGATCGCCCAAATGAACGACACCGCCTTGCCCATCGGACAGAATTTGAACTTCGATATGTCGTGGATTTTTTAAAAACTTTTCGATATAAAGGGTGTCGTTAGCAAAGGCTTGCTTAGCTTCTTTACTGGTTAGTGAGAGTGCACTTTTTAGTTGTGCGGTATTTTGGGCTACTCTCATGCCTTTTCCACCGCCGCCAGCTGCAGCTTTAATGATAACAGGGTAGCCGATTTTTTCTGCAATAGCTCTGGTTTTTTCAAAGTCATCGTCGATGGGGCCATCCGATCCAGGCACAGTTGGTACTCCTACTTTTTTCATCGCACTAATGGCGGACACTTTGTCTCCCATCATGCGAATTACCTTTGCTGTTGGACCTATGAAGACGAAGCCGCTGCTTTCGACTCTATCAGCAAAATCGGCACTCTCCGCAAGAAAACCATAGCCGGGGTGAACCGCGCTCGCATTGGTTATCTCCATCGCGCTGATAATGGCTGGAATATTTAAATAGCTCTGGGCTGAAGGATTTGGTCCAATACAGATTGCCTCATCTGCAAGTTTGACGTGTTTGAGCGCCGCGTCTACCTTGGAGTGAACGGCAACGGTTTTAATGCGTAGCTCCTTACAAGCTCGAAGAATTCGTAACGCAATTTCTCCTCGGTTTGCAATTAAAACTTTTTCTAGCACGTGTGCTCCAGTAATGTCAGACAACTGTAAAAAGAGGTTGGTCAAATTCCACGGGATCGCCGTCTTTTACTAAAATGTCACGTATCGTTCCTTCTGTATCACTTTCGATCTGATTCATCATTTTCATTGCCTCTACAATGCAGACAACACTTCCTTTTGTGACAGATTTCCCTATTGAGACAAACGGGGGCGCCTCTGGCGCTGGCGCAGAATAAAAGCTCCCTACCATAGGTGAACGGATGTAGCTTATTTCTTCCTCGACTATTTGTGGTGATTCTTGTGCCGGAGCATTGACCGAAGGTATCACAGTCGGGGTCTGTTGAGTGACCAATGGCGGATTTGCTGGACTGTTTCGGCTAATACGCACAGAGTCATCACCCTCTGTGATCTCTAGTTCGCTAAGATTTGATTCTTGAAGTAACTCGATAAGTTTTTTAACCTTGCGGATATCCATTTTATTTCTCTCAAATTTCAAGTCGACTTAATTCTTCAATAGCCGCATACATAGCCACATGGTAGCTAAATGATCCGAACCCACTTATAACGCCACGTGCAATATCAGAAAAATAAGATTTTTGTCTAAATATTTCACGCGCTGCAATATTTGAAAGGTGAACTTCAATGAAAGGAATGTTAACGGCAATCATTGCATCTCGAAGAGCTATACTTGTATGCGTAAATGCGCCAGGATTTATAATTATAAAGCTTGTACCCTCTTTAGGTGCTGCTTGAATCCACTCCAATAACGTATGTTCAGCATTACTTTGCAAATGAATTAGACTATGACCCGCCTTAGTTGCTTTCATCACAAGACTTTCAGTAATACTACTGAGAGAATCAGTCCCGTAATGGTCGGTCTCCCGCGATCCTAAAAGATTGAGGTTTGGACCATTTAAGAGCAGGATTTTAGCCATATTAATACTCCTTTCAACATCACCACCCTTTTAGCAATTATGAGTGAGATCATGAATTATAGGCATCGAATCGAAGAAATTCTACGAAATTATCGTATATATTTTTGAAAATCTCACTCATTAGAGGGGATTTGTTTAATTTAATGTCTGTTAAACGTGTTTACTGTGGAATAGTTTTTTTTCTAAGGATTGTCGTGATCTCAGTTGGCGACAGTATTTGATTTAGAATTTGTTCGTTCTCGCCGTTCCCAGGAAAGTAAACATAGAGGGGCACTCCAGTGCGTTGATAACTGTTTAAAAAATTTGTAATTTCGACGTCATAGTTTGTCCAATCAGCCTTTAAATAGGTTATGTTATTTTCTCTGAGAATCGAATGAAAGGTGTCAGTATTCAACACCAACTTTTCATTTAGCAAGCAGGTGATGCACCAATCAGCGCTGACATTAATGAAGACCGGTTTCTTAATAGACTTCAGACTCTCTAGTCTCTGAGCGCTATATTTTTCCCATATTGGATCAGTTTTTTGTTCAGTTATAATGTTAAAAGGTATAAATGCGGCTAGCAGTAGACAGCAGTAAGCTAGCGGTTTGCAAAAATTATTTTGTAGCAAAGTTGTTTTTAACAACCAAATACTCAAAGATAGAAATGTAATGCCGACGAGAATCGAAGCTACGACGTCAATATTAGTCTGGCGTCCGACAATCCATAATAACCAAATTGCAGTTAAAATAAGAGGCAGAGCTAATACTTGTTTAATCAACTGCATCCATGCCCCAGGCTTGGGAAATATTTTGTATGCTGATGGAACCCAAGAAAGAACCAAAAGAGGTAAGGACATTCCTAGACCTAAAGATCCAAATATTACAAGAGCTATGACCGTGGGTTGTGTAACGGCAAAACCTAAAGCAGGCCCCATGAATGGCGCTGTGCAAGGACTAGCGACAGTGGTGGCAAGAACTCCAGTCATGAATGATGATCGGTAGCTTGTCCCTTCTGTGCTGCTTTGACCTAAAAACATTAGGCGAGAACCAATTTCAATGAAGCCTGCGAAGGAAAGAGCCATGATGAAAAACAAAAAAACTAAACTTGATACAAAAATAGGTGATTGTAATTGAAAACCCCAGCCTATGGCTTCTCCGCTAGCTCGAAGCAGGAGCATGATACCAGCTATGATTACAAAACTTAGGATTACGCCGAAACTGTAAACGAAACCGTGTGCTTTGTTCGCTCTTGAAGAATCTTGATTTTTTAGTAACGCAAATGCTTTTATGGATAGCACGGGAAATACGCATGGCATTAAATTGAGGAGCATACCACCAAGAATTGCGATGATAATCGCGAAGACCATTGAATTTGGTCCCGGAGACGTAGTTAAGACCTCAATGCCTGTTACGTTAGGATTAAAAGTTCCCGTCTCTATATCTACCATAAATTGTGAGCTTTGAGGGGGATAGCAAAGTCCAGCGTCAGCACACCCTTGCCAATGCACTTCAATTAGTTGGAGTTTTTCGTCCGCTAACCACGGCACCCTTATTTCTACCTCGTTGTAGTAAACTATCAGCTCTTTTTCAAAAAAGTCATCCCATTTCACTACTCCAATGGGGTACTGTATGCCTTTTTCATAGCTAGTTGATTTGCTGAATTTGAATTTGAAACCATCTTGATAAAGATAATAATTGGGTGCTATTGACCATTTAAGAACAATTTTATCTTCATCAATGCTCTGGGAGAAAATGAATGCTTCCTCTACTGGTAAAAACTGCCTTTCTAAAAGTCTTGGAGTTCCCTTAGTTTGTGGGTCCAAATTGTACTGTGCCAAACTAAGTTCGTGCGCGAGGATTAAAGAACTTGAATAGATTAATATTATCTTTAGAAACAATTTACTGTAAATTAGTATGTTTATAGTAGCGTGTCTCCACAAGGTATACATTTAAAAAGCTGTTTGAGAAGGTATTTTTGTAACTTCTTACAGTATATCAATCAAGTACCAGTTTTTCTCTTCATTGATATAGTATGATCATAATATTACATGGGTAGTGAGTATTGCTAGGGTGTTTTGTGCAGTCAATTAAATTAGAGAAAGACCTATCAGTTTAAAAAACTGTAAGCACTCATGCTTTGTAGTTAAAAATTCTTATGTGAATTCTAACGATGCTTGTATTACCGTTTTCTTTCTATTCGGTGCCGATGCATAATATCTGTAGTATGTTGAGTGTCTCCGAAGCTACTAAATGGATACCTTCACCAAATTAAAAGGAAATTACCAGTAAAGTTTTGGTTTAATTGTTTGGGAGTGTTTGTGAGCGGTTTGACCAAGTTTGTTCACGGATGGACGAAATGTTGCAAATCTAAGATTAATTTTTTTGTTTAAGCGTAATGCACTCGCATGAAAATGAATGTTTTGTAAATTTTTTCTTAAAGAATGAGAGTAATATTCGATTCAAAAAAAACGAGATTTTATAATGATTACCCGGAAGCGCGGCATTGTTAACCTTGTTTTTTCGCGACAGTTTAGTCGGGGTAAGAGGAAATGAATTTTTTTCAAAAAACTTTAATGATGTGTCATCGTGTTGTCAAACGCATAAGAGTTGCGGATGAAATTTCTAAGTTCATAAATCTTCCGGGAATTGTAAGTGCTTTTATTTTTCTATTACTGGTTTTTTTCTCATTTCATTGGAGCAATGAGCCTGGGTTAATCCCAACTAGTCACAATGAAAGCGAAAGTGTAAGTGGGTACAGGATTGTTTCCACACTGATTGAAGTCGTGGATGTATTACTAAATAAACCTGGAGGGTATTTGAGTAACGACGTTATTCCCCCCAGCGTTTGGCTTGATAATATACCCAGTTGGGAATTCGGTGTTTTAGTTCAAGTCAGAGATCTCTCTAAAGCTCTCCGTGAATCTTTTAGTCGCTCGCAATCTCAATCTAGTGAGGATCCTGATCTTTCATTCGCGGAGCCACGTTTTAATGTTGACCATTTGAGTTGGGCAGTACCTTGGCCAGAAAGTGAATATGCTGAAGGACAAGAATTTTTAACTAGTTACTCGGAGCGATTAAATGGTGAAAGGTCACCTGCGGCGGAATTTTTTTCTCGAGCAGATAATCTTCGCTACTGGTTATTAACTGTAGAGACTCGACTTGGAAGCATATCACAGCGATTATCGTCGAGTGTCGGAAAGCACCGTATTGCTGGCTTACCAGATAAAGAGTCAAGCGCAGAAAATGTGCGACGACATGTTCGAACTTCTTGGTTATTGATCGATAATGTTTTTTATGAAGCGAGGGGAACAGCTTGGGCACTAGTTCATTTTTTGAGAGCAGTTAACATCGACTTTGGTGACGTTCTAGAAAAAAAGAAGGCTAGAGCTAGTTTGCAACAGATCATTTATGAGTTAGAGAGTAGCCTGCAAATCGTGCATGCCCCTATTATTTTAAACGGTAGTGGATATGGGATTTTTGCCAATCACTCTTTGGTAATGGCCTCTTATATAAGTCGAGCTAACGCTGCACTAATTGATCTGAGAGAACTTTTGTCTCAGGGTTAGGATTTACAAAAATTACAAAAACGATCTTCATGTTTTGTCTTGTCGAATATGAGTTGTGATTTGATTTGGTGAAGCGATAAATACTGTGTCTGGACTATTTTTAGCAAAAATACCATTCGTGACAACCCCTGAAATTTGATTTATTTCAGTTTCTAAAGCCCCCGGATTTTCTATTGGCCATAAACCATGAGCATCGATTATGTCATTCCCATTGTCAGTCAAAAATTTTTGACGCCAAATCGGATTAGCGCCCATGAGAACCAACTCGCGGGCGACTTTGTTTCGAGCCATGGGAATGACCTCTATCGGAAGAGGGAATTTGCCGAGCCTCTTTACCCATTTAGAATCGTCTGCAATACAAAGAAATTCTTTGGCCATGGCACAGATTATTTTTTCTTGGGTAAGCGCGCCACCGCCACCCTTTATCACCTTCAGTTCGCTATTTATTTCATCAGCACCATCAATATAGATCCTCAGTTCCGAGACATCATTGGGGTCAAGTACTTTTATGCCGTTAGTTCGAAGCCGGTTCTCGGATATTTTCGAGCTTGCGACAGTACCGAGGAAGTTTTGATGACACTTAGCGAGTAAATCGATGAAGTGATTAGCTGTGGAGCCAGTTCCGATTCCAATAATGCTAGATTTACAAACACGACTCAAAGTGAATTCTATTGCTGCTTGTGCTGCTGCTTTCTTTAGTACGTCTTGTTTATTCATTAAAGAATAATACTCGTATTTACTCGAAATCCAAATCATACATGACTTTCAACTTTATACAGTAGTCATTATTTTATCGGGACAGGGTGATAATTGAGTTACACTTAACTTTCCCAGATTAAAAAGGATTGTAAGTATGTCGTTTGATTATGTGAGAGCGATACATAATGCCGAGATATATGATTTGGCATTGGAGACGCCCGTGTCCTCAGCACAGATTTTATCGCATCGTTTAAGTAATAAAATTTTACTCAAGCGCGAAGATCTGCAGCCTGTTTTTTCTTTTAAGGTGAGAGGCGCCTATAATAAGTTAAAGAACCTAACTCGAGAGCAAATGTCTAGTGGTGTTATTGCTGCATCTGCAGGAAATCATGCTCAAGGTGTTGCTATTTCTGCAAAAAAATTGAAAATTCATGCAACCATAGTAATGCCAGTTACTACTCCACTAATCAAGGTAAATGCAGTGCAAGCCTATGGAGCGGAGGTTATACTTTACGGAGACGATTATAATTCTGCAGCAGCGCATGCAGAACGGCTTTCAGAAAAAGAAAAATCAGTATTCGTCCATCCTTTTGACGATCGCGACGTTATTGTCGGTCAAGGCACCATTGGGATGGAGATACATCGACAGATAGCACAACCTTTAGATGCGATTTTTATAGCTGTCGGCGGTGGTGGGTTATGCGCAGGGATAGCGGCATACCTCTCAGCGATGAGGCCAGAAACCAAAATTATTGCAGTTGAATCGGATGATGCCGCTTGTCTGGCGGCCGCCATTGAGGTTGGTCATCCGGTGCGCCTGCCGGAGGTAGGGATTTTTGCTGATGGTACTGCTGTAGCTGAAATTGGTAATCACACCTGGGATATACTCAAAGACCTTGTGCATGAGGTTATCTCTGTGACAACTGATGAAATCTGTGCTGCAATAAAAGATACTTTTAATGATACTCGTGCTATTTGCGAGCCCTCGGGAGCTATCGGCCTGGCAGGACTAAAGAAATATATTTTAGAGAAAGGTGTTTTGAATGAAACTTTGCTTGCCGTGCAGTGTGGAGCCAATATAGATTTCGATCGTCTTCGTTACATTTCTGAGAGAACACAAACAGGCGAGAAAAGGGAAGCTATTATTGCGGTCACAATTCAAGAGCAACCCGGAAGTTTCAAAAATTTTTGTCGATCATTAAAACTACGAAATATTACTGAGTTCAACTATCGGTACAGCAGCAGTGAGGCGGCGCAAATTTTTGTGGGTGTTCAGGTTACGGGTGACCCAGATCGGTTAGAACTTATTCAGGATTTAATATCGCAGAACTATTGTGTCGAGGATATGACGGATAATGAGATGGCTAAACTGCATATAAGACACATGGTTGGTGGAAGAGCACCAAAGGTGTCCGAAGAGCAAGTGTACCGATTTGACTTTCCTGAACGTCCAGGAGCACTACTCAACTTTTTGAATATATTAGGTGACCGTTGGAATATTTCATTGTTTCATTACAGGAATCACGGCTCCGCATTTGGAAGAGTTTTGGTAGCTTTACAGGCGTTGGACAATGAAAGAGACGAAATTAAAGTGTTTCTCGACAGTTTACAATACCGATATGTAGTTGAAACACACAACAATTGTTACAAGTTATTTTTAGGTAATCCAGACTGACAGAGCGTCTGGGCTTCTTAATCCTTCACTTGGACCAAATCACCAACTTCTCTGATTTGTATGGCTTCAATTCCTCTCCCGGCTAATGTATCAGAAATCACAACGACTTTTTGATTTGAAGAAAATTTGCCGCTAGCGAGCATAATTTGTGCAGCTTTGGCAAGTGTTATCTCAGGATTTTCATCAAAATTGATTAAGTAACTCAGTACATTTCGATTTAATACTAATTGTCGCGCGATTCGATTATCGTTGGTAAACGCACAAATTATGGGCTTTTGCGGATGACAGTTAGTGACCCAATTTGCCATGCGTCCAAGGCGCGTTGGAACAAGTATAGCCGCTGCTTGGATCGACTCGGCTAAATGTACAGCGGCCTGCGCGACATGTTGTTTTTCATTTTCAAGAATCAGATTATTTGTAAAACATAGCCCCCGACTACTTTCCGTCGAGCATGCAATTTTATTCAGAATTTCTACACAACGAACAGGGAATTTACCGACAGTTGTCTCTCCAGATAGCATTATGGCATCTACTTCCTCGTAAACGGCGTTGGCCACATCAGTAACTTCGGCGCGTGTGGGAATGGGTTTTTCAATCATTGATTCAAGCATATGTGTAGCGACAATCACACGTTTGCCCATTTCCGCACAAGTGCGAATAATTCGGCGCTGAATTCGAGGAAGCACTTCAAGCCTAATTTCTGCGCCAAGATCGCCTCTCGCAACCATTATTCCATCCGCATTTTCCGCGATTTCTACCATATTTGTGATGGCCTCTTGATCCTCGAGTTTCGCAATAACTTTTATGTCCTTTGATTGGTTACCCAAAAGTGATCGCAGCTCCGATACGTCGCTCGCCTTTCGAACAAATGATAATGCGATAAAATCAACATTTTGAGCTATGGCAAATTCGATATCGCGGCGGTCTTTTTCAGTAATTGCAGGCAGATTTATGCGAATTCCCGGAAGATTTACATGGCGTTTGCTCTTGAGAGTTCCGCCGTCAATAACTTCACAACGCATTGATCTTGTCTCTTTACTTAGCACTTTCAGATTTATCAATCCGTTGTCAACGGTAATAATGTCCCCCCTATTCATGTCTTTAACTAAATCTTGATAGTTAACTAAGATGGATGTCGACTCAACGTCTTCGCTACCACGAACAACGATAGATATCACGTCTCCCGTTTTGAGGTGAAGGTCATTAGTGCGGTCTCCTGTTCGGATTTCGGGACCTTGGGTGTCGAGCATTACTGCTATCGGTTGCTCTAAAGTTGTGTTCAGTTCTCGGATTGACTTTATAACTTCTGCATGTGATTCGTGGCTACCATGGGACATGTTAAGCCGCGCTATATTCATTCCAGCTTTGGCTAATTTTCTCAGCATTTTACCGGAGTGAGAGACCGGCCCTATGGTACATATTATTTTTGTTTTACGCATATAACCTCTGATTCTGTGATTACCATGTGTAAACGTATATCCCAAGGTTGAGCATCAATATGGTTACACTCCTGACAACTATGCGCTATCCCGAGTAAAAATGGTCCTTTATCTTGTTTTTGTGAGCAGTTTTCTAAAGATCTGTCATAGTAGCCACCGCCCATGCCAATTCGATTGCCGAGGCGATCAAATCCAACGAGTGGTAAAAGGATTAAATCCATATCGGAAGCTTTTAAAATTTTGTTGTCAGGGTTGATGGGCTCTGAAATGCCATACGAGTTTAAATATAAAAAACTATTTTTATCATAGCGACTAAATCCAAGCGACTTTTCGTCAATATTTAAAACTGGCATAAACCACTTTTTGCGAAGTTTTGTTGGTTGCTTTATTAGGATTTGCAAGTCTACCTCGCCGTTGCGAGAGAAATAAGCCGCAATGCGTTGCGACTTTTGGAAAATTGGTTGTTCAGAGATAATTTTTGCAACATTTGCGGCGGTTAGAGCTTGACATGCAGGAGAGAGAGCCATTCGTCTAGAGCGTAGAGTTTTGCGCTGATTGGTTAACGTCAAAAACATCGTTCCTCGTTTAAGGACCCAGAGTGTCGCTGCCGACGTGGCCTTGAACCGAAAGGTTCAAGTCGGCGACTCTTGCATCGCATCAGGCTTTCCGACGCACGGAACTGCTCAACAGCTTTGACAAAGAGAAGCCATAGCAAAGTTATCGGCTCAGGGACTTCTCGGCTGGCGCACACTCCAGGAGCAATATTGTATCAGAGCTACTAAAAAAACATCTACGTTGAGGTATCAAATTCAAAGAGTATCGACTCGAGCTTACTATCAACTGATGCTAATCGTTGCGATGCTTCGGCATTAACTTTGGCAGAGTCTCGAGTTCGGATTAAATCGTGGCTTAAATTGAGCGCCGCCATGACAGCTATACGCTCTAAACCAATTATATTAGATCGATTTCGGATCTCTTCCATTTTTTCATTAAGTATTTTAGCTGAGGCTTCTAGGGCTTCTCGCTCCTTTGGTAGACAGTTGACCTGGTAGTCTTTGTCTAAAATCCTTACTTTGAGAGAAATGTTTTCCATTATTGCTCTGTACTCATATTTTTAAGGCGATTTATCATGGTTTGAATCTTCTGTCTAGCCAATTCGTTTTTTTCTAGCAGTTGTCCCCTTTCTCCAACTAGACCCGCCTCGCGTTCTCTCAATGCCTTATTTTCGGCTTTAAGTTGCTGGCATAATTCTATTAACCTGTCCAGCTTTTCTTCAAAATTTTCAGGTGTATTCATCGTACTGCCTAAGTGTTAAAAATTTCTGAAATTGACCTCACTATATTCATTGCAGTCATTAGGGTCAATTATTTGCTCAGATAAACCATCGTGAGATTGTAATCTCAGTGATATAATTCTTTTAATGGAACATTCGATACACGATTTATCCTTCGACAGCCTTGAAACTTTGTTCTTAGATTTGAACTTAGATGCGACTCCAAGCATGTTCCATGGTTTTGTGTGTGGACTATTAATAAAAGGGGGAATTGATGAGTTACTAGTTTTTAAGAAATTAGAAGAGTGGCTATTTTTGTCCTCAGAACAAAGGGAAGTTTTACAGAAGTTTCTCTCTGAGTATAAGAAGGTTGTAGATAGTGATTTGAGGGACTTAAATTACGGATTTCAACCTCTTTTACCTACCGAGAGTGTGGCTTTAGATGCTAGATTAAATGCAATAGCAGAGTGGTGCAGGCATTTCTTATCGGGACTTGCCGACGTTTGGGATGGACAATTTGAGACAACCGAAGACACGATTGAGGCTTTAAAAGATCTTGCTGAGGTTGCAAATGTGTCGTCAGATGCAGAGCCTGACGGTGAGAGTGACTTTGAATATCTTTTGGAACACGTTCGAATCCTAGTTCAAGTTATCTACTCTGATCTGCATCGAAGTGATTGAGATGACTTGTCATGACATTTTTTTGGGAGTAGTGAGGATAGCGTGATTACGAAAAAAGAGTATGCCAGTAGGCGGTCAGGTTTGATTAATATGATGGAGCCAAACAGTATCGCGATTGTTGCTAGTGCTCCTGTGCGGGTACGCTCAAAAGATACCTTATACCCTTATAAACAGGACACAACGTTTAGTTATTTGAGTGGGTTTCCTGAACCTCAATCTGTTTTGGTACTAATACCGAGTAGATCACAAGGTCAATTCGTAATATTTTGTCAAGAAAAGGACCAAATGCGTGAAATCTGGGACGGATTTCTGTACGGCCCCTCGGGCGCTTGTGATCATTTTGAGGCTGATGACGCGTTCCCGATTACCGATATTGACGACATTTTGCCTGGAATGCTGGAAGGGAGAGATCGAGTATATTATGGAATTGGCAAGGATACCGAATTTGATAATCGGTTGATGGGATGGGTCAATGAAATTAGGGCTCGAAGGCGGAGAGGAGCGATCCCTCCAGGTGAATTTATCGATATTGACCACTTTGTCAATGAAATGCGTTTGATAAAAACTTCTGTGGAGCTCAAAATAATGAAGAATGCTGCAGCTATTACGGCCAGCGCACACAGGCGTGCTATGCGAGTTGTTCGGCCAGGAATGTATGAGTATCAATTACAAGCTGAAATTGAGCACGAATTTCTTTATCAGGGAGCAACATGTCCTGCTTATACGACGATTGTCGGCGGTGGAAAGAACTCTTGTGTACTGCATTACATAAAGAATCAAGATTTACTGGCAGACGGAGATTTGGTTCTGGTTGATGCTGGGTGTGAATATTACAATTATTGTGCTGACATTACGCGCACATTTCCTGTTAATGGTCGATTTACCAGACCGCAGGCATCGATATATGACGTTGTTTTAGAGGCTCAAGCTGAGGCCATAAAATCTATAGCTCCCGGAAAACCATACAACACAGCGAATAATGTGACCATTAAAACCATTACACAAGGTTTGGTCGATTTGGGGATTCTTTCTGGAGACGTTGATGATTTAATTGGTAGAGGGTCCTATCGAGATTTTTATATGCATCAATCTGGACACTGGCTAGGAATGGATGTGCATGATGTCGGAGATTATAGACTTGATCAGATTTGGCGCGATTATGAGGCGGGTATGGTTGTAACTGTTGAGCCCGGAATATACATCGCCCCTGATAATTTGAGTGTGGAAGAAAAATGGAGAGGTATATCAGTGCGGATAGAAGATAATGTGGTTTTGACGCGGGACGGCTGTGAGCAATTGAATGAGAACGTTCCTAAGTGTCGAGTTGAAATAGAGAAATTAATGATTTGAAATTAACGTCTGGTGCGGTGTAATGTCACGAGACTATGCTTTTGACGTGGTAATTGTGGGTGCTGGCCTAGTGGGTGCGAGCTTTGCGCTTTTGTTGAAAAGAAAAGTGCCAAATGTAAGAATTTTGGTATTAGAGTCAAATAAATCGATCCCATCTAGTAAAATAGCCGTTGCTGACTCGGATATTAGGGGGATTGCGTTATCTAGAGACAGTAAAAATATACTAAAGACCGCTGGTATTTGGGCTGCACTGGAGAAGTCAGCGGCACCAATTGAGTCCATTCATGTGAGCGATAAAGGTCATCCGGGTACAGCTCGTTTAAATCGGTCTCCTGATGATGAAGATCCGTTAGGATATGTTGTCGAGGGGCGATGGCTGAGCAATAGCCTAAACGAAAACATGACCCAAAAGAAGATTCAAATTTGGTACTCCACAGAGATTACAGACACGTTAATAGAGAAGGATCAAGTCAGACTTACTACGAGCAAAAATAATACAGTTATCGTCGCTAAATTACTTGTGGTAGCCGACGGCGTCTATTCAAAAATAGCTTCACAACTTGGGTTTTGGGTGAAGTCCAAAGACCTTGGACAAAAAGCGATTGTTGCTAGTGTCACTCTTGACCGAAAACATAGGGGAATCGCGTACGAGCGTTTTACTCAATCGGGAGTGTTGGCGTTGCTTCCACTTCCAACGAGTATGGGCCAATCTAAAGTGTCTCTTGTCTGGACGCAGCCATCAGAATTTGCTTTGCAATTGGAACAAGCAACCGATGTCTTGTTTTTAGATGAATTGCAAGCGCAATTTGGTTATCGTAGTGGAATATTTATAGACGTCAGCGCTCGGACGAGCTTTGCGCTCACAACTAGTTTTGCGGAAGAAATGATTCGTGCCAGAGTCGTCTTGCTAGGCAATGTTGCACATAGTTTACACCCTGTGGCGGGTCAAGGTTTGAATTTATCATTAAGAGACGCCACTGGACTTGCTGAGGCGATAGCTTCTGCATCTAATGCGAATAAAGACTTTGGAAGTGTCTGTGTGCTGGATAAATACCGCAAAGATCGATTATTTGAGCAGCATCTTATCGCCGAATTTACGGGCAATCTTCCAGCGTTATTCTCATCTCAGAATATTGTTTTAAAGTTAGGTCGTAACCTTGGTTTGTGTAGTTTAGATCTTATTCCTATTTTGCGGGAGAAATTTCTTAATTTCGGAATTAATGGAAAGGTGCTCTGAATCTCTCTGCGATATATTTCAGGTCGGATATAACTTTTCTGAAGCTTTTTGATCAGGCGACAATGCCTGTTATCATTTGGCTTTTCTTTTTCATTGACTCAATAAGACTAGCTTGAATTGTTTATTTTTACTCAGAGTGTGAACGCGCGAAAAATTATTCACAGCGAGAGACTCAATTGGAGTGCATACATCAACTACAAAAAGTGCTTTTCCAGTTTTTGTTAGAAGGCATCTTGTGCTAATTAAAAATTTTCTGATTGGTGCTAAATCGACCTTAAAGCCGACATGTATGGGCGGGTTACATAAAATTGCGTCAAACTTTTCTGAAATTTTTTGTCCTGCGTCAGTTGCCATGACATTGGCCTTGCGAAGACCGTAATGGTTAAAGTTAAGTTTACATGCAGCGATCGCGGCTGCATTATTATCGGTTGCGAAGATGTTTAAGAAACTGAATCGTCTTGCTTCGCACGCTATGTAACCATAGCCACATCCAAGATCGAGAAGTGTGCTTGGTATGAAATCGTAAGTCTCAAAGAAAAGCTCTAGATGCTCACATAAAAATTTACTCCCTTGATCAATTTTGCTCCAACCAAAAATCCCGGGTTTGCTAAAAAATAGACGGTCGTCTGTATGAGCGATTTTCCTCATCTCATTGTAATCATCTTCTTGAGCTTCGTTCCTGACGATACTCATGCATGCAATTGATGCAATATAATCAATGCCAAATTTTTGTATTTTCGAAGTATCAGCGAAAAGTTTTTGAGAGAACTTAATGTAGGTTTTTATACCATCTTTTTTTTGTCCTGCAATAAGTAAGGAAGCTCCCTTTTTTAGTAATCGTGGTGCGTTGTTAATCGTATGTTGTGTTATTGCTTTTTCTTTTGAAACGCGAAAAATAATGTGATCTAGGCTATTTTCTGGTATTTGTGAGAAATCAAAGTCGCAAAAGATACATTCAATTCCCGAGTTATTTACGTTTCCCACTATGTCGAATCGGTTACTAAAAACTCGTATGTTTCTCTGTTCAGGAATCTTGATGGAATGCCAATCTACATTTTGCCAATTTTCATCTGCCACTATCATTATCGCACCTTTCAAACAGGGCAGTTTGTTGAGCAAGAGTTGGACGCAGTTGTCCATTAAATAGCCTCATGAAAAGTTTTGGTGTATCGTTGTATAACACGATGTTAGTTTATGTTTTTGGTGCTTGTGTTGCGCTAAATTTGAAAGATTCTTATTTAAAAAAGTTTATGTAGATTTCGATAATAAATATGCGGCTTCTTTCGCAAAATAAGTCAGTATTCCAGTTGCTCCAGCACGCTTGAACGCTATTAACGACTCTAAAATTATTTGTTCTTTTGACAACCAATTGTTCTCGAAGGCTGCAAAATGCATCGCGTATTCACCGCTTACTTGAAAGGCAAAAGTGGGGACTGCAAATTCATCAACAACACTCTTTAAAACATCAAGGTATGGCATTCCTGGTTTTATGAGCAGCATATCAGCACCTTCTGATAAATCCAGAGCGCATTCATGAAGAGCTTCCTTGATATTCCTTGAATCCATTTGATAGCTGCTCTTATCAATTCCGCTTTGGCTTGCGGAGGAGCCAATGGCATCTCTGAATGGACCGTAGTAAGCAGAGGCGTACTTGGCTGCATAGGCCATAATAATGGTATTTACCAATCCTGCTTCTTCTAAGCTTTCTCGAATGATTCCAATTCGACCGTCCATCATATCTGACGGAGCAACAATATCTGCTCCAGCGTGAGCAAGTGAGAGGGCTTGTTTTACTAAAATTTCGTTTGTAATGTCATTTAGAACGTACTTGCCGGTGTCATCCATGATACCGTCGTGGCCGTGGATAGTGTATGGGTCCAAAGCAACATCCGCTATGATTGCGATTTTCGGTACAGCAGATTTTAGTTTGCGTATTGCGGTCTGAATGAGACCATTTTCATTATATGATTCCTCTGCGGTGAGGGTTTTCCGTGATTTTTCAATCAAGGGAAATAAGACAATTGCTGGTATACCGAGAGATTCCGCTTCTATCACCTCTTCTATTAAATAGTCGATTGATAGCCGCTTTATTCCGGGCATAGATTCCACGGCTTGACGTTGTTTAAATCCCTCAACTAAAAAAAGCGGCAGAATGAGATTACGCACATTAACGTCGGTTTCTGCGGCTAGGTGTCGAATGAAAGAGGAAGAGCGTAATCTTCTCATCCTTAAATATGGGAAGCGGCTGCGATGAAATGCTTGTCTCATCAATTTTTGGGACCTCTATTTCTAAGATGTCGCGGTTTGATGACGGCTTTTAACGGTTCAACAACCATACGGGCATCTTTTTAATTCTTTGGTGGACAAAGTTATTTCAACTTTGTCACTTAAAGTTTGCTAAGTACTCTTTCCGCGGCATCCAAAGTATATTCTATATCTTGCTCGCTGTGGGCAGAAGACATAAATCCGGCTTCAAAAGATGCAGGTGCAAGATAAACACCCTCTGAGAGCATGCCGTGAAAAAAATTTGAAAAGCGATGAGTATCACAGCTTATCACTTGCTTGTAGTTGGTAATCTTTTCTTCATGCGAAAAGAAGATGCCCCACATGGTTCCAACATGATTACTCGTCATTGGAATGTTAGCATCGCGAGCTCGATCAACGATTCCATCGACAAGTTTTGTGGTTAGATCGGACACTGGGGTGAAGAAATTCGGTTCCGATATCAGCTTAAGGGTCGCTAATCCGGATGCCATAGCTACTGGATTTCCAGCTAGTGTGCCAGCTTGATAGATTGGACCACTGGGAGCGATTTGTTCCATTATCCTTCTGCTACCCCCAAACGCTCCTACGGGTAATCCACCCCCTATTACTTTGCCAAGACATATAATATCTGGTTGAATGCCATACTCTCCGATGGCGCCAATCGGATTTATTCGGAAACCGGTCATTACCTCATCAAATATCAAAAGCGCACCTGTGGAAGTGCAGCATTCCCGTAATGCATTCAGGAAACCTGAGATTGGTGGTACGCAATTCATATTACCTACCACGGGTTCAACGATAATAGCCGCAACTTCAGAACCAATTTGCTCCATTACCTGTTGAACTTGATTAATATCGTTATAATTAAGTGTGATGGTTTGGTTAGCTAGACACGCTGGAACTCCGGGGGAGCTGGGGACACCCAGTGTTAATGCACCAGATCCTGCCTTTACAAGCAAAGAATCCGAATGTCCATGATAACAACCTTCGAATTTGACTAATTTATCACGACCGGTAAATCCTCTAGCTAAACGGACAGCACTCATGGTTGCTTCTGTGCCGGAATTTACCATTCTTATCATATCGATGCCAGGTAGGAGACTACAAATGTAATCTGCTAAGTTTACCTCCAACGCAGTGGGAGCACCGAATGTGGTTGCTCGATCAAGCTGTTTTTTAACCGCGTCAATCACAACAGGATGGCCATGACCAAGTAGCATAGGGCCCCAAGAGAGGACAAAATCGATAAAGCGTCTTCCGTCTTCATCAAACATATATGCGCCTTTCGCGCTTTTAAAGAAAACGGGAGTTCCACCAACCGCCTTGAATGCTCTTACCGGTGAGTTTACACCCCCCGGAATACGTTTTTTTGCATTCTCAAAGAGTTTACTTGATCGGGTTGTTTTATTAATCATAGTTAAGTTTGTCACAGATTTTTTAGATTGAGTCAATCAAAGAATAGCTCCATTTATCATTACACCGGTGTACGTTGTGAGTTGGACCTTAGATTTTGATCACGAAAGGGTTATTGTATTCGTTTGACTAAAATGATTAGAAGATGGGTTTTACACTATTGAAATGGCCGTACTATTGCCAAGATCACTATTGAGACAAGAAAAAGAACTGGAATCTCGTTGAATATTCTAAAGTATAAATGAGACTTAAGGTTAGCATCTGCCCTAAAAACAAGCATATATCTCAAGCATACGAAATGGTAAATTACCACCAAAGCAACCATGAACAATTTAATTTGAAACCAAACTTGACCCAAGTAATGCATTGGGGCCAATGAGTACAACCATAATCCAAACAAAATTGTTGCTAACATGGATGGATTTGCTATGCCATGATAAAGTTTTAATTGCATTATTTTGAAGCGTTCGATACTTGTCCTATCTTGCGCTATCGCGTGATAAACAAATAATCGAGGAAGGTAAAAGAGTGCTGCGAACCAAGTGGTCATCGAGATTATGTGAAAAGCTTTGGCCCACTCGTACATTTTAATAGCTCTCTAATTTAAAAAACTTGTTAAAGATGACTCTCTTGGCAACGTCAAAAAATAAAAAGGCTGCTAATGAGATATCATAACGTTAGAAATCGAATTTTAATATTTAAAGAGGAGATTTAGTTTGATTAATGTAGGTATCGTTGGAGGGTCAGGGTACACAGGAGCCGAGCTAATAAGATGGTTATTAGTTCATCCTCATGTAAACATAGTATCCGCTACTTCGAGGACTTATGTGGATGTAAGAATAGATAAAGTTTATCCAAATTTATCTGGGACAAGAGATCTTTGTTACTCGGCTCTTGATATAAATCAACTACAACAATGCGATGTTGTTTTTTTCACGACCCCTCACGGAGTGTCGCAGACAGTTGCTCCGGATTTATTGAGTTTGGGTGTTAAGGTTATCGATCTCTCCGCAGACTTCCGCATTCGAAATGTCGACGTTTGGAAAAGTTGGTATGGGTTTGAGCATAGTGCGCCGGATCTCATACCTCTTGCTGTATACGGATTGCCCGAATTCAATGGTGAGCGGATCCGGGAAGCTGATTTAATTGCTTGTCCCGGTTGCTATCCCACTAGTATTCAATTAGGCCTTCTACCCCTACTTCGTTCTCAACTTTTGGATACAAGCGATATTGTTGTTAACGCTTCCTCCGGTGTTAGTGGCGCAGGCCGTATAGCAAAGCTTACTAATATTTATTCGGAAGTTGGAGACAATTATAGGGCTTATGGGGCCGATGGACACAGGCACCTTCCCGAAGTAGTCCAAGGTTTACAAGATATCTCAGGAGACACAATCGGGGTTACTTTTGTTCCTCACTTACTACCCATAAATCGTGGTATTCATGCGACAATTTTTGTAAATCTGACAGATTTAGACCTGGATCTATTCAATCTTTATACGAGTGTTTTTGAAGACAAACCTTTCGTATCGATATTACCGTTCGGAGAGCATCCGCAGACCCGAAACGTAAGGGGTTCAAATCACTGTCAAATTGGCCTCCATAGACCATTCGGAGGAAGAAAAGCGGTTATCCTTGTGGTACTAGATAATTTAGTTAAAGGTGCGTCAGGGCAAGCAATTCAGTGCATGAATTTGATGTTTAAATTTCCAGAAACTTGTGGTTTGAGTAGCACAGCGTCGGTCCCGTAATGCAAGAACACAAATCAATCGTGGTCACCTACAGGCCAAAGCGTAAGATTTTTTTTGGCTTACTAGTATTTTTTTCGATAATGTTTTCTTTCTTAGTAGGGCGTTACTTGGGAGGTTATGAGGCCGCTCAGATCATGACGCAGAAATTGGACTTAGACAAACGGTTGAGAATTTTGCAAGCTAAATTAGTTAAATACGAGGAACAACTGAGCCTCATGAAATTAAGCTCTGACGTTGATAATGTGGCTTTGGAAAGTGCTCGTCAGCAAATGGTGATTTTGCAGCGACAAATATATTCGCGAAATGAAGATCTAAAATTATATCGAGATTTATTACAGGATAATGATAGCCCAAGCGGAGTTTCTATAAGCGATTTTAGTCTCCTTCTTTTGGATGACGATAGAATCAAATACCGCTGGGTGGTGCGTCAAAAACAAGACGAAATAAAGCGACTAAGTTTATTCGCCGATGTTAATGTGGAGGGTAAACAAGGTGGAAGTGCGATAAGTTATAAACTTTCCGATCTAGATCAGCAGGTTGAAAAATGGCCTATTAAAATTGAATTTAAGTATTTTTCGATCCAGCAAGGTGTTATGGAATTGCCGGAAGGCTTCAACCCTGATAATGTTAACATCAGCTTGAGGTATACTTGGGATAAAAAGTCTATACTGCGGCAAGAGTATGACTGGAAATATGAGGATTAAATAATGTTCGGCAACAAAGAAAGCGCAGTACCGCAAGGCGCAACAACGCTGATTGCGCCCGGAGCGCGAGTGGAGGGAGATCTTCAGTTTTCGGGGTGTCTTGAGATAGAGGGTACTGTCATTGGCAATATTCGTTCTGAGGAAAAAGGCGCTCGCGTACGCGTTTTAAATGGTGGATTATTAGAGGGTGAGATTTGGGTAGGAGATGTAATTATCAACGGACATGTCCGAGGAAATATACATGCAAGTAATTTGGTAAAGTTGGCATCTAAGGCGGTTATAGAAGGAAACATTCACTATTCTCTGATTGAGGTTGAAAAGGGAGCAGAGGTGATGGGAAATTTTGTCTTGGAGCAGCCTATCAATAATGTAAGCGCCTTCCCAAAAGATAACAGCGTAGCCGATGGTTAGAAAATAATTACTTAATTTTTTAAAGTTCATTTGTTACAGGAGGATGTAACTTTTAAATGTCGGAAGCAACAATTTTTACGCCAAGCCTGCTTGATATTGCTCCAAATGCTATTGAAAAGCTGAAGTCTTTAAAACTTGAAGAGTGCGACGATAGCTTGAAATTGCGAATATTCGTTACCGGAGGAGGATGCTCTGGCTTGCAATATGGGTTCTCTTTTGAAGGAACAGTTGTGGAAGATGACACGCTCATCAGTCGTGATGGCGTTGACGTTTTGATTGACTCAATGAGTTTACCATACTTGGTTGGATCGACAGTTGATTATGAGCAAGGTCTAATGGGCTCAAGGTTTATGGTGGCAAATCCTAACGCTCAAACAACTTGTGGATGTGGTTCTTCTTTTTCAATATAACAGTTTTGTAACTAATCCTGCTTTATTCGAATGTGAGAAACCTTTTACTCTCGTCAGTAGGGAAGATAGAAACCACCCAAAACTGTTGGTCCGCTTGCTCCAGTAACGCTGGGTAAATTTCCAGATAACGAATTTATTCGGCGCATTGCAAGCCAAGCAAATGCAGCTGCTTCAACGTCGTCAGGGTGAATGCCCAAATTTTCGGTGGTGTGGAGTTGCACATTGCCAAAATTTGTTTTGAGTATTTTTATGAGCGCTAGGTTGCGCGCGCCTCCACCGCAGACATATATTTCATCTACCGGTAATTTCAAGTTTTTTATGCATTCTGTTATCGAATCGGCGGTAAACTTGCATAATGTAGCTTGCACATCTTGAGGCGATAATCCGATCTGGTTTCGATTGATTTGTAATTGTTGATCGAGCCAATTTAGATTGAATGCCTCTCGGCCTGTGCTTTTTGGAGGACTTTTAATAAAGTAAGGGTGGTTTTTTAGTTGACGTAATAGAATTTCACAAATTGTTCCTTCGGCGCCCCAGAGTCCACCCTCATCAAATGGATCCCCTCTGTGACGCAGACACCAACCGTCGAGGAGGACATTTCCGGGCCCAGTATCAAATCCCATACATGATCTCCCCGGGGAGAGTACCGTAATATTAGCAATACCACCAATATTTAGGATGACTCTGGTTAGCGAGGGGTGTGAAAAAAAACTTTCATGGAAGGCAGGAGTGAGGGGCGCCCCTTGCCCCCCTAGAGCCATATCTGCCCTCCGGAAGTCCGCGACAACGGGACACCTTGTGTGAGCGGCAATAATGTTCGGATCACCAATCTGAATAGAGAAGGGTATGCTCGATCCTCCGGGCGGAGAGTGTCTTATGGTTTGGCCATGACTACCGATCGCTATTATATTTTTAGAATTTAACCCTAACGCCGACATTAGTGACGTAGCGGCTTCCGCAAATAGGACACCCATTTGAATATCGGTCGAACCAAAGAGTTCAATGCTTGGTTCATTTGATTGACATAATTTGGCTAGCTGTTTTTTTATGCTTTTTGGTATTTCATGTTGATGACTACCTAAGCACTGCGTGCTTTCTCTTTCGAAATTTATTGCTACAGCATCGATGCTGTCCATGCTTGTGCCAGACATTAGCCCAATGAAATACTTAGATTGATTCATATACAAATCCGATTAATTAGTATCAGATACGTCCAAAGGGTCTGCCACAGAATATTGTGATGCTTGTTCGTAAATAGCTAATCGCACAAGAAGCGGTTTTGTTGTTAATTCAAACCTCTCTCGCTCTGCTGCATTGATAGGATCTGCTTTTGGTAATTCGACTGTTCGAGGATTTTTATGTACGCCATTCACCAAAAACTCATAGTGAAGATGTGGACCAGTTGAGTAGCCCGTCGAGCCCACTGTCCCAATAACCATGCGCTGAGAAACTGTTTGTCCCGTTTTAACTTTTCTCTCATGCAGATGTAAATATTTTGTCATATATGTTTGACCATGTTGCAAAAACACATAATTACCGTTGGCCCTACTAAAACCTGATGCGGAGACTTTGCCTTTGCCGACAGCATAAACTGGCGTTCCTCGAGGTGCTGCATAGTCAACACCTCGATGTGCTTTTATTTTTTTATGAATTGGGTGTTTTCTTCTTAAGTTAAATCCGGAAGTAATTCTAAAGATGTCCAAGGGGGTGCGCAAAAATGTTTTTCGCATGCTTAGTCCCTCTGGAGAGTAATATAATGTTGATCCATCGCTGTGCTGGTAACGGATTGCTCGAAAGGTTTTGCCACGGTTAGTGAAAGAAGCTGCTATGATGTCACCGGCATCAAGCTTTTCCCCATCTAAGTAACGTTCTTCAAAAAGCAGTGAGAATTTATCGCCCTCACGAATGTCAAAAACGAAGTCGATATCCCAGCCAAAAATGTTGGCCATCTCCATAATAATATTATCGGGTAATTGAGCCCTCTTTGCGGAGTTATAGAGAGAATCGATAATTATGCCTTTTCGAAATCCGAGAAGCACCTCAGCCTTTCGTTCTCGTTTTTCAGTTTGGTAACTCCCGTCGCGATAAGCAAAGATGTATCGCATTAGAGGTGACTTTATATATTCGAGCTCAATAATTTGATTTTTATTGTTTACACCGATTCGAAACTTTTCTCCTGGATACAGGTTTCCTAAGATGTCTCCCCCGGGGGACGCAGTCAGGTTGTATATTTCGCTAGTTGGGATACCTTCACGATCAAACAAAGTGGATAAATTATCACCTTCCCTGACATTGGTTGAATACCACCTAATCGGAGAATTGATTAACATTGGTCGTTGGTTCTTTGTCACCTGAACATCAGGGACAACTAACGGCTCAAACTGTAATTCGATCGACTCAACTATTTGACGTTTGTCAATTTTTTTTCCCGCTGGTAGGAATGTCAGCGCCAATGTACACAGTACAATTAGGCCGGCGGCAACCAGGTGTGGTTGGGGAAAACTGCGGACGACCAATAGAAGACGTTGTAAAGTTTCGGATGAAAATTTAAATTTACTGATAAAAGCCATGTTTCACAGGAAGTCATCATTTCACGGGCGATTCTATCTGAATAAATCTATGTATGCCAACCTCTTGCAAGATATTTCAAATGATTCTTTTAAGGAATGTTTCGCTCATAAATGGCATTGGTAAAAGTGGTGTATTTGTGGACCTCATGTTTAGGTTATACTTTTCGCTGTTAAGTGAAAAATGATGAATGTAGATGACGATGACAGGCAAAGAATTTTTGGATCACCTTAATGAACGTGGTTTGATCGAGCAAAAAACCGCGAATGAAGAGCTTGAAATTCACTTAAACGCTCGCAGAGTTATTTATTGTGGTTTTGATCCTACGGCAGATAGTTTACATACTGGCAGCTTGATACCCCTTTTGATGTTGAAACGTTTTCAACTCGCGGGTCACCGCCCGATAATTCTTATTGGCGGCTGTACAGGTTTGATTGGTGATCCAAGCTTCAAATCGGAAGAGCGTCAGCTGAATAGCCCCGATCTGGTCGCTGCTTGGGTTAAAAAGCTGAAGAAACAGCTTAGTAAATTTTTAAATTTCGACACTGCAAATGACAACTCTGCAATCATTGTGGACAATCTCTCTTGGACCTCTGATCTCTCTGTGATCACGTTTCTACGTGAGGTCGGTAAACATTTTTCTGTTAACACAATGTTGTCTCGCGAGGCGGTAAAAAAACGTCTCACGAGAGAAGGGTCAGGAATTTCTTTCACTGAATTTTCCTATGCTTTACTTCAAGGATTAGATTTTGCTGAGTTATATCGAAGGTATGCATGTACTGTTCAAATCGGTGGAAGTGATCAATGGGGAAACATTGTAAGTGGTATTGACTTGAGTCGAAGACAATCTAATGCGCGATGTTTCGGTTTAACTTTGCCGCTAATAACAAAAACGGATGGGACTAAATTTGGAAAAACTGAGCAAGGAACAATTTGGTTAGATCCAAGTAAAACTTCTCCTTACAGTTTTTATCAATATTGGCTTGGTGTTTCTGATTCAGACGTTTACCGCTTCCTCAAATTTTTCACTTTTCTTCCTCTCGAAAAAATTACGGAGATAGAAGCATCTGACACTTTGTTTGACGGTAAACCATCAGCACAGACCTTATTGGCGAGCGAAGTTACACGTCTTGTCCATGGCGAGGATGGATTATCTATGGCCAAGCGCATCACTGGGTGTCTCTTCAGCGGAGATGTATCAGATTTGAGTGAGCATGATTTTTTGCAGTTGGAGGAAGATGGTGTGGCTACTACTGTTCCGATCGATTATTGTGATTTGCCACTCACAAAATTGTTGGTAAAGGTCGGTGTGGTTAAATCCGGTAAGGAAGTAAAAGATGCTCTTACCAGAGGCTCGCTCTCCGTAAATGGTGAAGTCAAATCACCTAAAGATAATATGCGAGGTGCAGAGACGTTTTCAGTAGAGAGGGCATATTTTGGACGATATTTTTTACTTCGTTTAGGCAAGAAAAAATTTCATTTGTTTTGTAATTAATGGTTACGATGAGTTCTGTTTCAGTATTGTTTTCGGCAGACAGATCTCCTCTTCAACGGCAGTGATTAGCGTTTTGGTTTCACCAACTTTTATGTGTTTTGAAATGTAATTTATTGTCAGGGTTGTTACACAAAGGAGAGAAACCGTCCCGCAAAGTACAAAGATATACTTTGTGGGAGCAAATTTGAAACTCAAAGATTCAGTGGTTATACTCTTAAAGCAATCGGAGACATCCAGTTATTAATGTTTAAGTGCGATGTAGAATAAATTTTTACTAAAATGAGCACGTTATCTGTGTTTTTGTGTTTCAAAGGTTGACAAAGGTTTCTTCACATATAGAATATCGCGCCTAGCTTGTCATAAGCTAGAGATCTTTAAAAATATAATCAAACAATGCGTGTGGGCACTTGCCCTCGAAAATGAGACATTAAATTTTCGCAAGCAAGTGACTCATCGATTCATTACGAAAAGGTAGTTCAGTTTTGTGATACTGAGATTTGAATGGTAAAGCAAGGTTTCGCGTAACCATTCCCTCATTTAAATGTGAGGTTAAAGATTAAACTGAAGAGTTTGATCATGGCTCAGATTGAACGCTGGCGGCAGGCCTAACACATGCAAGTCGAGCGCGAAAGCATTTCGGTGTTATTAGAGCGGCGGACGGGTGAGTAATGCTTGGGAATCTACCCAGTAGAGGGGGATAACGTGTGGAAACGCACGCTAATACCGCATACGTCTTATGAGAGAAAGCAGGGGATCTTCGGACCTTGCGCTATTGGATGAGCCCAAGTCAGATTAGCTTGTTGGTGGGGTAATGGCCTACCAAGGCAACGATCTGTAGCTGGTCTGAGAGGATGATCAGCCACACTGGGACTGAGACACGGCCCAGACTCCTACGGGAGGCAGCAGTGGGGAATATTGCACAATGGGCGCAAGCCTGATGCAGCCATGCCGCGTGTGTGAAGAAGGCTCTAGGGTTGTAAAGCACTTTCAGTGGGGAGGAAAAGTTGTTGACTAATAATTAACAACCGTGACGTTACCCACAGAAGAAGCACCGGCAAACTCCGTGCCAGCAGCCGCGGTAATACGGAGGGTGCGAGCGTTAATCGGAATTACTGGGCGTAAAGCGCGCGTAGGCGGTTTGATAAGCTAGCTGTGAAAGCCCCGGGCTCAACCTGGGAATTGCAGTTAGAACTGTCCGACTAGAGTACAGTAGAGGGTGGCGGAATTTCCTGTGTAGCGGTGAAATGCGTAGATATAGGAAGGAACATCAGTGGCGAAGGCGGCTATCTGGACTGATACTGACGCTGAGGTGCGAAAGCGTGGGGAGCAAACAGGATTAGATACCCTGGTAGTCCACGCCGTAAACGATGTCTACTAGCCGTTGGGAGACTTGATCTTTTAGTGGCGCAGTTAACGCGATAAGTAGACCGCCTGGGGAGTACGGCCGCAAGGTTAAAACTCAAATGAATTGACGGGGGCCCGCACAAGCGGTGGAGCATGTGGTTTAATTCGACGCAACGCGAAGAACCTTACCAGGTCTTGACATCCTGCGAACTTTCTAGAAATAGATTGGTGCCTTCGGGAACGCAGTGACAGGTGCTGCATGGCTGTCGTCAGCTCGTGTCGTGAGATGTTGGGTTAAGTCCCGTAACGAGCGCAACCCTTGTCCTTAGTTGCCAGCGATTCGGTCGGGAACTCTAAGGAGACTGCCGGTGACAAACCGGAGGAAGGTGGGGACGACGTCAAGTCATCATGGCCCTTACGACCTGGGCTACACACGTGCTACAATGGCCAGTACAAAGGGTTGCAATTCCGTGAGGGCGAGCTAATCCCACAAAACTGGTCGTAGTCCGGATCGCAGTCTGCAACTCGACTGCGTGAAGTTGGAATCGCTAGTAATCGTGAATCAGAATGTCACGGTGAATACGTTCCCGGGCCTTGTACACACCGCCCGTCACACCATGGGAGTGGGTTGCAAAAGAAGTAGCTAGGCTAACCTTCGGGGGGCCGGTTACCACTTTGTGATTCATGACTGGGGTGAAGTCGTAACAAGGTAGCCCTAGGGGAACCTGGGGCTGGATCACCTCCTTAAAAAAATTCTCATATAGTTGGTAAGTGCCTACACTCATTGTTTGATTAAGTCTGGTTAGCAGTGAGATTCGGTGGTTCGATCGGGCTACTAAGACCCGTCGGTCACAAAATTGGGTCTGTAGCTCAGTTGGTTAGAGCGCACCCCTGATAAGGGTGAGGTCGGTGGTTCAAATCCACCCAGACCCACCAATTTGTTTTAACTCGGGGCTATAGCTCAGCTGGGAGAGCGCCTGCCTTGCACGCAGGAGGTCAGCGGTTCGATCCCGCTTAGCTCCACCAAGTCACTAAAGAAAAGCTAATGATAAAAATTGTTTTTTATCATTGGTTTTTTGCCAGCGATCTTTAAAAAGGTAATTGTTGAATACTGAATAATTTTTTCAAGGCCGATGTTTGGTATAACATCTGTCCGGCAAAAAATTGTTACTTTAATTTTATGATAAATAAAGTCGCAAAAAAGCTAAGCGCGCTTGTACTATATGGTCAAGCGAGTAAGCGCATACGGTGGATGCCTTGGCAGTTGGAGGCGATGAAGGACGTAGGAGCCTGCGATAAGCTTCGGGGAGGTGGCAAACAACCTTTGATCCGGAGATTTCCGAATGGGGAAACCCACCCGTTATAAGGCGGGTATCAAGTGCTGAATACATAGGCATTTGAGGCAAACCCGGAGAACTGAAACATCTAAGTACCCGGAGGAAAAGAAATCAACCGAGATTCCCTTAGTAGCGGCGAGCGAAAAGGGATCAGCCCTTAAGCCTTCTATATTTTAGTGGAATGATCTGGAAAGTTCAGCGATACAGGGTGATAGCCCCGTACACGAAAAAACGTAGCAGGTGAAATCGAGTAGGTCGGGACACGTGATATCTTGACTGAATATGGGGGGACCATCCTCCAAGGCTAAATACTACCAACTGACCGATAGTGAACCAGTACCGTGAGGGAAAGGCGAAAAGAACCCCGGAGAGGGGAGTGAAATAGATCCTGAAACCGTATGCGTACAAGCAGTAGGAGCAGACTTGTTCTGTGACTGCGTACCTTTTGTATAATGGGTCAGCGACTTATTTTCAGTGGCAAGGTTAACCGTTTAGGGGAGCCGTAGGGAAACCGAGTCTGAATAGGGCGTTTAGTCTCTGGGAATAGACCCGAAACCGGGCGATCTATCCATGGCCAGGGTGAAGGTTGAGTAACATCAACTGGAGGCCCGAACCCACTAATGTTGAAAAATTAGGGGATGAGCTGTGGATCGGAGTGAAAGGCTAATCAAGCCCGGAGATAGCTGGTTCTCCTCGAAAGCTATTTAGGTAGCGCCTCATGTCTCACCACTGGGGGTAGAGCACTGTTTCGGCTAGGGGGTCATACCGACTTACCAACCCGATGCAAACTCCGAATACCAGTGAGTGCAATCATGGGAGACACACAGCGGGTGCTAACGTTCGTTGTGGAGAGGGAAACAACCCAGACCGCCAGCTAAGGTCCCAAATCTCAGTTAAGTGGGAAACGATGTGGGAAGGCTTAGACAGCTAGGAGGTTGGCTTAGAAGCAGCCATCCTTTAAAGAAAGCGTAATAGCTCACTAGTCGAGTCGGCCTGCGCGGAAGATGTAACGGGGCTAAACTGAGAACCGAAGCTGCGGATGCACGTATGTGCATGGTAGAGGAGCGTTCTGTAAGCCGTTGAAGGTGCATTGTAAAGTGCGCTGGAGGTATCAGAAGTGCGAATGCTGACGTGAGTAACGATAAAGGAGGTGAAAAACCTCCTCGCCGGAAGATCAAGGTTTCCTGTCCAACGCTAATCGGGACAGGGTTAGTCGGCACCTAAGGCGAGGCCGAAAGGCGTAGTCGATGGAAAACAGGTTAATATTCCTGTACCTCTGTATATTGCGATGAGGGGACGGAGAAGGCTAGGTGATCAGGGCGTTGGTTGTCCCTGTGCAAGCTTGTAGGGAGATTTCTTAGGCAAATCCGGGAAGTCAATTCTGAGAAGTGATGCTGAGCTTAATTGCGAGCGAAGTCATTAATGCCATGCTTCCAAGAAAAGCCTCTAAGCTTCAGATATACAGAGACCGTACTCTAAACCGACACAGGTGATCAGGTAGAGAATACCAAGGCGCTTGAGAGAACTCAGGTGAAGGAACTAGGCAAAATGGTACCGTAACTTCGGGAGAAGGTACGCCGATTTTGGTGATGAAACTTGCTTTCTAAGCTGAGATCGGCCGCAGAGACCAGGCCCCTGCGACTGTTTATCTAAAACACAGCACTCTGCAAACTCGTAAGAGGACGTATAGGGTGTGACGCCTGCCCGGTGCCGGAAGGTTAATTGATGGGGTTAGCTTGCGCGAAGCTCTTGATCGAAGCCCCGGTAAACGGCGGCCGTAACTATAACGGTCCTAAGGTAGCGAAATTCCTTGTCGGGTAAGTTCCGACCTGCACGAATGGCGTAACGATGGGGGCGCTGTCTCCACCTGAGACTCAGTGAAATCGAAATCGCGGTGAAGATGCCGTGTTCCCGCGGCTAGACGGAAAGACCCCGTGAACCTTTACTATAGCTTGGCACTGAACTTTGAACCTATTTGTGTAGGATAGGTGGGAGGCAGTGAAGCGCAATCGCTAGAATGCGTGGAGCCGTCCTTGAAATACCACCCTGGTATGTTTGAGGTTCTAACTTAGACCCGTAATCCGGGTCAAGGACAGTGTCTGGTGGGTAGTTTGACTGGGGCGGTCTCCTCCCAAAGAGTAACGGAGGAGCGCGAAGGTACACTCAGCATGGTCGGAAATCATGCTATGAGCGCAAAGGTAGAAGTGTGCTTGACTGCGAGACTGACAAGTCGAGCAGGTACGAAAGTAGGTCTTAGTGATCCGGTGGTTCTGCATGGAAGGGCCATCGCTCAACGGATAAAAGGTACTCCGGGGATAACAGGCTGATACCGCCCAAGAGTTCATATCGACGGCGGTGTTTGGCACCTCGATGTCGGCTCATCACATCCTGGGGCTGGAGCTGGTCCCAAGGGTATGGCTGTTCGCCATTTAAAGTGGTACGCGAGCTGGGTTCAGAACGTCGTGAGACAGTTCGGTCCCTATCTGCCGTGGGCGTTGGAAACTTGAGAAGAGCTGCTCCTAGTACGAGAGGACCGGAGTGGACGAACCTCTGGTGTTTGGGTTGTCACGCCAGTGGCATTGCCCAGTAGCTACGTTCGGAAAGGATAACCGCTGAAAGCATCTAAGCGGGAAGCCTCCTTCAAGATAAGGTTTCCCTGGGAATTTAATTCCCCTGAAGGGCCGTTCAAGACTAGGACGTTGATAGGTTGGGTGTGGAAGCGCCGTGAGGCGTTGAGCTAACCAATACTAATTGCCCGTGAGGCTTGACCATATAATGCAAGCGATGCTAGGACATGAGGTTAAACCTTCATCGGTTGGAAAAAATCAGTATTCTTCAATTGCCAGCTATTGCGGAAGTGCAACATAAAAATAGAATAAAAGAGCGTTTCTGTTAACAAGTTTACCTGGTGATCATAGAGAGCTAGAACCACCTGATCCCATCCCGAACTCAGCAGTGAAATGGTTCTTCGCCGATGGTAGTGTGGGGCTTCCCCATGCGAGAGTAGGACATTGCCAGGTTTCTCAATCTAAGCCGTCTCCTCTGGGGCGGCTTTTTTATGATTTCTTAAATATGCTCGTCAAATAATGCTGAGATTTTCTTAAAAAATAACTTTTGCTAATTGTTCTCTCGTGACGTTCAAGATTTTTTTGTTGAGCATAGTTAAAAAATATACATTTCTAGGTTTACAGCGCCGTTAAAGTAATCTTGAGTTCACAGTGAGAGCCAAATTAATATTCTTTGTTCAGCCGTTTAAAATAATCGATTCTCACAAAAGAAAACGATAGATTTTTGTCCAAACATGTTGGATAAGCTGGATTTCTAGACCTTACTACTTGCAAGTACGTAAATTATTCAGCCAAATAACCACCAGTTTTAACACAAGTCAAACATAAGGAAGCTAAAAACTTATCAAGGATTTCTTCAAAAGAAAATCACTTAATGCAGTGACATTCTTTAACAATCCGATCACAGAATTATAAGGTCACTTTTTTGATTAATTACAAAATATTAAAGTTGTTATCAGACGGGAAATTTCACTCTGGCCAAGGAATTGGCTCTCATCTTGGTGTTACGCGAGCTGCAGTTTGGAAGCATATGCAAAAATTGCGGACCGCCGGCGTCGAACTTGCTGCCGTGCGTGGGCGTGGATATCGAATTGAAAATGGTTTTGAGTTGCTTTCGATTGAAAAGATTACTTCTTGTTTTTCTCCCCTCACAAATAAAGTTTGTCCTACCGTTGATCTTCTCATAGTGACAGATTCAACCAACACATATGCTCGCAGAAAGGTTAATTCTGGTCCGAGTCACGGAAAATTAATAATTACAGAATATCAAACAGCTGGTCGTGGAAGGCGCGGAAAAAAGTGGTTTAGCCCGCTCGGGGGAGCTATAACGTTGTCATTGGTTTGGTATTTTGAACGAGGAACCCAAATCTTGGATGGTTTGAGTTTGGCGGTTGGCATAGCCGTGCGAAGGGCTTTCAGCGAGCTTGGCTGCGTTGGCGTTCAATTAAAATGGCCAAATGACTTGCAGATTGAGGGAAAAAAAATTGCGGGGATCTTAATTGAAATGATGGGAGATCCACTTGGAGAGTTCACCGTAATTATAGGTATCGGCATTAATTATAAATTACCTGAAGATAGTGATGAGATTATTAATCAGGCCCACACTGATGTTGCGTCTGAGTGGCCAAAAAATGAAGTGTCCAGAAATATTCTTTGCGGGACTGTTATCAATCAACTAATAATTGCCCTTATGGAATTCGAGCGTAAAGGCTTCCATTCTTTTGTGGATGAGTGGCAGCAAGCCGATGCGATGATGGGGCAAATTTGCACTTTGAATACGGTTACAGAAACTTATTTAGGTCGTGTTGTGGGTGTTACTCAGCGAGGTGCACTTAAATTACTTTCATCTGGGGGTGAGGAACAGCATTTTGTGGGGGGTGAGCTAACCCTAAGGCCTGCCCGTCAATGATACTCGAGATAGACATTGGAAACACTCGAGTAAAGTGGCGCATCGTAACTGGCTCTAAGATTATTTTTAGGGGAACACAATTTAGCCAAAATGTTTTGCAACAAGGACGTTTGGCTATTAACGATCAATATCTGTTTTCTGAAGTCCGATTGTGTTGTGTGGCAGGGTCTGCACTCGAAAGTCTTATTTGCGGGCAGCTGTCAGCTGATTTTGACATTCCAATTTTTATAGCGAGAGTCTCCCGAGTAGCGGGATCAGTTCAATGTGGTTATAAAAATCCAATGATGTTGGGTATTGATCGGTGGCTCGGAATACTAGCTTGTTATGCGAGAGCATCCAGGGACTTCGTGGTTGTGGATGCTGGAACCGCCATGACGATTGATATTGTTAGAGCCAATGGACTGCACCTCGGAGGCTATATTTGTCCAGGGCAGGCACTCCTTCGAAATTCGCTCGATTCAGTCGTACAAAAAATGCGAGTAAGTGCTCTTCAGAGATGTCGAGAAGGTTCGGCGCCCGCTAGTACCGAAGAAGCAATATTACGAGGCTGTTTAATGAGTTCAGTCGCTTTAATTGAGCGAATTTGTGGCGAGGAGCCGAGGGATTTGTATATCACAGGGGGGGATGCGGTGAGTCTGCTTAGGGAATTATCGCTAGAGGCTAACTTTGTTGAGGATTTAGTTTTAGATGGTCTCTCGGCAACAGGGCTTGATTTTGAGGTTTTTTAAATTATTGCGATATACACGACTTGTAGCACCCCGGTAAGGTTGCACATTTTAGTAAGTTTGACTAAAATTTTGAACAAGGTTATCGCCTGGCTGGCGTAGCTCAGTTGGTAGAGCAGCTGACTTGTAATCAGCCGGTCGGGGGTTCGACTCCTCTCGCCAGCTCCAAGCGATCTTTCGAAACTCTGTTTTTGGTTTTATTCGTGGCTTGCCGATTCTGAGGATGACTGCTTTTCTTAAAATCAAAGCTTTACTTGCAAAATCACGAAAGCTTGTGAGCATGAATTTTAATTTGGTATTACCCTTACCACATTTGAAGCGTTTTATTTTATTAATTTACCCCACAGACCGCTGTTTTTCTGGTGAAAAGCATTGACAAAGTGTTCTTGCTTCTGGACAATACGGCGCCTTTCGGAGGGGTTCCCGAGCGGTCAAAGGGATCAGACTGTAAATCTGACGCGAAAGCTTCGGTGGTTCGAATCCACCTCCCTCCACCAGACAAGGTTGTTAAGGGAGGATATTCGATCGCAATGGGGTGATCGACACTTTTTGACTTAAGCTTGAAGAAAGGCATTTTTCGGCCAAAGGCGGGCATAGTTTAATGGTAGAACCTCAGCCTTCCAAGCTGATGATGCGGGTTCGATTCCCGCTGCCCGCTCCAAAGACTAGAAGGGTTGTGCTCATATAGCTCAGTCGGTAGAGCACTTCCTTGGTAAGGAAGAGGTCACCGGTTCAAGTCCGGTTATGAGCTCCATTTCAAGGATGAGAGCGGGATATGATGCACAGCCAAAGAAAATGATTGTAAATTGGGGGCGCGATTTTTTAGAGTACCGGTTCGATAAATGACGAACTGCAATTTAAAGCTCGTTTAGGAGACGCTGAGATGGCAAAAGAAAAGTTTGAAAGGAACAAGCCTCACGTGAATGTGGGTACTATTGGGCACGTGGATCATGGTAAGACGACGTTAACTGCTGCGTTAACTCGCGTTTGTGCTGAGGTGTGGGGAGGTGAGATTAAAGCGTTTGATCAGATTGATAATGCTCCTGAGGAACGTGCACGAGGTATTACCATATCGACGGCTCATGTGGAATATGATTCGCCTAATCGGCATTATGCGCACGTTGATTGTCCCGGACATGCGGATTACGTTAAAAATATGATTACTGGGGCGGCGCAGATGGATGGGGCAATTTTGGTATGTGGAGCAACTGATGGTCCGATGCCTCAGACTCGTGAACATATCCTATTGGCTCGTCAGGTTGGCGTTCCCTATGTGATAGTGTTTTTAAATAAAGCAGATTTGTTGGCGGAAGACTGTGGCGGTGTCGGTTCTGAAGAATACGATGAGATGGTTGAGTTGGTAGAAATGGAACTTAGAGAACTTTTGGATCTGTATGATTTTCCGGGTGATGATACTCCAATTATTGTAGGTTCTGCCTTGATGGCTTTGGAGGGAAGAGATGATAATGAACTCGGCACTTCAGCGGTTGCAAAGCTGGTGGAATCTTTGGACAGTTATATTCCGGAACCTGAGCGAGCAGTAGACCAACCATTTTTGATGCCTATAGAGGATGTTTTTTCGATTGCGGGTCGAGGTACCGTTGTAACTGGTCGAGTAGAACGAGGTATTGTGAAAGTTGGAGAAGAGGTTGAAATTGTGGGTATTAATGATACCAGCAAGACTACTTGTACCGGAGTTGAAATGTTCCGAAAGCTTTTGGATGAAGGTCGTGCAGGTGAAAATGTCGGCGTTTTATTGCGCGGGACTAAACGTGAGGAAGTGGAGCGTGGACAAGTTTTATCGAAGCCTGGATCAATAAAGCCACACACGGTTTTTGATGCTGAAGTATATGTTTTATCAAAAGATGAGGGGGGGCGTCATACTCCTTTCTTTAAAGGTTACAGGCCACAGTTTTATTTCCGAACGACGGATGTTACTGGTGCATGCGAATTGCCTGATGGTGTAGAGATGGTGATGCCTGGTGATAATATCCAGATGTCAGTAACGCTGATTGCTCCAATTGCGATGGAAGATGGACTACGTTTTGCGATTCGCGAGGGAGGACGAACGGTGGGTGCTGGTGTGGTAGCAAAAATTGTAGCGTAGTTATTGAGGGCCATAAAAATTGTTGAAAGGTCTCCTTTCTGTTACAGCAACAGAGGAGCGCTGGGACTTAGGGTAATTTATGACATAAGGCCAGTAGTTCAATTGGTAGAGCATCGGTCTCCAAAACCGACTGTTGGGGGTTCGAGTCCCTCCTGGCCTGCCAAATAATCTTTGGAGTAAAAATATAAAAATGAGTGGGGATTCGCAAAATCAGGGTCATCGCTATGATTGGATTAAATGGAGTTTGGTTTTTGGGTTAGTTGTAGCCGCCGTTTACGGCAATTGGTATTATAGCGCCGAATCGCTGTTTTTTCGTGCACTAGCATTTCTGCTGGTGCTGGTATTATGCTCTGGTATTGCCTTTCATACCCAAAAGGGGTTGGCCACATGGGAATTGGCTTTAGGTGCAAGAACAGAGTGGCGGAAGGTGATTTGGCCATCCAAAGATGAAAGAAATCAAACAACTTTGATTGTAGTTGCGGTGATAATGCTCATGGCCTTAATTTTATGGGGAATTGATTCATTGCTGAGTTGGTTGGCGTCTCTGATTATGGCATAAGGAAACACGATTTTAATGCGTTGGTACGTAGTACATGCTTACTCAGGTTATGAAAAGAAAGTAGCCTTGGCCCTTCAAGACAGAGTTAAATTACACCGTCTTGACGATCGTTTTGGTGAAATTATGGTGCCTACGGAAGAAGTGGTGGAGATGCGAGATGGCCAAAAACGCACAAGCGAGCGTATGTTCTTCCCAGGATATGTATTGGTTCAGATGGAATTGGACGATCAAACTTGGCACTTAGTAAAAGAAACACCCAGAGTTATGGGGTTTATAGGTGGTAAAGCGGATAAGCCTGCACCTATCTCTGACAAAGAGGCAGAATTAATTCTGCAACGCATGCAGGATTCTGAGGAGGCACCCCGTCCCAAAACGATGTTTGAGCCCGGGGAGATGGTGAGGGTCTGTGATGGGCCCTTCAACGATTTTAATGGCGTTGTTGAAGAAGTGAATTACTCAAAAAGTAAACTTCGGGTAGCAGTTTCCATTTTTGGAAGATCAACTCCGGTAGAGTTAGATTTTGTTCAAGTGCAGAAGTCATAGACCCAAGAGTATTGATAAGTTTTAGGAAATTAGCATCGTGAAAGTAATGTGTATTCACAACAAATGTCGATGCGTTACTTTATTGAATTAGTGAAAGGGTTTCTTTAAGAGGTAAAGATTTAGAGGTGAGGCACTATTAATGGCGAAAAAAGTACAAGCGTATATTAAACTCCAAGTGCCAGCTGGACAGGCTAACCCGAGTCCTCCGGTTGGTCCGGCTCTAGGGCAACACGGGGTCAATATAATGGAATTCTGTAAGGGTTTTAACGCACAAACACAGGGACTTGATGCTGGTGCGCCAGTTCCAGTTGTAATAACTGTGTTTGCTGATCGTAGTTTTACGTTTGAAATGAAGACTCCACCCGCATCTTATTTGCTCAAAAAGGCGGCTGGAGTAAAAAGCGGCAGCGGCGAGCCGAATAGTAAAAAAGTCGGATCTGTGACCAAGGAACAGCTTATAGAAATTGTCAACATAAAAAATTCAGATTTGACATCGGCTAATATGGAAGCGGCGATTAGCACAATTGCCGGCTCAGCGAGATCAATGGGTCTCGATGTGGAGGGGGTTTAAATGCCCAGAAACTCCAAGAGACGTAGTGTCAGCGATCAGAAGGTCGACCGGACAAAACTTTATGATGTGGATGAAGCGTTGCGATTGCTGAAAGAGCTCGCAACTGTGAAGTTCACCGAATCAGTGGATGTGGCAATAAATTTAGGTGTCGATCCGCGAAAATCAGATCAAGTAGTTCGCGGAGCAACTACTCTGCCGAATGGCAGGGGAAAACACGTCAGAGTGTGCGTTTTCGCTCAAGGCGAAGCGGCTGAGGCGGCTAGAGGGGCTGGTGCAGAACTGGTTGGTATGGAAGATTTAGCTTCTGAAGTCAAGGAAGGAAATTTAGATTTTGACGTAGTAATAGCGTCTCCAGATGCCATGAGGGTTGTAGGTATGCTAGGAAAGGTGCTAGGTCCTCGAGGTTTGATGCCCAACCCGAAATCAGGCACTGTCACGCCGAACGTTGCAGAAGCTGTGCGGAATGCAAAGTCGGGACAAATTCGCTATAGAGCCGATAAAAATGGAATTGTGCACGGAGGTATCGGTGTGGTGTCTTTCGATATTTCTTTATTGAGGAATAATCTGGAGGCGTTAATTTCAGATTTGTTGAAGGCGAAGCCTGCGTCCTCGAAAGGAGTTTACATGAAAAAAATTACCCTCTCGTCAACTATGGGTCCCGGAATCATGGTTGATAAAACGTCCCTCAATTTTTAGGAGTACTAGGCTCTGCTTGAATTATAAATTTTAGTTTGCGTTATTTTACGCTAACTTTCAAAGATCACAGGTACTTATCATGTTTAATCAGACTGTGTCAAAACCAGTAACCTGTGTAGATTGTGCGATTCCGGCGAAAATCTGCCGGCAACGAACTCAAACTTATGGCGTGACATTGATGTTGCAGCTAGATGAAAACGAAGGACTGGACCGAAAAATATGCCATTAACTCTTGACGAAAAAAAATCTATCGTAACAGATGTTCATTCCACAGCAGATACAGCGTTATCTTTAGTCATTGCGGATGCAAGAGGGGTAAGCGTGTCTGAGATTACTAAATTACGAGCCGATGCCAGACTAATAAATGTGCGAATTTGTATTGTGCGTAACACTCTTGCCAAGAGGGCATTCGAGGGCACCGATTTCGAGTGCGTTGAAGATATGCTGAGGGGACCGTCTTTATTCGCTTTTTCAATGGATGATCCCGGGGCGGCAGCACGCTTGCTCAAGGATTTTGCAAAGGTAAATGAAAATTTCCAAGTCAAGGCGCTTTCGATTGCAGGAAAACTTCTTGACGGTGCTCAAGTGGACGTTTTGGCGAACTTGCCCACGCGTATTGAAGCGTTGGGAATGTTAGCTAGGGTTACTCTAGCCCCAGTGAACGCACTAGTTCGAACTGCAAATGAAATTCCAACTAGGGTAACGCGAGTAATGGCGGCTATTCGGGACACCAAAGAACAAGCTGCTCAAAAGTCCTCAACTTAATTTATAAACACAAGGAGATTCTAAATGGCCCTATCAAATGAAGAAATATTGGATGCAATCAGTGAGATGAGCGTAATGGATGTGGTAGCACTAGTGAGTGCAATGGAAGAAAAATTTGGTGTCTCGGCTCAAGCCTCGGTTGCCATAGCAGCTGCTCCAGAGGCAACAGGAGAGGATGTTGCCGCTGAACAAACTGAATTTGATGTGGTTCTCAGTGCAGTTGGAGACAAAAAGGTCAATGTAATTAAAGCGGTGCGTGCTATCACAGGGTTGGGCCTGAAAGAAGCCAAGGGGTTGGTCGATGGGGCGCCTTCAGCTGTAAAAGAGGGTCTCTCGAAAGAAGATGCAGAGGATGCAAAAAAACAACTTGAAGAAGCTGGAGCAAGCGTAGAGCTTAAATAAGTAGCCCATTTCAAGTCTGATACAGACAAAATTTAGTGTTTGTTTTGTTAAGCGGCTTCAGCAGTTGTCTGGGCGCTAGAATATTTTTTTGAGGAAAGAGCATGGCATATACCTTTACTGAAAAAAAGCGAATCCGTAAAAATTTTGGTAAATTGCCAAATGTAATGGACTTGCCTTATTTATTATCAATCCAATTAGATTCTTATAAAAATTTCACACAACAAGGCTTAGCCAAAGACGCGCGGGAGAATACTGGGCTTCATGCAGCACTTAGCTCAATATTTCCAATCGTCGGATATGCCGGTTTTGCAGCGCTCGAATACGTAGATTATGTGCTCGGAAAACCCGCTTTTGAGGTGGATGAATGTAAATTACGTGGCGCTACATTTTCGGTACCCCTCCGGGTTAGAGTCCGGCTTTTAATTTACGATAAAGAGTCGTCAAATAAAGCGATTAAAGATATCAAAGAGCAAGAGGTGTATTTAGGTGAAATTCCCATCATGACAGATAATGGAACTTTCGTTATCAATGGCACAGAACGAGTTATTGTGTCTCAGCTACATCGTTCCCCAGGAGTAATTTTTGATCATGACAAAGGTAAAACGCATTCATCGGGCAAACTTTTATATACCGCCCGAGTAATTCCATACAGGGGATCCTGGTTAGATTTCGAATTTGACCCGAAAGACTTGTTATATGTTCGAATAGATCGACGTAGAAAGTTGCCAGCTACTATTTTACTGCGCGCATTGGGGTACTCCAGCGAAGAAATCCTTGAGTCTTTTTTTGATACTAGTACATTCAATTATAGGAATAATGTTTTTTTGCTAGATTTAGATCCTGAGAGATTAAGGGGTGAAATAGCTGTTTTTGAAATTAAAGACAACGACGGAAATGTTGTTGTTGAAAAAGGTAGGCGCATTACCGCTAGACATATCCGTCAACTCGCAAAAAATGAGGTGACAACCTTAGAGGTCTCGGACGAATATTTGTTAGGACGCCGTTTGGCAAGAGATATTGAAGATCCGGAAACTGGTGAATTACTGTTCGAATGCAACACTGACATTAATGCTGAAAATCTAAAGACGTTAGTAAACGCGGGTATCTTCAAAATTGAAACGCTTTATACCAATGATTTAGACTGCGGCCCTTTCATTTCTGATACGCTTCGCACAGATCCCTCTCGCACTCAATTAGAGGCGCTGGTAGAAATTTACAGAATGATGCGCCCAGGAGAACCGCCAACAAAAGAATCAGCCGAGAACCTTTTTTATAATCTGTTCTTTAATATCGAGCGATATGATCTTTCTGGAGTTGGAAGAATGAAATTTAACCGACGTCTTGGACGCGCTGATGAAGATGGATCTGGTATTCTCTATGACTATCGATATTTTTCAAACTTAAAAAATGATGAGGCTCAAGAATTGGTAGAGTCATACAAGGAGGCATCTGATATTGCCGATGTCATGAAGATGTTGATTGATATAAGAAATGGTAAAGGAGCCGTTGATGACATTGATCACCTCGGAAATCGAAGAATTCGCTCCGTTGGTGAGATGGCAGAAAATCAGTTTAGAGTAGGTTTGGTTCGGGTGGAACGAGCTGTCAAAGAGCGTTTAGGAGTCGCCGAGTCGGAAAGTTTAATGCCACAGGATTTAATCAATGCTAAACCGGTGGCGGCAGCGATGAAAGAATTTTTCGGATCAAGCCAGTTGTCTCAGTTTATGGATCAAAACAATCCGTTATCAGAAATTACTCATAAACGTCGCGTTTCTGCTTTAGGGCCTGGAGGGTTGACTCGAGAGCGTGCTGGATTTGAAGTCAGAGATGTCCATCCAACTCACTACGGTCGGGTATGTCCTATCGAGACCCCTGAGGGACCAAATATTGGTCTTATAAACTCTCTAGCTACTTATGCAAGGACGAATAGTTACGGGTTTATTGAAACGCCTTACAGGAAAGTAGAGGGTGGGCGTGTAACGAGTGAGATTGAATATTTGTCAGCAATAAATGAATCACAATTCGTTATTGCTCAAGCATCTTCAAAATTGGATATATCCGATAAATTGTCTGAAGATTTAGTAACAGTGCGTCACCAGAACGAATTTACGGTAAAATCTCCCGAAGAAGTTGATTATATGGATGTTTCCCCGCATCAAGTTGTTTCTGTGGCCGCTTCTTTAATACCGTTCTTAGAGCATGATGACGCTAACCGAGCACTTATGGGTTCCAATATGCAGCGACAGGCAGTTCCGACTCTCATAGCAGAGGCGCCCTTAGTCGGAACTGGTATTGAAAGAACAGTAGCTAGCGACTCGGGTGTTTGTAAAGTGGCCCTTAGAGGCGGGATAGTTGAGAGCGTTGACGCTGCCCGGATTGTTGTGAGAGTAAGTGAATCTGAGGTGGCGCAAGGAGAAGCCGGAGTAGATATCTACAATTTAACAAAGTATACAAGGTCAAATCAAAACACATGTATCAATCAGCGACCAATTGTAAAGCACGGCGATCAAATTTCTCATGGAGATGTTCTCGCTGATGGGCCCTCTGTAGATTTAGGGGAATTGGCGCTCGGTCAAAATATGCGCATAGCATTCATGCCTTGGAACGGGTACAACTTTGAGGACTCAATTTTAATTTCAGAGCGGGTGGTGCAAGAGGATCGTTTTACGACAATCCACATTCAGGAGCTAACTTGTGTGGCGAGAGACACGAAGCTCGGTTCAGAGGATATAACTGCGGATATACCAAATGTGGGGGAGGCTGCACTTTCACGACTTGATGAATCAGGTATCGTTTACATTGGTGCAGAGGTTGCTGCTGGCGATATTTTGGTGGGGAAAGTTACGCCTAAAGGAGAAACTCAGCTCACCCCAGAGGAGAAACTTCTTAGAGCCATTTTTGGTGAGAAGGCGTCTGATGTTAAAGACACCTCTTTACGTGTTCCAACTAGTACAAAAGGCACCGTAATTGATGTGCAAGTTTTTACAAGAGACGGACTTGATAAGGACCAACGCTCTTTGGACATAGAGAAGATGGAGCTGGATCAGTTTCAAAAAGATTTAAATGATGAGTATCGAATAGTTGAGAATGCCACTTTGGCTCGGCTTTTTGCAGCTGTTGATGGAGCGCCGGTTATAAAAGCAAGGGGTATTGCTGAAGGTTCTATTATTGATGCCGCAACGGCTGCACAGTACTCAGCGGACGATTGGTTTGATATCCGAATGGAATCGCCCGAAATAAATGAGCAGTTTGCTCAGGCAAAAGAGCAGCTTCAAGAGCGACGTGCTTTGCTCGATGAACGCTTCGAAGAAAAAAAGAGGAAGCTTCAAAGTGGAGACGATTTGGCTCCCGGAGTTTTGAAAACTGTAAAAGTATATCTAGCAGTAAGACGCAGAATTCAGCCCGGAGACAAGATGGCTGGACGGCACGGTAACAAGGGTGTCATATCAGTGATAAAACCTGTTGAAGATATGCCTTATGACGTTGATGGAGTGCCAGTTGATATTGTTTTAAATCCGTTAGGGGTCCCCTCTAGGATGAATGTGGGTCAAATATTGGAGACCCACATGGGAATGGCTGCAAAGGGTCTTGGGGTAAAGATAGACAAAATGCTCAGAGAGCAGGCACAGTTGGTTAACATACGACGCTTTCTCCAAGAGATTTATGACACTGGCGATACAGTGTTTAAAACTGACTTGGCAACATTGTCGGATGCAGAAGTGCTTGAATTAGCATCGAACTTGCGGCGTGGCGTTCCAATTGCAACTCCAGTATTTGACGGCGCGAATGAGGTTGAAGTAAAGAAACTACTATCTCTTGCCGATTTATCTGAATCGGGGCAATGCGATCTTTATGATGGTCGGACAGGTGATAAATTTGATCGACCTGTCACCGTTGGCTATATGTACGTGCTGAAGCTTAATCATTTAGTGGACGATAAGATGCATGCTCGATCTACAGGGTCCTACAGTTTGGTTACGCAGCAACCCTTGGGGGGTAAGGCGCAATTTGGCGGTCAGCGGTTCGGAGAAATGGAGGTCTGGGCTCTGGAAGCCTATGGAGCAGCCTATACCTTGCAAGAAATGCTTACGGTCAAATCTGATGATGTCGTTGGTAGAACCAAAATGTACAAAAATATCGTTGACGGAGATCACCGTATGGAACCCGGTATGCCGGAATCATTCAACGTCTTGGTCAAAGAAATACGTTCTTTGGGAATTAACATTGAGCTGGAGCACGAATAGCCTGGCTTGAACTCTTTGCAGCTGCTTGATAGCTGCGGGAACTAATTTTTTTATTTGGAGGATAAGTCTTGAAAGACCTTGTGAATCTGCTCAAGCAAAAAGATCAAAGTAGCGAATTTGACAATTTGCGAATTAGTTTAGCTTCTCCAGAGATGATCCGATCTTGGTCATTTGGTGAGGTGAAGAAACCTGAAACAATTAACTATAGGACATTTAAGCCAGAAAGAGAGGGCCTTTTTTGCGCGAAAATTTTTGGCCCTGTCAAAGACTATGAGTGTTTGTGCGGTAAATACAAACGTATGAAGCATCGAGGTATTGTGTGTGAAAAGTGTGGGGTAGAAGTGACTCTTACAAAAGTTAGAAGAGAGCGAATGGGTCATATTGAATTAGCCTGTCCAGTGGCTCACATTTGGTTCCTGAAATCGTTACCATCTCGCATTGGACTCATGCTTGACATGACCCTTCGGGAGATAGAGAGAGTCCTCTACTTTGAATCGTTCGTCGTCACTGATCCTGGGTTAACGACACTTGAAAAAGGTCAACTTTTAACGGACGAAGAATACTTTGAGGCAGTGAGTGAGTTTGGAGATGAATTTGTGGCCTTAATGGGAGCAGATGCCATTCAGTCATTGTTAAGGGAAATTAATTTAGATGACGAAATAGCAAGTATTCGAGAGGAAATACCAAATACTCGTTCTGAAACAAAAATTAAAAAGATTTCTAAAAGATTGAAGTTGCTGGAGGCGTTTCATGGCTCCGGCAATAAGCCTGAATGGATGATTTTAAAGGCTTTGCCGGTGCTACCGCCAGACTTAAGGCCATTAGTTCCTCTCGATGGAGGACGTTTCGCGACATCAGATTTGAACGATTTGTACCGGAGAGTGATTAATAGAAACAATCGCTTAAAACGACTTTTAGAGCTGAGTGCTCCGGATATTATTGTTCGTAATGAGAAACGAATGTTACAAGAGTCAGTCGATGCGCTTTTAGATAATGGGCGCCGAGGGCGAGCAATCACAGGGTCCAACAAGCGTCCACTAAAGTCACTAGCTGACATGATTAAGGGAAAGCAGGGACGCTTTCGCCAAAATTTGTTAGGAAAAAGAGTGGATTATTCTGGTCGATCGGTAATCGTAGTTGGCCCAACGCTCCGACTACATCAGTGTGGATTACCAAAACGCATGGCTTTAGAGCTCTTTAAGCCCTTTATTTTCAGTAAACTTGAGCTTAGGGGTTTAGCAACTACTATAAAAGCGGCAAAAAAAATGGTGGAGAGAGAAGAAGCGGTTGTCTGGGATATTCTTGATGAGGTTATTCGAGAACATCCGGTATTGTTGAATCGAGCGCCAACTCTCCACCGTCTTGGCATACAGGCTTTTGAACCGGTCCTTATTGAAGGAAAGGCTATTAATTTACATCCTTTGGTGTGTGCCGCGTATAACGCTGATTTTGACGGAGACCAAATGGCGGTTCATGTTCCTCTCACAATTGAGGCTCAAATGGAGGCAAGAGCCTTGATGATGTCAACTAATAATATTCTCTCTCCAGCTTCAGGTGAACCAATAATTGTTCCATCGCAGGATGTAGTTTTAGGGTTGTATTACATGACCCGAGCGCGGATAAATGTGCTTGGAGAGGGCATGGTCTTCAGTGATGTGAGAGAAGTATCGCGAGCTTACCACTCAAAATGCGTCGATTTGCAAGCACTAATAAAAGTCCGGGTTAATGAGACTTCAATTAATGAGGATACTGGCGAACGTTCGGCTGTCAGTAGTATCGAGGAAACAACAGTCGGGAGAGCATTACTTTGGGATATTACTCCTGACGGAGTTCCATTTTCACTGGTGAACAGGCCAATGGTCAAGAGAGCTATTTCAACCGTTATAAATGAGTGTTATCGGCGGGTTGGGCTCAAAGACACCGTTATTTTTGCAGACCAGCTAATGTATATGGGATTTGATTTTTCCACTAGGTCAGGGGCTTCTATAGGGGTGAATGATTTTGTCATACCAGACGATAAACAAGAGATCATTAGTTCGGCAGATGAACAAGTGCGAGAGATAGAGAGTCAGTTTGCATCTGGCCTTGTCACTCAAGGCGAAAAATATAATAAAGTTATTGATATCTGGTCACAGGCAAATGACAAAGTTGCTAAATCTATGATGAAGGGTATTAGCAAGGATAACTTTGTTAATTCAGATGGAAATCTAGAACAGCAAGATTCATTTAATTCCGTTTTTATAATGGCCGACTCTGGCGCGCGGGGATCCCCTGCGCAAATACGGCAGTTGGCGGGAATGCGAGGACTGATGGCGCGCCCTGACGGATCCATAATAGAAACTCCAATTACAGCAAATTTTCGTGAGGGGCTTAATGTGCTCCAATATTTTATTTCCACCCATGGAGCGCGAAAAGGGCTTGCTGACACGGCCCTGAAGACAGCAAATTCTGGATACTTAACGCGGCGTTTAGTTGATGTTGCACAGGATGTTGTTGTTACGGAAACTGATTGTGGAACGACGGACGGATTGGTCATGTCGCCGGTGATTGAAGGAGGCGATATCATCGAGACCCTTGGAGATCGTATTTTAGGCAGAGTGGTAGCTTCCGATGTGAAATACCCGGGAACTGAAGAAATAGCAATTCCTTTGGGCACTATGATTGATGAGCAATGGGTAAAACGTATCGAAAGTGCTGGTATCGATGAGGTGAAGGTGAGGTCGCCTATTACTTGCGAAGTGCGCCATGGAATATGTGCGGCATGTTATGGACGTGACTTAGCACGAGGACACAGAGTCAATCAGGGCGAATCAGTAGGAGTTATTGCAGCACAGTCCATTGGAGAGCCGGGCACTCAGCTAACGATGCGTACATTCCATATCGGGGGCGCTGCATCGCGAGCATCAGCAGTAGATAACGTTAAGGTTAAGCAGAAGGGGACCGTCCGCTTAATTAATTTAAAGACTGTTCAAAACAAGGCGGGCCATCTGGTTGCTGTTTCCCGATCTGGCGCGTTAGCCATTACAGACGAAAATGGCAGAGAGAGGGAAAGATACAAATTGCCTTATGGGGCAATGATCAAAGTTAAGGACTCTGACAGAGTTAATGCTGGTGATGTAGTCGCTAATTGGGATCCGCACACTCATCCTATAGTTACTGAAGTTTCTGGTAACGCAGCTTTTTCTGGCATGGAAGAGGGTTTGAGCACCCGGCAGCAGACCGATGAAATAACGGGTCTAACTAGCATCTCAATTATCGATCAAAACGAGCGTCCAGCAGCAGGTAAAGATTTAAAACCAATAATTTCCCTCACAGATTCTAATGGGAAGGAATTAATTTTTCCAAATTCTACCGTTCCTGCACATTACCCACTCCCCGCAAATGCAAGCATCAGTATCAGTGATGGGGAACAGATTGAAATTGGTCAAGTAATTGCTCGCATTCCACAAGAATCTGGTGGTACAAAGGATATTACTGGGGGATTGCCGAGGGTTGCTGATTTATTTGAAGCCAGAAAACCTAAAGACCCGGCAATCCTTGCTGAAATTACGGGCACTGTAACGCTTGGTAAAGAGACTAAAGGAAAACTGCGTTTGGTCATCACACCAGATGATGGGAAACCCCTCGCAAATGGCAAGTTACAGTATGAGGAATTAATCCCAAAATGGCGCCAATTAGGTGTGTTCGAGGGAGAGCACGTAGAAAAAGGCGAGGTCATTTCGGATGGACCCCCAACTCCTCATGATATCTTGCGCTTAAAAGGCATCGGTGAGCTCGCTAAATATATCGTTAATGAGATTCAGGAAGTATACAGGTTGCAAGGGGTTAAAATTAACGACAAGCACATAGAAGTTATTACACGGCAGATGTTGAGAAAAGTTGAGATAACAGATATGGGCGATTCTTCTCTGATAAGGGGCGAGCAGGTCGAGTATCGGCAAGTAATTGAGGAAAATGAGAGGCTCCGTGCAGATGGTCTTCAACCGGCAAAATATGAGCGGCAATTGTTAGGCATTACCAAAGCCTCACTTGCAACTGAAAGTTTTATTTCGGCGGCGTCTTTCCAAGAGACTACACGTGTTTTAACTGAAGCAGCCGTTACTGGAAAGGCTGATCCACTGAGAGGTTTGAAAGAAAATGTTGTGGTTGGGCGTTTAATACCAGCCGGAACAGGCCTTGCTTATCATTCGCAGAGGCGAAAGGAGCGCGATGCAAAATTGGATTCAGCTAAAAGTGCAGCTGACGTTGAAGCAGCTCTTCTGGAAGCTTTTAGTGTAGACTTGGTTGACGAATGATGAAATCTCGGTGTGAAAGAAGGAGTGCTTGACGATTGACATTGACCTTATTAGACTGACGACCGCTGTTTTGGTACAAGAACAGCAGTCTTTTAACGAACAGTAAGTCGTGGAATGGCCCACGTTCTTGAAATTAATTATCTGTAATATAAAGAGAGACAATGATGGCAACAATCAATCAGCTTGTCCGAAAGCCTAGGCAGAGAAAAGTTAGCAAATCGGACGTCCCTGCGTTGAGAGCGTGCCCCCAGCGGCGTGGTGTATGCACTAGAGTGTATACAACTACGCCAAAGAAGCCCAATTCTGCTTTGAGAAAAGTATGCCGCGTTCGTTTGACTAGTGGATTCGAGGTCACATCTTACATTGGGGGTGAGGGACATAATTTGCAGGAACACAGCGTGGTTTTAATCCGGGGTGGTCGTGTGAAAGATTTGCCAGGAGTCAGATATCATACCGTAAGAGGAACACTGGATACTTCTGGAGTGAATGGTCGAACTCAACGAAGGTCTAAATATGGTACCAAACGTCCAAAACAATAGAAATTCAACCAGACAATATCGGTGTTAGGGTTAGTATAGTAGGCCTTGAGGTAAAGGTTCTAATGGATAAGCTGAAGGAATAAAGGTCATTAAACATGCCAAGAAGAAGAGTGGTTGCAAAACGGGAAATTCTTCCAGACCCCAAGTACGGTAATACAACGCTAGCCAAGTTTATGAACCATGTTATGGTGAGTGGAAAAAAGGCGGTAGCGGAGAGAATTGTGTATGGAGCCATGACAGCGGTCGAAGACCGCTTAAAAAGGGATCCGGTACAAGTGTTTCAGGAAGCGTTAGATAATGTTGCTCCTATGGTGGAAGTTAAATCGCGTAGAGTAGGGGGAGCGACGTACCAAGTGCCAGTGGACGTTAGGCCAGCTAGAAGGACCGCCCTCGCGATGAGGTGGTTGGTGGACTATGCTAGAAGTAGGAGTGAAAAATCTATGCCTCAACGTCTTGCGGGAGAGCTAGTCGATGCCGTTCAGGGGAAAGGCGGAGCGGTAAAAAAACGTGAAGATGTTCATCGTATGGCAGAGGCCAATAAGGCATTCTCTCACTTTCGCTTTTAAATCATCACACAATGCGTAATAGCGTTAAAAAGCGTGGTCGAGTCGGCTGCCCTCTGCAAGTTCTAGGAAAAATATCGTGACTCGACAGACCAATATTGAATATTACCGTAATATTGGAATTTGCGCCCATGTCGATGCTGGCAAGACCACAACTACTGAGAGAGTGCTGTTTTACACTGGGCTTTCTCACAAGTTGGGAGAGGTCCATGACGGCGCAGCCACCATGGATTGGATGGAGCAGGAGCAAGAGAGGGGAATAACTATAACTTCTGCGGCGACAACGTGCTTTTGGAGGGGTATGGACTCTCAGTATAGCGCGCATCGGATAAATATCATTGATACCCCGGGACATGTCGATTTCACCATAGAAGTGGAGAGGTCACTGCGTGTGTTGGACGGCGCGGTTGTAGTTTTGTGTGCTGCATCAGGGGTCCAGCCTCAAACTGAAACGGTGTGGCGTCAAGCTGACAAGTATAATGTTCCCCGTCTAGTATTTGTAAATAAAATGGATCGAGCCGGTGCAAATTTTAAGGGTGTCATACAGGAGCTAGAAAATAGGCTAGGTGCCAAGGTGGTTCCAGTACAAATGACACTCGGTTCAGAGAGTGACTTTCGAGGTGTGGTCGACCTAATTAAAATGAAAGCAATATACTGGAGAGAGAATGACCAGGGTATGACTTTCGAATATGAGGAAATTCCAGAAGAATCAAGAAAAATATGTAATGAGATGCGGGACTACGTAATTGAGGTAGCAGTAGAGGCTGACGACAAGTTAATGACAAAGTATTTGGATGAACAGCCTCTGAGTGAAGCGGATATAATTGCCGGGTTACGAAAACGTACCTTGAATAATGAAATCGTGCCAGCGCTGGGCGGCTCGGCTTTCAAGAATAAAGGGATTCAGGCGATGCTTGATGCAGTTATTCAATATTTACCCTCTCCCACTGATATTAAACCGGTGGAGGGTTACACGAATGGCGGGGAAAAAGGATTACGCTTAGCAAAGGATAATGCTCCTTTCGCAGCGCTAGCTTTTAAAATTGCGTCTGATCCTTATGTTGGTTCTTTGACTTTTATGCGAGTTTATTCAGGTCGTTTGGAGAGCGGTTCGGCAGTTTATAATTCTGCCAAGCAAAAACGTGAAAGGATCGGTCGGATGGTGCAAATGCACTCAAACAGTCGTGAGGAAATAAAACAAGTACTCGCCGGAGATATTGCTGCAGCCATAGGATTGAGGGATATTTCGACCGGAGACACTTTATGTTCAGAAGATCAAAAAATTGTATTGGAAAAAATGGAATTTCCAGACCCAGTGATATCGGTCGCAGTTGAGCCTCGCTCTAAGGTAGATCAAGAAAAAATGGGGGTGGCGCTGGGTAAATTGGCGCAGGAGGATCCCTCTTTTCGTGTTAGTACGGATGCAGATAGCGGGCAAACCATCATTTCTGGTATGGGAGAATTGCACTTAGATATTTTGGTCGATCGCATGCGAAGGGAATTTTTCGTGGAGGCTAACATAGGAAAACCTCAAGTTGCCTATCGAGAAGCAATCCAGAATTGGTGTACGATTGAGGGGAAATTCATCCGTCAATCTGGAGGCAGAGGGCAGTATGCTCATGTGTGGATTAGATTTGAACCGACTGATAACTCCGATCGAGTAGGACTTGAGTTTATAAACGAAATTATCGGCGGTGCAGTTCCGCGAGAATACATCTCGGCAGTAGCTAAAGGTATTGAGGAGCAAATGCAGAACGGTATCCTTGCTGGCTATCCTCTTCTGGGATTAAAAGCTACTTTATTTGATGGGTCTTATCATGACGTAGACTCCTCTGAAATTGCATTTAAAATTGCAGGTTCACTAGCGACTAAAAAATTGGTAGACGAGGGTTCAGTTGTCCTTTTAGAGCCAATTATGAATGTAGAAGTTGTTACACCAGAGATTAACATGGGGGATGTGGTTGGTGATCTTAATCGTCGTCGTGGCCTAATTATCGGCATGGAGGATAATGCCCGAGGGAAAGTGGTTAACGCGGAAGTTCCGCTCGCAGAGATGTTTGGGTACGCAACCGACCTTCGGTCCGCCTCACAGGGCAGAGCAACTTTTACAATGGAGTTCAGCCGTTATTGTGAAGCACCTAAAAATGTACGCGATTTCATAGTTTTAAAAACTCATGGGCACTAAAGCTATTTGCAATCCAATTTAAAAAGTCCCGAGCACAAACATGATGCTATTTTGCCTCACGCAATTCTTTTGCTGCACTTATCACGTCATTGGCAATATTTTGTGGGCAAGGCATGTAATGACAAAATTCCATTGAAAATTGACCTCGTCCTGAAGTCATTGTTCTCAGGTGGCCGATGTAACCGAACATTTCTGCCAGTGGAACATCCGCTTTGATTCGAACTCCCGTTGTTGCTGCTTCTTGATCTTTAATCATCCCTCGGCGACGATTCAGGTCACCGATGACGTCACCCACATGATCCTCTGGGGTAAAGACATCTACTTTCATTATTGGCTCTATAATCTGAGGTCCTGCTTTGGGCATGGCTTGTCGAAAAGCTCCTTTTGCCGCTATTTCGAAAGCTACGGCCGATGAATCCACCGCGTGATAGGCTCCATCAAATATTTCAAACTCGACATCTAGAACAGGATATCCGGCCATTGGCCCGTCAGCCATCATCGTCTTAAATCCTTTCTCAATGGCTGGAAAAAATTCTTTGGGTATATTTCCTCCCACGACTGTTGAACTGAATAAAAAACCGCTACCTGGCTCACCGGGACGGATGCGAAAATCGATTTTCCCAAATTGTCCAGAACCGCCAGATTGTTTTTTGTGGGTATAACTATCTTCGATAGAACTTGTTATAGTTTCTCGGTATGCAACTTGCGGTGCACCAACAATGAGATCCACTCCGTAAGTTCTTTTCAAAATGTCTACTTTAATATCCAAATGCAGTTCACCCATTCCCTTTAAAATTGTCTCTCCTGAATCTTCATCAGTTTCGACACGGAAAGAAGGGTCTTCGGCCACCATTTTCCCTATGGCAATTCCCATTTTTTCAGAACCGCCTTTGTCTTTCGGTTTGACTGCTATTGATATTACGGGTTCAGGGAATATCATCGGTTCCAGAGTAACCGGAGATTTCGGATCACATAAAGTGTGGCCGGTCTGAACATTCTTCATTCCAACAATTGCAATTATATCACCGGCAATTGCAGATTCTATTTCATTTCGGTCATCGGCATGCATTTCCACCATGCGACCAATGCGTTCGGTCTTGCCGGTGTAAGAATTGTGAACCGTCATTCCTCGCTCCAATTTTCCAGAATAAATTCTGATAAAAGTCAGAGCACCAAATCGATCATCCATGATTTTAAATGCAAGCGCTTTGAATGATTCTGCCGTGGACACAATAGCATATTCGCCCGTTTCATCGCCTTTTTCATCAGTCAGTGGCTGAGGGTCGACTTCAGTAGGATTAGGAAGGAAATCAACTACGGCGTCTAATACCATTTGTACCCCTTTGTTTTTGAATGCAGAGCCGCAATAGGTCGGAAAGAAATCTAGAGCTATTGTACCCTTCCGGATACAGCCTTTGATTTGGTCTACGGAAATTTCCTCCCCCTCCACATATGCCATCATTAAATCGTCGTCCTGCTCTATTGCAGATTCGACTAAACGCTCGCGGTATTCTTCTACTTGTTCGGTCATATTTTCAGGTACATCCTTAATTTGATAATTTTCGGGCATACCTGAGTCATCCCAAACATATGCTTGGCGCGTCAAAAGATCCACAAGGCCTACGAAGTCTTCTTCAATACCAATTGGAAGACACATAACTAATGGATTGGCTCCGAGAACTTTTTTAATTTGTTCAACAACTTTTAAAAAGTCTGCGCCTACTCTATCCATCTTGTTAACGAAAATTATTCTAGCAACTTCGGATTCGTTAGCGTATCTCCAGTTGGTTTCTGACTGTGGTTCAACTCCTCCAGATCCGCAAAAAACGCCAACTCCGCCATCAAGAACCTTTAATGATCGATATACTTCTACAGTAAAATCTACGTGACCGGGAGTGTCTATAATGTTGAAACGATGGTCGCGCCAATAACACGTTGTTGCCGCAGATTGTATTGTTATCCCCCGTTCTTGTTCTTGTTCCATGAAGTCGGTGGTCGCTGCGCCGTCGTGTACTTCACCAGTTTTGTGTATTTTTCCAGTTAACTTCAAAATTCGTTCCGTCGTGGTAGTTTTCCCGGCGTCAACGTGAGCGAATATACCTATGTTTCTGTAGTGAGATAGATCAGTCATTTTTGAACTCAGCGAATAAAGGATATCGGTTAATTAAAAAACGGGGCGAGTATACAGGATAATACAAAGATTGCAGAGTAAAATTGTTCTGCTTTTTGATTAAAAAATACATTTTATTTTAATATTACATTAATGGGTTGAAGAGTTGATTTTAGTCATAAGTATTAAGGAGAAAATTACGAGTGAGCTCATTTTTGTCTCAGTTCTGATTGACTATGTCAGATTTCGGCATGAAAATGTCCAACAAAAATTTGCATGTACTTATGCTCGAGATTTTAATTCATGGGAATCTGCAATTTAAAGCTCGTTTAGGAGACGCTGAGATGGCAAAAGAAAAGTTTGAAAGGAACAAGCCTCACGTGAATGTGGGTACTATTGGGCACGTGGATCATGGTAAGACGACGTTAACTGCTGCGTTAACTCGCGTTTGTGCTGAGGTGTGGGGAGGTGAGATTAAAGCGTTTGATCAGATTGATAATGCTCCTGAGGAACGTGCACGAGGTATTACCATATCGACGGCTCATGTGGAATATGATTCGCCTAATCGGCATTATGCGCACGTTGATTGTCCCGGACATGCGGATTACGTTAAAAATATGATTACTGGGGCGGCGCAGATGGATGGGGCAATTTTGGTATGTGGAGCAACTGATGGTCCGATGCCTCAGACTCGTGAACATATCCTATTGGCTCGTCAGGTTGGCGTTCCCTATGTGATAGTGTTTTTAAATAAAGCAGATTTGTTGGCGGAAGACTGTGGCGGTGTCGGTTCTGAAGAATACGATGAGATGGTTGAGTTGGTAGAAATGGAACTTAGAGAACTTTTGGATCTGTATGATTTTCCGGGTGATGATACTCCAATTATTGTAGGTTCTGCCTTGATGGCTTTGGAGGGAAGAGATGATAATGAACTCGGCACTTCAGCGGTTGCAAAGCTGGTGGAATCTTTGGACAGTTATATTCCGGAACCTGAGCGAGCAGTAGACCAACCATTTTTGATGCCTATAGAGGATGTTTTTTCGATTGCGGGTCGAGGTACCGTTGTAACTGGTCGAGTAGAACGAGGTATTGTGAAAGTTGGAGAAGAGGTTGAAATTGTGGGTATTAATGATACCAGCAAGACTACTTGTACCGGAGTTGAAATGTTCCGAAAGCTTTTGGATGAAGGTCGTGCAGGTGAAAATGTCGGCGTTTTATTGCGCGGGACTAAACGTGAGGAAGTGGAGCGTGGACAAGTTTTATCGAAGCCTGGATCAATAAAGCCACACACGGTTTTTGATGCTGAAGTATATGTTTTATCAAAAGATGAGGGGGGGCGTCATACTCCTTTCTTTAAAGGTTACAGGCCACAGTTTTATTTCCGAACGACGGATGTTACTGGTGCATGCGAATTGCCTGATGGTGTAGAGATGGTGATGCCTGGTGATAATATCCAGATGTCAGTAACGCTGATTGCTCCAATTGCGATGGAAGATGGACTACGTTTTGCGATTCGCGAGGGAGGACGAACGGTGGGTGCTGGTGTGGTAGCAAAAATTGTAGCGTAGTTATTGAGGGCCATGAAAAATTACTAAATACAACATCTACAGGTGGTGCATCATTTTGTTCACACCAGTACGTTCATGAGAATTTGGATTTGGGCAAAAATTAGGTCAGTCTGCAGTGGAAGTGTGCTGATGGTAAGGCAATCATCTTAAAGTCAGCTTTCAATATGCAAATGCTCAAAGCGCTTGACATATCAGGGCTTGAGGTCTAGACTTCGCGCTCGCTTTTTGTGGGCAGAAATAGAAAAAAAGACGTTAGAGTCTCCAAGGGATATAGGTAGTTAGATGCAAAACCAGAGTATAAGAATACGTCTTAAAGCGTTTGATCATAGGTTAATCGATACGTCGACTCAAGAGATAGTAGAAACTGCCCGTCGCACAGGAGCTCAGATCAGGGGGCCGATTCCTTTGCCGACAAGAAGAGAGAAATTTACTGTCCTGATATCGCCCCATGTAAACAAAGATGCTAGAGACCAGTATGAAATTCGGACTCACAAAAGATTATTGGACATTGTAGAGCCAACCGAAAAAACGGTTGACGCATTGATGAAATTAAATCTGGCGGCTGGTGTCGAGGTGCAGATCAGCCTCAGTTAGGCCACTGTTGCCGCGCTTTTAACCGGGGGTTGGACGTTAAACTATTTCGTTTGAGGCCACAGTGGTTGAGGGGCGTGTAGTCAGGAGAAAAATGATAATGACAATAGGACTAGTTGGCCGCAAATGTGGTATGACGAGGGTTTTTACTGATGATGGTCTATCGATTCCTGTTACTGTGATCGAAGTTAAGCCCAACAAGATCACCCAAATTAAAACAGTGACATCTGACGGTTACGAGGCAATTCAGGTAACAAAAGGTCACCAGAAGACGTCAAGGTTAAATAGGGCACAAATAGGACATCTTATGAAAGCTGGAGTCGATTCTGGAACCGGATACTGGGAGTTTCGAACTGATGGACTATTAGAATCGTTCGAGTTGGGAGCCACCCTTACTGTTGACCGATTTGTTGACGGTCAATATGTAGATGTTGTAGCAACGTCAAAAGGTAAGGGTTTTCAGGGTGGCGTTAAACGCTGGAATTTTGCGATGCAGGATGCGACTCACGGAAACTCCATCTCGCACAGGGCACCAGGATCAATTGGACAAAATCAAACACCCGGAAGAGTTTTTAAAGGTAAAAAGATGGCTGGACAGATGGGTGCACAACGAGTCACCACTCAGAATCTAAAGGTTGTAAGAGTTGATTCCGAGAGGCATTTGATTCTTGTGAAAGGTGCTGTTGCAGGGGCACCCGGAGGCGATGTGCTCATTCGTCCCGCGGTGAAGGTATAAGGGGTTGTTCTTATGGAGTTAGGCGTATCTGCATCGGGGGGAAAAGAGCGAAAGATAGAAGTCTCTGATAAAGCTTTTGGTAGAGAATTCAATCAAGACCTAGTTCACCAGACGGTTGTGGCTTATTTAGCGGGAGGGCGGCAAGGGACTAGTGCGCAAAAGAATCGATCAGCAGTGTCTGGGGGGGGTAGAAAACCATATAGGCAGAAGGGCACGGGGCGAGCCCGTGCTGGGACCACCAGAAGCCCAATTTGGCGTTCTGGAGGAGTTACATTTGCGGGAAGGGTACAAAACTTTTCGAAGAAATTAAATCGGAAAATGTATCGTGCTGCGTTGAGCTCGATTCTCTCTGAGCTTGCACGTCAAGATCGACTTTTAATAGTTGATGAATTCTCTGTTGAAACTCCCAGGACCAAGGAACTATTAGAGAAGCTTGCCGAATTCGATCTTTTTGATGCGCTTATTGTCAGTGAACCTTTGGATAAAAATTTGTATTTATCATCGCGCAACGTAAAAGGAGTTGACGTATGTGACGTGGCGGGGGTAAACCCCGTGCGCCTGATTAATTCCTCAAAGGTGATTATGAGCATTTCAGCATTACAAAAGATTGAAGAGGTGCTCTCTTGAACGGGGAAAGAGTATACAAAGTTATTTTGGGACAGCACATTACGGAGAAGTCCTCGAGTACAGGGGGCGAGTCAAACCTCGTGGTTTTTAAGGTAGCACGGGATTCCAGCAAGTTGGAGATTAAGAACGCCGTACAGAAATTGTTTCTCGTCGAGGTTGAGGATGTTCGCGTGGTCGGCGTTAAAGGCAAGGTACGCCGGACGAAGCATGGTGTTGGTAAACGTTGTGATTGGAAGAAGGCTTATGTGCGTTTGTCTGCTGAAAGTAACTTTGACTTGGCGTCCATAGAATAGGGGAGTTGTATGCCAGTAGCAAAAAGAAAACCTACGTCTCCCGGACGTAGATTTGTGATTAGTGTCGTTGATCCTGACCTTTATAAGGGAAGCCCCTATCGGCCATTGCTAGAGAAGAAAAATCGCTCTGGAGGACGTAATTCCTCGGGGCGCATTACAGTTCGACACATGGGCGGCGGGCACAAACAACACTATAGGGTAATTGACTTTAAGAGAAATAAAGATGGTGTCCCCGCGGTAGTAGAACGATTGGAGTATGACCCGAATAGAAGCGCAAACATCGCTCTCATTTGTTATTTGGACGGGGCCAGGACTTATATTATTGCTCCAAAGGGTTTAAGGCAAGGTGACAAAGTTATCTCTGGGCCCGAGGCAGCGATAAAGACTGGCAACTGTTTGCCAATTAGATGTATTCCTCTGGGGTCGATAGTACATTGCATCGAAATGAGGCCCGGAAAGGGAGCGCAGATTGCTCGGAGCGCCGCTGCTTCGGCACAGCTGGTTGCTAGGGAGGGAAGGTATGCAACGCTCCGTCTTAAGAGCGGTGAGATGCGTAAATTACTATCTGATTGCCGTGCCACCATTGGTGAAGTTTCCAACAGCGAGCATAACTTACGGTCTTTAGGGAAAGCTGGAGCATCAAGGTGGCGTGGAGTGCGGCCCACAGTGAGAGGAGTGGCTATGAACCCGGTGGATCATCCTCACGGGGGAGGAGAAGGAAGAACATCTGGGGGACGTCATCCTGTCACTCCATGGGGAGTGCCCACTAAAGGATATAAAACTCGTAAAAACAAGCGTACTGATAAATATATACTACGTCGACGGAAGTAGAGTTTTTTAAAAAGTTTAGAAGGAGAGTTGAGTTGCCGCGATCATTAAAAAAAGGTCCTTTTGTTGACCATCACTTGCTTAAAAAAGTCGAGTTGGCTCTCGAAGCCAAGGATCGAAGGCCAATAAAAACTTGGTCCAGAAGGTCAATGATATTGCCCGATATGGTGGGCTTAACGATTGCCATTCACAACGGTAGACAACATATTCCAGTGCTAATTAATGAGGAAATGGTTGGACATAAACTCGGAGAATTCTCGCCGACCCGCACATATAGAGGCCATGCAGCAGACAAAAAATCTAAGCGCTAATCAGGATGGATTTGAGGAATAATTATGGGAGAGGTATCAGCGGTGTTGAGAGGGGCAAGAATTTCAGCTCAGAAGGTGCGTTTAGTTGCCAATCAAGTGAGAGGCAGAGATGTCGAAAAAGCTCTTGACATTCTGCAATTTAGCGAAAAGAAAGGGGCTGCCATATTGAAAAAAGTACTTGAGTCAGCTATAGCTAATGCTGAGCATAACGAGGGAGCTGATGTGGATGAGTTGGTTATATCCCGAATATTTGTCGATGAAGGCGCAACCATGAAACGGATTAAGCCCAGAGCGAAAGGCCGTGCCGATCGTATTTTAAAACGTAGTTGCCACATTACTGTGGAAGTTGGAGAGCGATAGATGAAATACTTGGGAGTATACTAATGGGACAAAAAGTTCACCCAATTGGCATTCGTCTTGGTATCGTCAAGAAACACAGCTCAACCTGGTTTGCGGGCACTAGGGACTATCCCGAAAAACTTTTTCAAGATCTATCGGTTAGAGAATTTATTCGGGAGAGACTGGCGCATGCGTCAGTAAGTAGAGTGGACATAGAACGGCCCTCGGACAGTGCGAGGGTGACAATATACACTGCGCGCCCAGGCATTGTTATTGGTAAAAAAGGAGAGGATGTAGAGCGCTTGCGAAACGAGGTTTCAAACAAAATGAACTGTCCTGTTCATATAAACATAGAAGAAATAAGGAAGCCTGATCTCGATGCATCACTCACAGCTCAAAATGTTGCTCAGCAGTTGGAGAGAAGAGTTATGTTCCGAAGAGCCATGAAGCGGGCAGTACAAAACGCAATGAGAGGAGGGGCTTTAGGGGTCAAAATTAAAGTCGGCGGTCGCCTTGGGGGGGCAGAAATAGCACGTTCCGAATGGTATAGGGAAGGCCGCGTCCCACTCCATACCTTGAGAGCAAACATAGATTATGCGACAGCTGAAGGAAACACTACATATGGCGTGATTGGGGTCAAAGTTTGGATTTTTAAAGGTGAACTACTTGGTGGCGAGACGTCAGAGAATATACTTATCTAGGAAACGACAACACTAAAATAGCTTACGGGATCCAAATTACATGTTACAACCAAAACGAACTAAATTTCGAAAGATGCAAAAAGGTAGAAACCGAGGTCTCGCGCTGCGAGGAAGTAAAGTAAGTTTTGGAGAATTTGGCTTAAAAGCGACTGGCAGAGGTAGACTTACTGCTCGTCAAATTGAGGCCGCTCGTCGGGCTATATCCCGGCACATCAAGCGTGGTGGTAAAATTTGGATACGTGTGTTTCCTGACAAGCCAATTACACAAAAACCTTTAGAGGTTCGAATGGGTAAGGGTAAAGGAAATGTGGAATATTGGGTGGCACTTATACAGCCAGGTAAAATACTTTACGAAATGGAGGGTGTAGATGAGACTATTGCTCGGGAAGCATTCGCTCTGGCCTCCGCAAAGCTGCCAATATCCACAACATTTGTCAAAAGATCGGTGATGTAGCTATGAAAGCAAAGGAATTGCGAAACAAAGGTGTAGATGAACTTCATGAGTCCTTAAATTTAGAGTTGAAAAAAAGCTTTAAACTCAAAATGCAGTTAGCCTCAGGACAGCTAACAGAGACTCATGAATTGCAACGCACTCGTAGAAGTACAGCAAGGATTAAGACGGTCTTGAACGAAAAGTTGGGAGAATAAAATGGTAGAGAAAACAACTAAGAAACGCATTCTTTCCGGCAAAGTAGTTAGCGACAAAATGGATAAGACAGTGACCGTTTTAGTGGAAAGACGGGTAAGGCATCCGGTTTATGGAAAAATTTTGACAAAGTCCTCCAAGATTGCTGCACATGATGAGCGCAATAAATCTAAGGTAGGGGATTTTGTTACAATTGAAGAAAGTCGTCCAATCTCGAAAAGAAAGGCATGGATTTTGGTTAACGCAGATTAAACTCCTTCAGAAGCATTCTTTTATGTTGCGGTTGGGGCAAGATAGGGCAGGAAAATGATACAAACGGAAAGTTACTTAGATGTAGCTGACAACAGTGGTGCCCGGAAGGTGATGTGTATAAAGGTTCTAGGGGGATCGCATCGGCGTTACGCTCGCGTCGGTGACATTATTAAAGTGACGGTGAAAGAGGCGATCCCGAGAGGTAAAGTTAAGAAAGGACAAGTAATGAGTGCTGTTGTTGTCCGCACCAGAAAGGGATTGAGGCGGTCAGATGGAAGTCAAATAAAGTTTGATGATAATGCGGCGGTTCTTCTCAATGCTAATTTAGCTCCATTGGGGACAAGGATCTTCGGTCCTGTGACTCGCGAGCTTCGAACGGAGCGATTTATGCGCATTATTTCTCTGGCTCCAGAGGTTTTGTAGCGTGGGGTGCACAAGATGTTAAAAATTACTCGAGATGATGAAGTTATCGTCATTGCTGGTAGAGATAAGGGTAAGCGAGGAAAGGTATTGAAAGTTCTTGGAAACGGTCGTTTGGTCGTCGCAGGTATACAAATGGTCAAGAAACATCAAAAACCTAATCCGCAAGCGGGTATCGCTGGAGGTATTATTGACATAGAGGCGCCCATACAAGCCTCGAATGTGGCTATTTTTAACCCAACGACCGAGAAAGCTGATCGCGTTGGGTTTTCGGTGTCTGACGAAACCGGAAAAATTAGGGTTTTCAAGTCGAGCGGTAAGCCAATCGTTTCTAGCGGTGACGGGAGAGGGTGATGGCAAGGCTAAAAGAACTATATAAAAACGAGTTACTTGAAAAACTTAAAGCTGACTTGGCACTCAGGAATGTGATGGAAGTACCTAGGATCACCAAGATAACCTTAAACATGGGCGTTGGTGAGGCTATAGGAGATAAGAAATCTTTAGAGCATGCTGTCGAAGAGCTGACACTGATTTCAGGGCAGAAACCTGTTGTCAACAAAGCACGTAAGTCAATTGCCGGATTCAAAGTTAGGCAAGGATGGCCGATTGGTACTAAAGTTACCTTGCGCAGTGAGCGCATGTACCAGTTTTTGGAACGATTAGTTTCCATTGCGATTCCAAGAATTAGGGATTTTAGAGGGTTTTCGCCAAAGCAGTTTGATGGAAGAGGCAATTTTGCCATGGGTGTAAGTGAGCAAATTATATTTCCTGAAATAGATTATGAAAAAGTGGATAAACTACGTGGCATGGACATTACTATAACTACAACAGCGCGGACTGACGACGAGGGACGTGCTTTATTGCGGGCATTCAACTTTCCACTAAAGGGTTAATTAAATATGGCAAAAGTGGCAATGATAGAGCGAGAAAAAAAACGCGCACGGACGGTGGCGAAGTTTTCCGAAAAACGTAGAAATTTGAAGGCAATAATATCGGATATGACTTTGGCTGACAAGGAACGTTGGGAAGCGCAAATTAAATTACAAAAATTACCTAGGGATTCGAGCCCAACAAGAGGTCAAAACCGGTGTAGGATTACTGGACGCCCACATGGAGTATACCGAAAGTTTGGATTATGCAGAAACAAGCTTCGGGAAGCTGCGATGCGCGGAGAGGTTCCGGGTCTAGTGAAGTCTAGTTGGTAGGATAGAGCGGGGTAAAAATATGAGTATGCAAGATCCAGTTTCTGATATGTTAACGCGTATTCGAAACGCTCACCACAGATCGAAGCCGAGAGTCACCATGCCTTCGTCTAAGTTAAAGGTATCTTTGGCTAATGTTCTCAAGACGGAGGGGTACATTAACTCCTTCGATGTTGATGGTGCCAACAAAGCGATGCTCACCCTACATCTGAAGTATTTCGATGGACAGCCGGTAATTTCTGAGATTGAGAGATACAGTAAGCCAAGCCTCAGGCGATACAGCAGCTGTGGAGATCTACCTCGCGTGAGAAACGGTTTGGGAGTGGCAATAATTTCTACAAGCCAAGGGGTTATGACTGATCGCGCTGCTCGCTCTGCAGGTGTTGGTGGTGAAATAATTTGTACAGTTTTTTAGTTGGTACTATACATGTCTAGAGTTGCCAAAAATCCAATCGAGGTCCCAAATGGAGTCAGCATTGTTCTCAGTGAACAAATGATTTCGGTCTCTGGGTCCAAGGGAACATTGGAAATGGACCTTAGTCCTGAAGTTGAAGTTCGTCAGATTGACGCGCTGTTAACATTTGCAGCTCGTACAAAAACTAAGTTTTCCAACGCTATGTCCGGGACAACGAGAGCTTTAATTTACAATATG
>CACETF010000005.1 GCA_902562425.1 Porticoccaceae bacterium | reverse complement strand
TACGACTACGGTAACGGTTGCGGACGATGTGACGATGACTGCTGCTGCGAACGTTGTTGATAATAAGACGATTAACAAGTCGGGTAGTGGATCTAATAATGGTGCTCTGGCGGTGAAGATTGTATCGACTGCGGATGATGGTGCGATTAACCTGACTACGGCTGGAGGTGGAAGTGGTACAGCTACGAAGACGTTTGAGGTTACGGGTAATGTGACGTTTACGGGCACGCTTCACGGGTCGATTGCAACAACTATCGCGGACAGTTTTACCCTCACGGTGGCTTTCAATAAGGTAAGTGGGAAGACGGTCAACCATGATGGTAGTGAGAGCGGACAGGCCCTGGTAGTTACTATTGCCAATGCGGATGCGGCAGCAGACCTAAATAATATAACAACGGATATCACTAACCTGACGGCTAAGTTCACACAAACGCAAACCTTCACCGGTAATCTTCGGGCGAAGACGGCGGCGGTAGACAATGGTGTTACAGTCACTGCAACTGCTGCGGTTCTGGATGGTCAGACAGTAGCGGCGGCAGGAAGTGGAAATATCGCTGTAACAGCGCTTCACTCAACCCTAGCCGCGAATCTATCAAATTTGAGCTCCGCGTCAGGTACGGTTACAGCGGCCTTTGGTTCAAACGGGACATTTACAGGTAACCTTGGCACGGCACGAGTAACCGTTGCTACCGGTGTATCGTTTACCTCAACAGCTGCAATAGTTTCAGGTAAAAATATCACGGCTGCTGGAAGCGGTAATATTGTCATCACTGCGCTTCATTCTACTTTAGCGGCTGATCTATCAAATCTCTCCAAGAGCTCCGGTTCAATTACCGCAGCCTTTGACGGTACCGGTACATTTACCGGTAACCTTGGTACTGCCGGAGTGGTTGTGACTGTTGCTGACTCATCTACAATGACGGCGGCTGCAAATATTGTCGCTGGATCTAACAAGACCATCAACAAGGCTAGTAACGGTGTTCTTGCCGTTGAGGTTGGAAGTGCCGATGCAGCCGTAGACCTGACGACCATCACAGGTACTGCATTCGCGTCTGTGACGGTCACACAGGATGTTACATTCACAGGAACACTGGATGATACTCTCGGGACAAGTATTAATAACGGTATCACGCTAACGACAGCTGCAGCCAAGGTTACTGGTAAGACGGTAAGTGGTAATGGGTCAATAATTGTACAAGGTGTAGACGCGAGCACCAACCTTAGTAATGTTAATCCGGCTGGTGGCGTAACCGGGACACTTGCAAACGGTATCAATATCTCAAGTAATAGTAACTTGGGTAATGTAGACAGCTTCACGCTTGACAACAATGCTAGTGTTACAGTTTCAATAGCACAGAATGCTAAAATTTCTACAGCAACCGGGACGAATACCGTAACACTGTCGGAAGCGGGGACGGCCACAGGTGCTACAGGAGTAGAGACTTATAATCTTGCTAGTGGCGCTAATAACTTTACAAGTGCGAACGGAGGGCAGACTGTAATCGGAAACTCAAGCGCTGATGTAATCACCGGTGGAACTGGAAATGACACTATCACAGGCGGAGCGGGTATCGATACTCTCACCGGCGGTTCTGGTAATGACACATTTGTGTTCGCCTCTGGTAGTGTGCCTAATATAACTAAGCCAGATGAGTTGATAACGGACTTTACCAGTGGACAAGACAAACTCGATGTAGGGTCTGGTGTTGATGATATTAGCATCGTAGATGGTACCTCTATGTTGCTTGCAGCGTTTAAAACTCAGGCAGCAGCTCACTTTAGCGGCAGCGGTGATCTTGATGTCTTTATTGCTTACAATGTTAGTGACCTTGGCAATGCCGTAGTAGCCATAGACCATGATGGGGACGGAGATTTCGATAACAATGACACGATCATTACACTTCGCGGTATCGATACAAGTGGAGAAATACTCTCTTCAGATATCCTTGTAAGTTAGGGGTCGGGCACGGTAAGCCAATCGGTAGGATAGCGATACGCTTCGCCCAATCCCGTGAAGAACCTTGGTTCAGCAAAATCTGGGATTAAAAATACCGATACACGAAGTATCGAGCTTTCGTGCAGTGCTCCACTTTACGAAATGTCAATATCCACTCCCCAGATTTTGTTAACATAAGTAAGGAGTTTTAATAGGCGGCTGTAATTAGAGCAACACGACCAGACTGAATGTGGCAACGCAGTTAAAGGATTTCAAGAAAAGGTGGACAGCACAAGGTACGATGACACAGCATTTTCGGTTAGATGGAGTCGAGTATGACCTGAGTGATCTCTCAGAGAGGGGACAAACTCTTGTAGATCGGCTCGTTTTTGTGCGAACTCAGATCATTGAGCTATCTAATCAGGCGGCGCTATTGAGTAAAGCAAAGAACGCATATATTGCAGATCTAAAATTTGAGATTATTGAAGGTCGAAGCGGTGTTGATTTGGGAGCATTATTCAGCGGTGATTAGATAGAAGGAACAAGTCGTGCCCAAGATTACAATCGATGGCGCTGATTATCATTCGGAGGACCTGAGTGAAAAAGGCAAGAGTCAGTTAGAGAGCCTCCAGTTTTTAGAGGGGCAAATGAAAAAAATAGAACAGGAAATCGCGATATATCAGACTGCAAAAATCGCCTACTCGAAGGCCTTGAGGGGAGAGATTGAAAGGCTGGGCCTCAAACCTGTCACCGATTAAATAGTTCAAATAATATTGATACACCGCACCTGGTTACCACTTTTTTGGTGAGCTTGGCTAAATTAGAAATGTGATATAGGAAAACCAATGGACGTCAGATATTTTGTGATAGCTTTTGGGACGAGTTTTTTTCTTGGTTGCGGCGGTCCCACCAGTTTATCGGAGATGCAGGCAGATGTAGACTCTCGACTAATTTGGGATTTAGGTTCATTTTCCACCGATCCAGTTAAATCGATTCAAATCACCTCAGGTTTTATGCCAGCTTTGCGTAGCGCGGTTCTTGTAAATGAAGCCTATTTGAGTGCTCAGGCGATTGAGCGTGAGGCTAAGGGTCAAGTTGGTGTTGCGGAGAGCGTTCGACGTCCTCAGCTTCTCGGTAATATCAGTTTTGGTGGTATACGGGAACTGGACACAACACAAGGTGACGAAACAAACACTGGAGTGGCTGGGCGTTTAAATTTGTCTCAGTTGGTCTATGATGGCGGCGCTGCCAAATCTGCGATTAACCGTGCGACCGCCGGAGCGATCGGTGCTGAGGGTGAGAGGATAGCCGAGGGTAATCGTATTGCCTTAGAAGCTGCAAGTGCTTGGTTAAACCTATGGCAGCATCATGAGCGTCTGAAGTTGATGAATGCCCGAATATCAGTTATGGATAAGCTCATTGATCAGATTGAGCGCATGTCTAAAAGTGGATTGATTGATAGGGCGTCAGTTGATAGTGCTCGTCGTCAGATTGTTGACGTAAAACTCGAACGATCCCGTTTACAAGGCGAAAAAGATAATTCTGAAGTATTATTCGAGAGATATTTCGGTGTAAAACTTGGTCAAATTAAAAAGCCAAGCGAACTTATAAGCGCTGATGAGTGTAGAGAGTACTCTAAGGATTGGTTCGATTCGCCTATATTGAGGAGTAAAGCTGCAGAAGTTCTTGCGGCAGAGGCCTCGGTCAGTGAGGCTCTTGCTGCTTTTCGCCCGATCGCTCAGATACAGACCGGAGCTCAATCACCTTGGGAAGAAAATGAGTCTACTGACCTTACTTTGGGGATGACTATTCAGTACGCCTTCAACGATGGCGGGCGACGAAAACAAACACTGGCTTCTGCTGAAGCACGTTTAAATGCAACGAGCGGGGACTTTGTTAATTCTCAGCGGGCCTTGAAAGCGGAGGTCGATTCCGGACTCTCTCGACTTTCTTATCTTGAAACTTCAATACCATTACTTGATGATAAGCTACGGCTGAGCAGGTCGGAGGCGGAGGCTTCGCGTTCCCAGCTGCTCACAGGACAATCAAATCTTCGTTTTCTTATTGAGGCGGAGATTGAGATCTATCGTGCTCAAGATCAAAAGATTACAATGCTGGCCGAGCGTGATATTTTGAGTCTAACCATTGCAGCGCTCACGGGGGCATTGGGGAAACTGATTGATCTATAGTGCGGTTAATTAAACTTTCAGTGGGTCCAACACTTGCTTTTATAAACATGTAGGTTTAATTAAACTTTCTAAAACAAAATTAGATATAGTTGGCAGAATTGAAATTTGGGGATCTTTGGTGTGTCTATGGAAGAGTCTGAAAATATCTCGACGCGAGATCCGGCAGTTCACATAGAAAATAGTATCAAGCTAGAAGATTCCTTGATTAGATCTGTTCAATACATTCTAAAGTTGTTTGGGCTCACCTTCTCTCCGGCCGCTTTGCGCGATCTACCCGAACTCACCAGTGGGCTCTTTAGCGTGCGAGATGCAGTTTCAGCATTGCGTCATGTTGGGTTTGAGGCGAGTTACGGTGATTTGGAAATTGGTAAGCTTACCGCCTCCCAATGCCCAGCTATTGGGTTTTTAAAATCTGGAAAATCTTTGGTAATTGAAAAAATTGACGAAAATGGTTCGGCTTCGGTAAGGGAGTTCTCTGCCTCATCCGAGTCGACACAAGTGCAAATTCCAAAGGAAAACCTCGGAGAGAGACTTCTACCCTTCGTGATATTAGCGAGAAAGACCTTTGCTGTTGGGATCGCGCGAGGAAAAAATGATTGGTTCTGGGGCTCTCTTCTCCAAGGAAAATCGCTTTATGGTCAGGTGCTTCTCGCAGCAGCTGTGACAAATTTCCTTGGATTGTCTACGTCACTATATATTATGGTAGTTTATGACAGAGTGGTACCAAACGAGGCTATTGAGTCTCTAATTGCCCTAACGATCGGCGTGCTAATTGCGCTCGGTTTTGATTTTTTAATTAAAACCTTACGTGCTCAGTTTGTGGATAGAGCGGGAAAGAAGGCGGACGCACGAATGTCTAGGCTTATTTTCGATAAGATTTTAGGTATGCGGCTGGATAAGCGTCGCCAAAAATCAGGTGCTATGGCTAGTATTGTTCGCGAGTTTGATACGCTACGTGAGTTCTTTACCTCAGCAACACTCGTAGCAGTGGTCGATTTGCCTTTTGTTTTTTTCTTTATCTGGGTTATATCTCTCATCGCCGGACCTCTTGCACTAATTTTATTAATTGCAGTTCCGTTAGTTGTTTTGGCTGGGCTTGTAATACAGCCGTTTCTGGCGAAAATTGCTGAGAGTTCTATGCAAACTGGGATGTCTAAGCAGAGCGTCTTGGTAGAGACTCTAAATGGTCTCGATACTGTGCAGGCGACAGGTTCTGGTCGATTGATGAGACATCGGTTTGAGGAGGCATCGGATGCTCAGTCCGATTTAGGCCTCAGGAGCAGAATGCTATCACAGTTCGCTATTAACTCGGCCGCATCGATTCAGCAACTTGCCCAGATAGCCTTAATTTTTTTTGGCGTGTTTCTCATACAAGACGGGACCGTGAGTATGGGAGCACTTATCGCAGCGGTGATTCTTGGCGGCCGCACGCTTGCACCACTATCGCAACTAGCCGCGGCAATGTCTCGTGCCAATGCTGCTAGGGAGGCATACCGCTCCCTCTCTAAGGTTATGGCAGATGATGTTGATCCTGGGAGTACGACTCGACCAAGGCTTAGTCGGCGAGACTTATCAGGAGCAGTTGAGCTCAAGAACGTCAGCTACTCCTTTCCCGGGGTAGCAACGCCTATTATTAGAGATTTATCTCTGAAAATACCTAAAGGTCAGAAGGTTGTGATTTTGGGCCGTATGGGTTCTGGGAAATCTACACTTTCTCGTTTGGTTGCTGGTCTCACTCTGCCAAATGAGGGAACTGTGATGCTTGATGGTGTGGATTTACGGCAGATTGATAGGTCGGATGTTTTGAGAAATGTAGGTGTTATGTTGCAAGAGACTTGGCTCTTTTCAGGCACAGTGAGGGAAAATCTGCAGATGGGGTTTTACGAGTATGATGATGCACATCTTCTAAATATTGCGAAAATTTCGTGTGTTGATGACTTTATCGCTACTTATCCTCAGGGATATGACATGGAGTTAAAAGAGAGAGGTGAAGGGTTGTCGGGTGGACAACGCCAATCTATTAACCTTGCGCGAGCCATGTTACATGATCCCAATCTTCTAATTTTAGATGAGCCAACAAGTTCAATGGATCTGGCAACAGAGAGGGCCGTGCTGGATCGCATGAAAGATTGGGCAGCCGACAAGACTTTAGTGATGGCTACTCACCGAAATTCCCTCCTTGAATTAGCCGACAGAGTTTTGGTGATAGATCAAGGAACAATCATTACTGACACTACACCCGCAAAAATAAAAGCGCAAGCGGGTTAAGGAGGCGGAATGGGGGATACGGATTTCAAGACTCTCTCTCAGGAGATGTCCGGCCGTGAGAGTTTGACGGAATCATATATTTTGATTTCGGTTTCTGCGTTAATTTTTCTGCTACTGATCTGGGCAAATCTCGCTGAGTTGGATAACGTGACGCGTGGAGATGGACGTTTAGTATCCTCTGTACAAAATCAGATGGTACAAGCTGCTGAAGGTGGAGTGATATTACGTCGTTATGTAACGGAAAATACGGTTGTAAAAAAAGATCAAATTTTATTTGAGATTGATCCTGTAGATGCCAGCAGTGAATTGAATCGACTAGCACAGCGCTTGGCCGCGCTCGATTTAAAAGAAATACGGTTGCGAGCTGAGATTAATGGTGAAGAGTTTTCGGTACCAACCGACTTGAACTCTCGATCTCCGATGGTTTCATTAACAGAGCAAAGCCTCTTCACAGCAAGGCGCTCTGAGTTATCAGGTGAGCTTGCGGTCCTTGCGCAGCAATTAAGGCAAAGGAACCAGGACCTGCGCGCCGCGGAAAGTATGGTGGGTACGGCAAAAAGAACTGGGGGATTTCTTGAGGAAGAAATTGCTGTTGTAAAGCCTTTAGTTAAGGATAGTATAGCGCCCGCAACTAGACTTCTAGAATTACAAAGGCAATTAGAGCAGATACGTGGTGAGCAAGACCGAGCGGGTACTGCGATCGAACAAGCGCGTTCGGGAATGAAAGAACTGGAGACCGAAGTGGAGAATGCCAAGGCTAGTTACCGATTGAGGGCCATGGACGAGCTTAATACAGTAGTTGCAGAGCAGAGTGAATTGCGAGAGGCGTTACCGAGGTTAGAAGAGCGAGTTAGTCGAACAATCATTAGGGCCCCCATGGACGGTATTATTAATCGGCTAAATTTTCGGACTTCTGGTGGATTTGTAAATACGGGAGATATTATCTTGGAACTCGTGCCAACAGGGGAAGCACTTATCGTGGAGACTCGCATAAAGCCTCAGGATATCTCGCGAATTCGAATGGATGACCAAGTGCGTATAAGGCTTTCAGCCTACGATTCTGCCAAGTACGGTGCGGTTGACGGAAGAGTTACGAGGATCAGTCCAGATGCGGTGATGGAGGAGGGCAACCAAGCCGCTAGCCATTATCTTATTGATGTATCGATTGAAGGCAAACTTTTCCTTGAAAATTCAAGCACACCTGTAACGTTTATTCCTGGGATGACTGCGACTGTTGATGTGCTTTCAGGGAAGAGAACTGTGTTTGAGTATATTTGGCAGCCGATGGCTAAGGTCCAGGAATTAGCGTTTAGAGATTGAACACACCATCGTCAGATATACTTGATTCTTTTTTGGAACAGTAATCAATAATAACTGTAAGAGGATGATTATGAAGTTTTTCTCAAGTCTAACAAGTTTTTTAAGAATCCGCTCTAGCATCAACACATTAGTGTTAGCCAGCTCTCTAGTCAGCTTGTCCGTCGGAGCCTCGGTGTTTCCGGACAAAATTATCTCCAAAAAAATAAAAGATGCTAAAAATTATAATATCGTCTTTATCCTCACGGACGATCATAGATATGATGCGATGGGATTCATGGATCATCCGTTTATGAAGACACCACATTTAGATTCGATCGCTGAAGAGGGTGTGCATCTAAATAATGCTTTTGTGACCACCTCGTTATGTTCTCCAAGTAGAGCATCGATTTTGACTGGCCTTTATACCCACAAGCACAGGGTGATTGATAATCAGCGATTAGAGCAGAAGGATGCTGTTTACTTTGCACAATATCTTCAGCAGCAGGGATATGACACTGCGTATATAGGTAAGTGGCACATGGGACAAAAGAGTGATCACCAGCGCCCCGGATTCTCACACTGGGTAAGTTTTGCCGGGCAGGGTCATTACTTGCCACCAAACGATGCTTGGACGCTTAATGTGAATGGGGAACGCGTGAAACAAAAAGGCTACATTACCGACGAGCTCACAGATTACGCAATAGACTGGATGAAGGATAGTCAGCGGAGGCAAAGACCGTGGATGATGTATCTCTCACACAAGGCTGTCCACTCTAATTTTACGCCGGCTGAGCGTCATAGGGGAATGTACGACGGGAAGGTTAAACTCCCCGCAAATCATAAGGTTGAGGATTACAAAGAGAATACTCCGCGCTGGGTTCGTGATCAAAGAAACAGTTGGCATGGCATGGATTTCCCCTATCATAGTGAAGTTGACATCACGAGATATTATCAAAATTACTCTGAGTCGTTTTCTGCTGTAGATGACAGTATCGGTAGGATTAAGGACCAATTAAAGAAGATGGGAGTCTATGAGGATACCCTCATTATTTATATGGGTGATAACGGCTTTATGTTTGGTGAGCATGGTCTAATTGATAAGCGTGTCGCTTATGAGACATCGATTCGTGTGCCTATGGTTATGCAACTTCCATCGTTGATCAAGGGGGGACAGACTGTTGAAAACGTCGTTGCAAATATTGATATAGGTCCAACGATTTTAGAGGCCGCTGGGATTCAGACGCCCCCTCACATGGATGGAAAGAGTTTTCTTCCGTTGGCGCAGAATAAAGAGATTAAGTGGCGGGATTACTTTTTATATGTTTACTATTGGGAGAAAAACTTTCCTCATTCCCCCACCGTTTTTGCATTGAGGGGTGATAGGTATAAGTACATAACCTACTATGGTTTGTGGGATACTGATGAGCTCTATGACCTTCAAGATGATCCATATGAGACCACGAATTTAATTGCAAGCGAGAATCACAGGAGAACTATTCGGAAGATGAAGCGGAATCTTTTCGCGATGCTTGCTGAAGAGGGTGGTATGGATATTCCTATGAACGAGCCAACGGGCGATTATAGAAATCTACGTTATCGCGAGCGAGCGGGTGACGAGGCCGCAAATTTCCCGAATAGATTCGTGGTAGATAAGCCCGAAAATGACGATTCGATATAAAAGCAGGTTTTTAATCTTGTGTATTGAACATCATATTATGATGAAAGTTTGAATAGGAATAGCATGAAGAACAGATACTCAGCTTTTTTACTGCCAATGACATTTCTTTTTATTCAAGGATGCTCTGCGGATTCGAAACCTTACCTCGACGGCTCTTTAGATCCGGCGACCAGGACAGAAGATCTATTGTCTCGGATGACGCTTGAGGAGAAGGTTGGCCAGATGGTTCAATTCAGTTCACCCAGTAATATTGCAGCCGCAGAGCGAGAAATGTCAATTGATGAAATTGCGATGAGTGATGAGTTTGCATTTTATCCTGGTCTTACGGTATCCGACATACCGGGTCTCGTGGAAGCGGGAGAAATTGGTTCGTTCTTGAAGGTGAGTAGTATCGGATGGATTCGCAAGTTACAAGAGAGTGCCAGGAAATCAAGGTTGGGTATACCCTTGCTTCTTGCGGAGGACTCAATTCATGGAAACGCAATGGTGTGGGGAAGTACGGTCTACCCGTCTCCGATTGGTCTTGCGAGTTCTTGGAACCTTGATCTCGTAGAGAAATCTCAAGCCGAGACCGCATATGAGATGAGAACTATGGGGCTTCACTGGAACTTTACGCCAAATGTTGATATTGCGAGGAATCCGAAGTGGGGCCGGATCGGGGAGACCTTCGGAGAGGACCCACTTCTGGTAACCAAGATGGGTGCCGCGGTTATCAGAGGATTACACACCGGTAATCCTGAGATGAAGGGCGGAGTTTTGACTACTGTAAAGCATTTCGTGGCAGGGGGAGACCCCTCGAATGGTAAGAATTTTGCTCCGATGGATGTGTCAGAGCGAACTCTCCGTGAGGTATATTTTCCACCGTTTCGTGATGGGATTATGAACCAGAAGGTAGGCTCAGTTATGGCTGCTCACAATGAGGTGAATGGGGTTCCAGCACATGGCAGTCGATTTTTGCTGACAGATGTTCTGCGTGATGAGTGGGGTTTTAAGGGAATAGTGGTCTCAGACTGGCTCGATGTTGGCCGTCTGATGAGCCTGCATCGGGTAGCGCCTACCCACGAGGATGCCGTGTATCAGGCAGTACATGCCGGCCTAGATATGAACATGCACGGGCCTAATTTTGCGCCAGCGCTCCTAAAGCTTGTTAGAGATGGACGGATATCTGAGGCGCGAATTGATCTTTCGGTAAGACGGATATTGAATGCTAAATTTCGTCTTGGCCTTTTTGAGGAAAATTATGATGAGCTTTCTGAGTTTCCCAGTGATAAGGATATGGAAGAACATTCCAATACAGCACTTGAGCTTGCTCGTCAGTCCATAATTCTCCTTAAAAATGAGTCAGAAATATTACCTGTCTCAACTGACCAAAAGATCTTTATAACAGGACAAAATGCTGACAGTGAGGCGCTGCTTGGGGATTGGGTTTATTTCCAGCCGCCGGAGCGGGTGACCACATTCCTTGAGGGGATGATGGGAGCGGTAACTAAACCGGAAAATATTGATTTTTTAGATGTGGGAACGAATCCTCGAGTGCTTGACGAAAGTAAATTATCTGAGGCCACTTACAGGGCTGGTAATGCGGACATCGCTATTGTTGTCGTGGGCGGCAATTCTTTACGGTATGGAAAGAACGCTAAAATCAAGACATCAGGTGAGAATGCAGCTCGGAGTGATATTAACCTAATAGGACGTCAACTCGCTCTGGTGCAGGCCGTAGAGAAAAGTGGTACACCGACTTTAGTTATTTTGATAAATGGCCGACCAATCAGTGAGCCTTGGATATCAAATCATGTTGATGCTATCATCGAAGCATGGGAGCCTGGTGGTCCCGGAGGAATAGCGCTTGCAGAGATCATATTTGGAAAGGTTAATCCCAGCGGGAAACTTCCCGTAACCATACCTTCGGGTGTTGGACATGTCCGAGCGCATTATAGTGAAAAATCCGCCTCATTCTTTAGAGATTATGTGGACATACCCTCATCATCGAATGGGATGGTAAACGGTCGATCAAGAAACCTTTTTGATTTTGGATATGGACTTAGTTACACCACTTTCACTTTCGAAAATATGAAGCTTAGTAGTCCAGCGATTGCCAGAGATGGGTCCGTATCGGTGAGTGTAGACGTCACGAATTCTGGCAAGATGGCAGGTGCAGAGGTTGTTCAGCTCTATATTCGTGATGAGTTCAGTGAGGTAACAAGACCTGTGAGGGAACTAAAAAATTTTCAACGCGTAGCCCTTGCTCCGGGGGAGAAGAGGACAGTTGAGTTTGAGATCACTCCAAATATGTTGTCGTATTTTAATTTGGCAATGAAATGGGTAGTGGAGCCCGGTAATTTTTCCATAATGGTTGGCTCTTCCTCACGTCTCGAGGATCTGATGACTGCCAAGCTTTCAGTAACACCATAGCAGAACGAAACCTAGCTCTGACGGCGAGTGGGTTATAAAACATTTTTTCTCAAAAAAGAGTTATCCCTCGAAGGCTGGCATTCCAGGGGCCCTGTATCTATCAATAGGACTCCTCACACAATCGCTACCAAAATAATGACCAGTGTTAACATCATTCATCAAAAGATGGATACATGATGCTGTCCCTTCTGCAGGAGCTTTCATTCCCATTTCCTGGGGACTCTTGCCTTGATTCTGAGCAATCGGTAGAGTCATATCGGTCTCGATAAAACCGGGTGTGCATGCATTTATTTTTACGGTTTTATGTGAGCGAGCCTGCTGCATAGTTAATGCATTAGTGCATGCCTTAGAAAAGCCATAGACGTTTGAGTTTAATAATTCTTTTTCTGAATCACTTGATTCTTGATATTGCAAGATGAATTCCTTGGTCAACTCTAATATATGCTTCCAAGTAACTTCTTGATCGGTTAGTATCTTATGGGTGCGATCACTACAGCGAGACAGGTAATTTGGCCCTGCGGCTGACGTGATATTTACAACTCTACCGATCTCTGGTTCCAGAAGGTGGATAAAATATTCCAGCACGTATTTTGGACCCAGTGTATTGACACGAATGACCTCCTCTACTCCAGTTGGCGAGTACATAATACCCGCATTGTTCACGACGCCATAGAGTCTCAAGCCTCTTTTTAAGAGAAGACTTTCTATTTGAGAGGCGGCGTTTTGGATGGAATCTCGATTTGACACATCCATAATTATTGCATCCAGTCGACTTTCACTGCCTGGTACTATCGATGTCAAGCTGTTGATGGCCGCTACCGATCTATGCTTGTCTCGACAACCAACAAATAAATGAGTCTCCGGAAACTGTTCTAGGAGCGCCTTTACGATAGCAAAACCGATCCCCTTATTTGCGCCAGTTATTAGAATTGTTTTCGCTTTTTTCATATTGCTATCGATAAACTCACTTTGTTGTTAAAGTACGCTTGGTATTTTAAGTATTTTGGGCTCATCTCATCATCTTTTGTAAGTGTACTTAACAGTGCCCTGAAAGTTTATCTTACAGGGCATTTCCATCCATTTTCAGTTTGAGAAACGCAAAAAATTCTGAGTGAGCCTCCCTTTAACTCGCTGAATAAATTTGCTGACAAACTTCGATCGTGTCACTAATTGGTCTCATCATACTTATCATTTTGGCAAAACCACTTTCCGGAGATATTTCTGAGGAGAAAAAGTTATCTAGTCCTCGTCCCATTTCACTTGCTGAAGGTTGGACGAATCTGACAGTCAGCGTGCCAGTCTCTTCCTTACCCCCTCCTATTGGAGCGAACACTCCGATTTGTACATTTAGTCCAGCCGCTTGGGCCTCGTTTTCCATTTGGGTGGCCGCAGCAACGAATGCTGATAATCGCCCGGGTCTTACCATTACGCGAGTAACACGCTCATATCCTGGTGCAACATCAAATTTTTTTAATGGCTTCCAGATAGAGCTTGTTTTTATATCGCGCATGGAGCTCAGCTTCCTTGGAGCCATAGCGGGGTCATATTTCGTGAGACCTTCCATTGCGCTTTTCACCGAGTCAAATGCATTCCACACAAACATCTGGCCGGGATAATCCTGCCCAGTCTGTGTTATACAGACACCCGCTGCAATAGATCCTATCGTCTCAAACAACGCAGGATTGGAGGCTATATAGTCTGTGTAGGCCTTGGGATCCTTAGCGGATATATTTAGCGTTGTAAAGGCACCAGCTGGTATGTTGTCGGGTAGCTCGAATTGAGACATATGTTTACCACCCTTATGGCCACCTGCCGAAACGGATAACGAAAAAGTTAAACAGATTATTGCGATAAGCTTTTTTTGCATAATGTAGATCCTCTGTGCGAGCCAAACTAGATATATTTGAAATAATTATACTTTATTGCAATATTAACAAATAGCTATGAGTTTATTAACGTCGAATTTCGACAGAAAAAGTCTGGTCGCGCTGTTCCCGAAAAAAACATCTGGTCTTCACCAGAGCAACAAAAGTGACCATAAGGGTATTACTCCTACTCTGAGTTAGCATTAAAAGGGGTAGAGATATCTGAATGCGAGATTAATATGGTTACTTCATTGCGAATAAGGGCCGAGAATTTGAATTAGGGGCTGCGATTCACTTGTTTTTTTTAGCAAGCGAGTCTAACTGATCTTTTGAGGCGGGAGTTTGGTGTTTGTCTTTCCACTCTTTGTAAGACATACCGTAAATAGCCTGTTGCGTTTCCTCTGGAGATAGGCAAATACCGTTTTCTTTTGCCGCGGCGAGGTACCATTTGCTGAGGCAGTTCCTACAGAAGCCCGCATGGATCATTAGGTCAATATTTTGAATATCCTTGTTTTCATCAAGATGCCTCAGTAAACGACGAAGGACATTCGCCTCAAGCGCCTGTTGTTGCCTCTGGGTTATCATTCTTAACTTCCTCAGTAAATTGTATGCATAAAGTCGTTACGAAGAGACTATTAACCCTGCTAATTGAGAGCAGGCATTTAGAAGTTTTCGTTAAAAGCTAATTAGTACATGGATTTGATTGATACCTTAATCTTTTCTGACGCTGTATTTCCTGCATGATAATACTGATTCCCTCTCTAAGTTCTGATTTTTTAGCTTAAAGAGCGTTGTCTTAATCGCCTCATTCCAGTTAACCATCTATCGATATCATTTCCCTTCCGACGGATATACTCCTCCACCTCTGGATGGGGAAGGACGTAGAACCGTTCCTCATTTAGAGTATCAACGACGGTTCTTGCAAGTTGTTCCGGTTCTATGATGCCGTCAGTTTGTCCGTCTCCTAAGCTTCTTGGAGCCATGGCAGTGTTGACTCCTTGTGGACAAAGAACAGAAACTTTAATGCCGTCATCACCGTGTGTGATAGCCATAAACTCTGCAAGCTTTACGGCGGCAGCTTTACTCACTGTGTACGGTCCGGTGCCCATTGCAGCTAGAAGGCCTGCTGCCGATGCGGTAATGAGAAAATAACCGTTTCCTCGCGCAATCATTAATGGAAGACACGCCCTGGCAGCATAAATATGTGCCATAACATGAACCTCCCATTGCGATTGCCAAAGGTCGTCAGGCGCGTCGAGCAAAAGGCCTCCCTTACTTAAGGCTCCTGCATTTGAGCAGTAAAGATCAATTTGGCTATAATTTGAAACCGTATAATCAACTAGAGCTTTAACTTCCGACTCCTTCGTTACATTCGCCGCGAATCCCATACAGCCGATTTCGTCTGACACGTGTTTAACCTGATCTGGACAAAGGTCGGAAATTACCACGCCCCTTGCCCCCTCGCTGAGAAACTCTTGGGCCATTGCCCGTCCGATCCCGCCAGTACCGCCCGTAATTATTGCGACCTTATTTTTTAGGTCCATTTGGCACCTCAATTAAATCGTCGATGATAAACCTAATTCTACCGAAGAAGCTATGTTTTTGTGACTAATGGCAGTTTGGACTGTCACTACAGGTTTATGGGTGGCATTTTAGCTCTTGTGGGGGGATATATATCAGCATTGAGTATTGTGAGGGAGGTAAATATGATATACCGCTGCAGGAAAGATAGATTAGCATATTTTGTGTTTGAATTATTGACAAGTGGGAGTTGTAGCCTATGCGGAATAGACAAGTTATAGTTGAAAACTTGCCGAGTGGAAAGTTGCATTGCGATAACTTCAAAATAAAAATAGGATCCATACCAAAATTATTGTCTGGACAGGTGTTGGTGCGCACAAGGGCACTTGCTATCACTGCTGGTGCGCGAGCCGGGCTTCAAGGGAGCGCAAGTTATGCAGGTGCAGCAAAAACTGATGTTGTTATGCAAGGGACCGGTATCGGTGAGGTAATAGAGAGTAAAAATGCCCAATTTCCTATCGGATCTATGGTTCTGGGACCGACAGGTTGGCAAGAGTATGCCGCTCTCAATAGTCGATCACTCACCTTTATTCCGGAGTGTTATGATCCGCTAAAGTTTATCGGGCCTTTAGGCATTAACGGTCTTGCCGCATACTTTGGCTTGTTTAGAACAGGTCGACCTGCAATCGGTGAAACTGTTATGGTATCTGCGGCAGCAGGATCGGTTGGGCACTACGTTGGCCAAATGGCCAAGATAATTGGGTGCAAAGTTGTGGGCGTAACGGGCGACAAGAAAAAGGCGGAAAGGCTAAGAAATGAGCTTGATTTTGATGCAGCTGTAAATTACAAGTCCGAGAGCTTTCGCGAAGATTTAAAACTTGCGACTCCTAATGGAGTGGATGTTTATTTTGACAATACTGGCGGAGATATACTTGGCTCAGCTTTGTTTCGGTTAAACGTCGGTGGGCGGATAGCGTGCTGTGGGGTGGTTTCACAATATGACACATCATCACCTGATTCGGGGCCGAGAGGCATTCCCGGGTTATTAGTGAATAAACGTCTTACGATGCAAGGATTTTTGGTGTTTGATTATGCGGATGAATATCAAACTGCTAGAGACGAGATTAACAAATGGATAGACGCTGGAAAATTAGTTGGTTGGACAGACGAGGTTTTCGGGCTTGATTCCGCACCAGAGGCATTTGTAAATCTGCTTGCAGGAGGTAACATTGGGAGCCGTATTGTCCGACTTGACTGAGCGTAAATAATCAATAGATTAGCTCGAGGCCTCAAGAAGTCAGTCTCAATTAGAGTTGAATCTTATAAGATAGGGATAGCTGAGTGGCTTTTTTTTCGCCTACCAAAAAAGTTATGACAATTTTATCAAGTGTTTTCCTCAGATTCGGAGTGGCCATCTTTCTAATAAGTGAAGCCCAAGCAACAAAAGATCCCAACCTTGACTACAAACATATTAAAGCTACCCCAAAAGACTTAATTATTTCTCGATCAGATTATAAGAATGGGCTACATGGATTTTGGTTGGGTCAGTCGATAGCTAATTGGACTGGCTTGACAACAGAAAATAATAGAATTGGTGTTGGTAAAACTGGTGACTTTTATACTAGAGATGATTGGGGAAAACTAAACCGGCCCAGCATCCTACAAAATCAGTGGAAAAAAAATCATCACACGATTGGCTATGTATTTAGATCCGAGGATGAAATCTGGGGTTCTGATGACGATACAGATATTGAGTATATGTATCAACATCTCACTTATCTTCATTCCGCTTCGATTCTTTCCGCCGATCAGATAAGGGAAGGTTGGATGCGGCATATAAAAAAAACCGAGCCTAACTACCTATGGGTTTCGAATGAGGCGGCCCTTCATCTTATGCACGAAGGGCTTTCCACCCCTGAAACTGGATCTCCGGTGAATAATCCTCATTTTGACATGATTGATGCGCAGCTTACGACAGAAATATTTGGTTTGTTCGCCCCAGCAAGTCCTGAAGTTGCCCTTGATCTTTCCTACCTACCGATCCGTGTTACTGCTGATAGAGAGGCTGCCTCGATTGCTGAGTTTTATGTTGTCATGCACTCCCTTGCATCTGCGGTAGACAGTAAATTATCTTTGAAAGATCAAATATTCTGGATGGCAGATCGTGCTAGAGAGCATCTGCCAAATCATTCATACCCAGCAAAGATGTATGACTTCGTGAAAGAGCAATCTGCGGTCAATTCTCGCTGGGAAGACACCCGTGATCAAATATATGTGAGGTATCAACTGAAGGAGGAGGACGGGTATGATGTGTCCTCAAGAAACCTGTATTGCAACGGGTGCTTTGCAGCTGGGATAAATTATGCCGCCAGTTTGGTGAGTCTTTTTTACGGTGAGGGAGATCTCAAAGAGACTATTAAAATTGGTACATTGGCGGGATGGGATTCCGATAATCCGACTGCAACATGGGGTGGCTTATTGGGCTTCATGTTGGGAAAAGATGGGGTCGAGGAGGTTTTTGACAGGAAATTCTCTGATAAATATCATATACACAGGACTCGACAGGCATTTCCTGTAAAAGATGGTATTGATTCTTTCGGTGACATGGCTAAAAAAGGAATTTTCATTGTAGACCGTGTTGTTCAAGATCAACTCGGTGGGGGTGTTGATTTTGATAAAGGTGTTTGGGTTTTGCCCAATCTGGATCCAAAATCGAGGTAATTTCTAACGGCTTTGTTAAGTTGATCAGCGAAAGTTAGATTTCCATGCTTTAGTGAGGTCAATTTTTTGAGGTCAGGAATAATTATAGACGGTGCTTAATATTCCTTCAGTGCAACTGTGTTGATTGGTAGGAGCGCTTGAATATTTGAAGGATTTGCAGAGATGATGTTCTTTGATGTTATCTCCCCCAAATGAGTTACTCTGACCATAGATTGTGTGTTATCCAGTCGGAGGCTAATTGGCTTTGTTGTGGTACTTTACAGCGATGTTTGGTATCAAGTAGCGAGTGCAATTAATCTTGTCTTTAAAATTTTGAGTCAGTATGCAAGCAGGCTGCAGCGCTACGAAAATGCACACCAGTTTTTTAATGCAATATGCTCAAAGAAGCTGCTTTCCGATTATGCTTGAAAGATACTCTTATCATTTCTCTCAGTTCTCTTTGTGTTTATTCGTTCTCACTTATTTTGCAAACAGATTAAAGGTGCGGGCGTTTTAAATGCTCAATAAGGTCTATTTGGTTCATCGATCTTGAATACTTCCAACAAGAAATCTTTCAGTAGTTCCCATGAGCGTCGGTTCGCTTCCTCTGAGTATAATGTTCCGAAGTCTGGGTTACTCGCACTTGGATTGGTAAAGGAGTGCATTGCTTGTCCATATATGTGTAACTGCCAATCGACATTTTTTCTTGTCATTTCTTCACAGAACGACTCTAGCTGATCTCTGCCAACCATTGGGTCCTGCATACCATGCATGGCAAGGACTTTAGCGGAAATTTTGTGTTTCGAGAGGTTAGAATCATGTAAAAAACCATGGAAGCTGGCACTACCACACAGATTAACACCGCTCCTCGCAAGATCTAGCGCTACTAATCCACCAAAGCAGTAGCCGCATATCGCAATTTTTGAGTTCATAACTCCCGATATTTTTGAAACTGCATCGTAAGCACCGATAACTCTCGCGGTGAGTTGACTTCGATCATCTAACAGCGGTTGCATGAGGGTTGAATTTTCCTCAACACTCGTACCTGTGGTACCCTCACCGTACATGTCGAGGGCAAACCCAAGGTAACCAAGCTCTGCAAGTTTGTTGGCAATATTATCTGCGAACTCGTCACGCCCTCCCCATGCATGTGCGACGATCACTGCAGGAAAGTTTTGCTTATCTGGAAAGGCTGCGTAACCAATGTAATTTTGAGTTTCCACCTGATAGTCAATTGTGGTTGCGTGCACGACGAGGTTCCTTTTAAAAAATTAAATTTTGATCTGCAATCTGCAGTAACGTGAGCGATCTTTGTGTTTCTGTCTAGCAGTTTGCTTAAGTTGTTCTCAAAGTTAAGGTCTTATCTTAAACAAATTTTCAAGGCGGCACATGTTATGCAAAAAAAACATAAATATAATTTATATTATGCATAAAAATTATTAAGCTAAATTTAAATGCGTATTCGTACATAGGATTCTTTTTAAAAGGAGATATCTAATGAGTGTGATTTATGCTGTTTTAGCAGTGTCAGGGTTATTGGGAGCGGCAATAATCCGTGAGGAGTTTGTGAGCTCACAGCCGCCAGTAAAGCGAACTAAAAATGACGAGTAAACTAGCTTGGTAGGCCTGATCGCCTTCTTAAACTGGCATAACGATTGGGCTGCCAAGCGCTTTTTTAGATGACTATAACTATCTATTGTGCGATCTCTCTTCGTCGAAGTAGTAGTGTTTCTCTAAATAACACCGCCAACGATCATTCCTTACCTGATTTTAAAAAATCTTTTTTTTACCTCACAATACTTACTCGTTAGCTGAATAACAGGTCGTCCTGTGTTACTGTTTTTTGTCGGAAATAACGCGGCAAATATATTTAGGATGGAGGAGCAATATGACTACTCTTTTGTTCGATCTAAAGCATAAAACCGCTTTAATCACAGGGGGTAATGGCGGTATCGGACTTGGTTTGGCGAAAGGCATAGCCAAACAAGGTGGTAACGTATGTATCTGGGGGCGTGACAAAAAAAAAAATCAGATCGCTATTCAAGAATTATCGGAGTTTGAGGGCACTTTTTACTCTATTGTAATGGATGTGGCTGACGAAGGTGCAGTTAGTGAAGCTTTCTCGGAAACTTTGAGCGTATTTGGGCGAATTGATGGATGTTTCGCAAATGCTGGCGTTGGCAAGCGTGATACATTTCATGAGCAGAATATCGAATCTTGGCGGAGAGTGTATGAGGTGAACCTTGATGGGTTATTTTTCACTCTGCGAGCTGCGGCTAAGCACATGAAAGAGCGTGCAGAAAGAGGCGATTATGGGGGGCGACTCGTGGGGGTGTCATCCATTGGGGCAAGGTTCGGTATGGCAAAAAGTCAAGCTTATGCCGGCAGCAAGGGAGCAGTAATTTCAATTATGCAGGGGCTAGCGGTTGAGTACGCCCGTTATGGGGTAACTGCGAATTCAATTCTTCCAGGCCATATTGAAACTGCAATGACTGCGAAAAGTTTGGAAAACGAAAAATTTGTGAATGCAATTATTCCTCGAATACCATCTAGACGATTTGGCACGCCCGACGATTTTGAGGCGATAGCCGCATACTTGATGAGCGATTCCAGTAACTATCATTCGGGAGATTGCTTTACAATTGATGGCGGCTTCTCGATGTTTTAAGAAAACCATATGGAGTTGTATGTCAGAATTTGATTATCATTTCACCGTGACTAACGAAGCTATAGAGAAATACCTTACAGAATCCCTCGATGCCTGCTTGGCAGGTGGTTTTATTGTTGAGAGCGACAGAGCATTGATTCTCCGCTATCTTAATGAGGAGACAGTCTGTGCGATTGGTGCACTTAACACGAGTATTTATGCCTCCCAATCGCGGACGAGTTTTATTTATTTTTTGTTAAATCAGGCCAGAGATTTTATGGATAAAACGGGAATTGAACTATGAATGGATACCTTAACCTGCAGGGGGTATGGTTTTTGAGAAATGGTGGGGGGGCATTTCGTTTTTATCTGATTTTAATATCGTTATCCCTCGCATTTACAAATACTGTAATTGGGGAAACTTTTGAATATAACCCATGCATTTCTGCAGATAAAGAACTCGGTGATTCAGCATTTTGGGCAGTAACATCTGCGAAATTATATGAAGAAAAGGAATATTCGAGAGCAGTAGCTGTCGTTGATGAGTGTTTCAATCGGTGGGGTCCTGAGGCAGGTCAGCAGCAAAAAAGGTTATTAGAAATGAATGCAAAGTGTCCACCGACGGGAAGAGTGCACAGGCATGATCGGTTAGCTATTGAAGAAGATTATCTTATGAACGATGTTTCATTTGCGCTCTGGGTCAAGGCTCGATCTTTGGATGAGCTAGGTGAAGTTGGAAGTGCAGAGACCGCCTATGCACAATGTTTATACATGATTTGTGGCCGAGTGTGGGATCCAAGGGGCTGGTTTTGGAGCCCTGCGGAGGATTGTTTAAAGTACGCGAAAAAGCTTTTCTAATCGTGGATTGGAGATGATTTTGTTATCTTCGGGTGTTCCATACGTTTTATCTGATGACTATCATTCCTGGGTAGTGCCGCAATAGATGCACAAATAAGGAGAATGCGATTTCTACTTGATAACAAAATATGTCTGCTTTCTTGCCTTTGCTGGAATTTTTTTGTTCAGCGGGTCTAGTGCCTCTGTGGATACCGATGGGGACGGAGTTAATGATTCTCAGGAAATTCTTGATGGTACTGATCCGAAGGATAACTTGGATTGTTTAAGTTGCAAGATGACGATCTCGGGCATGGTCTATCACTGGAAGAATCATTCTTTAATACAAGCTGTCACTGTGATTTCAGAGCAACTTTCTGTAGGAGAGTCGAATCATCCCGCTCAGGGAGGCATAACCGGAACAAACGGGAGATATGACCTCCAAGTGCGATCTGACGTCTCTGACAGGCTTGTTGCTACGAAGGAAATCATTGAGGATAATTTTGTCGGTGTTATCACATCTGCAGATGCCTTGGCAGCTTTAAAGATTTCGGTTGGAGTTAATCCAAACATTGATCCCGATGGCTCTGGCCCACTTAACTCCCTGCCAATCTCTCCATACCAATATATTGCAGCAGACGTGAATCGGGATGGAAGAGTCACTTCAGCAGATGCCTTAGAGATTTTAAAGATGTCGGTAATGGTTAGTGATACTAAAGAATCCCAATGGATTTTTGTATCGGAAGACTTTGATTTCTGGGACGAAACATCCCGTGAGTTCTATACTACCAAGTCTGACGTGATGTGGAGTAGCACAGAAATTATTGCAGAGCCAGAGCAAAACTCCGTACAAAATATGGTCGGAATTTTAATGGGCGACGTTAATGGTAGCTGGGAAGCTCCAGAGCAGAGTTTTAGTGTAACGAGCGAACACTTCAGGGAACTTGTTCAGGCAAGTTCAGGTTCATTTTCACAGTGGAGTATACGTGATCTTAATTCAGATGGTGGAAGTTTTGCTTCACCGCATTCATCCGAGGTGGCGCAGATTAGCAAGAAAAGAGGTCTGGCGTATGGCTACCTTACTGAAGCGGATCTTCAAGTTATGGCCGGAAAAGTGAGGTGGTGGTATAACTGGGGTAAGGAGGCAAAAGATCCAGTTCAAGCCGTCTATGCGGATTATGGATATGATTTTGTTCCGATGGCGTGGGGAGGCAGATTTGACGACACTGTTATTAGGAGGTTTGTTGAGGATAATTCCAATGTGAGATACCTATTGGGATTCAATGAGCCTGGGCACAAAAACCAAGCAAATTTGACTCCTGCTCAGGCGGCTGCGCAGTGGCCCAGATTACAATCTATCGCAGACGACCATAACTTGGTGCTTGTATCCCCCGGCGTAAATTATGCGCCGGGGGATGTCGATATTCCCGGGACCGAAAATGATGGAAACCCATTGGAATATTTGAGAGCCTTTTTTAACGAATGCAATGACTGCCGAGTGGATCACATAGCGATTCATGGGTATATGAGGAACCCAAGTAACTTCAAAGAGTATGTTAGAAAATTCGAGGAATTCAATAAACCGATATGGATTACCGAATGGGCCTCCATGGGCGATTGGGCTGTTCAGTCTGACAGAAACCATCCAGGCCTTGAGTGGCAGATGGATTACCTTGCCGAGACAACCCGGTGGCTTGAGCAGACGGAATCAGTTTACAGATATGCGTGGTTCGTCGGGCGTAACCGGTATGGATTAAATGAACCGCCTTATAACAGTATTTTAGCTGAGGATGGGGTTCTGTCACCACTAGGGGGAATTTATGTCGCGATTCCATCGATAGATTATCGATATCAAATTCCCTCAAAAATAGAAGCTGAAGGTGCGCATGAGCTATCTGGGTTCAATCACCAACCCACGAATGATAATGATGGACTGGCACATCTGGTTGCCACTCCCGGAGATGAGGCAGTATTTAAGATTTCATCAGAGGTCCCTGTTGATTGTGTTTTTGATCTTCGAATCGCATCTGAAAGGCTTGGAGGAGTATTAATCCAGCTAAATGGAGAGATTGCTCATCGATTCCCTGAGGTGAGCACTGGCTCAAACGATGCCTGGCTGACCTTTCGATCGGATCCCGTTAACATCCCGGCTGGGGAACATGATTTAATCATTCGGTCTGAAAGCGAATTTCGCTTTAACTGGTTGCACATTTCTGAATGTCTTGCACCTGAGATCCATTAATAACAGTACTCAACTAATGATTAATTTTTCAATAAATTTTGTGTTTATTAACCCAGCTTTTGTAAACAAATGTCTCATCCCTTTGATGGCGATAAATGAGCTACCGAATTATAACATGGGTTTCAACTTGCAAAATTAATCTGAAATACTTTGGCCAGCGGGAGTGACGGGGGGTTTGTCCGTGTCGGGTTCGGAGAGGCTTGTTAAATTTTGATTCGAAAACTTGTCAAAATTGAACTTGCTAAGAGTAAAAATTTTGTCGATGCCTGAGCGACTTACATAGTACTTATCCTCTTTTTCAAAAAATGTGAAAGTGATTTGATTCGGAGCGAACACCTCAAGACGGAAAGACTTCGATTCTCCCAAATTGATATCTTTATCAGCAACCGACAAAACTGTCAGTGTTTTAAGAGCCATATCGAGTGCGTTAGCATTTTCTTTATTTACCTTTACAATCGACTCAGACTCTAACTCTTTTTCAGTTGAAATTAACGTCCACTCCCTATTTTCTGAGACTAGTTTAAAATCAAGTCCCTCTATTGAACTTATGTTTTGCACCGAAATTAATGATTTGTCCAGCCAATCAGCTGGTTCTGTGGGAAGGTCATATGCATTGAGGGCAAGTGAGTAGATATTTTTCTGCCCATCTAATCTCACGTGTGATTTTTTAAAGCCCGGAGATGTCCCAACGTAGATGCGGCCAACGTTTGCATTGCTAGATAATAAGTCCACGCGCCTATTGAATTTGTCCTCAGATACCTCAAAACGTGATCGACTACCAGTTGCGGAGGCAACTGGCCAATCACTTTTTAAGTTAAGAAGGTCACTTAGCACTGTTGTAAGTTTTATTTCGTTTGCGGCTAGCCCCCCCAGTGCAGGTATAACCCATCCGCCCTCGGTTTTGTTCAGGCGCAATTCTCCAGAATTGTCACTTATTACTAATTCATCTATGACCTGTGCCTCTGCATTAATCAGCGGCTTTGAATCAAGAGATCCGGTTGTGCTCTTCTCATAAGCGACGACAATCAGTGTCAAGGTCATTTGTAAGCCTAGAAGGACGAATAGCCAGGATGTTTTTGAATTAATCATGCCATTTCCTCCTTTTTGTCGAGCAAATTCTGATATTGATCATTGGTGCTCTTTCGTTTAGCCCTCACTCTCAGAGCAATGCCGATAATGACGAGACCCGACAAAGCATAATTCAAATATTCCCACAATACTTGCGTGCTATTTGCCATCGGTGGAAGTGTTCGGTTGAAATGGCCTCGAGAGCGAATACTGAGCAAACCTTGATCCTCTAACGACCAGTCAATAGCGTTGGCTAACATCTGAACTGAATTAACGTAAGAAGTCTGCTCTGCGCTACCAAGCATTTGTAACGTTTGATCATTAAGAAACTCATTTGAGCTAAATAATATTATCCGCGCGATATCGGGGGAGTGGTCAACCACGTTATCGAGTTCAAGTGGTGCATCAGTTGATGAGTCTGTCGAATCTTCATCGGGAGTCTCTGCCTCAGCTTTCGGCGGGTTTCGCCCTGCAAAGAAAGATTCAAAGCGGCCCTCTAAGATGACACCGAGTAAGTGTGATTCCTGCGGTCCTTGCGGCACGAATGGACTCACGCCTTGTCCAGTTATCCTTGGAAGAATATCTAGTGAGTCGGACACCCAAGATTTCTCCGAGCTTTGTAAAAGTTTGGTTACTACTCTATTTTTGTTTGTTTCATTGTCAATGATAATTGGAGATGCCCAGGCCATAGTAAGCTGCGGTAACTCTGAAGTAATCAGGTTGGAACTATTTAGAGCACTTCCGCGGACGTCAGGGAAGTATGGGTAATCAAGCATTCTCATTTCCTGAATTTGGAACCCGCCAATATTCCTCGTCACAGGAGCCGGAAATGCTGAATTTTGGGGATCCATTACGAGCCGCCTTTCGATTTGTATGCCGTTGTGGGCGAACCAGTCATCAAGACCACTATCATTGGGTACCATAGTTAAACTGCGATTGGCATAACTAGTCTTAAAGTGTGATGAGGAAACAATGACAGTACCGCCTTTCATAAGAAACTGGTCTAATGCGAAGAGCTCTCGTTCCCCAAAATCCTCCGGTGCCGTTAGTAATAATATATCGGCGGCTCCTTCAACTGATCCATCGGAGAGATTCTCTTGAGAAACATTTAACTCAGCACCGATGAAATCTTGTAAGGTAGTAAATTGCGCGCTACTCGATCCTCCGTAGGGTGAACTGTAGTCGGGTGCGGGAGATACCAGGGCTACGTTTTTTGTAAAGCCGGTCGCAAACCTCTTTATCCCCGCTTCCAGGTTTCGCTTAAATCCTTCTTTGCTTAAATCTTCGATTGGTACTTGTACGACCTGGCCTTCATTCTCCAGTGTGAGGTAGTAAAAGAATGATGCGTCGCTGAATAATCCTGCGCTCATGGGTCTAAAGCCATACTGTTCTGCAATTTCGGCTGCTACAACACCGGCGTCGTCTCTCGGATTAATGAATGAGGTGGAAAAACGTCCATTGGACTGGGAAGTAAAATCTTTTGCAACCTCTTTCACGACGCTATTGAAGTCTACGAGTGGAACAGGAAGCTCCGAATCACTTGAAACGTAAGCTTTCAACTGAATATCAGTGCCTATTGTGTCAAAAAGATTACCCTCCGTCTGATAGCTATACAAAACCTTTTTAATGGCTCTGGTTAGATCATGTTCTGGATTACGTAGCTTCACGTCAATCTGTGACTCACTCCTCGCCTTAATCTCAATGAGGTCGCGAAAATTTAGTACTTGGTACTCGTCTCCATATTTCACAAGGACATTAAAATAAGAGCTGACTATCGAGGACTGATATCGGTCAGCTACTTGGAAGGGTATCGGTTGAATACCATATTGCTGATTAGCTTCCTGTTCCATTTCTGGATTATTCTGCGGGTCTACAAACTCAGCACGTACGTTCCCTTTTCCGGAAATTTCGTATTCTTTTATAAGATCTTTCAGCTGCGGAACAAGCGGCGATAACAACGGATGTGTCTTTGAACTGAAATACGCTCGCACTAACAACGGCTCTTGAAGTCGACGAAGATAGTTTTCAGTTGACTGAGAAATGGAATATTGGCGCCCCTCTGTCATATCAACCCTTAGAGTTGAAATTTGACTCAGCCAAAAATTTGCCAATAGGGCGTTGGAAGCCAAAAGAGTTATGAGTAGCTGCCACCTTTTGTGACGGGAATTAGTGTTATCTGTAATCCAACGCTCCTTCTCCACCGCGTAAACATTAAGAGCCAAAAATGTAATAATGAGACTTCCGTAGTAGTAAAAATCGCGAATATCAATTACTCCCCTAGTAATCGACTCAAAGCGAGATCCAGTGCCCAAAAGACGCAAAATATCCCCTATGTCGTTAACGAACAGGTCAGTGATCAGCGGATTACCTACCATATAAAATAATCCGCAGAGCGCGCAAGTGGAGATAAGACTTACGATCTGGTTGTCGCTTTTTGCAGACACGTATAAACCGATGCTGAGATATGACGCCCCGAGAAAGAGCGTGGCGAAGTAACCCGCCCAGACTGGCCCCCAATCTAGCTCCCCGAGTAGGGCCACTGTGAGCGGAAGTGGCAGGGTAACAACCATTGCCGTGAACAGCAGGTATAGACAAGCGATAAATTTTCCAATGACAAAATACCAAACAGGCACCGCACGCGTTAAAACGAATTCAAGCCCACCGGTTTTGCGCTCTTCGCTCCACATTTTCATTGTCAAAGCTGAACTCAGTAGCAGGAGAAGTAGTGGCATCCACTCGAAAAGAGGTCGCACATCAGAGATATTACGTGCGAAAAAAGACTCCACCCAGAAAAAAATGAAAAGGGTAGCCGCGGCAAAAGAAGCGAGGAAAATGTAGGCAATGGGTGATGAAAAGAATAGAGAGATCTCTTTCTTTGCAATGCTTGTGATTACGGATATGGCGTCTTTGTTATGCTGCATCTCCAACCTCCTTCACCCCAGAGTCCTTGTTACCCACCTCCCTAAACAGAGTCTCTAAATCTCGCAGCTCAGGCTTCAACATAAAAAGAGATTCTTTTTGTTTTGATATCTCTCTCGCAATGTCAGCGGAAACATTTTTCAGCGCTGCATCGGCATTAGTTGTAACTCGATAGGTGCTAGAGCCTTCAGTCGTGGCGATAAGTGAGATAGTTTCTACCCCAAATAAGTTTTCTAAGGACTCGAGTTTGGTGGTAGCTAGCGTGGATTCAACCAATAAGGAATTGCTGGCGCGAAGTTCATCTAATTGAGCATCAAGGGCAAGTTTACCAGAGTGCAACATGAGGACCCTGGAGCATAAGGCATCCACTTCTTGCATTATGTGTGTTGATAGAATGACCGTCGCATTCTTTGCAATGTCGCGTATGAGCGACCTCATGTGCTGTGTCTGTTCAGGATCAAGTCCGTTCGTTGGTTCATCCAATATCAGGAGTCTGGGATTTCCGATAATTGCCTGCGCCACCCCCAAACGTTGCTTATAACCCCTGGAAAGATTAGCAATCGGCGAAAGAAATTTTTCTCTAAGATCTGTGGAGTTAGTTACTCGTAAAATTTCTGAAACTTTTTCTCGATCCTTTAAACCCTTTAAATCTGCCGAGAAATAAAGATATTGGGCCACCGTCATCTCCGGATAAAGGGGTAAGGTTTCGGGTAGGTACCCTAGGACTTTTTGTACTTCCTTAGGCTCGTCTACAATATTATGACCGTCTACAGTAGCGTCACCAGAATTAGGTTCAAGGTAACCACTCAGCATCTTCATAATAGTAGTTTTTCCCGCACCATTATGTCCCAAGAGGCCAACGATTTCTCCTTTGCCGACAGAGAAAGTAACACGGTCAACTGCCAGAAATCCGCCGTACCGCCTCGTAAGATCTTCCACTTTTAACATTAAAGGCTCCTGATTCGTAAAAAGCTATAACCCATGAACACCACCCCTTCACGTTTATACATTGGGTTTTTATGTTAAAAAATCAAGCTTTTTTCTCTACACTTTTTTGTTTAAATGATTATTTTTTAAAACCCATGTGTGAGAATAGTCTTAAACCAATTGGAAGAATGGTGACCAATAATACATACTCGCTGCTCCGAAAATTTTTTTCTCCCATGAGTTCCGTTAATGAAGACCCGCAATTACGCCGAAAACCCTGATCAAAAAATAAATTGGAAAGTATTCAGGGCAATCTCGCCATACTTACTAGAATATAGGCTTCGAATTATTGTGGCTTTGGGGTGCTTGGTGTTGTCGAAAGGAGCAAGTGTTTGTGGACCATTTATACTCAAACACGTAGTTGACTCGCTTACACAAAAGGGCATCGCTGAGATCATCTTGGTGCCGACCATGTTAATTGTAGCATATGGTTTCGCCCGATTGGCCGTTCTTGTTGCGGGTGAGATTAGAGACACAATTTTTGGTCGGGTATGTGAGAGAGCCATGCGTAAAATAGGGCTGGAAGTTTTCCAACATATGCATCATCTAGATTCAGAATTTCATCTAAGCAGACGCACCGGCGGCCTCTCCCGGGATATAGATCGAGGAATCAATGGCATAAGTTTTTTAATGAGATTTTTTGTTTTCAACATAGTGCCGACTCTGTTGGAGATTATTTTGGTAGCAGGACTATTATTATATAACTATGGAATCAGTTTCGCTCTTGTCACAATCATGGCGGCAGTATTCTTTGTCCTTTTTTCGATGATTACGACTGATTGGCGCACGCAATTCGTGAGAGATGCTGCGCAAGCAGACTCGAGAGCTGGGACATTATGCGTCGAGAGTTTATTAAATCATGAGACAGTTAAATATTTTACAAATGAGGAATTTGAGAGTAATAAATATGACCAAGCCCTCCAACATTGGGAGCAGGCTAAGCGGAAAGAACGTCTGTCATTATTGGCGCTTAATACCGGTCAAGCCCTTATCATCTCGCTAGCTATGGCAATTATGTTATGGCTTGCTGCGAACGAAGTACGAGATGGAGTCATGACCATAGGCGATTTTGTGCTGATTAATGCTTTCATGATGCAGCTTTTTATGCCTCTGAACTTCCTCGGATTTGTCTATCGAGAAATTAGGGGGGCTACTGCGAACATAGAAAACATGTTCTCTTTGATGAGTTTGAACACAAAAGTACTCGAGCAGCCCAATGCTCCAGACCTTAAGATTTTTGGGGGAGACGTAACCTTCAAAGATGTTTCCTTCGCCTATCACGATGAGCGGCCGCTCTTGAAGAGCATCGATCTTACGATCAAAGGAGGTCAACAAGTAGCGATTGTCGGCGCCAGCGGCGCCGGAAAATCTACCTTAGTTAAGTTGTTGTTTCGCTCCTATGATATTCTGGGGGGAACTATTCTTGTTGATGAACAAAATATTGCCAATGTAACGTTGAAGAGCCTGCGTGAGTCAATTGGAATAGTGCCTCAGGACACTGTACTTTTTAATGAAAGTATTTTCGAGAATATCCGTTTCGGAAATCCTGCGGCTGCTGATGATCAAGTTTTAGAGGCAATAAAGCTCGCTCAGCTCGATGATTTTATCAGAGAGCTCCCGGAGGGATCTGATACTGTGGTAGGTGAGAGAGGCCTCAAACTTTCCGGCGGCGAAAAACAGCGGGTAACTATAGCGCGTACCATTTTAAAGAAGCCTGCGATACTGGTATTCGATGAAGCAACTTCGTCATTGGATAGTGAATCAGAGCGATCAATTATGGAGGCTTTAAATGAGATCTCTCGTGGATATACAAGCCTAATAATTGCACATCGCCTTTCTACTATTATACATGCCGATAAAATCGTAGTTATGGACCATGGAGAAATTGTGGAGCAGGGTTCGCATTCGGAGCTGCTCGAGATGGGAGGCAGGTACTCAGATTTATGGATTGCACAGCTCAAGGAGAAAGACTAGCTTTCAGTTATGTATATATAACTAGTCGAGTTCTCACCCGATTTTGAATCGCAATAGTGCGGAATAGACACTCGTACTGATCTTTTGCTACTCTGTTGCTGCGTTAATCGGTGTATTTTTTTGAAGTAGCGTGGTGTCAATCTTGCTCTACCGGGACCTATTTTTTGGAATATGATATGAGACTACATCTAAAAACCCACGTGGCTGGGCAGGTCTGGAAGCTTGTAACTCAAGTCGGCGATGAGATTCTCGCTGATCAGGTGATCTTAATTGTGGAATGTATGAAAATGGAAATACCCATTGTCTCCACCACGTCTGGGAAATTGGTAGAGCTACGAGTTTCTGAAAAGGACTTATTAGTGGAGAATCAGACAGTAGCTATTCTGGAGACGGGTCAATGATATGACTTGGGAATCTGATATTAATCAAATTAATCATCGAAGGGAGTTGGCCAAAAAACAAGGAGGCCATGTTGCTGTAAAAAAACATCATCAAAAGGGGCGTTTAACGATCCGCGAGCGCATAAATGGGTTGATCGATGAAAACAGTTTTAATGAGCTTGGAGAGGGAGCGGGAGTTCCTGAGTACGATTCGGCAGGTAAACTCTTGGATTTTCAGCCCGCTAATTTTGTTCTCGGGTTTGGTAGAGTAAATGGACGAAAGGTTATCGTTGGTGGAGAAGATTTCACGCTTAAAGGCGGTTCTCCCAATCCTGCTGGCCTAAGAAAGAGCATCTATGCGGAGCAACTTGCATTGCAGTATAAGCTCCCGCTAGTAAGACTACACGAGGGTGGTGGCGGGGCTGTAGGTGGCACTAATCAGGAAAAAAAACACCGGCCAGTGGGTGATCCTGTCTTTGCCACCTCAAGATTTTTCTCATTAGCCCAAACACTTGGTCACGTGCCAGTGGCTACTGCGGCTTTGGGACCCGTGGCGGGATTGCCGGCTGCAAGGCTTGTAGCGTCACACTTTTCGGTAATGACTGAAAATGCAGCAGTTCTGATTGCTGGCCCTCAAGTCGTAAAGCGAGCATTAGGCCATGATTTGACTAAAGATGAACTTGGTGGTCCGCAAATTCATCTCAGGAGCGGCGCCATCGATAACTTGGCTACGACTGAGCAGGATGCCCTCAATCAGATAGTTACATTTCTATCTTTTGTTCCAGACAACGCGTGGCAGAGACCCAGTCAAGTTGCTTGCAGTGATCCGGTTGATCGTTGCGAGGATGTGTTGAAGAGTATTGTTCCTGAGAGTTCGAGGCAGCCTTTCAACATGCGCAGAATTATTGAGCTTGTTCTAGATAAGTCGTCCGATGTGTCTAGCTTTTTCGAAATTGGACGACAGTATGGCCCAAGCATAATAACCGGCTTAGCGAGACTCAACGGCCATTCAGTCGGAGTAATTGCTAATGACTGTATGTTTTATGCTGGAGCTATGACCGCATCGGCAGCGCAAAAACTGCGTCGTTTCGTCGATTTTTGTAATAGTTTCCATCTGCCAGTGCTCAGTTTTGTTGATGAGCCGGGTTTTATGATTGGGCCTGATAGTGAGTGTGCTGGGACGATTCGTCATGGAACTGAAGCAATTTCTGCAGTTATGCAATCCCGTGTCCCATGGGCTAGTGTCCAAGTCCACAAAGCTTTTGGAGTGGCTGCGCAGGCCCATTTCGGTCCTAATGGATTCGTTTTGAGTTGGCCAAGCGCGGCCAGTGGAGCTTTACCAATTGAGGGTGGGGTAGCAGTAGCATTTGCCAGAGAGATCGCTGCCGCCGAAGATCCTTCTGAGCGACAAAGGGAATTAGAGGAAATGCTGGCAGCAAGTCAATCACCCTTCCCGAGGGCTGAAGGGTTCTCGGTGCATGAGATTATTGATCCGAGAGAAACAAGACCGAGGTTGGCCCAATGGCTGGATTTGGCGGTTAATTCGCAGGTCGGTCCACCGCAACCATTTTTGACTACTATGAGACCATAAGTTGTCATTTAACTTCAGCTGTATGCTTGATACTTACAGATACTCAGCGCACAGCATTCAGGGGAGCTTAGTAAAGCTTCAATACCGTTTATTATGAACGCGTAGAGTTTCATCCCAACGCCTGTCTGAGAGATACTGGATTCCAGCGGTTAATGAGGAAGGTGAATTGATTCGAATCAGTGTCTCCGCAGCTATGGCGGCTGCGTAGCCGTTGGCGTCTGCAAGCAGTTGCGTTGCTATACTCTCTATCCTGGTGTGTTTGTCTGCGACAACCGCGGCATTCAGCAGCACCAGCGCAATATTCATCCTTACCTGGTCTTGACCGGTCCAACCTCTGGGAACGAGTGGCTCTTGCCATGACGGGTGACTTGTTTGTACCAGCTTTTCGAGCATATCAAAGGTATCATCTGTAAGTTTCATCGACATGCACGCTAGAGCGTCCAAAGACTGCCGAACGACTTGATCTAGATCACTTTCTAGACGAAAAGTCAGAGCCGTTATAACTTTTGGAGTACCAAATCCTAATTCTCCGAGTGCGAAAGCAGCATTGATTTGCATCCACGGATCTGTGTTCATAAGAATTTCGACCAGCAAATCGATTGCATCCTCGCCAAAGGTCACTATTCTGTATGCCTCATCTTCCATCACCACAGCTTTTTCGTTCCATCGGGGAGAATTATCGTGAGATTTGCTTTTTGAAATAAGGTTCCCTTGTTCATCCAAGAAGGGCTCGTGGACATGCTTTTCGAGTCCCGCCTTTTGTAAAAGTGAAACCTTCAAGCTCTCAAGCTCCAAAGATTTCCCACAGGCATATATGTTATTGATCCTTATACCTTGATCTGAGAGAGTGTTGGACATGTTTAATATTGAAACATCATTAACGCCGTTTCTGTTGTTTTCTCCACCCCGCATCCAGTCCCAAACATAGTGCCAAGCCGGTGTCAGCTCGTCTTTACAAGAGGTGCCGTTAGGTTTATTCCATTTGTGTTTCTTGTGATTCCAAGATGCCTTTACGGGGTAGGATGTTCTTGCAAACACGAATTTGACCAAGAAGCGGTCTGATTCAGCTTGATTCGGGAAACCAGCATGGACTGTGTCAAAATGACATAGCATAAAGGTTCCTGCAGCAATGAAGTCTGGTTGGGTTACCTCAGTGATTTCGGTTACAGACTGGTGCATATAGCTTCCCAGCTTAAATCGTGTTGGCCCCATTTGCCTTGTTACGTCATGCGGACAGTAAAAGCCAATGAGATATTTTGGCAGATGGTGCCTTGCCCTTGCGAGTGGACTCTGACCATCTTGATGCCACAGCGATGTTGCGGTTGAACCTTTCCCAAGGTGATGCAAGTTAGTTGTGAGCGTAAAGTCTTCAAGTTTTTCACCAATCGGAGTGCTTCTGTGTATGGCTCGATGAGGATGAATTAAATAATTTGGGCCCAGCAGAGATGTTAATGCGCCGGATACTCTTGGGCACCGCAATATTTTGTAGATTTCCGGGACTCTTGACAAAAAATTATTGCCCAGAGGCATTTCGTGTTCTGCAGAATATTTAAGTAGCTCATGGATCTCCATGTGAGTACTTGGATCAATTCCACTCTGAAAAGACATCACCCCATCCACGATGAATGTCTGAACCTCTTCGTCTGTTAGTAAAAATGGTTCTTGCATTTTTCTTTTTTCTTTATTTACAAATTAGTCATCAAGCATACATTTGATTGCATCATTTTTCTTTCCACCGTTGCAGGAATTAACCCATATTTTTATTGCCATTTCTTTAACACCAAATTTCAGTTGGTGATCCATCATCAAAAATTTAAGGTGGTTTTGATGATTAGGATTTAGTTTACTATCAGCAATTAGACTTTTTTATGTGAAAGTTAACCTTCGAGGGATATATGGCTGTTTTTAAGCATTCCTTGGACAATCCTAGCACTATCTTGAGAAAGGGCGAGGTCCATACGCATGACATAAGAATTGATTAGTCAATTTTCATCGATGCGAAGCTACATCCCACTGTGCGTCCGTTATCATTTCAGGGACACACGGCATTTGACTTAAGTAAACGCGGCGCAGCCAGACTAGCTTTCAATAGATGCATCTGTAGATACAGATACCGAAAGTACGTTTTCTGAATTGCAGAGCAGACTTCGGAGGACGATATCATTTTTACAATCTCTCAAGGAGACTAATGTTTTGCTACTAGAGAATATGAACATTTTTCCGCAGGTCCTTATGACCAAGGATTTGATTCACAAGACTTTGTTTGTTTGTGGGTATTGCCAAACCTCCATTTCCACTTGACCACCGCTTACAACATACCGCGGCACAATGGCGTTGAGCTAAAAAAGCCTAATTTTTTTGGGGTGGTGAAAGAGTCGTAACACTCGATACGACAGATTTTCAACTCCACTAATTCTTCGTCAGTAGCTTTCGTTTATTTATCTTTTATAGGTATCCTCTAGCTAGCCTAGCTCTCCTAACAGAAGCTTTCGAGTATCTTCCTCCTCGAGGTCTGGAGTACCGTCGTCGTCCGAGTCTGAAGTGTTGGGATTTGTCCCTATAATTAGCTCGAGTGAGTCTGGAAGTCCGTCATAGTCAGAATCTAAGGGTGTGTCTTCTGAATCGTGGGGATTGGTGCCGATGAGATTTTCGAATATGTCAAGCACACCGTCGATGTCGCTATCTACAGCATGAGAACCAAGAAGATCATTAAGGATATTTTGAGGACCTAATTCGCTACCTGATGAGATGTCAAGCTCTATGCTATCAATATGTTCCCAAAAGGAATCCACGTCTGCGTTGAGGTCAAAGAACACATCCTCACTATTTATTTCTGCAAATATTGAATCGATTAAGGCTGATATACTTTTGATTAGATCAGCTTTAAGATCGGCCGAAAGGTGGAACTCCTGAAAATTCCAACCCTCAATTAAATTTTTGATAAAACGTTCATCTGCCAGATTTATGGATTCTAAGTCATAAGTTTTTATGGCATTTATTAATTTTATGTCAAGTATCTCTCTATGACTCGGGATATGACCCCAAACATCCAATTCGAGTCTTCCAATCAGATCTTTCAAGTGTGTTAGTTGGGCATTGATGAGAGCGACATTGGAGTCGACATTGTCCTTTAGCTGAGCAATGGGGTCATCAAATCGAATCATAAAATTTTCATCGATTCCAAGTTTGTCCTTGAGGGAGTAGTAGTCAAAGTCGTTCGAGATGGCTAGGATATTACTCAAAGGAGATAAAATATTATCTAGATTGAGTACTGGCGAATATGCATAAATTCGATGAAGGATAGGATTTTCATGATCGGGTCGATTTACTTGCACCTCCGCTACCAATACTCCCGAGCTATTACCGCTATCGAAATCTAACGAGAAAGAACCCTCATAATCTGTTGTGGTTTTAAACAATGCATCTTGACATCCGAGTCCCCGCGATTTCTCGATACAAACTGTTGCATCAGGAGCATATCCAGTAGTGATCACTTTTCCGGTGTATCTTGCAGGGGTGAGCATTTCTGCGCTTTCTTTTGGCTCTTCGTACAATATGGCAGTGCCCTCTTCAGAACTATTTCCTGCACCCTCCCCAAAATCTTGGCCGCTCTCAGTAAGCGCGGCGAGTGCATCAGCGGAACTGATTTCGGACCCAATTTCTGCCTCATAGATCTCTCTCGATGCTATTAGATGTTCCCCCGCGCCATTCTCAGTTGCAATAGTGAATGAGCCATAGGAGTCTGTGGTCGCCACAGCAAGGAAACCACTGGACTTATTTTTTTTTAGCTGAAGCTGCACTTGGTGGAGCAGCGCCTGATTTTTCCAGAAATATACTTGACCCGACCAAGTAGTTTGGGCTGCCGTTTGTGAATTTAGGAGTTGTTTTTTAATTGAGCTAAGTTGAGTTGTAACCCATGCTCTTGATTCTCCTCCGGAGGGTAGTTGCAATGTCCTCACATTTGTTGAGACACTCGAGGAGAGATGTCCACACCACAGTAAAGTACAAAACAGCAACAGAAAAATACGGAGCACCTGTAAGCTACCTCCAAATCTCCAGACAGAAGTGAATCGCATTTGCGGTTCTTCATAATAAATTAAAAGTCTTAAATTTCTTTTCGAATAAGTGTATGTCCGCGGACGCATTAAGGCTAATATTTTCGCCCAAATCACAAGTCGGTTATGCTCTAGACCTCAGATTTGATTGAGTTTTGCAGAAATTATATTTAACCTTTGTTTAGGATTTGTGTTCTCCAGGAGTGCTTGCATTGTCTCAGAATCAAATCGAAGTAGCTGAAATATTTTGAAAGAAAATGATACGGGATCGACCGATAACCATGAATCCCTATCAAAATCATTTGCTTGGTTGGGGGATTCAAGGCTTATCAACATTGCAAGAGAGTTTACGATTTGTGTTTGCAGTGGCAAGAGAGTTGCCAATTCAGTGCTATCATCCAGCAATTCAGCGCATACAGCGATGCGATAGGGAAGCGTTTGAATCTCTTCAATGAGCTTGTATCTTTGCACTATGTTGATGGTAACATAAAGCCTCCCATCCTCAGTCTTTTCAGGGGGATTGCAAAATCCTGCACTAAAAATCTTCCTTGGCTGATATGTCGCTTGGTTTGTCGTAAGCACCTCTTGCAGGGAAGAGTTTTTTTTTGCAGGACTTATCTGTTTCTCGGTGTTACAGACTGCAATCATTTGCTTCTTGTTGACTGACTCTTCTACCATTTTCCGGTATCTTGGCTCGAATACATGTAGTGGTACGACAGTACCCGGAAACGTCACCATGTCCGGTATGGGGAAAATCGCAATTCTGGCAAATTCTTGCATTTGCGGAGATCTCTAAAGGATTACAATAGAACAATTACATGGTATTTTAGCGAAGATTAATATTTTTTTCTTGGGTGTACAATTGAAAGTGAAGATTTTCATCGATTAGTTATTTAGAGAATTTTAGTAGGTCCAGACAACCAAACAGAAGAAGGTTAAATGGTGTCTTTTATGAAGGGGTCGAAGCAGGCTCAGCTATGTCAACCTCTAAAAGGCTGCAGACTTGAGTTTGCTAAAGTTAAGGCTTGCAGGAGAAGTTCTTCGGTGTTTTGAAAATTGGTGTTGTTGGCTCAAATCGAGGGATCGGTCTCAGTCTTGTTGGGCAACTTGTGAGGTTTAGGCATCAGGTTTACGCATTTTGTCGAAACGCCTCTGAAGAACTAAGGAGTGTTAGGCCAAAAAATATTATTGAAAATTTTGACGTAACTAATCAAGCTGCTATGCGTGTAAGTCTTAGCTCGTTGGGTTCGGTCAAGTTAGATTGGTTGACACACGTCGCGGGTTTGCTGAGGCCGGTGACCTTTTCAAGTTTTAATAAATCTTCCGTATTTGAGCAGTTTAAAGTAAATGCAGTTGGGCCTAGTCTGACGGTTCAGGTGTTTCTACCATACCTTGCGCAGAGCTCTAAAATTGGAATATTGACCAGTAAACTTGGCTCAATCAAACAAAATGCTTCTGGAGGCAGCGACGGGTATAGAATGTCAAAAAGCGCATTAAATATGGCGGGAAAAAGTATGAGCGGAGAGTTGCATCCCAAGGGAATAGCATTATTTCTCCTGCATCCAGGATTTGTCATGACAGATATGACGGGGTTTAGAGGCAACATAGATCAATCAGATTCGGCCACGCATTTATCAAAATAATCAATGCAAAAAGTTTGAGAGATAGCGGTTCCTTTTTTAATATTGATGGGAATAAGCTTCCTTGGTGATAGTATGCCTACTTGTTCAAATATAATGGAAGACATAAAAGGAAAAGGAGAAATTTATGGAGCGCAAGCTATGGCTGGAACAGGTTATCGAGGATATTATTGATCCCCAAAGACCGATAATCGATCCACACCATCATCTTTGGCGAGATAAAACTGTTGATGATTATCAATTAGCTGATCTATGGGAAGACACAGGTTCTGGACACAACATAATTGGTACAGTTTTTGTGGAGTGTAGTGCGGATTATCGCAAGGAAGGCCCAGAGGCTTTGCGTCCAGTGGGAGAGACCGATTATGTCTCGGCCGCAGCAGAATTTTCTTCAACACAGGCGGCGGATGGGAGGCCACCCATTCTAGGCATCGTAAGCCATGCCAACCTTAGGTTGGGGGATGCCGTTGAGGAGGTAATTGCGGCTCATTTGGATGCTGGCAAAGGGCGTGTGAGGGGGATTCGCCACTCCGTAGCATACTATCCAGACCCACCTGCTGCAGATCGTTATGCAGGTCGAACACAGCATTTGTTGTTAGATCCAGATTTTCGACGTGGGTTTGCGAGGTTAGCGCCCTTTGACATGTCTTTCGATGCATGGCTTCTTCACCCCCAGATTCGTGAGTTGATAGATTTAGCAAGGAAATTTCCAGAGACAACCATTATATTTGATCATTTTGGTGGGCCTTTAGGCATTGGTCCATACAAGGGTAAGCAGTCTGAGATATATCCTCAGTGGAAGAAAGATGTAGCTGATTTGGCAAAGTGTGACAATGTTGTAGCAAAACTTGGTGGACTCGCAATGATGATAAATGGTTGGGGGTGGGATGAGCGCGAGTTGCCAGCGTCGTCTGATGATATTGTTCATGCTCACCAAGATTATTACTTGCACATGATCGATTGCTTTGGTCCACGACGATGTATGTTCGAAAGTAATTTCCCAGTCGATAAAGTATCGGTATCTTATGCAGTGCTCTGGAATGCATTTAAAAAGATTGGAACCCGTTTTAATCAGGACGAAAATGAACTTCTTTTTAAGGGTACAGCAAAGTGGGTTTATCGATTGTAAGTTTATGCTGCCTCAAAAAGAGCAGAGGCTCCTTGGCCGCCTCCAATGCACATGGTCACAACACCATATTTTTTTTTCCGTCTTTTGAGTTCACGCAGGATATGGCCAGTCATGCGGGATCCGGACATGCCAAATGGGTGCCCAATCGATATACTTCCCCCGTTGACATTGAATATTTCATTATCAATGCCCAACTTATCCCTACAGAAAACACACTGAGAGGCGAATGCCTCATTTAGCTCCCACAGATCAATTTCACTCATACCTACACCTGCATTTTTTAGAAGTCTTGGTACAGAAAAGACAGGCCCGATTCCCATTTCGTCAGGCTCACAACCTGCAACCGTAAAACCCCTAAAAATACCCATTGGGTTCAGCCCTAACTGTTCTGCTCGACTGGCACTCATCAGGAGTGTCATTGATGCCCCATCGCTCAGTTGAGAAGAGTTGCCAGCAGTCACAGAACCACCCTCAGAGAACACCGGGCTCAATGCGGCCAGTCCTTCAAGTGTAGTATCGGGTCGATTGCACTCGTCGGAGTTAACTGTGATAGCCGACATTGTTGTCTCGCCTGTCTGCCGGTCAATTTTCTTCATTGAGGTGCTCATAGGTATTATTTCATCCCGCATCAACTCTCGATCTACCGCCCTCGAATAACGAATTTGGCTTTGAAGGCTATATTCGTCTTGCGCCTCTCTTGAAATTTTGTACCGATTTGCTACTACTTCAGCTGTTGCACCCATACTCATAAAAATGTCAGGTCGCTTGCTCATTAAGACCGGGTTTTTTTGATAATGACCCTCTTCTTGACGTTTGAACATTGAAATCGATTCGGCACCGCCAGCCATTGCGATCTGAGTTTGACCTGAGGCTATTTGGTTCGCTGCGAAAGCGATAGATTGCACACCGGAGGAGCAGGCACGGTTAATTGTAGTAGCCGCAGTATTAGCCGGAAGTTGTGAGAGTAGCACCCCTAACCGGGCAACATTGTTTCCTTGTTCACCAATGGGCTCGGCAACGCCAAGAATAACATCCTCTACTTCTTCAGGAATAACTTCTGGATTTCGCGATAGTAAAGCATTTATGACATGTGCGGTCATGTCATCCGTACGCGTAAGATTGAAACTACCCCTGTATGATTTTGCGAGACCCGTCCGTACGCTGTCTATGATAACCACTTCTTTCATAATATCTCTCCACTATTTTTGTGCGTGTATCTTCTTCTCAAGTTGTAGTTCTTTAATCTGAGCAAATGGAACCTTTTGAAATTGATCTCGGAACTTGCGCTCAGAAAATACTATCGATCAAACGGTTACGTATTTTCTCCGATGAAAAGAAAATTATTTGAGGATAACTTTTACCTGTTACGATTAACTTAAAGCTATTCTCTTTCTCAGCATTAATTCCTAGAGTAATTTGAAGGTATAATTCCTCAGGTGTTTGGTCAAGTGCAAAACGTCCCATGATTATGAGATTTTTTGTGGAGTTACTTTTCTCACCATTTGATGCGGCGAGTGACAACATGAGTCCTTGAAGGGAGAGGACGTTATTATCGCCATCCAAAAGCTGAATGTCGCTACTTACATGATCTTTTATTTTATCGTAGCTCGAGAAAAATTCTTCCCTCGAAAGGTTTCCATCATTATTTGAATCATAGTCCAAGAATATCGACTCAGGCGCAGCTAGGACGAGGAAACCTCCACCATCTGTAATATTTAAAGTGCCATGACGTTCATCCATGAGATGAGCGCTGGCAATCGGTATAAAACTCAAAAAGCTGGATGTCAAGATGAGCCAATAGCGAAGCGGTTGCATCTTCACTCTGGTTAGAGCGCTCCGTTGACGCAGCGCTGGAGAAACGGGAACATATCCGTTGCAAAATAATGGTATATACCTTGAGGGAATTCTGGTGTGACACCTGTGCGACCGTTGCATGCGTCGAGGTGGCCGCTTCCTTCGATGAACTCATAGTCTTGCGTAAACGTACCCATTGGGTACATAGAAACATCGGCTCGGTTTGGTTCAGGTGTGGTTTTCAACTGATAACTACTCTGGATCGTGATAACCTCAGAGTTTGTGTCCATTGCATCGCTGTAACCATAGCGAGCATAGATAGGAAAACCATCCGCAGCCCACCCGATATGGGTCATTGCCACACCTTTATCAAGTTTGCTAACAAATCCCTCCGGTATGCCGTGATAATGATATGCGCCAGTGGGCTGGACATGAGCATGGTTAGCGTCGTCCCCGAAGTTAAATGAAGTCTGCCCCAATGCTTCAATACTCCAGTTTCCCTGCATCGGTGGCGCCATAGCACAGCTAGTGCCATTATCACTGCAAGTGCCGGCGGTACCTGCATCGATCTTGACTCCGTTTAATATATAACCGGTTACTCCCCGGGGGCCACCTAATGTCGTGGAGGTAGAGGTTTTTTCTGGAGACAAAGTATAGGTAGCTGATACAGATTGTGTAGAGATTGAGTTTGGGTTTCCGGAGTTTGGGAAAGTACCCACAGGGTGATCTGGAATCCCGTTTGCAGTAAGTGTTCTCTCCGTTCCATCACATGTCCATCGCGCCCAGCTTTGCATGTCAACAGAGGCAGAGTCATTATATACGTCATGTGTGTATAAGCATTCTACGTCCTGAGTAACCGCGCTTGTGGAGGTATCTGCTGAGGTCTGAAAAGAATTATTGGTGCTAATGTTTTCTGTAGGCCTCTCATTTGTCCCTGAATTTACGGTATCGGATACATCGGTGCCGCCGCCACCGCAAGCTGCACTGAGCATGAGGGCTGATAAAATGGACGCCGCTTGGAGGTTTTGCATGATAATTACTTCCGGAAGTGTGGGGTTTTCTGATCTATTTAATGGATTGGCTAATCCAAGGATTGTATTCAATTTATTATAAAAAAATCAGTGGTATTCGGACTTTTTCATGGTCTGTAAAAAAGAAAGTGCTGCACCTTATTTTTTGTCTTCCCGCAAACTTTTTTTCTTTTCTAGACTAATTTTATCTTTCATACTCATGACATATGCTGCTACTGATAATACCAGAATAGCGCCGGCCTCTGCCAACACAAGGAAAGCATCCATTTCCTTGCTTTGCATCACTATCAGTCGACATAGTGCAGTAATTGCGATGATAATGGGTAAGGTTACTGGAATACGGCTGGTGCTATAGAATGCCCCGACCATCCCAATTATTTCGACAAAGATAAATAACATAAAAAGGTCCGCTAAAAGTACTTGCTTAATGAGTATCATTCCATAAATATGTTGGATTGACGCAATACACGTCGCGACACCGATTATCCCCAAGAGAAGTTTCTCGCTGAGTTCGGTGGTCCAACTTAGCCCATTAATAATTTTCAGAAAATTTTTGCTCATTTTTAGACCGCCACAGATCCCAATTTATAAATTCGCTGCTTATTGTCGACCAAATGGTTGTTACTATGCAATCGATAGAGATTGATTTTTCTTCAATCGTTAGCTTTGAATAGTTATGATTCCCTGAATTAGTTATGATCATCTTATTGGCTATTGGGTACGGTTTACTGATGTTATCAATTTATGGGATCCCTAGGGATGTTATCTTCAGGGGTCTAAAAACAGCGATTGTAGTTGGCAGTATTCTTATGTTGATTAACCAATGGCATGCGCTGTTTGGAACGGAGGAATTTAGGTGGCATGCTGCAGTGCTCACTTACATGGTCCCGTTTGCTGTGTTCATATATAGTTATCTAAAAAATCTGCCACCCTCCTCTGGCTAATCAAGCGGCATGAAGTGCCGTGGAGCAATGAATATGTTTGCGATGTTTGTGGTCTAAGGTGTGATTTCGGGATATTGTGATTCTAGGTTCACCAAGGTTGCCGATGTATTTAGGAGGTCAATTAGGAGTGGTCATGAGATAGGTGCCACTTTAGCGATTGAATATCAAGGACAGATGATAGTAAATCTTTGGGGTGGTTATCGAGATAGACACCGAAAACAAGCGTGGGCCGAAGATACAATCGTGAATGTGTTTTCGGTTACAAAAGGTGTGGTCGCAATCTGCGCCGCTCGTCTTGTTGAGCAGGGGAAGCTCGATTTACAGGAGACCGTTTCGCATTACTGGCCTGAGTATGGTTGCGAGGGCAAAGGTGCAACAAAAGTTTTTGAGCTGCTTTCCCATCGCGCTGCAATGCATGGTTTTCGGGATGCCATACCGGACGGGTCCTGGCAAGACTGGGAATTCTTTACGAGATTGCTAGAACGTCAGCGCCCCTTTGGTGTGCCCGGCGCTAAACAAAGCTACCATGCCTTAACATTTGGTTGGTTGGTTGGCGAGCTAATCCGACGAGTCGATGGACGCTCGGTTGGTAACTACTTTAGGGATGAATTTGCGAGACCTCTTCATCTAGATTTTAAAATTGGTCTTGATCGATCGGATATCGCAAGATGTGCTGACAAAGAAATGTTTCGAACTTCAAAAATTTTTCCTACTATTGATTTTGTGCGTTATCTCCCAGATCTAATTCTTCCTAAGGTCCTCAAAAATATCAAGGATGCGGTTTGTTCTGGCGACTTCCATGTTGCCTTTCCCATAACTCTTGATCCATCAACGACTGTCAACTCTGAGAGTTGGAGACTGGCAGAGATTCCAGCGGCAAATGGTCATGGAACCGCCGCCAGCCTTGCTACTCTCTATGGCATAATAAGCAATGGTGGGTGCCGAAATGAGTTTAGCTTATTGGCGCCCGAAACAATTGAGCTCGCTACCAAGGTCCTGTCAAATGGACCTGATACGGTGTTATTCGGCCTCCCCTTTAAATTTGGACTAGGATTCATGATAGATTCACCCAGTACACCCATTTCGTATGATAAACGGCGATTTGGGCACTCAGGCATAGGTGGAGAGACCGCTTTCGGAGATCTCGAAAATGGGGTGGGATTCGCTTTTTTGAGTAACAAACAGCATGGTTTTAGGGACCTCTATAAGACAGCAAATCAGCTCGCCCGCGCGTTTTATAAGGTACTGTAACGAGATTGTTTTATACGTCTGGATCCGTCCTGATGAACTGTAACTTTGAGTTATCTGAAGAAGTGACCGCCCTTCGGCTAGTGACAGCGATCCAAATCAGGTTATCCCAGCAGCTACGCATACTAATTTGAGAATTGGGGTTGAAGACCCGGGACAAACCTGAAATGTCAAGCTATCTGGACATAAAATAAATACCGAGCAATCGAAATTATTTTGACTTGACATTCCAATTATCGAAGTTGGTGATTAGTCTTACTACATTGAATTTGGTACAGAAGTGGGACTCTATGCTACGGCAAAATTTTAAACCTCAGGTACGGAGCAGCTAAGATATTTTAGGTTGGGAGGGCTTTAAGGTACTTAGAGTAGTGCTCATATTTTTTGGGACCCTGCTTGCTTCACACTCTTTTGCTGGTACAAAGCCCAATATCAGTATTGTTTTCTTGCCAATGACTAGGGATGGATTGAATCGCTAAGCCAAATATAGATTGTATGGTGTAAAAAAGAAGTAAGCCTTGGATGATTCTATATAAATCTAGTTCAATTATAAACCTTTACCTCGTCAATGTAAGAGCTCTTTACTACATTCCATCCGGTTTTAGACCCTATTCAGTCTCATAAGGCAATTGGGTTGCCGCTGGATATTAAAATTCTCCCAGTGTTCCTTGAGGATGCGGGTTACTCAACTCATATGGTGAGTAATTGGTGTCTTGGGTTTGCAAATCGTGTGTAATAAGTTTTTGAGGGAGGTGTCTCTCCCCATTATCCCCAACCCTTTAATGACTGAGACGCAGAAACTATTGAATTAAATGAATGATCCTTTTGAGGAAATTGACTCGAAAAAATCACATTAAAAGATCTATATTGAAACTTTAAAGAAGATGAAGACCTCAGAGAGACAGTTTGTTTCAGAGCTTAATTAGAGCGTGGGGCGTGAGGCGTGCGGCGGGGGATACAACAAAACCATTTTGGGTATAGGCTGTTCAGCAAGCATCCGGCCATTAGAGGTTTGGGTTGTTTAAACGATTTCTTGGAAAGGCATCATGCCGATTATCGAAAATGATGATGAAAAAATTCGCCCCATACGCTGCGTGCATGCATATCATCATCTTCTGTCCAAGAGAGCGCAGCGATTGAATTTGGTAATCAGTTCCTCTTTTAAGTGACAATTATTTGAGGATCTAACTAAAGAGGCTGATGCCTGCAATGGTGTATGACGGTGAGGTAATTACTGAATCGATACATATTCTGCGGTACATCCAACAGATATTTACTAACGTGCCTTTATATCTTAAGGACACAGACCAGCAATAACGCATCAATGATTGGATGGAATAGGTGACAAACAATCATAACTTGCTTTTTAAGACCTAATATGTGTCCGATAGCAATCGGAGGCTCGCGTTCAAAAGACGGCCTAATGCTCTGGTGAAAATTGTAGGAAGGCGAAGAACTAGTGACATTTTATGAGTAGGTTTCGGTAGGTTTTTGAGGAGTCAAATTACAAGAGCAAAAGAAAATTTTTTTATTACTATGATCACTCTCAGGATAAATTGGCGGATCATAATTTCAATGTGGGTGGGACGTTCATTCATCCTGACATTACTTGTTTCAAAGTATTTCTTGATGAGGCTTAACCGGATTATCAGTTTCGTGCGCTGACCTAATCTTTTATGTGGGGAGCACGATTTATGGCAATACCTTTATTTAGATTGAGAATATCGAGCTTCCAGCCATGGTATGCTGCAGCTGCGTATCTTCCTCTCGCTTGAAAAGCATTCTTCAGGAGAAGAGGTGCTTTCTCACCAGAGAGAGCTGTATTTACGAGATTTTTTTTAACAAGGTAATTAAGAAGCATATACATGTTTTAGCGAGGAGGAAACTTATCAAAGATTTAACTTTGGCCAGTGATCTGAAAATGCTTCGAGAGAATTCGCGTGGAAATATGCAATCGTTTGAGCTGAGGTCAGTTTATGTTGTGGAGCAGGCGCTGATTGAAAGCAACATCCTGAAAGCTTTTTTTCTCTAGGGAGAATTTAGCATGATTAATGAGATTGATAAACAAGTTGGGGGTGGACACGTTAATGGATTCGGTACTCCGTTATACCGGCACTACGTCCTTATGGCTCTCACCTTCGTGTATACACTTAACTTTATTGATCGGACACTTATAGCGGTCGTCGCTCAACCAATTATTAATTCTTTTGGCCTGACTGATGCACAGTGGGGCCTACTTTATGGACCACCATTTGCGATTTTTTATGCCTTTATGGGGCTACCGATAGCGCTTTGGGCTGACCGGTCAAATCGCGTAAAAATTATCACTATATGTATCGTATTATGGTCCGTGATGACTGCACTGTGTGGACTCGCTGTGGGTTTCTTTACTCTTTTATTGTTCAGGGTCGGTGTTGCTGTGGGTGAGGCTGGTTGCACACCTCCAGCTAATTCTATTATAGGTGACTACTTTATTGCCAAGAAAAGAGCGTCAGCCTTAAGCATCTACTCTACGGGTGTAATGTTGGGAGCCGTTCTTGCAAATTTATTTGGTGGCCCCATAGCCCAGATGCAGGGGGCAGATTTTGGCATGTGGCTCCAAGATATTGGTATTGGTGGGATCTTTTCACAGGTTGACTGGAGCCTCGTGGAAGGATGGCGCATTGCGTTCGTTATTGTGGGGTTTCCCGGTGTCCTAGTAGCTTTGTTGGTGCTTTTAACTGTAAAAGAACCGCCGAGAGGGTATTCCGATCATCCCGATTTGGATGCCGATGAGCCGGTCCATTGGGGAATGGCATTCAGTGAATTACGGAATAAGCCCACTTTCTGGTGGATGGTGGCCGGGGCATCGACGGTTGCATTTGTCGGTTATGGAATTAACAGCTTTCAAGCGCCCCTTCTTCAGCGACTGCATGGACTTAATGTCAGGGAGGCTGCAGTAAATTTTGGTGCTCCCTTTGCATTCATGGCTGCGATAGGAACCTTCATTGGGGGGTATATGACTGAAAAGCTCACACCATACCGGAAGACTGCAGTGGCATGGGTACCAGCTATAGGTTTGCTTATTGCTGCACCCCTCTACGTTCTTGCTTTCTTTTCAGAAGATCTGAAACTAGTCTTATTTTTTTGGGGAACGGCTACCATGTGTCATTTTTCCTACCTCGGTGCTCAATACACTATCGGCCAAGGTGTTGTCACCAATCGATCACGTGCTGCGGCGATAGCGGTGTTGCTTATTGCCGTTTCTCTCGTGGGAAACGGTCTCGGACCATATTTTGTGGGATTTTTGAGTGACTTTTTTATGGCATTAACACTGGAAATGGTCGACCTGTCTGGGCAGCTGACTCCATCCAACTGCTTGTTGGATGAAAACGCGTATGATAAAGGTCAAAAGCACCTTTGTGCGGCGGCCTATGCATCAGGCTTGCAAAGGGCTATGTCGGCGACGGTCTGTCTTTTCACGATTGCTGCCCTCTGTTTTGCTGTTTCCTCTAAAAATTTAGAGCGAGACTTTGTTGCAGAGCTATAAGGAGTGAGTATTTATGCCGACGAAAAATGAGGTCTGTATAGCTAGAGCGCGAGATTCAATTTTGAGACTTCGGATATTTTTTTGGAGAGAATTTGGGTGACGTCTCGAGCGATCCGTGCCAAAATCCTGTAAATTGGTATGCAAGTGTACTGGATGATTACTTCAGTTTGGTTGGAAATCAAAGTATATGGTGAAACAAGAACAAGAAATTCGAGTTGAGCTTGCTGCTTGCTTCCGAATATTTGATTATCTTGGCTGGACGGAACTTGTATACAATCACATCACTGTGAAAGTTCCGGGGGAGAGAGCCCATTTTCTGATCAATCCTTTTGGGTTTCACTACGGTACGATTTGTGCCTCAGACCTTGTTAAGATAGATATTGACGGAAATCTGGTTGGTGATTCGCCCAACTCTGTAAATCCCGCAGGGATTATTCTGCATACAGCGATTCACTCGGCGAGATGCGATATCAATTGTATAATCCATACCCATACCGATTCCGCCATGGCGGTAGCTTGTCAACAGCAGGGTTTGCGGCATGACAATTTTTACTCCGCCCTACACAAGGGAATTGTGGCTTATCATGATTTTGAGGGGATAACTGTCTTAGACGACGAAAAACCGAGGTTAGTGGCTAATTTAGGGGATAAAAATTTGATGATTCTGCGCAGTCATGGTCTTGTTGGATGTGGCGCTACTATCCCTGAGGCGTTTTTAAACACCTGGCGACTCCAGCGAGCTTGCGACATCCAGTTTGCAACTGACAGCTGTGGTCGGAAGGTGAATCCAATTGGTGATGAGGTGCTTGAAAAAACTGAACAACTACTGAAGCTACAGCATCCTGATAACGGATCTTTTGGTCAGCTGGAGTTTGCAGGAATGCAAAGGCTCATGGATAAACTTGATCCGAGCTACAGAGATTGAGTCGTATAGCAAATCTTATACAATAGTCACACCAAGGGCCTTTAAAATTTTGGAGGTAGAATAATGGAAAAACAGGTGACGTTTACTGAAATGTCGAAAGGAACAGCTGATGATTACGCGATTATAACAGAGCACTCGGCGAAATTTTCTGAAAAACTGGCAGATCGGATACTGGATCATTTAGCCCTCCTCAAGGGAGATACAGGCGGATTTCCTATTGACCGTTACGCCCACAGTCTGCAAGCCGCAACGCGCGCTTATCGTGATGGGCGCGATGAGGAGTATGTGGTTTGTGCCCTTTTACATGACATAGGGGATACCATTGGATCCGCAAACCATGCAGATCTCGCTGCGACAATGCTCCAGCCTTTCGTGTCAGAGCGTAATCACTGGATCATAAAGCATCATGGAGTCTTCCAAGGGTATTATTTTTTTGAGCACGTTGGGCTTGACAAAAATAGTAGAGATAGTTTCAAGGAAAACGAGCATTGGGACGCTTGTGCAGAGTTTTGCGAAAAATATGATCAAAATTCATTCGATCCGGGATACGAAAGTTTGGGTATCGAATATTTTGAGCCAATGGTAAGGAGAGTATTCAAAAAGCCGAGGACATCTATTGCGATGGCCTATAATTCTACTTGACAGCATAAAAATGCCTGAGAAGGATTACTCTAAAACAGTAGTCAATCAGACCATCTTTTGATTAGGTGTAAGTTAAAAATTTCCTTGTTCCTGATATCAAGGTTAAGAAATAAAAATCTCTCAGTGTGAGCTATTATGTTACACTTTGGTGCAATATTATGGAGAATTTTGGTATGAAAGCCCATGATTAACACAAGTCCTTGCGCTTCTGGCCTAATGGACGATCAGTTTTATTTTTAGTGATTGTATTTTTAAGGACGATATGGGGGGTGTGCAACTTTCACAACTTTTCGTACGTTTAAATTTGTGAAAATTGAGATAAGTATGTTGGGATATATCTTAAAAAAGAAATTAAAGGTTGCAGGGTGGCACTTTGAACTATCGTAAGGTTCTCACGAGGCGAGCCTTTCTGAGGAGGATTTCTCGCGTTTCTATAGGAGCGAGTTTGGCCGTAAATTCGATGGGGTTCTTTGGACTTGTCAATGCTCCGAAAGTTTTATCGGGATCTCATCATGATTTTCGCGCTCTTGTACTTGTATTTCTTGAGGGTGGAAATGACTCATTTAATATGATTATACCCTCGGGCTCTGGTTCGATGCGTGCGGAATATGATCGGGGAAGACGCTTCCTCGCCCTTCCAAGTGAGCAGCTACAGATTTTAAATTTGCAAAACGCGGCAACTCTTTATGACGGATCCAGCTCGAGTGACTTTGGATTACACCCTGCTTGTCAGAATCTTGCAGGAATGTTCAACTCAGGTGAGATGTCAGTCATCTGCAACGTGGGCAACTTGATCGTCCCAACGAACAGTCAACAATTTTCGGATGCTGCTGTCAAACTTCCTCCTCGGTTATTTTCTCATGCCGATCAACAACGGCAGTTTCAGAGTGAGCCCACCAATCCATTCCAGTATGGCTGGGGCGGTAGATTGGCCGAAATGCTATCGGACTACAATACTGATGTTAGTCTATCTCCGTTGATTTCTGTTTCTGGATTGAACTCTTTTCAGGTAAGTCGTGATAGTCTTGTGAATCCTTATACGATGGGAACTAACGGAGTTGTTTCCCTCGCGGCCTTCAATGGTGATCGAAAGGCCCTAGTCGAGGCAGGGATGGAGTCCGTCAATGGATCTTCCCACCTCATGGCGCAAAAGTATCAGGAGGTTTTTCAATCCGCCAGGAGGGCGGAAACGATAGTCTCAAGCACTTTTGAGAGGGCGGAGGCATCCGGAGTGGATTATGATGGTATATTTAATGCCGCTGGACTTTCTGATACTCGAGTCTCTCGCCAGCTTAAGACGGTGGCCAAGATGATTGGTGGTCGTCCGTTAGAGTCGAACCGACGGCCGGTATACTTCGTGAAGATGAACGGATTCGACACACATCAAAACATGCTAGCCGATCACGCCACTTTGATGGCTGAGCTGGACGCGGCTCTTGGAGCTTTTCGAAATGTGCTCAAGGAGCAAGGTGATTTTGATCAGGTTCTCACATATGTAGGGTCAGAATTTGGTCGTACCTTCACACCAAATGGTGATGATGAAGGAAGCGGAACAGACCATGGATGGGGTGGGCATGCGCTTGCTATGGGAGGGATGGTAAAGGGCAGCCGTTTTTTTGGGACTTACCCGACGCTTGATCTCAATAATCCCCTTGACCCCGGCCGGGGAAGATGGATACCAACCACCTCCAACTCACAGTGTGCGGCCTCTATAGCCCATTGGATGGGCGTACCTCAGTCTGATGTGGGCAAGATTTTCCCATCATTGGCAAACTTTGCTAGTCCCTTTGAAGCCAGCTCTAATCTTGACTTCCTTCAACTGTGAGATCACTGATGCCAAAATTAACCAGTCATCTGCCGATATTTTTCTTAATGTTAACGTTATTTGGCTGTGGCGGCGGTGGTGGCGATTCTCAATCCCTTTCGGTGGATTCGGACAGAGATAATGATGGCGTGCTCAATTCCTTGGATGCTTTTCCAGATAACGCTGCCGAATCCGTGGATACTGATTCAGATGGGGTTGGGAACAATGAAGATACTGACGATGATGGCGATGGGGTATCGGACATTGAGGATAGCTTCCCTTTAAATAGCTCTGAGTCGTTAGATACTGATTCAGATGGGGTTGGGAACAATGAGGATAATGACGACGATGGCGATGGGGTATTGGACTTGGAGGATGTCTTCCCTTTGGATAGCTCTGAGTCGTTAGATACTGATTCAGATGGACTTGGAAATCATGCAGATGATGATGATGACAATGATGGAGTTTCCGATTCTGCAGACGCGTTTCCACTCGACGCAAACGAGAGTGTTGACTCCGACGGGGATGGCGTAGGTAATAATTCGGATCCTGATGATGACAATGATGGCGTTGAGGATGCTAGCGATGATTTTCCGGAGGATGAAACACGGTCGGCGACTCCGAGGATAACTCTCATGGTCTTGGAGGAAAATGCTTATGAAGCAAATGGTCAGCTCGGAAAGTTTCAGATTCTGCGGACCGGAGATCCTGTGGAGCTTGATATTGACTTTCAGATGTCGGGTAACGAGAATCCAACTCGCGGTTCGGTGAGCGAGGCTGATATTAGCCTGTCATATGGTGACGGTGAAGGTGTTGGTGCGACCCTAAGGTTGGCGGAGAATCAAAATTTTCGGGTGATTGAAGTCTTAGCCACACAAGATTCTGTGAAAGAAGTACCTGAAACACTGACTTTAACTCTGAAACCCAGAGAGGGCTATGAGCTTGGTACTGATGTCGCGGGTTCGGTAATTGTAAGCGATGCTAGTAATGCGCCAGAAAATGGAAGAGTCTTTTTGGGTGCGTTTGGGCCGCAGGACGGCGCGGATACTGTCGCCTCTGGGCTGCTTAGTTTTGTATTACAGGGCGATAACGACGCCGGCGTGCTGAATTATAACTTCTCTAATCTCGGTTCGAGAAGGACGGATCAGCACATACATATGCTGCCCTCTGGGACCATCGTGAGGGATATAGAAGAGTCATTGCTTGACGAGGACGGACATTTAAATTCCTTTAATTGGGATATGGCGCCTGGAGGTATTTATACAACAGAGCAGCAGGTGTTGGATGCGCTATTTGAAGGAAAATTTTACATAAATATTCACACCGCGGAATACTCCAATGGTGAGATTTCGGCAACTCTGGTTTTTGACGCCAATGTGAATGCCCCAACAGATTCTGAGGGCGGAGAGATTGCCTATTCTGCAGGTTTAACAAAAACTCAGGTGGATACCGATGTCGTTAGGTTTTTGAATCAATCTACATTCGGCTCGACGGAGCGAAGTTACAAAGAACTTAGGGCGACTATCGAAGAGAACGGAGAGAATCGGATGGCTGCCTACGAAAGTTGGATAGATAGCCAGTTCGAAAAACCGCAAACTGAGATGCTTACACTTTTGGATGAGACGATCCCTCTCTTCCTTTCCTGTGATATTACTCGGAATGCAGGTTGCGATAGGGCTGAGCCTGAGGAAAATCTGAGAAGAGATGCTTTTTGGCCAATGGCAATTTATGGCCGGGATCAGCTGCGGCAGCGGATGACATTTGCGTTGAGCGAGATCCTAGTCGTGAGCGATCAAGACGCTGGTGTGAGAAATGGCCACCGAGGTGCGGCTGATTATTGGGATACGCTTGCAGAAAATGCTTTTGGGACATATCGGCAGTTGTTGGGAGATGTGACTCGTCATCCTATAATGGGTTTATACCTTAGCCATCTTAGGAATAAAAAAGAGGACCCGGCAAAGGGAACTTACCCTGATGAGAACTATGCTCGAGAGGTGATGCAGCTCTTTACCTTTGGCCTTGTTCACAGGCAAAAAAACGGGTCTATCAAGCTAGGAGAAAACAACCTTCCAATAGAAACTTATGATAACTCTGTTATCAGTGAGCTAGCACGTGTAATGACTGGGCTTTCTTTCAGTAAAACCAATAATGGCACCTCAGTTATTAACAATACTAATTTCTCAAGGGGTAACAGTTTTAACAACTCTGTCCAACACCGGTGGACGCACCCGATGAAATTCTTCACGGCTCACCATGACTTTGGTGAGAAGATATTGTTTGAGGATGGTGGTGAGACAAAAAAAATTGGCGCGAGCAGTTCGATAAGTGTCTCATCCGCGAATGAAGAGCTTGACCAAGTCCTCGATTATTTGGTGGGACATGGGACAACCGCTCCTTTCATTTCGCGGAAACTAATACAGCGATTTGTGACGTCTAATCCCAGCCCCGGCTACATAGAGCGTGTTGCAACTTCCTTTGGAGAGCAGGGAGATCTCCGTGCTGTGATAAAGGCGATTCTACTTGACCCCGAGGCTCGAAACCCTGCGACCATTAATTCTCCTAGCTCTGGAAAGTTTAAGGAGCCTTTGCTCCATCTCACATCCGTGTTAAGGCTACTACGAGCTAGCTCAGAAATCCCGTTGGGCGAGTCTTATGCAGTCGATAATGATGCGATTCCCGGGGTGGGTCATAGTAATATTGAAAGATTTGATCCTGAGGCTACACTCATGCGGATTGGTAACATGCAAGCTATCGGGCAAGAGGTCCTCCGCGCTCCCTCGGTATTCAACTTTTTCTCACCGGACTTCGCACCAACTGGACCCATAGCTGGTAACTCGTTGGTGTCGCCTGAACTTCAGCTTGTAACAGAAAGTCAGATATTTAATACATTTAATGTTTTTTCTAGCTTGGTAAGCTCAAGTGGTCTCAGTAGAAGCAGTCGATATACAAATTTTAATCTCACCTACACGAGGGATCAGTTTAGGGTTAAGCTAGACCATGAAGTCCTCGATAGTGTTTGGGATAGCACGATGGGAACCAATTTATCAAAAGCTGAGGCTATCGTGAGATTCTTAGATTTTTATCTCAACGCAGGACAGCTGACTAATATTGGGCAGGAAGTTAACGTCGGTTCTGGAACAGATGCTTTTATAGACTTTCTTGCCCAGCGTCTGTCGACCTATTCAAATAGTATGAACCGTAACCGACTTGCCGTTTATACCATGATGACCGCGCCGGATGTTCAAATCAGTCGGTAAATGTAAAGGAGTTGTTTTTTATCCCTTATGTTTTACTGAGAGTTGCTCCAAATATTGGCAGAGAATAGACTGCGATGAGTGCAAGATCAGACCTAAAAAAAAACGAGAAGATTGGAGTAGTTCGGATGTGTGCTCACTACCCAAAAGTTTTATTGCCCATTACAGCGTCGGTCCTCATGTCCTGCGGGGGAGGAGGTGGCTCGGATAATAATGCTGGTTATACCAATAGTTATACTGTTGTCAATGAACAACCAGCACCTCAAGGTATGCTGATTCTAGCAGAAACCGATTCCGAGATTATTAACAGTGTTCGCCAGGGGCTGATAACACTCACCGAGAGTAATATGGCGGAACGCGCGCTATTTCAACCCTCAATTGAGGTGACTGCATCCGATGTAGTCACCTCCTCAGAAAACTATACCACCACGTATACTCTTGAGAAGAATGTTGATGAGCATGATTATGTCAAGTACAACGGTGACCATATGTTTATTGCTCCAAGTAAGAGCATGGACTGCTGTTTTATCATGGAAGACGTTGTTGTTGAGGAGGATCCTACCACCAGTACAGCTTTAAATGTTCTGCCGACTCAGACAGATAAACGCAGGATCCGAATCTTGAGGACAGAGCCAGCTACCGCGTCCATTGAGCAGGTCTCGTCTATTGAGCTGGATACTTTGCATACTGTAGAAGGTCTCTATGTGAGTGGCTCCCAGCTCGCCGCAATCAGCTCATCCGGCTGGTGGGGCTCCTATGGAAGTGAGTTCTTGCGCGTCTCGAGATGGAGGGAGCAGACTACTGTTCTTGATATCTATGACATAAGTGACATAGGGAATCCTACAAGTCAATTTAACATTGAAGTGGAGGGAGGTTTTGTGAGCAGCAGGAGAAAGGGCAATATTATCTATTTCATAACTCGACACACCCCATCGATAAGGGGATTTGAGTATTACCCAACTGCTGAGCAACAAACCGAAAATGAACAACTTCTTACTAATCTTACAGTCACCGATATCTTACCCAAGGTCACCGTTGATGGAGAACCCTCAGAAGCAATTAAATCACAGGATTGTTTTCTTTTTGATCGAGATAATGAACAGGCTCCCGTTGAGATTGGATATCCAACATTGACGATAGTATTTGCAATAGATCTGGTGTCAAATTCCCTATCGAAGGCAAGGTGCTATCTCGAGTCGACAGATGGTATTTACGTGAGTGAAAATGCAATTTACCTCACGCAGGTTGATGCTTCATCAGCCAAATCGAAAACTATTCTCCATGGATATGATTTGTCGTCGGATTTGAATTATCTGGGCTCTGGAGTTGTCGAGGGCGCACTATATCTCAATGGTAATCGAGATTTTCGGATTAATGAGTATGAAGGCCACTTGCGTGTTGTGACGACGGATCGAGACTTTGATTCGGACGATCGGTTTGATCACCAACTGTCAATCCTTAAGTTGAATGAACAAGAGCTTAGAATGGATCTGATTTCTACACTACCGAATGAGAATCGTCCTCAGGAAATCGGGAAACCCAATGAAGATCTCTATGGCGTTAGATTTTTCGGTAATACCCTCTACCTTGTGACATTTGAGCGCATTGATCCGCTCTATGTTCTGGATCTTTCCGTACCTTCCGATCCTGTGATCGCCGGAGAATTAACAGTTACTGGGTTCTCTGATTTTTTACATCCGGTAAGTGAGAAGTTACTGTTGGGTCTTGGTCAGGATGAGTCGGGTTTGGTAAAGCTAGAGTTGTTCGATGTCGGACGGATGAACTTGCCGTCGTCACTTGGGGCGATGGTGCTAGGCTCAGACGAGAATGCACGTTGGAGCTATTCAGAAGCTCGCTATAATAGATATGCCTTCACTTATCAACAGATTAATGATGACCTAGATCGTTTTTTGGTACCTGTAAGTATGGGTCTTTATAGCGATGAGTCTGGTTATCAGAACAAGGACCGGTTGTATATGTTTGAGTTGAGAAACAAGTCTATCCCTAGTTTAGCGTCTATATTTGAAGCTGGCAGAATTACAACGCCTAGCGGGTGGGATAACCGTAGCCGTTCGTTCATCCACGATGATGCCGTTTACTATATAAATGGAACAAGGGTATGGAGTTCCATTTGGGGTAACGCAAGTAGCCAATCAGGACCATTCTAGCGTCACTTCAAAGGAGTAAGACTATCTTCTACCTAATGACATTACTAATCGGAAACCTACAATGGTATCTAGCTTTTAGTTTATTAGGTTTACTCACTTCTGGTGGCTTCACGATTCTTTCTCACAAAGATAAATGACTTCACGCACAGGATAGTGAAGGCAAATCCTGTAGTAAAGAGCATCAGCTTTGATATGGCGGCCCATGGATTACTGAAAGCTCCCTCTTCTGAGGAAAATCCTCGAAAAAAATCTGCTCCTCCAATGAATGCAAACAGTCCTATCAGAACTGCTATGTGCATAAGCATTTTTTTGGTTTTCGGTAGAAGTGAGGAGGTTATTCCTAGAATGACCATTGGTAGACCGATCATGCTTGGGATTAGTGATGTGATGCTTCCGCTACCGCTTATGGTACTCACTGCAACACCCCAAATGATGAGGAACGCACCATAAATGGTAGTGACCCTTTCCATATTCTGTCCTATCACAAGAAACTCAGGCTTAGTATCGTCGTGTGTGTTATCCATACCCATATACCAAAGGATTAATTTATTGTATTTGTATACGTCATACCTGTCTCTGCGGTCCGATTTGTTTCGCATATTAATCTAATTTTTTGGGTTGATTAGGCATTCACAAAAGCATTGATTACTATCAGACTGCCTTTGTATCAAATAAAAGATTTTCTGTGAGTACTTCTGAGTATCGTCACTGTCACTTTTAGAAGCTCATCCTAATGCACCTCCAAAGGCCCTCTGAGTAGCAGTGGATAGGCATATTTGACCATGCTGCGATTACTATGTCCGACCCCGGGAGCGACGGAGAGTGACCAATTAAATGGAACCTTGAGCAATATCGAGGCCTTGAATAAGGAATTCATGTAAAACCTATGTCCTCTCGAAAAGCGATGCCTACCTTGCCGCATACTTTGTAGGTCCTTATTAAGAGAACTATGTTCGGGGTCAATGTCATCGTCTCCAAGGAGCACTATGACCCGTTTAGAGTAAGCTTTGACTAGATTTGTGTCAGAGACATCAACATCCTTTATACCTTGCGGAAAATTAACTGTGTCGACCGGCATGGTGTAGTAACCAGCATTTGCCATAACAATTCGCTTTGCTCGGTTATCGGGTATGAAATACAGGAACCTGTGAGCAATTTGAGCTCCTGCGGAGTGCCCATACAGATTATAAAAATTACTCTGGATGTTGAGTTGGTTCCTAACCTCATCGAACAGGGGCTCGATCACGGATAGGAGCCAAAACTGCCGCTCCACTGTTCGACCCGTCAGTGATCGGATGTTACCCCAGTTAAATGTATCTTTTGGAAATGTTGAGCTTTTAAACTCTGGCACCACGGCAATGAAATTATTGTCTAAGGCATAACTATGCCAGCTATTTCTGTAACCTTCCGCGTTACGACTTCTACCGTGGAGTATTATAACTATTGGAGTTTGTTGATGGGTTTTAGGGGGGAGGGTGATAAAAACTTTGAGTGGTTTACCAGCCCAGCCATCAAAAACAAAGCTGCCCTTACCATTTTCTTCAAGAGATTCTTTTATTGACAAGGGACTTGACGTCAACGGCTCACACACAACACATGATAATAAAAGCAGTTTCAAAGACGACAGAGCTCTATTTCGGTTAAAAATTGAACTAATGGATAATTTCATCCTTTTTGAGGTCCTCTGGGTCTGCTAGCTGATGGGTATGTAACACACTGTATTGGTGAGTAAAATCATAATAAATATCAGACATGTTACCAATGGACCAAGGTAAATTTTACCAGTCATTTTAAAAAAGTAGCGGTTGAAATACGGTAGGATAAACATGACGGGGACGATGCCAAACAGCAAATTAATATACAACCAGTCTTGCGTCCAATACACCGTGCCGGTTAAACCAAAAACCGTGTACTGTATAAAAATGATAAAGAACAGGCCAAGCGAATTTGCAATCCCAGCCAGGAGCATCGATTTCCATTCCACCTCGTCTTTAAAACGCATCGCAACATTGACCCTGAGAGAGTTTGCTGTAAAAAAGACAAGAAAAAATGGGACATACATTCCCAGTAGGATGAGCATCTCAGGTTGAAATACCCTGGCGCCTATGAACCAGAAGCGATAATCGACCTGAAAAAGGTAATTTATAAAAAATAGCGTCAAGTAGTAGATGCCAAAGATGATCAGTGCTGCGACTACCGTTAATACGAGTTCGTTTCGGTCAATTCTTACCCCCCAGTTTTTTGGATTGGCTCCATGGGTACGCCCATAAAACCTGTAGCTTATATAAAATAAGGCGAGACCAACTAGACCATTGAAGAGAGCCCACAACATCACAGGGTTATTCATCCTCTGAGGGAAGAACCAAGTCTGATGTCGATTTGAGGCCGCTACAAAAAGGCTTTTCGAAATGTCTACCATCGGTATGAAACTGGCACAAGCTATTGCAGCACCGACAAAAAATAAGCTCCAAAAGATGATTCGACCCGTCCCGGTTGGCACAAGTGCAGCCTCCGGAACCCTGTGCACAAGCGAATTAAATGTGGTGGTGGTAAGGAGTATTCTCCCGAGAGGGATTATTGCAACTAACGATGTGACGAAAGCGACTAGCCCAAATAGCTCCTTCCAATGCCAAATCTGGTCATGGGTAGGCAGACCCGACGAATGGTTAAAAACATGCTCAAAGTATGCGATCTGGTTGGCGGTTGCCTCTCCATTATAGGGCTGAAAGGGGTGAAGAAGAGGCTCGTTGTGCACGACACGAAGCGCGCGCGTTTCCAAATCTCCATAGAACCGTCCTGGAACTACTTCTCTAATACTCTTTAATCCTTTTTCACGACCAGAGTTCACGACCCTGATTGCTTCCGGTGCTGTACGCATGTCACCGTTTTTTAATTTATTTCGGAAGGCTCCCTCGTCATACAAGGCATAGCTCACGCCTATGTTGGACCGAACATCTTTCAACACTGATTTCCTGAGCGTGAGAACATAACCAGACACAAATACTGAGTGTAACTTTGATGGTGCACCTGTTCTCTCGGCTTCTCGACCAAAATAGTTTGCGCCCCTAATCGCTGCATTTCCCCCAGCGGAATGTCCCGTTGCACCAATTCTGGATCTGTCAATGTAATTTAAGTTCCCAGTCGAGGAGGCGTAGTCAACGAGGGCAAAAAGCCCATAGCCCTCGTGAGTCGCTGACCGTGTGCTCATTGATGAGCTAGAGAAGCCTTGCCCATATGGATCGATCGAGGCCACAACAAATCCTCTTCTTGACAATTCGATCGCGATATTCGCAAGAGCCTCCTTCGAGCGCTGGAAGCCTGGAACGACCACAATAAAAGGTGCAGGATTCTCCTCTGTAGCAGTTTTTGGTTTAAATAGTGTAGCCGCAAGATGTTGACCATTTTCCGTTGGAAGCGCGATCTGGGAGATTGAAACCTGTCTCCCAGAAGACTGGATCAAAGAGGCTCCTATTGCGCAGCAGAGTAATATGACCATGCATAAAGAGAAGAATCGTGTGGGTGATTGCATGACTGTGGTCATTTGGTGCTCAGATCAGAAAAGGATTTGAGGAGCCCACCAGACTCCTATAATAACCAATAATATCAAGCCGAGGGTATTGAGGTAGACGCCTGCCTTAATCATCTGAGGTATTGTGATTTTGTTTGATGCAAAGACGATTGCGTTTGGAGGTGTGGCAACTGGTAGCATGAAGGCGCAGCTTGCTGCAAGTGTTACGGGCACGCAAATTGCAAGCAATGGGACATCTGCTTGAAGGGCAATCGCTCCAACCACGGGCAAAAATGTGGCGGTGGTAGCCAGGTTACTGGTGAGTTCTGTCAGAAATATCACCAGTGCAGTGGATGCGACGATCAAAATGACAATCCCGAATACAATAAGAGGAGATAAATTTCCTCCCAACCACTCTGCAAGTCCGCTTGATGACACTGCAGACGCTAGGCTTAGCCCCCCTCCAAAAAGTATCAAAACTCCCCACGGAAGACGATTCAAGTCCTCCCAGACCATCAATGATCGCTGTGCCTGATTTCCACTAGGCATTACAAAAAGAGCGAGCACGGCCGTCATTACGATACCTGAATCGCTAAGGCCACTTACACCAAACAGATCTGTGATGGGACGTCGGAGCATCCACATGACAATCACAATTAAAAAAATAATTCCTACCCGTGACTCTGGTACGGTGATTGATCCGAGCTCAGTGCGGAGTTTTTCGAGGTAAGTCTTTGCGGCATCGGTCTCCTCGATTTCTACGAAAAAGGCCCATTTTGTCAGCACTAACCAGGCAATTGGTAGCATGATCATGGAAACTGGAACACCGACGAGCATCCATTGGGCAAAACCTATCTCAATGCCGTGTGTATTTGATAGGTAGGCAGCTAGAAGCGCATTTGGTGGTGTTCCCACCAAAGTAGCGAGGCCACCGATAGTTGCCGCAAAGGCGAGTCCTAACAACATTGCGACCTGAAAATCATCCTGCTGCTTCTCTGATAAGTGGTCATTGTTGCTTATGATCATTGTCGCAACGGATAGTGAGATCGGCATTAACATCATTGTGGTGGAGGTATTTGTCATCCACATTGATAACAATGCTGCAACCACCATAAAACCTCCCACAAGCCTTTTTCCATCTGTCCCTACTCGGGAGAGTATTGTGAGGGCTATTCGTTTATGAAGATTCCAGCGTTCTACAGCGATGGCGAGTATAAATGCCCCGAGGAATAGATAGATCGTCGGGTGGGCGTACGGAGCTGCTGCCTCTTTAAAAGAGACGATATCAAGTAGGTCAAATGTGATAAGTGGCAGGAAGGCTGTGACCGGAACAGGCACCGCCTCTGTTGCCCACCAAGCCGCCATCCATAGTGCCACCCCAGCGGTCCTCCATGCCGCTTGTGACATTGAAACCTGATTTCCGTCTACGAGCATGAAAAAAATAAAGAGTAAAGGTCCCAAAAATAGCCCGATACGTTGATGTTTTACCGGATATTTATTTTGGGTCGCTTGATTTGAAGTCACTGCGATACCTTTTAAAAACCCCAGATATTTGTAACAAGGATCTGGGGTTGCTATATCGTTTAAAACGAGGCTTTTATGTCGAGGTAGAAACTACGACCGTAATCGTTATGCAGCGCAGGGTTATACCCATAGGTAGCAACTGCGAGTGGTGCCCGCTCATCGAGAACATTGTTGGCGCCGAGGGTAACTTTGGCACGCGCGTCACCGACATCAAATCTGTATGCGACGTTGGCATTCAAAGTTGTCATCGATTCAATTACCCATACCAGCCCGTCTGGTAGTGTTGTTGTTGGCTGAGTTGTCTCGCCAACATGACGTGCCGTTAGAGAGGCACTCCAATCCTCTTTTCGCCAGGAGAGTCGCATCGAGTGCTTCTCCTCAAAGAGGCTGTTTGTGCCCAAAATGTCACCAAAACCCCGCACATTTATGGTCAGATCTGTGACCTCGTCGTTACCAACTGTGAGCCTATCAATGATCTCGTCGAAGTACCCGCTTTGCTGTGCTTGAAGTATCTTATCTGCGTCACTACCAGGCACTGCCTCTTGCTCTAGTCGAGTTGTGAAAGCTCCGTTGTATCGGAGATCAAAGCTTCCTATGTCACTTTCCCAGGTGTAGTACACCCCTAAATCAAATCCTTCGATAATACGATCACCGAAATTATCGTAGATGGATTGCGCAAAAAACCAGTCGTTCCGGCCCACAGGACAGAAGCCATTTTCCTTAGATGTCTGCGTGGTATCCCAATCCCCTCCCCGATCCTCCGATGTGGTTGCAGGCCGCACGACTCGAGTGTTGTGCTGCGTAGAAGTTGTTGTTATCAAGCCCGGTTCAAGATTTGTGTCTCGGATCGATGCTGTTCCACAGGTTGCCTCGAAGGTATCATTCGTTAGTGCAGCAAAACCTCGTGACTCAGCGTCTTGAGATCTCAAGAGAAAATCTAGGGTTCCCTCGTTAGTTTGACCAAGGTTTCCGATAGTGTTCTCTTTGACAATCTGAAAGGCATCTAACGTGATCGTAAGCTCATCGAGTGGTTGGAGAACGAGACCAAACGAGAGATTTTGAGCAGTCTCCGACTTTAGATTGGGGTTGTTAATTACCCGTCGGTACAACCAGTCATCAAGCCGGTTATCGACATCCTCTATGAGGGCTCGGGTATAATCCTGTTGACTGCTGTTTAGTCTATGAGTGTAGCTTTGAGTCAGCGTGACGAGGTCGGGGGCGCGAAAAGACGTCTGAGCAGATCCACGAACAAGAATGCTATCGTTGAGCTGCCAGCCAAATGCAAATTTCCAAACAAGCTCTGATCCGTAGTCGGATGTATCCTCGAACCTAAAGGCTAATTGAGCGTCAAGATTGTCTGTTACTGATGCGGAGAACTCTGTGAAAAGTGACATTGTATCTCTCTCTGCATTGAAGTCTGCTCCACCTGTACCACCCGCAATCCCGGTTATGAATGGGTACGTCTCTGCTGGGGTAGAGCACCTGGGATCCGGGGTTACTAGCATTTCTCCAGTAGTGCGATCGCTCAGAAAACAGCTACTTTGACTTATCTCAGATGTCCCGATCCAAATAAGGTGTTCGAAGGAGTCCGACCCTGAAAGAAGATCATCACGATCCTCTTCTAAAGATTCGTGTCGTACCTCTGCACCCACCAAGAACGCGACTGGTATAGAGGAGATCTCGAAGAGCTCATCTGTACTCATCTTGATGTCGAGTAGGTTAAGCTCTGAGATTTGTTTCTTTCCAACCGAGACTAACGTTCTGTCGAGGTTTGTTGTACATGCACTGTCTGGATTGGTTGGGTCACACAAGAAATTATAGCCTGCGGCTGTTGTGTCGAATAGGGCCTCCTGCATGAGTCTTCGAGAGACCGAATTTAGTTGAGTGTCTTCCGATTTAGCCTTAGATATAAGAAACGCTCCATCATAGCTCCACTTGCCGTTCGACCCTTCAACTCCCTGCAGGAACCGCCACGTGGTTTTGTCCACAGATGCTGATCTTACTTTGCCTGAGCGATCAAGAAATCTAAGGTTATCAACCCACATCTCTGCACCTGGGTGCGCCGGAGCCAAAAGGTGTGGTTGCTGACGCATTGGATTATAGTAGGATGCTCCACTTACTCGGAACTTGTAGGGGAACTGTCCAGATCCGGAACGCTCAGCATAATAAGAAGACTGGTAAAAACCAAATTCGTTATAAAGACGGACGTCCTTGTCGATCTCATGGCTGAATGTTGCAAAGAAATTATGTCGCTCAGAATCCCCACGGATCCATCGCGTTTCTGAAGTGCTATATCGCGGCACCGGATGTCCACTCTCGGAGACGATGCAGGTGCCATAGCCAGTATTGTAGGGCGTCGTAACACCACTTTCGGATTCAAGACAGCGAGGATCGCTGTCACGATATACCACAAATTCTCCCCCGGAATCGACGTAGCCTCTAGGATCTGCTGGGTTGGAATATAAAGCTAATCCTGTTACCGGATCGGTTGCATTCATAAAATCATCCATTATATTTGCACTAGCAACTAAGTCGAACCGCCCCAAAGCCCCATTGGACGAAGTCTGATCGAAGAATGCATCGCCTTGGGTGCTCCAGAAACTGCTTTGACGGTATTCGCTTGCTTCTGGCACAAATGAACTCAGGTCACCGGCTGCCCAACGGTCATTGGAATTGGCTCGCATATGCCCTTTGTCTAAAAAGCTGTAATTAAGAGTAACGTGAGACTTATCCTCGTTCAGTGATGTTCCAAATTCGACACTAAACTGCTGGTCTGTTGTATTTGTCGTCTCACTATCAGTATTCGAGTAGTTTCCGTAATTTCGGGTACGGGATCTTACTGTTAACCCCTCAAAGCTTGTGTCAGTAACGTTATTTACCACCCCCGCAAGTGCATCTGCTCCGTATAATGCGGACGCACCATCACGTAACACTTCGACTCGCTCGAGAAGGTTTGCGGGTATTAGGTTCGAGTTTACTGTGCTTACTGGGGTATAACCTCCGCCAATAATTTCAGTCTGAAAAGAGGGGGAGTTGACAAGCCTACGTCCGTTAAGAAGTACGAGAGTATTACCGACCCCTAGATTTCTTAGATTATAGGCTCCTACATCTCCCCTCGAGCTGTTGAGCCCGCCAGTTTCGGCGCTCTCATGGAACATGTTTTGTCCCATCTCAGGTAGATTTTCGAGAAGTTCATCACCAGATTCTATGCCAAGTGCTTCGATATCCTCCGACGAGATTACTGTAACAGGTAATATGTCGGTCACGGTCGCACCCTGAATTTGCGAGCCGACGACGACTATTTCCTCTAAGTCATCTTGCGCAATTGCAGACGCAGACGTCGATAACATGAGCAGTAATAATGCGATGTGTGAAAGCTCGCTTTTGTTACTGTGAAATGTGCGCGTCACATCTATTAAACTTTTGCCAGGCATAAATTTCCCCCATTAATAAAGCTTCGTCTTTTTGTCAACTATTGTGAATCTCCAAGGATTATACTGGTGTCATTCAAAAATTCATATCATTTCGATAAACACAAAAACCATTACTTATTGAGATGGATCAAGAGGGCGTATTTGTGTGAAAAGATACTGACTAAAAGTTATTGAGCTATGGCCCCGGAGCCAGCTCTTCGTGGATCTGAGGCGCCGAAAACACCCATGGCATGCGACCTTTGTATGCTCTGCACAGCTCCCAATCTCCTAGTTTTCTTGTCAATTGTGTGACCCATGATTTTTAGCAGATTAAGTGTGTCTATAGAAACACCAGATTCATAGAATATTTTGTCTGGCTGCCATTGGTGATGGATACGCGCCACTGATGACGCTTCTGCGATGTTCATTTTAAAATCAAGCACGTTGAGAATAATTTGGAGGACTACGGTTATTATGGTGCCCCCTCCTGGGCTGCCGGTCGCTAGTATTGGTTTGCCTGTGGAATCAAAAACAATTGCGGGTGTCATCGAGGATAGGGGTCGCTTGCCGGGCGCTATTGCATTGGCGGAACCACCAATCAGGCCGTACGCGTTTGATGCCCCATTTTTTGCTGAAAAATCATCCATCTCGTTATTCATCAAGAACCCGGCTCCTGCAACAGATCTACCGTTTCCGTAGCTAAAGTTTAATGTAGTCGTGTTGCTCACTACGTTACCCCATTTGTCCCAGGTAGAAAAATGTGTAGTCTCAGAAGTCTCGTCTATTTTTTTTTCTTTGAACCTGATCAGATCCTCGAGGTCTATTGATAGCCCCGGCTCAATGTCGGATGAGATGGTGGCTCGCACTAAGCTGATATTACTGCGAAGTTTTGCGGCATAACTTTTATCAATAATCTGACCGATTGGCACTGGGAAAAAATCGGGATCGCCCAGATATTTACTCCTGTCTGCATATGCGTGGCGCATCACTTCTACAAGGCGGTGAACGTATTCTGCGCTGTTGTGGCCCAATGCCTTAAGGTCCCATCCCTCGAGTATGTTGAGCATCTGAATTAGGTGGACTCCACCTGAGGACGGCGGGGGCATTGCACAAATCTTACTTAACCTATAACTTCCGCACACCGGTTCTCTCTCAACGACTCGGTAATTCTGTAAGTCTTTAAGTGTAATTAGCCCACCGTTATGGGTCATACTCTCCGCGATGAGGGAAGCTGTTTTTCCTTCATAAAAGCCTCTATGTCCGTCTCTAGAAATGCGCTCGAGTGTTGCTCCGAGGTCAGGTTGAAAAAAAAATTCTCCTGCACTGTAGTTGGAGCCATCCTCCTTAAAGAAGTATTTCCTCGAGGACGGGTTTCTTTTCAAACGCCCCGATCGAGCACTCAGTGAATACTCTAGCTCGGGGGAGATAAGGAAGCCCCCATTTGCCAACTCAATAGCTGGGGCGATTACTTGACTTAGTTTTAATTTGCCATAATTCTTTTGCGCATGGATTAGCCCCGCGACGGATCCGGGAACACCAGATGATTTAACGCCAAATCTTGACATATCCGTGTCAACTTCCCCAACGGAATCGAGAAACATCCTTGCATGAGCTGCCGCTGGCGCCATTTCTCGATAATCGATGGAAATGGTCTTATTTTGATCGGCAAGGTAGATCATCATAAAGCCGCCACCACCAAGGTTACCTGCTCTCGGCAACGTTACTGCGAGGGCAAAGCCTGTTGCGACCGCCGCGTCAACGGCATTTCCGCCATCATGAAGGATTTTTGATCCCACATTACTAGCGATGACTTCCTGAGATACGACCATTCCTAATTTCGAATACTCAGGATAAAAATAAGAGGAGGAGTCGAAAATACTGATGATCGGTTCATCAGCGGTAAGATTCCCAGCAAAGTTCGACAACAGTGCCAATACCCAAATAAAAAATATTTTCAGTTTACTTGTGGTGCCGCTTAAGAGAGTGTTCATTTCGAGACTTAAAGTTAGTTGATTTTTGAGAGTCGCCTTTTTTAAAAATGCGCTACACGTATTTTAATCGTATATTAGCTCTTTTCTTCGCCTCGAGTGATACAATATTGTGAGCCTCTTCAATATGTATCATTTGAAATGTGACACTGCTCCCCTGAGGAAGTTGAGATAAACGATCGATATCGAGAGAGAGCACGGAGCCTAGTTTAGGGTATCCCCCCATTGTCTGTCGATCCCTCATAAGAATAATGGGTTGCCCATCGGGAGGTATTTGAATCGAACCGAGAGTAGTACCCTCGGACAACATATTTGAGCATTTTGATAGGATTTTGGGACCTGAAAGACGGTAGCCCATCCGATCACATTCCGATGTTAAAAGATATTCGCTACTAAAAAATAATTTTTTTTGTATCGGGTCGAATTTATGATGTTGAGACCCCAAAATAACCCGCAGCAACTGCTCATTTCCGTGACGTTTCGGTCGCAAACTGCTCGGGAGTTCTGCAAGCCTACAATCTGTTTGCTGAGGATCACAGTGCAACTGGTCGCCTTTACGTAAAGCACTACCGTTCTGTTTGTGTCCACCGATACGCTCTCTCTGAACACAGGACACACTGCCAAATATCGGCTTCATAACGAAGCCACCGGCAATAGCAAGATACCCATATACCCCATCGGATGCCAGTCCTATCTCCAACCGCGAACCAGCCAGAATCCTGTGAGCGCGCCATTGTTCGACTCTGGTTCCGTTGATTTTGAGACGCATTGTCGCGCCCGTTACGGCGATAATGGCGTCCAATTTGGAGATAAGGCAGACACCACCAAAAGTAATCTCAACTACAGCATTCATGGAGTTATTATTGCAAAGGATATTTGCAAGCTCGAAGGATTCCATATCCATCGCTCCCCCAGTTGTAATGCCAAGGTGGTGATATCCAACTCTCCCCGAGTCTTGAATGAGACATCTGAAGCCCGGATCAATAACATCAAACACGCAGGTCACAGTTTTCCGCCTAGCGAAAGGTATTTATTTCGATCAATCGAAAAGAATCTAACACGATCTGCAACACTAAATCGAAAATCGTTACCTTTTCCAATTTTGAACAGCTCTAATGGACAACGACCGATAATGTTCCATCCGCCGGGTGATGAATTAGGGTAGATGGCCGTTTGTTGATCAGCTATGCCCACGGAACCCGCTGGTATTTTTAACCTTGGAGTTGATTTTCTTGATGCCGCTATTTTCTCATCGACGTTGCCCAGGTAAGCGAATCCGGGGGCAAATCCGATGGCATAAACCAGATACTCCCGATTCTGATGAATTTCGATTAATTCTTTTGTCGATATGTGCTTTTGGTGTGCCAAGTTTTCAAGATCAGGTCCTGTGACGTTACTGTAATAAACAGGGACTTTGAAAATGTCTCTTCTTATTGTCGACTTATCGAAGGCAATATTTTTTAAACACTTAACTAGTTTTTTTTTAAAATTTATGTAGTCAATGATTAGATTGTCCCAAGTGACGAGAAGAGAGATGTAAGAAGGAATTGACTCTATAATAAAATTATCAAGTTTTTCATGTAGTTGCCTTTTGATCAGAGAAATTTTTTGGATGGTTCTTTCATCTGGAGTCTGACTAAAATAAATGATTAGTGAGTTTTCACCGGCAATTGATATTTTTACTTTCAGGTCGTTCATTGATCAAGAATATGTCGAAGTTCAGGGAGCACGTCAATACTTTCAGGATTGTCGCCATGAATGCAGATGGAGTCAATTTTCAAATGAAGTATCTTTTTATTGATGCTGGTAATGCTTCCGCGTTGGCGAATTTGGCTAACTTGAGTAAGAATTTGCTCACGATCGAGGATAGCCTCCGTTTTTGATCTGGAGACTAGCGCCCCACAATCTTCATAAGATCGATCAGCAAAGGCTTCGAAGATTATTTTAATCTTGAAATTTTCAGCTTCTTGTTCGTGGATTTGCCACGATGGCGTCGCTTGTAACATTAAAGCCAGTGGCTCATTGATTTCTGAGATTGCTCTCATTACAGCATTGCGTACGGTTACACTAGCCATCATATCGTTGTAAAGAGCTCCGTGAGGTTTTACATATTCCACCCTAAGACCAACATTTTTTGCCATCCCACAAAGTGCCGCTATTTGATATTGTAAAAGACTCATAAGCTCTGGTATTTCGATTTTCATTGATCGTCGGCCAAAGCCAACAAGATCCGGATAACTTGGATGTGCACCGATACTTACGCCCGCTTCTTTGGCGGCTAATAAAGTGTTTTTTATAGTGTTGGGGTCACCTGCATGAAAACCACAGGCTATGTTTACTTGGTCGACAAATATCATGGCTCGTTGATCTGCACCCATTTCCCAGGCACCAAAGCTCTCTCCAAGATCGCAGTTTAATAAAATACCCAATGAAACAGCCTCAAAGCCATTTTGCTTAGTTACAGAACTGACAATATTAGCGTATTGGATTCGTTAAAATAACCTTTATAGTGATAGCGTGATTGAAATTTTCCGAGCTATGGCCTCTAGGGCTAGTGAATATGCCTCGAAATTTCGGTACTAGTCATGTCTAAATCATTTATCGGGTTACCAAAAACGTCAATATTTCGTAATTTTATGCTTTGTGAAAGATCTAGCTCATTAATTCTGTTGTTTGCGCAAGATAACTCGGTGAGCTTGACCGCGCCAACTACATTCAGTGTCAGAAGTTGGTTGTTGTGGCAGTAAAGTGAAGTTAATCTTGAATTAGCTGATACGTCTGGGTGGGTTGGACGATTATCGCTGCAAGCAAACTCTTCAATCATATCAAGGTTCGATAAGTCTAGCTGCGAAATCTTATTATTTTGGCAGTAAAGAGAAATAAGTTGCCTGTTTTTAGACAAATTTAAACTAGCAATTTCGTTAGAATTGCATGACAGATGTTGAAGCCTATGCAGGTCACGTATGTCGAGTGACTTTAGCATGTTGCAGCCACAGGAAAGATGTTTTATTTTTGACTTATTTTATAAATCAATGCCCTGAAGTTTGTTACCGTGGCACAGGATTGTTCGAAGTCGCGGTTTGTTATAAAGATCAAGGGTTTCTATAGAATTTTCACTGCAGAGCAGACCTTCTAACCGAGCTTTATTTGATAAAAAAATCTCCGATAGACGGTTTTTCCCACATGATAAATTGATTAATAACGCATTGTTTTCGATATTGATATCTTCAAGTCTATTTTTGTCACATGCTATGTTGAGCAAGTAGGGATTATTACTCAAATCAAGAGATGTGATCTTATTATTTTTGCAGAAGAGATATTCCAGATATTCTAAATTTGATGTGTCGATCTCACATAGCTTGTTGTTGTCGCATCCAATCATAAAAAGATTGGGGGTGGAGGAGAAATCCAGATGAGTGATGTTATTATTGGGACACCAGAGCTTATGGAGATTTGGAGTGTAGCAGAGGTCTAGTTTGCTTAACTTATTGTTACCGCAGTAAAGTAGCTCCAAGTTAGGGTAGGGTGATAGATCGAGTTCTGTTAGCCCCTGATTTTCTAAATGTAATTCAGTCATTTTAGCTCTTTTATGTTTTTTACTACTTTCTGCCATCATTGTCTCTCATGCTAGATCTATCACATGACTAGTTTTGTCGGCCTTAGTCAACCTGTATATTAAATTGTCTTTTGGCTCTAGTCAGCCTTGAAGTTTTTGGTTCGAACTATTTTAATAAACTGTAAAAATCAAGTTGTGTTTAGAGCGAGCCGTTACAGAGTATGTATCATGATCGGTTTATTTAGAGGACCTAAAAACTGTTGAGAGGAAAACTATGATTTCAAGTAGCAAGCTTTTGGATTATTTCAATCGAAAGAAATCTAAATCCACAGATAAACATCATACAAGATTTAGGAATGATATTTGTAATCATTGGGATTTAGATTACTTGTCACTAGACGAAATTGAAGAAAAGCTTAAAAATGATAATGTAGAAACGACGATAGCCAGAAAAAGAAAGGACAATTAAGCAAAACTTCAGTTGCGAAGATTTTTGCCTTCCGTCACTAAACTATAGATTCTCTCTTCATGAGAAAAAGTTTTCGATGCCGACTACCAGCAGTGCAAGACCCAATGTCCATATGGCACATGCAAAGATATCAGAGGTAGTAAACCGAAGTCTCCCCAATCCGCTGGCTCCAATAAGTATTGGCATGACGCTCCTTATAGAAGTAATCAGCCGCCCTAGGAGGATTGAGTGGGGTCCGTATTTTCTTATAAATGTTTCTGCTTTTTCTATTTTACCACGTCGATTGGCGGCAAAGGTTGTCTCTCGAATTCTTGGACCCAGCCATCTGCCCGCATAAAATCCAAGATGATCACCAAGGCAGGCGCCAACAAATGCCAAGGGAAGCATTGTAGATAAAGTTATGATGTCTTGGGCATAAAGAAACGTGCAGATAGAAAGTAAAATTATGCCAGATATGAAGAATCCAACGCCGGGGCACGCCTCCAGAAAGGCAAGGATTGGAACTACAACCCACGCTCGTTGGCGTTGCTCATCAAGCCAGTTTATCAAAAGTTCCTCTATAGTATTTTCCCTTCCTTGCTTTGATTGGCACTTATGATGTAAAGCGGAGATTTTTGCATGTTTGACCTTGACAAAGTGAGATCAAGCTTACAGTTTTCGTCCAGCATTTGCAGCAATTCGCAGTCGTAAAGCATTCAGCTTGATGAATCCCTCAGCGTCTGACTGATCATAGGCTCCTTTATCGTCATCGAAAGTTGCAATAGTAGAGTCGAACAAGCTGTCTGAATCTGAGGTGCGACCTACCACTGAAACATTTCCTTTGTACAGTTTGAGTCTTACTACCCCATTTACATTTTTTTGACTGTAATCAATAGCGGCTTGGAGCATTTTTCTCTCGGGGGACCACCAATATCCGTTATATATTAATTTAGCGTATTTTGGCATGAGCTCATCTTTCAAGTGAGCAACTTCTCTATCAAGAGTGATTGACTCTATTGCCCGATGCGCTCTCATCATAACGGTGCCCGCGGGAGTTTCGTAGCAACCTCTCGATTTCATGCCAACGTAGCGGTTTTCCACGATATCCAAACGTCCGATACCGTGTTTGCCTGCCACCTTATTTAAGTACTCTATTGAGGCTGATGGAGACATTTTATCTGCATTTATTGAAACAATATCACCGCACCTATATTCGATCATAATGTACTCGGGCTGATCTGGAGCATTTTCGGGAGACCTTGTCCAACGCCACATATCATCCTCAGCTTCCCGCCAGGGATCCTCTAAGTTTTCTCCCTCATATGAGATGTGTAAGAGGTTTGCATCCATAGAATATGGTGATTTATTTCCCCTTTTCATATCGACTTCGATATTATGAGAAGCACAGTAGTCCATGAGCTTTTCTCTCGAATTTAGATCCCATTCCCTCCATGGTGAAATCACCCGAATTCCGGGTTTAAGCGCATAAGCGCCTAACTCAAAACGAACTTGATCATTCCCTTTTCCTGTGGCTCCGTGCGCAATTGCGTCTGCTCCAGTATCATTTGCAATTTCCACGAGACGTTTTGCGATAAGTGGTCGCGCAATAGATGTGCCGAGGAGATACTCACCTTCGTAGATAGTATTCGCGCGAAACATTGGAAAAACAAAATCCCGTGCATACTCTTCTCGCAGATCCTCTATAAATATGTCCTTAACACCCAGTTTTTCTGCTTTTTGTCGAGCTGGTTCAATCTCTCCTCCTTGACCAATATCGGCAGTAAACGTAACCACCTCACTTTGATATTTTTCTTGTAACCATTTCACGATTACCGAGGTATCTAATCCTCCTGAGTAGGCCAGCACGACCTTTTTTACCGAAGACATAAGTTGCGCTCCCTTAATCTACATTGAGTCTTTGAATAATTTTGACACCGTTTGGATAGACAACACAAATGTCGGTAAATTCAGGAGCCAACACATTTTATGATTACGTGGTGCCCAGGAGAGGACTTGAACCTCCACGCCCTTTCGAGCACTAGCACCTGAAGCTAGCGTGTCTACCAATTTCACCACCTGGGCGTGTTGTATAACAGCGACAAACACATATCCGGTGGAGTATGATGTTGCATATTTTTTTTGTCAATCAGACTCACATCCGTTTTTGGTTGGCATATGGAGTGTTGAGAACGTCGATTGATTACTACGTTGCTAATCGTTTGTGCCAGTTCCAAGCAGTCTCGATAATCTTATCTAAATCATGAAAGACAGGTTGCCAGCCAAGCTCACTTAGCGCTTTTGTATTATCAGCGACTAGTACGGCTGGATCTCCCGAGCGATGCTCGTCGATTTCGTAACTCAATGGTCGGCCAGTTACACTTTCACAGCTTTTGATTACCTCCATTACCGAATTTTTGACAGAACTGCCTAGGTTATATTCGGAGAATCCATCTGTATTTTGGAGTTTCTCAAGCGCTAGTAAGTGTGCATCAGCGAGATCATTCACGTGGACATAATCACGGATACATGTTCCATCCGGTGTTGGGTAATTGTCTCCGAAGACTTTAAGTGGGTGTTGGGTTCGATAATAGGAATTAAGTATAGTTGGAATCAGATGAGTTTCCGGGTCATGGGCTTCACCAAGCTTTCCTTCCGGGTCAGCTCCCGCTGCATTAAAATAGCGCAGACAAATGGCGCTACATTTCTGTGCAATCGAAAGATCATTGAGAAAGTTCTCAACCAGTAGTTTCGTTCGACCGTAGGGATTGATTGGGTTTTTTGGATGATCTTCCCGAATTATGTCTGTATTTGGATGACCGAATATCGCTGCGGTGGATGAAAAAACAATGCGGTGGATATTATTTTGGAGCATTTCGTTCAATAGATTTAGGGAACCGACAATATTATTTTCATAGTAAGCGTGGGGTTTAATGATGGATTCACCAACGAGTGACTTTGCCGCAAGGTGTATCACACCATCAAAGTTTCTTCCCCTAAGACACCTCTTCAGCGAGTCTTTATCAAGTAAGTTGACACGGAGAGTTTCACAATCTTTTACTGCCCACTCATTGCCAGTTGAAAAATCATCTAGCACACAAACATCATGATTTTGACGCTGTGCTTGTAGTGTGATGTGCGATCCGATGTATCCAGCACCACCTGTCACCAAAATTTTCATCTTCATCCACTCATTAAATTCAATGTGGTTTGACAGTATTGTACAGCGGATTGCGCTAAACGTTTTCTAAATTTGTCGCGTTCAGCTTTTACTATAATGTATGCGTGTTGTCCGATTTTGGCGTTACATTTTTTGCTTTCATTTTGGGGAAAGATGAAATCTGTTCTTATAAGTGTGCAAAATCTGGGAACCTTTTCGAATTATGTGTTAAGTGATGTTATACTTTTTTTCCGTTTATGTGAGACTTAAGTTTGTGGACATTTATTTGTTGTCATTACGATATTATCAAATAAGATCGTGCAAACTTACAATCTTTCGCAAGTGGTTAAATCTATGATTTTCGTGTCCGGTTTCTGGAAAATTTATTTCTTATCGACATTTTCCTGATAATGTTCTCGTGTTTGTTCAAAAAATAATGTGAGATATCTTTGTGGAATTATTACATTGCTTTAAAGCTTATGACATCAGAGGTAGGTTAGGTGTTGATTTAAATGCCAAAATATCCTACCGAATCGGGAGAGCCTTTGCACAGTTTCTAAATGCAGAATCTGTTGTTGTTGGCGGCGATGTGCGACTCAGCAGCGAGGAATTAAAATTCGCTTTAATCGAAGGTTTAAGAGATGAGGGAGCTGACGTTACAGATTTGGGGATGGTAGGTACCGAGGAGGTCTATTTCGCCACTTCTTATTTAAATGTCTCTGGCGGTATTGAAGTTACTGCAAGTCATAACCCAATTGATTTTAACGGCATGAAATTAGTACGAGAGGGATCTCGACCCATTAGCTCGGACACGGGTCTTTTAGAAATTAAAAAGCTTGCAGAGGCCAATCAATTTAGTACAGAAAAGGGCAAAACAAGAGGATCCCTAAACAAAATATCTTTGTTAAAGCCTTATGTTGACCATCTCCTCGGCTATATTGACCTGGATACTCTTCTACCTGTGAAAATTTTAATGAATGCAGGTAATGGAGCAGCAGGTCCTGTTGTAGACGAAATTCAAGCTCGTTTCGTCGCCTCTGGCTTGCCTATTGATGTAATAAAAATAAATAATATTCCTGACGGAAGTTTTCCTAATGGGATTCCAAATCCGATATTGCAGAATAGTCGTCAACCGACGATAGATGCCGTTTTGAATAATAAAGCAGATATCGGAATTGCATGGGACGGCGATTTCGATCGCTGTTTTTTTGTGGATGAAACAGGACGTTTCATTGAGGGCTACTATATAGTGGGATTGTTAACTGAGGCCTTTTTGCGTAAAAAAGAAGGACAAAAAATTGTTCATGATCCCCGTCTTGTTTGGAATACTCTTGAAATAGCAAAGCGTTGCGGGGGAAAAGCAATTCAGTCAAAGACTGGGCACGCCTTCATAAAGGAGCGCATGCGTGCGGAGGATGCAGTTTATGGTGGAGAGATGAGTGCTCACCATTATTTTAGAGATTTTTTCTACTGTGACAGTGGAATGATACCTTGGTTGTTGGTTTTAGAATTGATGTCTTGTCGAAATAGGCCTCTCTCCGAGCTTGTTGATGCAATGATTGTAGCTTACCCTTCTCCCGGAGAGATTAATCGTACTTTGGAAAATCCAGAGCTTTCCATAGAGAGTGTAAAGGAACATTACAAGGATCAATGCCTCACTATTGATTTTACTGACGGAGTAGGGATGGAATTTGCTGACTGGAGGTTTAACTTACGAATGAGTAACACTGAACCAGTTGTGAGGTTAAACATAGAAACCCGAGGAGATAAGGCTTTACTTGAGGAAAAGTCTGATGAGATTCTTAAGTTATTAAATAGTCCATAAAATTACCTAATGTAATTACCAGCTGAGGCCATGAGGCACACATGAATTCATACTTTATTTTTTTGCAAAATTTTACTACCATATTGAAGTGTATAGAGGTTCGGTATCTTTTACCTATCTTGGAGTAACGCTTGGCAAAAGTAAAAAAGCCGGCTGCTGTATTTATTATCCTGTCGGCACTCGCATTCTCTGCTCTTGGTGCGACTTTTGCGGGTGCTACAGACATGAGAAATATGGCTTTTTCATCTATATCTAGGACCGTTGTTCTTGGTGTGGTCGGTGCTGCTGTTTTTGATAGGACTCTGCAATTCACTGGAGCCAGTTTGGCCTCAGTACCAACGTCTAAGCGCACGCTGTGTAAGCTCTCAGGTCCAGATTTACCTCATAAGTTTGTGGAACCGTTGTTAATCTGCAGGTGATAAAAATTTTCTGCAATACCCTTTGAGTAAATTCATGTCGAATTTGTTGTGAGCGAGCGGCACTATACATGAAGCACACCACCTATTTAGTTGACTTGTATAGTGTCATTAAATGTTCAAAGCGGTATTTTTATGCCAAACAGTGTTACTATTCTCTTACATGCATATACAAACGTTCTAAGGTGCCTCTTTAAATGGACAGACATTAATCGTGCTTCTTGTGAAAGAGGATTGCAAAGTGTTTTTCAAGGTTCCAGACTTTCTTACTTCAGTGGCTTCGGTGAGAACACGATCATTTTATTTTTTTGTAATAAGCTTCGCCCTTTCTAAGATCGTCCTAGCACAAGGAGTGGAAGAAATACAACAACTATGTGCTGATTTGACCCCGACCAATAAATCTTTGGCATTACAAGCGGGATATGATTTAGACCAGCTTTGTGGAAATTTACAAGCTGAGAAAATGGTTAAAAAGGCGCAATCCCTAATTCCTACGACTCCGAGAGAGACAGTCTCATCTGCTCAAAAACTCTCAAAAACAGTTGAGCCGATGACAAGAGTGGAGACAGGTGGTGAGCTTGTTGACACTCATCTGAAACCTTTTGGATATGGGCTTTTTGCAAATGCTCCAACTACATATGTTCCTTACGCTAGTGTTCCTGTGTCTGGAGATTATCTTCTTGGTCCCGGGGATTCTTTAGACATATTGTTTTATGGGAAAGTCAACAGTGCGTTTTCACTGGAAATAAATCGAGAGGGTTTTGTTGATTTCCCTGAATTGGGCCCAGTGGGTGTGGCTGGCCTCACGTACGCAGAGGCTAAAGAAATGTTGCGTGCTCGTATCGCAGCACAAATTATCGGTACTCAGGTCAGTATTAGTATGGGTGCTTTGCGCTCTATCCAGATCTTTGTTTTGGGCGAAGCTTTTAAACCCGGTGCATATACAGTGTCCTCACTCTCAACTATCACAAATGCCCTTATAAGTTGTGGGGGGATCAGTGATATTGGCTCGCTTCGCAATATTCAGCTAAAACGACAGGGGAAAATGGTTGCAATGTTGGATTTGTATGATCTCCTGCTACTGGGGGATACAACCCATGATTTAAGATTACGGGCTGCCGATGTAATCTTTATACCTACCGTGGGTGCGCGTGCCTCTGTGGGAGGCGAAGTCTTGAGGCCGGCAATCTATGAATTAAAGGGGAATGAATCCGTGGAAGAGCTTGTTGATTTGGCTGGCGGTTTGAGTCCCAGGGCCTTTGTCCACAGCTCGAAATTACAAAGAATTGATATCTCTGGCTTCTTGACAGTGGTTGACTTAAATTTAAATTCTCCAGAGGGCAGAGAATTTAAGCTCAGCGATGGTGACCACCTCTCGATAAGTGGGATTACTGACTACAAAAAAGATATCATTACTCTGTCTGGCGCCGTTAGGCATGAGGGTGACGTAGCTTGGCGTCCTGACCTGCGTTTAATCGATGTAATCTCAAATGGAAAACTGTTGATGCCTGATGCATACCTCGGGCAGGCAGTTCTAGTGAGTGAAATGGCTGATAAACCAAACATCAAGGTCGTGCTAGTTAATCTCGAAAAAGCTCTCAAGGATCCCTTGAGCGAACACAATGTTTTGCTGCATTCTCGAGATCAGATAATTTTCTTTCAGAGATATCAAAATCGAGCTGAAACGTTAGCCCCTTATGTAGAACAACTTGAGCGTCAAGCTAAAGTGGGAGAAGTATCGAAAGTTGTGGTTTCGAAAGGAACAGTGCGATTTCCCGGCAAATATCCCCTGACTGAGCGCATGACAGTAAATGATCTAATAACCTTATCAGGTGGTATGCTTGAGTCTGGTTACTCAAAATCAGCAGAGATTGCTAGTATGGACCTCTCTAATGCCGACCGAGCGATGTCGACCATAAAGGTAATCGATCTAAAAGACGACGCTAGTTTATTTTTAAAACCAATGGATCACGTTATATTTCGAAAGGCTCCAGATTTCAAAGTAATAGAAACTGTTACGCTAAAGGGTGAATTTGTTTTTCCAGGAACTTATGTTATCCAGAGAGGTGAAACCCTATCATCGGTGGTTCGTAGGGCAGGAGGTATTTCGGAAAACGCTTTCGTGGAGGGGTCAGTCTTTCTCAGGGAGTCCTTGCGATTACGGGAGGAGGCGGAGCTGGAGAGATTAGCACTGTTGATGGAACAGCAACAAAAGGCGAAGCAATTTAAGGACAAAGATTCTACTGTTTCTGCTTCCCTTGCCGCGGACAGTTCGGATTCGGTAATGAGTGTGCTTCAAGACTCTCTGAGCCAAGCCGAAGCCTCTGGCCGTTTGGTGATAAACTTCTCCGATATCATGAAAGGATTTTCTGAGGATCCAATTTTGCAAAATAATGATCGTTTGTTCGTTCCGACAGCTGCCCAGGAAGTTACGGTTATTGGAGAGGTGCAAAGACCAATGTCACATTTTTATGATAAAAATTTGTCGTTGAATGATTATCTAAAGAAAAGCGGTGGTTTGACCGTTTTAGCAGACAAGGGTCGAACCTTTACTGTGAGGGCAAATGGGGAAGCTGTCATGCCAAGGCGGGGTCCGTTAAATCTTATGAAGTCAAATTTGTCAATTATTCATCCTGGAGACACCATTGTGGTGCCTTTAAATCAAAGTGACAATAAACTTAGGGGCTTGCCACTGCTATCGGAAGTTTCCACAGTTATTTATCAGTTATCACTTGGAGCTGCGGCTTTAAATGCTCTTGAATCTGACTGACGCGCCATGACTTACACGTAATTTTTAGGGAAAATAGTTTGATTGAAAACGTCCAGCACAATCTCCCTTTGGAGGATAACTTCGACTTGCGCGAATTGTTAGGGGTGCTCTGGACGGGCAAAATATGGATAGTCTTGATTACAGGAGTTTTTGCTCTCTCGTCGGTCTTCTACGCGATATCGCTACCAAATTATTATAAAGCAAGGGTATTGTTGGCGCCCGCTCAAGCAGACCATGGAGGGTTGTCTGGTGCGTTAGCACAATTTGGGGGACTTGCTTCATTGGCAGGTGTTTCACTTGGTGCTGGGGAGAGTAACGAAAGCAAAATTGCCCAAGAAATCATGAAGTCCTGGAGTTTTATTGAAGAATTTATTTCTAACAATAACATTGCTTTAGAGGTGTCAGCTGTCAAAGGATGGGATAAGCTATCAAATAAGGTTTTGATCGATGATACCTTGTATGATGAACAGAGTGGGACATGGCTAATTAAAGACAAGGAATCAGGAAAACTGGGTCCGCCAAACAGTTGGCAATTATTTGAAGAATTTTCTGAAATACTCTCAGTGTCTGAGGACAAGAAATCGGGATTCGTCTCTATATCGATGGAGTATTATTCACCTCGCCTGGCAAAGGACTGGGTAGATATGTATGTCAGAGCCATAAATAAACATATGCAAAAGCGACAGGTGGAAAGAGTCGCGAATAACATCGCTTATCTCGAAGCGCAAATAAAAAAGACTTCCATTACAGAAATGCGAGAGGTTTTTTATAAAATAATTGAAGAGCAGACAAAGAATAAAATGGTGGCGGAGGCAAGCCCGGACTACGCTTTTGTGACTATAAGCCCAAGTATGCTACCAGAGAAAAAATCTCGCCCAAAACGCGCGTTAATTTGTGTTTTGGGCACATTAATGGGCGGCATGTTGTCCGTGATTTGGGTTTTTTGTCGGCATTTTTGGCAAGCCTAAAATTGTAAGTAATCTATAGTTTGGTTTGGGTGAAGTTTTAGAGGATTTCTGATATCAAATATAACATTCAAAAAGCTCAGGCGGAGATCCCTCATTCATCTCGAAGGAGACGTAATGTCGAGAATTTTTTCTTGCTCAGCCAAAAGGATTTAAATCAGTTATTAGTGATTTTTTTACTATCAGTGTTTTTGTTCGGTTTTCCGGGTTTGGTCATGATTATTTTTCTCCAATGGTTAACACGCCGAAGTTACGCAAAGGAAAATGTAGAAAAGCACGGGATCTCGCGAAACGATGCTTCACGATTAGGTGGTTTGGCAATATTTACCTTTAGTCTCGGGCTTATATTAACTGGAGCATACCTGGAAGTAGTGAATGTGCCAATGAGTTTGGGTATGCCATTTTTGATATGGCTGGGTGCTTTTTTATGCGCGGGTTTGGGTTTTGTGGAGGATTTAAACAATAATTTTCTGACGCCAAAAATAAGGTTATACACAACATTTGTGATCTTTGCTTTTATTATAGGTTGTTGTCCTTTTTTGATACCCATAGGCTCAAAAATTCCTGTTTTAGACTTACTATTGGGCTTTCCTGTCATAGGCTGGCTACTCACCATTACGTTTTGCGTCGGCTTTGTGAACGCGACGAACATGGCCGATGGCGCAAATGGACTAATGCCTGGGATTCTGACCATCACTTTTAGTATATTTTTTTTAGAGACTAACCAAATTATTTATGGCGCATTGATGAGTAGTTGTGCATTGTTTACGATTTTTAATGTGGTGTCTGGGCGCGTTTTCCTGGGTGACATGGGAGCTTATGGTTTAGGGGCATTTCTGGTTCTGTCTAGTTTGTATTTATTTAGTGAGAGTATCTTTTCAGCCATGTTCATGGCAGTTTTGTTTTCATACCCATGTGTTGAATTAGTTGCAAGTTTGATTCGTCGGAGCTGGCAGGGCCGCCCTTTGTTTGCGCCAGACAATGACCATCTGCATAATCGAATCCACCAACACTGTAAGCAGTGGTTTTCGTCTCAAACTATTGCAAATTCATTTACGGGGATTTTAATTGTTTCGTTCTCATCAGGTCTTGCCTTACTGGGTTATATGGGTCAATTTTGGGAGTTGAGAGATAACCGGTGGGGATGGATTTTTATTGGACAATGTGGTCTTTATAGTTTCGTTTTTTTGATTACACGAATTCGTTACCCTCTGAAAAAGTATCTGGCTAACTGAGGGATCTGTGTTGTCGCTGCATATCTGATTTTGACTACATTCTGTTACACGATGCGTTAAGTGTCAGTCGTAAAATGTTAAACTAATTTTAAAACGGCAAACATAGATGGCATTTGTGGGCACTGAAAAAGGCGGGTTGATTCCTTTTTTTTGGCAAATCAAAAATTGACTACTCGAGGTTCGTTTATATCGTTTGATTTATACTGGCAAGTAATTGACATCGTCGTCAGCATTATTCACGGTTGCATCGTCATGACGCCTTTATTAATCCTCTATTTTAGAACATTTTAGACTTAATCTCTCCATGAAGTGGAGCTAATGTAGGTATAGTTTGGTGGCTAAATATAATGTTTACGCAATCGGTGCGGCGCTGCTGGATACTGAAGTAAAAGTAACAGAACAATTCTTAAACGATAATGCAATTGAAAAAGGTGTGATGACGCTTGTTGACAAATTACGACAAGCGGAACTGATTGATGCTTTAAACAAAGAAAATCAGCTGCAAAGAAGACAATCTGGTGGCTCGGCCTGCAATACCGTCGTTGCTGCAGCAAACTTTGGAGCAACCGTATTTTTCAGTGGTAGGGTTGCCGATGATGACGATGGCAGCCACTTCGTTGATGATCTTGTTAAAGCAGGAGTTACGTTTCATAGCGCTCCGCCAGAACCAGGTACTACTGGCAAATGCCTTGTAATGGTTACTGCTGATGCGGAGCGTACCATGAATACATATCTAGGTGTTTCCGAAAAGCTCTCAGAAAAGGAGATTAATGAAGAGGCTTTGGTTGACTCCGAGTGGCTCTACGTCGAAGGTTATTTGCTCACGGATGATGCTAAAACAACGTTAGTGAAACATGTTGTAGAAAAAGCAAAAAGCGCCGGAGTCAAGGTGGCGCTGAGTCTCTCTGATCCTTTGGTGGTGAAAAACTTCGCTAACAATTTTCGAACTGTCATTGATGACGGTATTGATTTTATTTTTTGTAATGAAGAGGAAAGTCTGGCCTTTACAAATACTGAGTGCGCAGACGAGGCCTACAAAGGCTTAACTAAGAGTACAAAGATGTTTGCTGTCACCAACGGTTCAGCCGGGGCGAATGTCTTTGATGGACGCACAATCATCAACGTCCCGAGTATTCCTGTAGACGCTTTTGACACAAATGGTGCTGGGGACATGTTTGCAGGTGCTCTTTTGTATGCGTTTACCGCCGGTTATGATCTAAGATGGTCGGTAAAATTAGCCAATGAATCTGCAGCCCGAGTGGTTTGTAAATTTGGTCCTCGGCTTGATGCAAGAGATTTTATGTTCATCAAGCGGAAGTTTGGGATCTAGCTCATGATGAGGTTTTTTTGTTATTGGAGCATCTGATGGTGCTAGTCAAGCGAATTAATGAATAATCGTCATCAATTCAGAGCCGCTATAACTTGACCGCTACATTTTATTTTGGCTAGTCCCACTTTTGTTTAGGCTGCTACCTCTTTTCTTTTGTTTCGGTTAAATTAAGATTAGGTGACGCTATCGGGATATGACGATTCTTTTGTTTAGACCGCTCTCGCGCTGTCTATACTCGTCTTTGCCTAATCAGCTTCCAACATTTAATCAAACATCCACAATATTGAAAGCCCTTCATGAAAATTACATGATCTAAACCGAATTCCGTTTTTATTCTCATTAATGATGACATCATATGCTTTAAATACTTGATTGCCGCAGTTTTCAAGGGCCTTAAAGGCGTGCTTAATGAGAGTCTCATCTACTACGCTTATAAACTCATTCTGCTGCTCTTCAGCTGAAACCTGATAATGATTTTTCCCTGAGCGCTTCTGCAGTAGCTGAAACATCTCACTGTTAGCTTCCTGTAAACATTTAAAATGTATGGTAAGCGATGAGATCCTTGATATATGCGTCCTGTCTATTGAAAAGCTAATCGGTAACCGAAACGAACAACTGCTAAAATGCGGTGGAAATAGATTGCTTGAGATCCTTCATACAAGATGACTTATCAGCTAACCTATTGACAACTTATAATATTGCTGGCACCAATGTAAGACTGATTTTGACCATTAGTATCAATTTTTGTATCCAACGACGTTCAAAAAATGTAGTTTAACTTAATACGGCTTCTTTTAAGTTTCCAAGTTAGCAACAAAAGTAGTGGCCACGGAAACGCGGTTCAACATAATTTTCTATTCTTTTTCATCAGCGCTGTAAGTAAGATAGAAGTCGTTGACTCAGTTAATTGGAATGTTACCATGCGCCGGTCTAGAGGAGTTATAATTGTACTTTACGTCAGTTGGTAAAACAGTCGACTGTTGAGCATTAGAGCGCTGGTTTGCGCTAAGCAGGCGGAACCATATGCTTAAAAGGCAGCACACTGTTCAGCTTTTTTTTCGCTTGGGATATTAGCGATTTCAGGTGAGCTTTATTTTTTAAAATTTTGCGACTGATAGACAAACATTTGAGTAAAAGATGTATTCTGTTTTAGTTGAGCAATTTACACAAGGGGTTTTATATGGGCATTTGTCCGGTCATTATGGCAGGAGGAGCGGGTACGCGACTTTGGCCATTATCTAGAGCGTCTCACCCTAAGCAATTTTTACGATTGAATGGTGACGACACTATGCTTCAGGCTGCTTGTAAGCGACTTTCTGGGTTAGATACTCAGCGTCCCATAACTATTTGCAACGAAGAGCATAGATTCTTCGTTGCAGAGCAGCTTAGGGAAATAGATAAACTGGGATCCATTATTCTCGAGCCGGTTGGCCGGAACACCGCTCCCGCCATCGCATTGGCTGCGCTGAGTGTAGAAGACGACCCTCTAATGTTAGTCCTTGCTGCTGACCATATTGTACAGGATAAAGACGCTTTTAGTGCGGCTGTTATGCGAGCGATTCCTTTTGCAGAGGCTGAAAAACTTGTAACTTTTGGAATTGTGCCGACCGCTCCCCAGACAGGCTATGGTTATATAAAGCGTGGTAACGATCTTGGAGAGGTATTCAAAGTGGATGAGTTTGTAGAGAAGCCATGTTTGGACGTAGCTAAGGGTTATGTGTCATCAGGGAGATACTACTGGAATAGTGGCATATTTTTATTCAGGGCAAGCCGTTATCTCGAGGAGTTAGAAAAATTCAGGCCTGACATTCTGGAAAAATGTCAGTTATCAGTGAATGAGCTGAAGGCTGACCTTGATTTTTTGCGAGTCCACAAAGAAACATTCGAATCATGCCCCGATGAATCTGTGGACTGCGCCGTAATGGAAAAAACCTCAGATGCGGTTGTTGTGCCTCTGAATGCTGGTTGGAGTGATATAGGTTCTTGGTCATCACTTTGGGATATCAGCGAAAAGGACAGCTACGGTAATTCTGTTCATGGTGATGTGCTCCTTCATAATACTTTTGATTCATACGTAAAAACGGATGGAAAATTGGTAACGGTCATCGGCGCTAACGACTTGGTGATCGTCTCCATTAAAGATGTTCTAATGGTAGCGCACAAAGATAGTGTTCAGGACGTGAAAATTATTACCGAACTATTAAAGACTAGAATGCGGAGTGAGTGGGAGTTAGGCCGAGAAGTTTATCGACCTTGGGGAAAGTATGATTCGATCGCTAGCGGTGATGGATTCCAGGTTAAGAGGTTAACTGTATATCCAGGAGCCAAACTGAGTGTTCAAATGCATCATCATCGCTCTGAGCATTGGGTCGTAGTGTCTGGTCAGGCCAGAGTTCATTATGGTGCTGCAGTACATGATCTTCAGGTCAATGAATCTACTTATCACGGTAAGAATGTTGTCCATGCTTTGGAGAACCCTGGTAGCAATCCATTAGAGTTGATAGAAGTACAGGTTGGGGATTACCTTGGCGAGGACGATATAGTAAGATTTTCGGATGAATATGGCAGAGTGTAGTTTGTTTTAAACGCGAATTTAACTTTCCTGTAAGGATCAAAACAATTTAAATTGAGGGTTAATAATTTTTGTGCGAAACAATAGTTATAATTGTTTAGAATCATAATCGGCGAGATCGTGAAATTTAGTAAATTTATGTTCAACATTGTAAGTCATATGCGTAAAGTCATTTTGAAAATCTCGGGTAAAAAAGTAGGCCATAGTGCCAACGACTGGTTCTATAACAATAACTCATTTCAATAGGACACATATTATTGCTAGGGCTACATGTTTCTGTTTGTATTCAATACTACTTTATTCCGTAACAATTGATACTATTATAGTTGAGGTTGGATTATCTGATAATTCTGTTTAGTTGATATACGTGCTTTCTAGGCAAATAAAGCTTAAAAACATGAGGTTTATAATGGGAAAGCTCCACCGTTATTGGCAATAAAATGTCAGATGTTCAGGTCGGGAAAACGCTGGGGGTAGAAGAGCGGTTTTGGTTGAGTCAGATATCGCCATCTATAACGCCGAGCTTGAAATTGTGGGGTACTTTAGACTTTATTTGAGGTGTTTTACTTCTCAGTAAAGAAATTAAGCCTGAAACTCTGTTGTTCTTCATAAGTTTTGAGTTTAAAAAAGCAATTTTGAGCCAATTGAGAAAAAAGGAGCGCAATTTGTTACCCACCGTTTCTATAGTAATAACGAATTTTAATAGGGAGCCCTTCATAGCAAGGGCTATAAGGTCCTGTTTGGACCAAGTACTATTTTTTCCAACAACATTTGAAATAATTGTAGTTGATGATGGATCAACTGATCACTCTCTCGAAGTGATACATATGTTTTCTGAGCAAATAAAGCTTGTTAAACATGGGGTTAATAAGGGAGTTGCAGCAGCCTCGAATAGTGGAATTCGAGCTGCTACCGGAGACTACATTATACGGCTCGATGCAGATGACTTTTTGAATCGATTCAGCATCTACATTTTGGCTCAAATACTGGAAGAGAACCCTGAGATTGGTTTTGTATATACGGACCACTTTCGCGTGGATGCAAAAGGATATAAGCAAGAAAGAATCAACCTCGATACCGAAGAAAAAATATATGATCATGGCGCGGGTATTATGTTTAGAAGAGAAATTTTCGATAATGTAGGTCCATACGATGAAGAACTTAGGAATTGTGAAGATTTTGACTTCTTTGCAAGGGTAATGAGTGCTTATAAAGGCTTTTACTTACCATTGCCATTATACCGTTACTACATTCACGGACAAAATATATCCTTGGCTAAGGATAGAATGGATTTTAAAAAAATAGTGAGGAAGCGTTATGGGCTTTGAGATTGGTAAGGTTGATTTTAGTGGAACTAAAACGGTTGTAATAGCTGAGGCGGGAGTAAATCATCTTGGAAGAATGGATTATGCTGAGGAGCTTATCAAAACAGCGAAACGTGCCGGAGCCGATGTTATAAAGTTTCAGACTTACAAGGCAAATAAATTAGTTCTGAAAGATGCCCCACGATTTTGGGATTGGGATGGTGAGGCAGACCAAGAAGGTAGTCAATATGATTCTTACTCTCGTCTCGATTCATTTGGGGAGGATGAATATCGCCAACTCATAAACCTTTGCGAAAAATATGATATTGAGTTCATGTCTACTCCGTTTGATGAAGAGTCAGCGAAAATGCTTGTGGAACTTGGGATGAAAGGCTTTAAAGTCGCATCTTGTGACATTACCAATATTCCTTTTTTACGGTATCTGGCCCAATTTAATTTGCCAATATTATTGTCCACTGGCGCATCCAATATAACTGAGATTAGAGCAGCTACGGATGCTATTGAATTAGCAGGGTGTAGTAAGATTGGAGTGATGCAGTGTACATTGTGTTATCCCACAGAAACCAAAGATGCTAATCTTCGAGCAATTACAACTCTAAAGTCTGAATTTAGTGGTTATCCTATAGGGTTTTCTGATCATACGCTGGGCACACTGATTCCAGGGGCTTCAATTTTATTGGGTGTAACATTTATTGAGAAACACTATACGTTTGACAAAACTTTACCTGAGAGTGCCGATCATTGGCTATCCCTTGATGAAGGTGAACTTTTTCGGTTAGTTTCTGATCTTCGGATCCTAGAAGGCGCATTAGGTAGTGATGTGAAAGAGAAAAAAGAGTGTGAAGATGCTACACACAAGTTTGCACGACGAAGTTTGGTTGCCGCGAGATGTATTCCAAAAGGCTCCATAATTACTGATGAAGATCTGACCGCTAAACGTCCAGGTAACGGTCTGGCGCCCGTCCTCAAAGATCGATTTTTGGGTCTAAAGGCGATGGTGGATATTTTTGAGGATGAACAGATCAGGATGGATCATGCTAAATGAAACAATCAAGATTTAGTGACCTTCTTGTGTGTGTCGTTGGTTACGGGTCGATTGGGCGACGGCACGTCTCCAATATAAAAAGTCTTGGAGCGCAGGTGGTAGTTTATCGGAGTGGGTTGGGGAATTCTAAAACTCCCAATTTCGATGCGTCATTACAGTTTATCTACGACATAGATGATTTGCTTTCGCTTCAACCTGATGCAATGGTTATCTGTAATCCAACATCGTTGCATTTTGAATTTATTTCAATTGCCGTAGATTCAGGGCTCCATGTGTTCGTAGAAAAACCTGTAGCAGACAGCTCTTCGGCTTTTGAGGCCCTTTTAGAGAGTATCAAAACGAAGAGATTAATTACTTGTGTTGGTTATATGATGCGATATGACACTCGTATTAAAGCAATGAAGCAGGCTCTCGTGCATGGTCAAATAGGAAAAGTAACATCTGCAATTATAGAATGGGGTTCTTATTTACCTAATTGGCATCCGTGGGAGGATTATAAAGACGGTTATGCGGCGAGAAAAAGTCTTGGTGGAGGCGCAGTTTTGACATGTTCTCATGAAATTGACACAGCAAGATATCTTTTGGGGGATTTTTTAGATGTTACAGTTTCAGGTGGGTCCAGTGCAGTATTAGGATTAAACGTAGAGGATTATGTTGACATCTTTTCAAGACATCTTTCGGGTGCAACATGCCTAATGCATATTGATTGGTTTCAGAAACAAGGACGACGGACTGTACAGATTATTGGTGAGGAAGGGCGTTTAGAATGGGATTTCTTCGCGAAAGATCTGCATTTATATTGCGGGAACTCCAGCCATGCGCTTTTAGCATCTAGCAGTGAGGACATAAATAAAATGTATTTGGAGAATATGGAAGACTTTTTGTCATCGATTGTTGATTCCAAAGAGACATTGTGTAGCCTTGAGGAGGGTTTGGCTACTTTGAGTGTTTGCGAATTAATTCTGGATAGGTTAGCTGAAAATGGCTGATTCAAACTATAAAAATACAATTTTTTCTATGTGTGGAAAAGTATCAGTGGTCGTTGGAGGCTCTGGACAAATTGGAATGAACTCTGCCTCAATATTGCTTGAGGCAGGCTCTGAGGTAATCATTCTAGATATTCTGGAGCCAGATTTTGTTACAAACAACGATTTTTGCCTGAAAAGACTTCACTACTTTAAGTGTGATATTACGGACTTTGAGAATATTTCGTTGGTTGTTCATGAGGTAATCGAAAAATTCAAAGTAATCGACTGCCTTGTGAATCATTCTCATTTTAAAGGAGATCCAAAGCGCCTCAAACCGCATAGTAAATTTTTCGCGCCCGTTGAAGATTATCCTCTTGAATTTTGGTCGGCTACCATTGATGTTAACCTGACGGGACTTTTTCTTATTTGCCAAAAATTTGGAAAAGTGATGCGAAGTCAGAATCATGGGGTAATTATAAATACTGCATCCACATATGGTATTGTCAGCGCCCGGGAGTCAATATATGGTGATTCAGGAATCAATAGCCCAGTGTCTTATGCGGCAACAAAAGCGGCGATTATTAATCTCTCACGATATTTATCGACTCACTGGGCAAAGTATAATATTAGGGTGAATACTCTCTCACCGGGGGGAGTTGCCAACGAAAATCAATCAGATGATTTTGTGAATAACTACTGTAACATGACCCCCTTGGCAAGAATGGCACGTCCCGATGAGTACCAAGGTGCAATTCTATTTCTTGCCTCAGGGGCGTCATCTTATATGACTGGGTCTAATTTAATAATCGATGGTGGTTGGACTGCATGGTGATTTGGATCGGATCCATTTATAGACTGTCCGTCATGGCTACAAGCCAAGAGTTAGCGGCAAGTTAGTGGTTAACCACCACGTGCCCAATTTTAGTACAAGTTTGATAATCTTGTACTAAAATTGGCATACAAAAATTTAGCAGCAACGCGTTTCAGGATAAACGACTTGACGTTTCAAAAGAATAATAGGTTCAAAGCTATTGTAGTGCTTCAGGGTAGGGTCAGATCATCAAGGCTGCCTGGGAAGGGTTTTTTTCACTTTTATGACCAAACTGTGTGGTCACGTATGTGTAAGATAGCACTTAGTTGCAGTTTTGCAGAGAAAGTTGTTTTTGCTACGGGCGATTCAGACGATAATTTTTTGGCTGAGTCTATAGCAAGAGATGCTGGAATCGAGTTTTTAGTTGGAAGCGAGGGTAATGTTTACGATAGGTTCCATAAGGTAAGCAAAGAGTATCCATCAGAGTTTATAGTTAGAGTCACGTGTGACAACTACCTTGCTCAGCCTGAGCTTCTGGAGGCCATTTTTTATCTGGTGCAATCAGAGAATGCCGATTATGGTTTTATTGAGCCATTATCTCATTATGGTGGTGAAATCATTAGATCAACACTATTTGATGATTTTAGGGAACCATCACAGCGAGCAAAAGAGCACGTCACTTGGGATTTCAGGGACAACGATAATGTGTCAAAGGTAAGTTTGCCGCCTGATTTTAAAGGGATTAATCACTCTGAAAGTATCACCTTAGACAATATCGATGATTTTATCTTAATGAAAAAGATAGAGTCTGCTACAGAGGATTTTAGAGCAGTGAGGTGCATTGAAGCTCTTCAAAGAATTAATCTTCGACAGATTTTATCTTATAAAGGTTAGAGAGATGTCCGTTTATTCCAAAAATAAATATCTCCGCCGGATCCAAAGAAAATATTTTCGATCTCGTTCTGAGCGATGTTACATGTCATCTTTTTTTAAGGATGCTTACATTGGCGATAGTAACGGAAAGAGAGTATGCATTTATGCGGCCCTTCCCTACCAATATATCACGCCGTATGAAATTTTATTGTATAAGTCGTTAGTGAGAGACGGGTACGATACCAGATATTATATTTATGATGAAAATATTAGTATTTATGAGCTAACAACCTCAAAGTTCAATTTAATTGAGAGAAAAAAATTTATAAGAAACCACTTTGAATTAGGTAGAAATATTCTGGATGCAGCTAAAGTACATTTCGAAAATATAGAGCAAATAACCCTTGAGCACGCTTTGAAAGTTGATCAACTAGATTCATTAGATTCGGTGCTAAACTTTGAGTACGATTCCTTCAGGATGGGTGACATAATTAGAAGGGTCATGTACCGGTACTTTCGTTCACTTGAGATACCTAATAATCTCGACGCAGTTGATGTTGCTAAGAATTTTTTAAAGACTGTGCTAACTAACTATTCTCATGCTAAGCGAGTCATAACCAAGGTTAAGCCTGATTTTATGATGTTTAGCCACGGGATTTATTGTTCATGGGAAATAGTGGCACAATTGTGTAGGCGGCATGGTGTTGACTATGTATGTTATGACCGAGCTAAAACACTTTCCTCCATGAACTTTAACTGGAATCAAGAAGCGCCTGACTGGAATTTTGATATAGCGTGGCATAAGTTTCAGAATGAAGCTCTTGATGACATTCAGAACCAAAAAGTCGACCAATACCTGAAAGAAAGGGAGATGCAGTCAAAAGATATTTACTCTTACAACTTTAAACCGAAGGAAACTGACTTAATAGCTCTGAAGAAGAAATTGAACATCCCTCTCAGTTTGAAGGTAATTACATTTTTTACAAACCTCATATGGGATGCCGCGAATGAGGGGAGAGAAGAAATTTTTGACTCTTTTGCTGAAGCAATTATTGACACAGTAGAGTATTTCGATAATCGCGACGATATTCACTTCGTTTTGCGGCCTCACCCCGCGGAGAAGGTATTAGGAACTGACCAGAAGTATTCTGACCTTTTGACTAGTATTAAAAATAGAATAACCGTCATTGATGAATCGCTTCAGATCAATTCTTTTTCAGTGCTCGATCTTACTGATGTAGCTGTAACGCACACGTCCACTATCGGGTTAGAAATGGCAATCGCAGGAAAACCAAGTATTGTTCTTGGTAAAACACATTATAAAGGTCTTGGTTTTACGATCGATCCGTCATCCAAGGCTGAATATTTTGATGCGATCCAGAAATCTATATTTGATTGGGAGCATGATCAGAATCAAGAGAGATTGGCCAGAAAATACTTCTATATGATGATGTTTTTGTATCAAAAAATCACAAGCTTGGCCTATGAAGGTAATTCGTTTCTGTCTTACACCTACCCGTCTTTTAACAATCTAGTCGAAACTGATGAGGTGTTCAGAGAAATAATGGCAGAGCTGAATTCTGAGGAGAGATTATCCTTCGTAAAATGGAGATAGATTTTGTTGACATCGCAAAGACTATCTTGACTTCTGTTTTTGTCTTTCTTGAACGATGTACCATGTGACGATGTAGGTCAAACTTCTGAAGTAGCAAAATGTTAGATATTTTCAAGCTCAATTATGCGATCATTCCTCGAGGTACCAACCCTATTATGATAAAGACAAAAATATTAATTGTTTTTGGTACAAGACCCGAGGCCATTAAAATGGCGCCGTTGGTTGGTTTTTTAAAAAACGATGATAGGTTTGATACCACTGTATGTGTCACGGGTCAGCATCGCGAGATGCTCCATCAAGTGCTCGATTTATTTGAGATAGTTCCTGACCATAATCTTGATGTGATGACTCCAGAGCAGGATTTGACAGATGTGACCTGTAAAATCCTGCAAGGTTTAAGAATTGTGCTTCAAGAAGTTCAGCCACAATATGTGTTGGTCCATGGAGATACGGCCACAACGGTATCAGCTTCCCTAGCGGCATATTATCAACAAATTAGGGTGGGACATGTAGAGGCTGGTCTCAGGACCGGAAAGCTTTATTCTCCATGGCCAGAGGAGGGTAATAGAAGAATCACGACAGCTATTACTGATTTGTTCTTTGCGCCGACGGAAACTTCCAAACAAAATCTTCTTGATGAAAATATACTTGACCGAAAAATAATTGTGACGGGCAATACTGTTATTGATGCGCTGTTTGAGATTTTACGCAAGTTGGAAAAAAATGATAAGTTGCGAGCTAGTTTGGAATCGCAGTTTAGGTTTCTAGATCAAAATAAGCGACTAGTTTTAGTAACTGGCCATCGTCGAGAAAGTTTTTCAGGAGGATTTGAGCGGATTTGCGAGGCTATTTCTCAAGTCGCTAATAGATTTCCAGATGTTCAATTTGTTTATCCTGTGCATCTCAATCCAAATGTTAGAGTCCCAGTCAATCGATTATTGGATAATCACAAAAATGTTTATTTGATCGAACCCCTGGACTACCTTCCATTCGTGTATTTAATGAGCAAATCTTATATTTTGTTGACTGATTCAGGTGGCATCCAGGAAGAAGCTCCATCTTTGGGTAAACCTGTTTTAGTTATGAGAGAGACAACAGAGCGCCCAGAGGCTGTCAATGCTGGAACTGTAAAACTTGTAGGAACTGACGTTACTAAAATTGTCGATGAATTAACTGAACTACTGACGGCCCCGGATAGTTACCAAAAGATGAGCATCTCGCATAATCCTTACGGTGACGGAAAGGCATGCCTTAGAATAGCTGATGCACTAGCTAAGCAAATTGGAAAGTAAATAGATAGGAGCTAATAAGTTTTTTTGTTGTGAGTGTTGGGAAATTGATTTATGGATGTGTTTAAGAAAGTATTAGTCATTGGTATGGGGTATATCGGATTGCCAACAGCGGCAATTTTTGCTTCAAGAGGACTTGAGGTAGTTGGTGTTGACATAAATCCCAAAACAGTTGAGATTATTAACCAAGGCGGTATCCATATCGTTGAACCTGATTTAGATTTTGTCGTTCGCGACGTTGTTGCGAGTGGTAAATTAAGAGCGTGCCTTGATCCTGAGCCTGCAGATGTATTTATTATTGCGGTGCCGACTCCTTTTTATAAAGAAAAAACTTTTTCGGGCATTCCGCAGCCTGATATGAGTTATATTCAGGCTGCAATGAAAGCTATTGCTCCTGTTCTTAAAGAAGGCGACTTAGTTATTTTAGAGTCGACATCACCAGTTGGAACAACAGAGTGGATGGCTGAGGTGCTAGCTGAACTTAGAGCTGATCTCTCCTTTCCGCAAATGCTTCGAGATAAGTCAGATATTCGGATAGCTTACTGCCCTGAAAGAGTATTGCCCGGAAATATTATGGAAGAATTGGTTAGTAATGATAGGATTATTGGTGGTCTTTCAGAAAGATGTTCGGCTCAAACAGCCGCTCTTTATGAGACTTTCGTCTCAGGTAAATGCCTGATAACAAATTCAAGAACTGCCGAGATGTCAAAGCTGTCAGAGAATAGTTGCCGTGATGTGCAAATAGCATTTGCTAATGAATTATCCATGATCTGTGACGACTTGAGTATCAATGTGTGGGAGCTAATAGCTTTGGCAAACCGTCATCCTCGCGTAAATATTTTAAATCCAGGACCCGGAGTTGGAGGGCATTGTATCCCTGTGGATCCCTGGTTTATAGTGAATAAAAGCCCAAACTACGCGCAACTAATCAAAACAGCTCGTTTGGTAAACAATGAAAAACCAAAGTGGGTACTTAACAAATTTAAGATTGCAGTTGCAGATTATTTACAATTAAATAGCTCAAAGAGAGTAAGTGATATAACAGTTGCATGCTACGGCCTTGCCTTCAAGGCTGACATCGATGATCTTCGTGAGAGTCCAGCTAATGTTATCGCGGGTGAAATTATAAACTCCCATGCCGGTGATGTTTTGGTTGTTGAACCAAATATAAAGCAGTTACCAAATGGACACTTAGCACAAAGGTTAGTTTCTACAGATGAAGCGCTAGAGCTTGCAGATATCCATGTAATGCTTGTTGACCATAAAGAATTTAGAGATCACCGACCTGCATCAGATTTCATTATCGACACCAGAGGCATTTGGTAGGTGCTTATGAATGAAGTTAGCATCGCTGTTATTGGGCAAGGCTATGTTGGCCTTCCATTAGCTGTTGAGTTCGGTAAGTATTATCAAACCTATGGTTTCGATATCAAAAGTGAGCGTATCCTTGAGCTTCAAGCAGGTAATGACATAACAAATGAGATAAGTCATGAGCAGATAATTAATTCCGATAATCTGAATTTCACCTCTAATTTAGATGAATTGAGAGAATGTAATGTATACATAGTCACTGTTCCCACCCCAATTGATTATCTTAACAATCCTGATTTGAGGCACCTAAAGAACGCTAGCGAGATGCTCGGGGGCCTTATGTCAAAGGGCGATGTGGTGATTTTCGAATCTACAGTATATCCAGGGGCAACGGAAGATGATTGTATTCCTATCGTAGAGAGAGTGTCTGGGCTGAAGTATAACCAAGATTTTTTTGCAGGATATTCCCCAGAGAGAATTAATCCTGGTGATAAAGAGAGGGGCCTTACTGATATAAAAAAAATAACGTCAGGATCGACAGAAAATATAGCTAAATTTGTTGATGAACTTTACTCCACGATAATCACTGCCGGGACTCATTTAGCCCCAAGCATAAGGGTAGCCGAAGCTGCAAAGGTTATAGAAAACACTCAGCGTGACCTAAATATTGCTTTAGTAAATGAATTGGCAATTATTTTTAATAAACTGGACATTGACACGCTTGATGTATTAGAGGCTGCTGGAACGAAATGGAATTTTTTACCTTTCAGACCTGGGCTTGTCGGTGGCCACTGCATTGGCGTTGATCCATATTATTTGACGCACAAATCTGAAGCTTCGGGGATTATGCCAGATGTGATTTTATCAGGTAGAAGGATAAATAACGGGATGGGAGTTTATGTTGCATCACAATTACTCGAAGCAATGTTGGATCGCGACATACCCATTAAAGATTCTAGAGTGCTCATACTCGGATTTACGTTTAAAGAAAATTGCCCTGATATAAGGAACACAAGAGTTATTGATGTCATTTCCGAGTTAAAGGCCAATGGCATGGCCTCTGAAGTATTTGATCCATGGTGCGATAGAGAGTTAGCTCATGCGGAATATGGGATCGAAATTTGTGATGAGCCAAAAAGTCTTCATTACGATGCAATCATTTTAGCAGTCGCCCATTCGCATTTTCATGATCTTGGCATCAGAAAATTAAGATCTTATGGCAAACCAAATCATATAATATATGATTTAAAGTATGTATTTGATCGGAGCGATGTCGATTTGCGATTGTAAATTATTATGTTACCACTCCTTTTTTTCTTTTTATGTTGATAATTCGAAAGCCCATGTCTCATAAGCGAGTCGTAATTTTTGTTTCCACTGTTCATGAGGAGTCCAGAAATGGTCCAGCCACTTATGCTAAATATTTGACTGACTATTTTGGTAATGGAGAGCACGGCTATGAGTTTATATTTGTCGGTGCAAATTCGTGGATAAAGAAATTAGGATTAGGATTAGCTACGTACTTTAATATTTCAATAAGAGCAAATACGATTTGTAAATTTTACAGTAAAAGGGGTTACTCGGTAATCTGCCATTACAATATGCCCTCAAATTTTATTATCAAAAATCCATTTGCCTCCCGCATAATTACACAAGCTAATGACACCAAGCAAGCAGACTTATTTGAAAGTTTTTTTAAAAAGATAAGACAGCATGGCTTCAAGCGCATTTTCGGCATTTTACTGAGGAAATTGATAGAAATTAAAGCCTTCAAACTTTCTGATTTGGTAGTGGCAAATTCAGATTATACTTTAGAAGTTCTCAAGAAAAAGTATAGTGACGAACATTCCTTCTTGAGAATTTACAAAGGCGTGGACCTGCGTATATTTGAGTCTGATGGCAGCAATCGATCCAGTGGATCGAATAGCATTAATATGATATCGGTCGGCAGTGACTGGAAAACAAAAAATTTTTTATTACTTATAAACGTTGTAGCTCAAATAAACGCAAAGCATGGCAGTGACGTTATAAAATTAACCATCGTAGGAGTTGACGATAAGGCCTTTGCTGCAAGGAGTAAAAATTTTAGTTTTGTAAACAATATAGGCCCATTGCAGAGAGATGCTTTGATAAAAGTAATGAATCAGCAAGAAATTTTTGTGCTGGCTAGCAAGGACGAGGCCCTCGGCGTTTCCTTGTTGGAGGCCTCAGCACTCGGCCTATTCGTCATGGGTAGTAATATCGGAGGAATTCCTGAAATTATCGATGATAACTCCTCGGGATTTCTATTTGATCCTATCGATTCAGACAGTTTGTTTACGGCAATTGAGAAATATATGAATCTTACGTCTGCTGAAAAAGATGCTTTTATTGATAAATCTAAGTGTAAAGTAAAGGCCTTTAGTCAAGTTATAATGCTTCAAAGGGTAACCGAGCTCTATGAGATGCAGTTTTCACTTCTTTGAAATAAATAGTCAGCTAATCTTTCTATCAATTCTGCTGCCGAGTGCTCTTTTATTGAATTATACATTTGGTTTCAGCAGTATCTCATCGCTACTGATGTTTTTGCCTGTTCTACTAATATTTTTGTACATCGTGGTGACGATGTCTCGAGCTAATCGATCTAAAATATTTAGTTTTCACTTCGCTTTTATGTTTTTGGTATTTTTTACATTATTCACCGCAAATCTGATTGCTTCTGAAGATAAATTTATAACCTTGGTAAAGTTTTTTTCATTTTTTAGCTACCTGACATATGCCTACCTACAATTTATACCACTAAAGCGAAAGATATCTCTCAGAGTTCTGTCGATTGCTATAAATATCTCCCTTCTAATCTTTTTAGTTTTTGCCTTCGAGAGTATAAGTAGCACCTATGTTGGCCAAACGGTCGGCATGTATGCCGGGGTTGGAGTTATTATCGCATTATTTGCTCATGCAACATTAAAAGATAAATTGCTATACAGCCTATTACCGTGTTTCATGCTTGTCTTGTCAGCCTCGAGGGGTTCGATGTTGATTTTAGGAATTCTTCTAGCTGCCTCTAGCATATTTATGATCAAGAAAAAGTCGTTTTGGAAAGGACTGTTTTTACTCTCCATAATATCAGTTTTTGCTCGACCCGACATTATTATTCTGAATAGTTTTTCTTCAAAAATACTCTATGCAGACCGATCTTCAGAGGATTCATTGTTGATTTCGGCTTTACAAAGAAGTGAGAGAGCGATGTATGGAATGCAGGTGTTTTCTGAGAAGCCGATACTAGGAATAGGGGTAGGTTCCGATATCGGTGGCAAAATGTATCAATACCTAGGAAAAGAACAAACACCTCACAACGGCTATGTAACTTTACTAGTGGAGGGAGGTTATTTGCTCGGTTTGCCTACCCTTCTATTCGTTATAGTAGGTTCTTTGAAAATTCTTGGTAGAGCGGTCAAAAACCCTTCTAATCTGACAATCGCCGTTGTTCTTTTTATCCTTTACTATCTTGCGAGGGCTTTGGGAGAGAATTATTTGCTTTACAATTTTGGGAATTTTGTTTCGATTATATTCATCCTTATTATCGTGCAGAGCGTTTTTTCTAGAGGAGATTACCCATTAAAATATTAGGGATATTACCATACTGCAATTACCATACGATCTCTTTTCTTGAGGCGTTGAAGGACACAAATTGTGCTGTAACATATTTTTATTTCGAAGAAATGCCAGTCTTCAGAAAGGGAGAGCGATGGTCCTCAGACGGAGGAACAAAGATTGATTGGATATCCGTTTTTCAATTACTGGTTACAATTATCAGGAGCGACGTGATTTTTTTTCTTGGCGCATTTCGCCCTCTACCATGGCAACCGTTCTTACTTTTTTTCTCATGTTTCTTGAGAAAGAGGACTTTTGTTGCTTCTGAGGGTTTCAAGACAAAGTACTTTTCTAGATGGATTACGGCCCTATTTTATTACTTAAGTGCCCACTTTACGCTGTTAGCGATCGGAGGAGGATGTCGCGAAGATTTTAACCGTATTGGTTTTAAAGGGAGATGCTTGAAATTTTCGTTTTATGAGGAGTATCCCGTATTAGATCATGCGGTCCAGGACGGAAAATATTCATCCCCGTTAGTCCGTATCTTATTAGTGGGACGACTCATAAAAAGAAAAAACTTTGAGCTGGTTTTAGAATCATTGAGAGATTACCACGGTAAAAAAAGCATAAGAGTTGATATAGCTGGAGATGGAGAATTGTTGGGACAACTCTCCTCCATCGCTGACCATGTATTGAAGAATGAAAACATTAGAGTGTATTTTCATGGCCACATAGAAGCCGAAGCGCTCAATGATCTGTTTGTAAACGCAACTTTGTTTGTGTGTCCTTCTCTCTATGAGGGCTGGGGAGTAGTTTTGAATCATGCCCTTCACTATGGGCTTCCAATTTTAGCTCTCAGTACGGTTCGAAGTGCTGATGGGTATTTAGTTAATGATGGAGTAAATGGGAAAATATCGACCTTTAATTCGTTTAAAGATGATCTGCTAAAAATGATTGACAGTGATTTAAGTGCTATGTCTCATAATTCCTTTAAATTGAATGAACAGTGGAGATTAGAGACCGCCCAGCAACGATTTTACAAAATTGTTCAGTGTAATAAGCGATTTACATCGGGAGTGTTTTCCGAGGCTATTTGAGCCAAATTGGAGTGCTCTGATTTTTTCACGTTCCCTTGCTGTTATCACCTCCAATAACATAGAAAAATTAACAAACACTTTGGAATTAACATAATTAGATGGCTTTAAATTCTCTTGCAAGGTTAACTTCTATCAATGCCGTAACAAGTATCCTTGGGGTTGCCTATTCTATCCTCCAAGTAGAGTATTTTGGAGCATCACGTGAAATTGAAATTTATTTTATAGCTCAAAATTTATTGTATGTTACCGTTTCGCTCTCACAGACTGGGCATTTAGCAGAAATTTTTCTTCCTGAATTTTTAAGATTAGAAAAGCTTCGTAAAAACCAAGGTTTTAAAGCTTTAAGTGTCATTTTCAATCGATTTTTATTATTTGCAAGTCTGGGACTAATTTTCTTTTTTATTTCTGCTCCATATTTGACGGAATTAATGGCCCCGGGCTATTCTTCGCAGGACAAAGCTTTAATAACCTCGATATTTAGGCTTTTAGTTCCTTTGCTATTATGTCAAATCGTTGTGTCTTTTTTTAGAGTTGTTCTGAACGCAAAAAGTAAATACGGTACTCCAGAATTCATTGTCGCGACTACTGTTGTAATTAATATCATTTCGTTAATTTTATTTTATGAGACCCTTGGCTTATGGGCATTGGTTTACGCGATGATTGTAGGCAGATTATTTGAGTTTGTATTTTACATTTTTCAGATGCATAAATTAGGGTACCGGCATCATTTTCTCTGGAGTATTGAGGATTTTGATCACCAAAATTTTTTTCAAGCACTCAAAAGCACGATCGTATATGTGAGTAGTACAGCACTCTTTAATTTCACCCTTACGGCAAGCGCCTCATTCTTGCCAGAAGGAATTTATGCGATATTTAAATATGTTCAATCATTGGCATCTAAGGTTTTTAGTTTAGCTATACTGCCTTTCATAACAATTTTTTTTACTGAGTACAGTAAAAATATTGCAAATAGTCGACTCGTCAATGACTACGTAAGGGCCTTAATCAGTGTAAATGTGTGCATGGTTATGGGTGCGGTTGTATTTGGACATGCCTTATTAGATTTATTGTGGAGCGGTCAAAAGTTTGATGATTTATCGGTCGAACTTGCATACGCATTTTTACTCACCAATATCTTAGCTTTAGTCATTGCATCCCTAGGTAATATTTATAGGAAAATGTCGGTGGCTTTGGGGTACGGTAGGATGCTGTACAATGTTTGGACTATTTCTCAAATTGTGTCTGCATGCCTTGCAATAATCGTAATTTCAACCTTTAAAGTCTATGGGCTGATGAGTATTATCGCAATTAACTTTGCCGTGCTAGCATTTGCTAGCGCGTTTGTTTTTTATCAGTCAGGCAAAAAGTGGACCTTATTCATTAGTCGAGGAGACGCTTTCATCCTGGGGATTTCTTTATCTACTGCATTGTATCTCCGATGGTTTTTGGGTATCGATGCCGCCTTCGTCTTTAATTCAGATAACTGGTTATTTTTAGTTTCATTCGTTGTGTTTCTCGGCGCATACCCAATAATGACCATATTCAGAGTAATGAAACGATTGTGAGCATCAGAAGAAAAGACGAAATGTCAATCTCATAGACCTTTAAGAATAAATATGAAGAACGAAACGTGAAAAACTTTACAGTCAATTATTTTCCTTATAAACCTGGATCCAATCCTTATCAAAGATTATTTGCTGATTGTCTTGAAAGTTCGGGTATCGTTGTTAAAAGGATTTCACCCAAGAAGGTCTTTCCGCTCTATTTCGCTGCATGCGGAGAGCCAGATTTTATTCATCTAGATTGGCCACATGATTTCTACGCAGGAAGAAATCTATTCACTCGAACTCTGAAAACGTTGATGTATTACGCTGGGTTGAAAAAAATCAAAAATAAAAAAGTAGTTTGGACCGTTCATAATTTAATAGCACACAATAGCGAGGACATCATTCGAGAAAAAAAAATGATTCAAAAGTTGATCAATGTATGTGATGGTATTTTTTTACTATCTAATTCCTCCAGAAAACAACTTTTTGACTTGTATGAAATTAACCCTGCAACAATTGTTCAAGCAGGCACACTTTGTCATTTCGTAGATTCCTACAAAAATACAATTTCAAAAAGTGATGCTAAACGGCATTTTAAAGATTTAAGAAAGCACGTTTTTTTGCATGTTGGCAGGATTCAGTCTTACAAAGGCACCGTTAACTTACTAAAACAGTTTAATAAGCTGAATAATCTTGAATCAACTCTCATAATATCAGGGAAAGTCGATGGAAATGAATTCCATAGTCAGATCATCAAAGAGGTTGAGGCTTGTCGCTCTCGTAATTTAGATGTTAGATTCGAAGATAAATTTGTCCAGGATGACGATTTTCAAATCTACTTCAATGCAGCAGACTTTGTGGTGCTGCCATTTGAGAAAATTTTAAATTCAGCATCTGTATTGCTTGCTATGAGTTTCGGGAAAACTATTATCGCCCCTGATATTGGATCTCTCTCGGAAGTAATACCAGAATTTGGTTGGATTTCTTATGAAGAGGGTAGCAATAATTTATTACCAGCTCTGAAAGTAGCACTAGAGCATGGAAACATAGGTACTACCGAGCATGACATTATTGAGCACACAAAAAGAACCTTTGATTGGACTCGAAATGGTTGGGAGGTAGAATCTTTGTATAGAAAAATTACTGAGTTGAGTAAGAAGGAGGACAAATGAATATTATTTCTTTCTATAGATTGAGTCGAGGACTCTACGATAGAGGGTTTTTCAAAATTTCAAAGTTTATAACTAGACTAGGATTTTTGGTTTTTAATTCGCATGTTCCTGGAAGCGCAAAAATTGGTAGGTTTTCTAAAGCAGCTTATGGTGGCAGTGGAGTTATTATTCACAAGGATGCTATTGTTGGAGAGCGAGTACTTTTCGGACAAGGAACCACGATTGGCAGGCAGTTAGATCCTTTAGGAGTGCCACGAGTGGGAGATGATGTTTATATTGCTACCGGTGCAAAAATTTTAGGCGATATTAGGGTTGGTAACAATGTTATCATAGGGGCCAATGCAGTAGTCATTCGTGATGTGCCGGATAACTCAATAGTTGCAGGGGTCCCAGCAAAACTTATAAAAACTATTGATAAGCCGATTTATGATTTATTAAAAGGGCTTTATTGAGGCAACAAATGCACTATTAACACTTAATCTACTACTGATCCTGAGCAGTCAAGCAAAAGTAGTAATAACGTCTGGTAGTTTTGAATACCTGAGTATTTGACCGAAAGAAAAGGTTAAATCGTTGAAAAAAAATATTAAAAAATTTTTAAAGTTTCTCCTCTCATCTAATCAATATTTTGCTCTTCATTTTTTTTGGTTTAGGATAACGGGAGGCGGAGATAAAGAGATGTATTTGGTTAACTCCTTAGTTAAAAAAAGAGATAGATTTTTGGACATTGGTTCAAATGTTGGAATCTACACCTACTTTTTTTCCAACAAATTTTCCTATATTGATTCTTTTGAGCCATTAACTGAAGTGACTGCTCGAATTAAGGAGTTAAATCGAGAAAATGTAGAAATTCACAACATTGCACTTTCTAACTGTGACACTAGCCTCACTTTTTATATTCCAATAATCGATGGAAAGCCTGTAACTTCTCGAGCGTCATTGGAAGTAAGAGAATCACCATTTAAAGAACGCAGGGTCGAGGTTAGAACTCTGGATTCTTATGGGTTCAATGACGTTGATTTAATCAAAATTGATGTTGAGGGACATGAGTATAATGTTATTGAGGGGTCGTTACTGACCCTTCAGCGATGCAAACCGATTCTGCTGTTGGAAATTGAACAAAGGCATATTTCAAAACCGATCGAAGACGTGTTTAATTTGGTATTGAGGCAAGGATATGATGGTTTCTTTTTGCTTGAGAGATCGCTTGTTTCATTATCTCAGTTTAATTACGAGACTCATCAGCTCCCCTTTTTGAATTTTACGCGCTCAGATCGTTATATTAATAATTTTATTTTTATTCCAAGGCGTGGGCTAGAGTCAGTTAGCTAGTAAATTATAAGACAACTCACCGAGCACTAGTTCGTGGGTAGTTCGTATACCTCACTATTGCTAATCCGGCTAGGGCATATTTTAATAGTTTTTAAGATATTTGTTATTCGAGGTATAAGCAACGTTTCCATGATAACTTTTTTAAAAAAAATGACTTTGAGTGAGACCTGGGACTTTAGTGCTAGATTTTGGATCTGAGGATAGTAGGTGAATAAAGCACACTTGTTGTTATGCATGTAACTAACTTTGTCGTGAGCTGCTCTGCAAGTTACAGTGATTATAGGGATGCTGGGTATGACAGGTTGGTTAATAAAGACATTAGCAGACTCAGTATCATTGATGGAATCAACGGATTTTAGAGTAGGTAGGTAATTTGTTGGCGGCTCGCGGATGGTGAATGGGTTTTCAAAACCACAATAAATCGAATCAAAGTATCTGATAGATGTTTTACACTGAATATTAAATGCGAGATGCTCGTTTAGAGAGCTGATTTAGACAATGGTTGGAAATCCTTCATTTACATGCAAAATCGGGCAGTACCGGTTAAGAAGTTGAAGTTGGTTCGTCAGGTGGTATTTATACAGAATTCAACTGGGCCAAAGGAAAGTTTTTACTTTTACCAGAGTTCTTAGCCGATGGGTCGGCACACAGCGATTACATAATGGGTTAAAAAAATGACCACACTTTTTGTTGACTTGGATAGAACGCTTATCAAATCAGACTATTTATTGGAGTCTTTCGTAAAGTATTGCTCTCAAAATATATTTGCGCCGCTTGTTTCCGCGTACATCTTTCTAAGTAAGGGTAGGGCCGGTCTAAAGAGATTCCTTTATGAAAAAACAAATATTTCAATTATACATTTACCTTATGATAAGCAAGTAATAGACCTAATTTATCGATGGAAAAAAGAACACCCTACAAAGAAGGTATATTTGGTCTCCGCTAGTTACCACCAAGCTGTTGGAAGGATTGCTGAGCATTTAAAGATTTTCGATGGTTGGTATGGAACCGAGCACGAGAATCTCAAGTCCGAGATTAAGCTAAAAAAGATATTCGAAATAACTGCGGGGCAAGATTTTGAATATATTGGAGATTCTTTTGCTGACGTGGTTATTTGGAGGAAAGCTAAGAAATGTTACCTTGTAAATGCATCTAGAAGATTAATCAAGACAGTCAGTAGTACTGGAAATTATGCTGAAGTTGTTGGAGTGAAAGAGAAATTTTTTTTCCAAGAAATAATAAAAACGATGAGAGTATACCAGTGGGTGAAAAACTTACTAATTTTCATCCCCACGATCTTGTCATTTGACCAATTTGCTCGATTGTCTGAGAGTCTTGTGAGTGGATTCTTTGCATTTTCTTTTGTTGCCTCTGCCTTTTATATCGTTAATGACCTTTTCGATATTGAAAGTGATAGGAACCATTACTCAAAAAAATACAGGTCATTTGCTGCTGGGTCTTTATCCGTTACCCACGGCTTTTATATCTTTATTTTTCTCATCGTTGGCGCGTTTATTATCGCAAGCAACCTGTCACCAACATTTCAGCTGTTGTTACTTTTTTATTCTATTGGTACGTTTACTTACTCAAAATATTTAAAGAAAAAACCTATATTAGATATTATGGCTCTCTCATTGCTATATCTTTCAAGGCTTATAGCAGGGGGAGTTTTGGTAGATGTTCCGGTTTCTAACTGGTTGTTAAGTTTCGCAGTTTTTTTCTTTCTGTTTTTGGCAGGCGTTAAGAGATGGATAGAATTAAAGAGAATAAGTTCGGAAGCTGTATCTGGGAGGGGGTATGAAAATTCCGATATGCAATTTATTTGTAATATAAGTTACTTCTCTGGTCTCATTTCCGTCCTGGTAATTTGTTTGTATATCGAATCTCAACAAGCGTTAAATCTATACAAGGAACCGAGGCTACTTTGGTTCATTCCCATCATTCTACTGTATTGGATACTCGAAACGCTGCTCATAGTACAGCGAGGTCAAATGGATGACGACCCAGTAAAGTACGCTTTGAAATCGAAAACGAGTTACATTGCACTTTTCGGATTCATTATTATCTTGATGCTTTCTGCAACTTGATGAATTTTTTACCTAAATATTTTCTATTTTGTTTAGTTGCGATCTTGGTAAATCTTGCAACTCAGAGAATTCTTCTAGGAGTTATTTTTAATAATGGATTCTTTGTTGCCCTTTTATTTGGGACTATTACAGGACTTGTTACAAAATATTATTTAGACAAAATTTATATTTTTAAAGACCTTGACCGCTCTATTAAAAATAATTCTAAGAAGTTTCTTTTCTATTCACTGAACGGCATTGGCACCACAGTTATTTTTTGGACTACAGAGAGCTTGTTCTATTTTTTAATTGGGACTTCCTTCGCAAGAGAGCTTGGGGCAATTATTGGTTTATCGATAGGCTATTTCATAAAATATTCATTGGACAAAAAATACGTATTTGGAGACTAAAATGACCGAGTTATTTGGATGGGGCAGATTCCCAAAGATTCAGAGTAGAGAGTTAACACCAAAGTCTGAGGCGGAACTTGCTGCAATTTTACGAAATAGTAAGTCATATATTGCAAGAGGCAATGGTCGAGCATATGGTGACTCCGCAATTAATAAAAACCTAACTGTTACAATGACCCACATTAATCGGTTCCTTAGATGGAATGCAAAAAGTGGCGAATTAATTGCAGAGTCAGGTGTTTTGATCGCCGATATCATAGATACTTTTTTACCTAGGGGATGGTTCCCATATGTTACACCTGGCACCAAGTTCGTAAGTTTAGGAGGGGCAATTGCTTGTGACGTGCACGGTAAAAATCATCACAAAGATGGTTCATTTGGCAACTTCGTTAATTGGATAGATTTAATAAATGAAGACAATCAAGTTTTAAGGTGTTCCCGTTCTGAAAATGCGGATCTTTTTCGCTGGACAATCGGAGGGATGGGTCTAACCGGCGTGATTTTACGGTGTTCTATTCAACTTAAAAAAATTGAATCGGGGTGGATCAAGCAACGATCCGTAATAAATAATAATTTGAGCGAGTCTTTAAAATCGTTTCATGAAAATAAGGATGCACAGTATTCGGTGGCATGGATCGATTGTCTCGCAACTGGAAAGTCCTTTGGTCGTTCGATTCTTTTGTTGGGTGAGCACGCCAAAAAGGACGAAGTAAAACAAAAATCCGCTGTCTTTCCTAAAGTTAGAAATCAAAAATTCTCATTATTTTTTGACGCTCCTGGTTTCTTACTCAACAACTTTACAGTTTCGGCCTTCAATAAACTCTATTTTAATTTTAGTAAATTTATGCCGTCCTCTTGCGTTGATTGGGACACTTATTTTTACCCATTAGACTCCATTGGTAACTGGAATCGGATATACGGTAAAGAAGGCTTCTTCCAATTTCAGTGCGTACTGCCGGAAGAGGTTTCACTTGAAGGTTATACAAAGCTATTTTTTGCGATCCAAAAAAAATCATCCGGTTCTTTTCTAGCAGTATTAAAAGATTTCGGCTCAGGCAACGGGTATGTCTCGTTTCCAAGAAAGGGTCTTACTTTAGCATTAGATTTCAAAGCTTCTAAAATAAATATCGCGTTAGGAAAACAGCTCACAGATATGGTGAATGATTTTGGAGGCACTATTTATCTTGCGAAAGACGCTATCATGGAGGATGTCCAGTATAATCCAACTTTTAGTAAGGACGAGTTTCTTAAATATAGAAATCGTTTTATCAAATCAGAACAATCAATTAGAGTAAAACTATGAGTAAAACTAAGAAAATCCTTATAGTTGGTGCGAAATCGGATATTGCGCTTGCGGTTGCTAATAAGTATGCATCGGAAGGATACGAGCTTCAATTAGCAGCGAGAAACTCATCTGAATTAGATCCTGTTGTTGATGATTTGAAGATTAGACACGAGACTAATGTTATAGCTTATGAGCTCGATATTCTTAAATATGAGAGGTTTCCCGATTTTCTCGATTCTTTGGCGTGTCTTCCTGATGTGGTGCTTTGTGCGGTAGGGTTATTAGGACGTCAAAACGATGATCAGCAGAAGTTTTTGAATTCAGTGTTAGTGATGCGAACGAATTATGAGGGACCATCATTATTGTTAGGTGAAATTGCGCGTCGTTTTGAAATGCGGGGGCACGGCTCAATTATTGGAATATCCTCAGTGGCGGGAGATAGAGGCAGAGCATCAAATTATATTTATGGATCGGCAAAATCAGGATTTACGGCTTTTCTATCTGGATTAAGAAACCGAGTTTATAAATCAGGCGTGAATATTCTGACAGTTTTACCAGGCTTTGTTGCCACCAAAATGACGCAAAGTAAGAATTTGCCTAGTATCTTAACGGCGCAACCAGAGGAAGTTGCAGATAAGATTTTTGCTGCAGTAAAGACAAAAAAAAACATCATTTACGTCAGGCCTGTCTGGAGATACATAATGCTCGTTATCTGCAGTATTCCTGAGTTTATTTTCAAAAGGATGAGTTTTTGACAAAAATATTTTGGGGAAAAAACTTTCAGCTCCTTTTGATGTTGGGTGTAGCAACACTCTATTGGCTTATGGTTCCTAGCTCGCATAGTTTTTCCGATCCAGCAAAATATTTAAATCTTGCAATTGATTTCGATAACATCTCATCGTGGGAGATGGAGCATCCGTTTGACCATCGTATAGGTCTCTTGGTTTTGCATTGGCTTTCATTCAAGCTATTTGGAATTAATGATTTTGCGTCATTTTTGCCAAGCTTGCTGACATTCTACGTAATGGTCATTGCTGTTCATGTCTTTTGTGATGATGGTCGGCAGTTATTTTTTGCTAATGTTTTGATGGTTGGGCTGCTCCAATATTCTAAAAATATTTATCCCGATCTGGGGGCATCAGCTTTCATGCTTTTAAGTTTATATTTTATGGCAAACGGAAGTCAGGCATCCTCTGGGATAAAAGTGGTTATTTTTGGTGCAATCGCTTTCCTGTTCAAAGAGGTGGCTTACTTTTTGATCTTCCCATTTCTATTCATATTTTTGAGTGATTGCTATACAAGAAAGATAGCAAACAAGCTCAAATTCTATGGTGCATTAATGATATCTGGATCCATATTTTTCATTTTATATTTCGGTATGTATGAATACTTGTGGAGCGATGCTCTGGCAAGATTGTCTGCTCTGAGTTTTGATCACCTTTGGAAACAAAGCACTGCGATAGATACAGTTGTAAGAATTATTTTTGAGCCAATACGCGAATTCCCACTTCACGTTAGCGCATTATTTTGGCCGGTTGTAATATTTTCTGTTTATTGGCTCTTGAATCCTGAAAAAAAGGAAAACAGAAAGTTTACGATTCTTAATATTGCCCTTGTGAGTTGGGTGTTGGTTTTTACGTTTGGATCCACATCTTTATATTCATATCAGCCACTACCATTTGTAGAGAGAATGTTATTTCCAATTATAATAGTTTTCTTACCGATTTTCGGTTACGCGATAGTCAATATAGCGCAGGATGTAAATCAGGTAATTGGTTCCAAGAAAACTTATTTCCTCACGACACTGATAGCTGGTTTATGTTTAATATCGTCTGTCGAAAAATCAGCATCATATGCATATAGAATGTCCATGAGTGGTGATTTACACAATGCAAGGAAATTTGTTGCCAATAGGATGGCAGAGAATAATCTATTACAGCTTCATACTGCAGAGGCGCGAACAACTGATAATCTCCGTATTTTTAATGGCGGTATAAATATAGATAAGAGTCGTATGCATGTATGTGATTTTGAGAGCTTGAGGTATCACAAGAAGTCGACCAAATTATTGATTTTTATCGATTACAGTCTTGCTAACTTTCTTGCGGATTATTACGACTTCGAATTATGTTATGAGGAATTAAGAGAGGCTCTCCCGCCTGCAACTGAGATCGTCTATGACAGCGAGTCGGTGTTTTTAGCGACAATAAATTGAGTGGTTTGAAACACGTAAATAAAAGAAAAGGAGATAAGTAAGTAGATTTACCAATCATCTATCTAACAATTTTATTATTTTAAGAGCTCTGTCTTTCTGCTGATTGTAGAGGCGACGTTATCGCAGTTACTTCGGTATCAGTTGCCTCAAAGATGTTACCCTAGCAAAAAATTAGTTTGTAAATGGAAGAAGAGGTATTGGGCTCGAGGTGTACTCAAGTCGCCGAAATAGCTCAGTTAGTAGACTGCCGTAATTACATCATAACACCCCCATATCAACTTTTTAGGCACAGGTGATTCTCGGGGCGGTTTAGCCTACTCAAACACTAGTGATAAAAGCACAGTTTGATAAGCCTCCTGACTTGAGCGGAGAAGTGTACAAAAATATAATGCGAAATCAAGCTATGGAAGTTTGTATGAAGAATTACAAGAAAATATTGATAACTGGTTCATCTGGATTTATCGGTCTGCATTTATCAGAAAAATTAAGGCGCGATGGTTATCAAGTGATAGAAGTGGACAAAAAAAATGGGTTCGACTTGAAGGATAAAAAAGTCGTGGATAATCTTCCGAATGTCGATATTGTTGTTCATCTAGCAGCGTATAATGGCACTAAATGGTTTTATAAAAAACCATTTGATGTTGTTCTCGATAACACTCTTCCAACGATTAACCTACTTAATAGGTATAAAAATAGTGTCGATCGTTTTGTGTTTTCTGGAACATGTGAAAGTTATGCTGGATCAATCGAGTTAGATTCATCTTACCTTCCAACACCAGAAACTGTTCCTCTTTCTGTCACTGACATTACTAACCCGAGATGGTCATATGGAGGCTCAAAAATAGGTAATGAGATCAGCGTTGTAGCAGCTTATGAGCAATTTGGTATGAATTTCAGTATCATTCGTTACCACAATATTTATGGATCAGGTCAGATAGATCATTTTTTCCCAGAATTTATCAATAAAGTAAAAAATGGAAATTTAGAGTTGGTGGGCCACCAAAACACTAGAAGCTTTTTGTATATTGATGATGCTATTGGATACACTCAGTCAGTGATTGAGAGTCCTAAAGCCAGCAATAATATCATTAATATTGGTAGTTCCGAAGAAGTTACTATCCGGGACGCGGCGCAAATTGTACTTGACAAAATGGGGGTAAAAGATCAATTAATCCTAAAAGATGCACCCGAGGGCAGTGTTATGAGGCGAGTCCCTTGTACGAAAAAGCTCCATAATATTTGTGGGAATATGACTAACACCCCTTTAAGCCGGGGAATCGAACTTATTTTGGAAAGTTTATGAAATTAGGTATTGTCGGGCACGGAGCTGTTGGTCAAGCGTGCTGTAAAGGCTTTAAGGCACTCGGGCATGAGGTTGTTATTCACGATATTTTGTATAACACAAAAATAAAGGATCTGTGTGATTGTGAAATCATATATATTTGTGTTCCAACACCTGTCGGGAGTTTAGGTGAGTGTGATGTGTCTATTGTGAGGAAATGTGTTGAAGAGCTTAGTCTTCAATCATTTGCAGGCCTTGTGGTAATTAAAAGTACAGTCGTTCCGGGGACGACTGAAAACATGAAAAAAGAATTTGGGAATTTGAGTATCTGTTTTGTCCCTGAATTTTTGAGGGAGCGGTGTGCATACGAAGATTTCACTTTGAATCATGATCTGTTAGCTATTGGAACAGATTGTAAGATTTATGCCGAAAAAATAATTGAAAGCCATGGAAATTATCCGAAGAATATCTCGATTATGTCGCCAACAGAAGCAGAGGTGCTGAAATATTTTAGTAATGTTTATAATTCTACAAAGGTAATATTTGCTAATAATTTTTTTGAAATTTGTGAGAAGCTCAACGCAGATTATATGACGGTTCTCGACTCGTATCTGAAGCGTAATGTAAACCCCCGAGACTATTTAGAGGTATCGGAAAATCTTAGAGGCTATGGGGGTGTCTGTCTTCCAAAAGATACTAAAGCAATTGCTCATCTGGCAAAAAAGCTTGGCTCCCAGCTTAGTCTCTTTGATCAGGTTGAAGCGGACAATTGTAATTTGAAGACAACAGTTTTTGATGGGATGCGGCTTCAATAAGTTAGTTTAAATAAAGGTCTTTCAATATTTTGAATGGTTGGTGAGGTATTGGTAGCTCATTGGCATAGACGTGTGTAGACAGCTTGGTGAAGTTTAAAGGAAAAGATTGTTATATCCCAGTTTAGCAAACTGGTTTCAATTTCACAGAAAGAGAACAGTCTTAATAGGAATGGTGCCCGCAAAATAAAGTTAATGATTTAAAATGCTCGTCCTCAAAAAGTATTGGGTCCGTCGCATAGGTAGCATGGTGATGTGCGAGATACGGTAGTTTTTTTTGTTAGCATGAAAAGGCAGGAGCGGCGTAAGGACGGGCCTTTGTCACATTACTGAGAAAATGCCCATAAGCTGATATGCTGCCGGCGCAATGTGACCGCTAGATTGTCACAGATAGAAGCTGGCATTGTTGGTAAAATAGGTGTTAGCACGTAAAACATTGTTATCTAGATCAGCGTTTTTTTTAAAAGTTGCATTGACCTGTAGGATAACTAAAACAGGGACTGCTAAGTTGCGACATATATATTATGGATTTTGCTACACTGCCCGTTGCACTTTACTCACTGTTATTTTAAATCGATTCGCGTTAATTTATCCCAAAAGTGTGAGTCTATGTTTTTATTTTTTTCTAAGGTCAAAGTGATAGCGAGACTGGGCTTTAAAGAAGTCATATCAGTTTTAACTTACCGCTTGTTGATTAAGTTTAGCTTACACCCAGTTTGTAAAATAAGGAGCAAGTCCCCAACGCAACCTTTTTTTAGCAAATCGCTGCTACCTAAGTCGGATCTACCATCAATTTCTGCCTGGAAAGATTATGGAAGTCTGTTCAGCCATATAAAATTTCCATTGGGAAATTGTCCTCCGGATTGGTTGGCTAATCCAATTAGTGGTGATAAAAGTGATCAAAGCCATTTGCCATGGTGGAAGATCTCTGACTTTGATGAAACCACCGGTGATGTGAAGTTAATATGGGAGCAATCTCGCATGGACTGGGTGCTCGCTTTTGCTCAGCGAGCTAGAAATGGAGATAAAAATTCATTGGTTAGTCTAAATAGTTGGCTATCGAATTGGCTCGAAAAAAATCCACCCTATCTCGGCGCTAACTGGAAGTGTGGGCAAGAAGCCTCAATAAGAGTAATTCATCTCTGTTCTGCCGCTTTGATACTTGGGCAAGAACTTCAGCCACTGCCGAGTCTAAGACATCTTATTGATCTGCATCTTCGTAGGATTGCAGCAACGATCCACTACGCAATGGCTCAAAATAATAATCATGGCACCTCAGAAGCAGCCGCGCTTTATATCGGAGGGAGCTTTTTGTATTCTAACGGCCGCAAAGACGCTGCGGTTTGGGAGAAGTTGGGCCGCGATTGGCTCGAAAATAGATCTGATAAACTTATTGAAAATGACGGAAGTTTTAGTCAGTACTCTCTAAATTATCATCGTATGTTACTTGACACTTTTTCCATTGTTGAAGTTTGGCGTAAAAAGCTCAAAGGCCGTTTTTTTTCACAGAAATTTTATAGTAAAGCCAGATTAGCAACCTCATGGTTGTATCAGATGGTTGCACCGAGCACTGGTGATGGCCCTAATCTTGGAGCTAACGACGGGGCTCGCCTTTTGCAGCTTACCGATAGTGACTACAGAGACTATCGCCCCACTATCCAGTTGGCTATGGCATTATTTCATGAACGCTCTGCTTATACTGAACCCGGATCCTGGTCACTCCAATTAGCTTGGTTGGGTATACCCGATGCAACCACTGAGCCACCAGTTTTCTCTGATTGCGATTATGACGAGGGGGGGTATAAACTTCTCCGCTCTGGCAAAGCCGTTTTGATGTTTCGTCATGCCAAATTTCGATATCGGCCAAGTCAGTCAGATATCCTTCATATTGATTTATGGGTAAATGGAGCTAATGTGTTGCGGGACGCCGGCTCCTATAGCTATCACTCGAAGCCCGATCTAACTGCATATTTTTCTGGTACCGCTTCCCATAACACTGTTCAGTTTGATGATAGGGACCAAATGCCCAAGCTGAGTCGTTTTCTTTTTGGTGATTGGCTGGAGATGAACCACCTTTCCAAAATATCACAATCTAGTAAAAGGGTGAGTTGTTCCGCAGGTTATCGAGATTATTTAAATGCAAGGCACCTCAGAAAAGTTGGTCTAAGTAAAAGTAATTTGCATGTGGAGGATGAGGTATCGGGGTTTACGCATAAAGCGGTTCTTAGGTGGCGTCTCCGCAATAGTGATTGGCGTATTGAGACTATCCCGAAGGGTGTATTTGTGTCTGATGGACTGAACAAACTGACTGTCACTACTAGTGTGGCAATGTTGCGAGCTAATTTAGTCGATGGTTGGGAATCTCTATTTTATATGCAAAAACAAACGGTGCCAGTTTTAGAAGTAGAAGTAGGTTCAGCAGGGACAATTTTAACCGAATTCAGTTGGACATCATGAAAGTTCTTTATTTCCACCAACATTTTTCTTCGCCTGATGGGTCCACAGGAATAAGATCCTATAGTATGTCAAGGTGCTTGATTGAGCGAGGCCACAAGGTTACCTTGATTTGTGGTAGTTATCTTGGCTCAGATACTGGGCTCGTGGGCCCTTTTAAAAATGGACAGCGACGCGGAATAGTAGATGATATTGATGTTATCGAACTTGAATTGGCTTATGCGAATGCAGATGAGTTATTAAAGCGAGCTATGACTTTCTTGCGGTATGTGCTTGGAGGGTTAAAGTTAGTGTTCACCGAGAAGTATGATTTAGTTTTTGCCACGACCACTCCACTTACAGTTGGCATTCCTGGGATTGTCGCGAGGTGGTTGAGAAGCAAGCCATTTATTTTTGAGGTCAGAGATCTTTGGCCGGAATTGCCGAGAGCAATGGGTGTGATTACCAATCCGTTTATTCTTGGCTTAATGTCTATACTTGAGTGGGCGAGTTATCACTCAGCTCATCGCATTATCGCTCTATCCCCAGGTATCGCCGAAGGGATTAAAAAAAAGGGTGTTGCTTCAGATAAAATCAGCTTGATACCTAATGGTTGTGATCTAGACATATTTAATACTGAGGTCAAAGCTTGGAGACCGAGTATGATCAGCGATACCGATTTGTTAGTTTTGTTTGCGGGGACACACGGAATAGCAAATGGATTAGATAGCGTTTTAGATGCTGCGAGCGAACTCAGATCAAGGGGTAGGAATGAGATTAAATTTTTGTTTCTGGGTCAAGGAAAGCTGAAACAAACCCTCATTGATCGTGCAATTCGCGAAGACTTATATAATGTGATATTCCATGAGCCAGTTAACAAGAGAAGATTAGCAGGTTTGATGGCCTCGACTGATGTTGGTTTACAAATATTAGCTGATATTCCGGTCTTTTACTATGGAACATCACCAAACAAATTTTTTGACTACATTTCAGCCGGAGTACCGGTTTTAAATAATTATCCGGGCTGGCTGGCTGAACTAATCAACGATAATGGCTGTGGTTTTTCAGTTTCGCCGAAAGATCCGGTTATATTCGCTGATGTTTTAGAAAAAGCAGCGGGTAATCGTCAGGATTTAAAGGTCAAAGGCGCCAAGGCAAGAGCGTTAGCTATTGAGAAATTTGATAGAAAAATGTTGGCTTCTCGATGGGCTGAAAATCTGGAAGTTGTTTATAGGGAAAAGGTAGACAATTAGCTTATGGGGAAAGTGGATCAGATATCTGAGGATGTAGTTATTTTCTCTAGAAAAATTTTTGGCGAGGATTTTGTTCCTCTTCATCGGCCAGTATTTGAAGGTAATGAACGACAATACTTAGTTGATTGTATCGATTCCAACTTTGTTTCTTCGGTTGGCTCAAAGGTCAGCGAGTTTGAGGAGTTAGTGGCAGCATTTACAGGATCCAAGCATGCAATCGCCACGATGAATGGCACTGCAGCTCTCCACACAGCAATTAAATTAGCTGGGGTAAAGCCTGGTGACGAGGTAATATCTCAGGCGCTTACTTTTGTTGCAACATGTAACGCGATTAGCTATGCAGGGGCTGAACCCCTGTTTATTGATGTAGATATTGACACAATGGGGCTCAGTCCAGTCGCGTTAAAACGATTCCTGGCGGAAAATGCTGAGAAAAGGAAGAATGGAACATTTAATAAAACCTCGAAAAAAAAAATATCTGCCTGTGTGCCGATGCATACTTTTGGATTTCCCTGTCGAATAGCCGAAATTGCTAAGATTTGTGCTGATTGGGATATTGCTTTAATAGAGGATGCTGCTGAGTCCCTGGGTAGTTACGTTGGTAGCCGGCATACAGGTACTTTTGCCTCAATGGCCACATTTAGTTTCAATGGTAATAAGGTGATTACTACGGGTGGTGGAGGCATGATTATTACTGATGACGCTGAACTGGCTCAGCGAGCAAAGTATATTACAACAACCTCAAAGGTGCCGCACCCATATGAGTTTGTGCATGATGAGATAGGTTATAACTATCGAATGCCAAATCTGAATGCAGCATTGGGTTGTGCTCAAATGGAGCGTCTAAGCGATGTTTTGGTGATAAAAGCGCAGTTGGCTGATAAATGGAATAAATTTTTTCATGACAGGGATATTAATTTTGTGAAAGCGATTAATGGAAACATAGCAAATCACTGGCTCAATTCAATAATTCTTGATTCCAGATTAGATCGTGATGAATTCTTAACAATGACAAATGATAATAATGTTATGACCCGTCCAATTTGGACATTGATGTCTAAGCTCCCAATGTTCAAAAACTGTCAAACAGATGGTCTTGAAAACTCGCTGTGGTTAGAAGATCGAGTAGTTAATGTGCCCTCAAGTGTTCCTGATGGAGCCTTAAAGAAACTAAATAGGTAGTATTTACTTTGGATATATTAAAACTAATTGCTCGGACTGCACCATTATTTGATGACGATATTTCTAGTCGAAGAAAAGAACTAGAGGCAATAGTTTCGAGTAGCCGTTTTTTGGTGATAGGTGGTGCAGGTTCTATTGGTCAGGCTGTTACACGCGAAATATTTAAGAGGAATCCTCTTGCACTTCATGTTGTTGATATTAGTGAAAACAATATGGTAGAACTTTTAAGGGACATTCGGAGCACGCTTGGATACATTGAGGGTGATTTTCGTACCTTCGCTCTTGACTGCGGTAGCAATGAATACCGAGCTCTAATGAATGTCAGTAAAGGGTATGACTACGTTCTTAATCTTTCTGCGCTTAAACATGTTCGAAGTGAAAAAGATCCTTTCACATTGATGCGTCTTATTGAGGTCAATATCCTTAATACCATTAAGACAGTTCAAATGGCCAAAGCGAATGGCAGCAAGAAATATTTTTGCGTATCAACGGATAAAGCTGCACATCCGGTGAATATGATGGGTGCGAGTAAGCGTATTATGGAAATGTTTCTGATGCGTGAAAGCGAATCTATGGATATATCGACTGCTAGATTTGCTAATGTTGCGTTTTCCGATGGTTCACTTTTATATGGTTTTAACCAACGTTTTGCTAAACGGCAACCCATATCAGCGCCAAATGATGTAAGACGTTATTTTGTAACCCCTCAGGAATCTGGGGAACTATGTTTAATGTCAAGCCTCCTGGGCGAAAATAGAGATATCTTTTTCCCAAAGTTAAGTGAACAGCTCCATTTGACCACTTTCTCTGACATTGCAGAGCGCTACGTAGAGAACCATGGGTACGAACCTTATCATTGCTCCACCGAGCAAGAAGCAAGAGACCGATCTGATGAATTGATTGCATCTAAGCGTTGGCCATGTTATTTCTTTAAATCAGATACTTCAGGTGAAAAAGATTTTGAAGAGTTTTTTACGGACAATGAAATTCTCGATATGGATCGATTTCATAGTTTAGGGGTGATTAAAAACGAAGCTAACTTCAGTTCGGATGTGCTGGACAATTTCTTGAAAGTGATCTATGACCTTCGCACCCAATCATCGTGGGAAAAGGCACCAATAGTTGAATTATTCAATAAGATTGTCCCTGATTTTAATCACAAAGAGACAGGTAAATATTTAGATGAGAGAATGTGAGTATGCAGCGGTTCTTTGATGTCGTTTTTTCAGGCATTGCGCTGGTTTTACTTTCACCTCTTTTACTGCCCCTAATGCTTATTTTACGAGTTACAGGGGAGGGAGAGATTTTCTTTCCACAGAATCGTGTTGGGCGAGGAGGCAAACATTTCAAGCTCTTTAAATTTGCTACTATGCTTAAAGACAGTCCTAATATGGGTACAGGCTCTGTCACTTTAAAAAATGACCCGCGGGTGCTGCCGATAGGCGGTTTTCTTCGTAAAACTAAAATCAATGAATTGCCGCAACTTATCCACATATTTAATGGTGATATGAGTGTCATAGGGCCGCGCCCTCAGACACAGCGTTGCTTTTACGCATTTCCACCATCATCGCAAAATGAAATAATCAAAGTTCGGCCAGGCTTGTCTGGTATTGGCTCCATAATATTTCGGGATGAAGAGGATATGATGTGCGCAAATAACGATCCAGAAAAGTTCTATGATGAGATTGTCATGCCTTATAAAGGATCTCTCGAGAATTGGTATGTCTCCCATCAAAATATTGCCTCTTATTTCGGTCTTATTGGTCTCACAATATGGGTCATGTTAGGTTTTAGTTCTGGTTTGGTCTGGAAACTATTCAAGGATTTACCTCCTCCTCCAAAAGAGTTAGATAAATGGATGTAAAATCCCATCAACCGAATCGAAGTGACTACATAACAGTCGCTCGACTTCATTGTGATTATATTAATCAGGGCTTTTTGGCGTCTTTGGGTGTTCCATTTCTTACTTTGCTTTACGAGGCAATAGACAAAGATAGTGAAAGCGTTTTGCTGGTAGAGCGCATGGATCTCAAGATTGTGGGATTTGTGTCCGGCACTCAAGGATCGTGGAGAATATATAAGCAACTTTTATCAAAACCTCTCCGACTAATTTACTCCTTAAAGTCCTGTCTTTTATCACCTCCCAAGCTTTACAAAATTATAGAACTCCTCTTCATGAGGAGAGACAGTAACATTTCCCCCAATTTGCCACGGCAAGAGCTACTGTCTATTGTCGTTGATCCGGCTTATCGAGGTAGAGGCCACGCCGCGAATTTATTTAACGCAATTTGTTATCACTTCCGAAAAGAGGGTGTAACAAGTTTCAATATTATTGTCGGAAGCAATTTGCATAGGGCTCATGCTTTTTATACCAAAATGGGATCTATCCCTGTGAAAGAAATCCAAGTGCATAAAGGCGCCTGCTCTGTGGTTTATGTGAAGGAGTTGAGCTAACAAATCTTTTCGCCTTGGTGCATTGTAGACACGAGAGTACAGTTCCCTTTTAATCATAAATATGCCAATTTGGTGCATATGTCATGAAAGTCGAATCTGTATAGCATCCGGTCCTACACAAAGTCTCTCCAAGCGATTGGGATTATTCCAGGAGATTAAGAGCTGCGACTTCCTTAAATCATTACTCATTTAGTTATTAAACTCCAGTGCCATACCCAACCCTGTTCGAAGTGCCATTAAAATAGTGACGCTGCTGATGGGGTAAGGTTTTTTACTTTTATACGCATAAAGCTTAATAAATCTTAGAACGAAATCATTTCGGTTCAATAATTCCCTCCATTTCTTGATTGGCTCTGATGGTTTTTCACTGAAAGAGCAACCTGGCGCCATCGAATCGCTTTGTTTTTGAGAAAGAGTGAACCTGACTTTTAGTGATCGCCTTATTATCAGGCCTCTTTAGGTATTATAGTAGAGTAGAGGTTTTCAAACTTTTTTGCTGAAATTGTCACGGAACTTTTTTATCTTTCACGTGTGATGGATGATTGTTAGGATACTAATGTTAGCTCTGACCCGGTCAATGAGTTTGTGCGTCATATCAATGTGAAGTATTCGATTTCCACCTTTAGACAGCTTTTCAGTTCGCCGGACATTGAGTCCAGTGATGTGCTAGACATGACAGCTTTTTTTGCTCTTATGCAAAGGTGGCAATGGCGCAAGAGTGAGTTGGTATCTCGTTGCTCCGCGAACAGCCAAAAATTGCTCCGTTCCCAGTATAATTTCATCACTCGGTTATCGGGGAGTGGTTCGCCAGGGATGGGTTAAAAAGCTTCACAACGAACAAATAGTCTTTTGCCTGCGATAACTATCTTAATCGATTACTTAAGATATGAAACTTAGTTCCGGGCAAACTCGTGGCCATAGTTAAAAACCTTCAACCTAGATTTTATTCCACTTGTCTCGGTCTCAATATAAAAAAGCCAATGGCCATGCAGGTAGTACTGATCATTATTAGCGTTGCAGTAACGCGTAAAGTGGATATATTTTTTAAGCTTCGGGCAATAAGAGTTTGGTTTTTCGGATCTGCACTTGGGAGCAAACCTTACTTTTGCAGATCTTTGGTAATCAGTTCAGTAAGTTGTTGTGCAGCCTGCTCGATTGTTTGCTCTGTTGTTTTTATGACTAAGTCAGCGTTTAGTGGCACTTCATAAACACTTCCGATACCGGTAAAGTTTGGAAGCTGACCACTTCGTGCTTTTTTGTACAATCCTTTTGGATCACGTTCTTCAGCGACTGCCAACGGTGTATTTACATAGACTTCAAGGAAGTCGCCTCTCATAAAATGTTGCTTTGCCATGTCTCGCTCAGCTTTGAAGGGTGATATGCAAGCAGTGAGTACGATGATTCCCGCATCCATCATCAGCTTTGCTACTTCTGAAATTCTGCGAATATTTTCTACTCTGTCTGCTGTTGTAAATCCCAGGTCCTTTGAGAGACCAAGACGCACATTATCGCCATCTAAAATATAGGTTCGGTATCCCTTTTTATAAAGAAGTTGTTCTGTGGCATTGGCGAGAGTTGATTTTCCAGAACCTGAGAGTCCAGTCAACCATGCTACTCGTCCTTTATGCCCAGCAAGGTTTTCCCTCGCGGGTCGATCTATAAAGAGCGTTTGTTGGTGCAAGTTTGATGCTCTGCGGAGCGCAAAACGAATCATGCCTGCTGCAACGGTTGCATTACTGTAGCGATCTATTAATACAAAAGCACCCAGGCCGCTGCAGTCCGAGTAGGTTTCGAAGGGAATTTCAGCGTCCAAGTTAAGGTGAACCTTGGCGATCTCATTCAGCGAGAGATCTCTACCAGGTAATTGCCCAAAGCTATTGATGTCATATTTAAATCGGATATCAGACAGGTCGGCATTAGCTTGCTTGGTACCCAATTGAAATACATACCTTCGTCCTATGTACCCTGGTTCGTTGTCCATCCATACTAAATCTGCCTCAAATTGATCCGACACCTCGCAAGGAGCTTCCGCCGAGACAACCAAGTCACCGCGAGAGAGGTCGATCTCTCGATCCAGCGTTAATGTTACCGCTTGGTTAATCACCGCTATGTCTAATTTTTGTGTTGAGAGAACGATTTGGTCAATTTTTGCCACCTGACCAGAAGGTAAACCTTGAACAGAATCTCCTGGTTTTACACTGCCTGCCAATACAGTGCCTGAAAAACCTCTGAAATCAGAATTTGGTCGATTTACCCACTGTACAGGAAATCTGAAGGCTTTTTTACTTAAGTCCTCTCTATGACTCATCGTTTCAAGAAACCTCAATAAAGTGGGGCCCCCATACCAACCCATCGTCTCAGATAGATCGATTACATTGTCGCCTTTTAGGGCAGAAAGCGGAATCGGTGTTACTGACTTAAATGCCAGATAGTTGAGAAAAGAGTTATATTCCTCGCAGATATGATTGAATCGACTTTCAGAATAATCTATTAAATCCATTTTGTTCACTGCTAATACAACATGTTCTATTCCCAAAAGAGAAGCGATAAATGAATGGCGTCGAGTTTGGGGCCGCAAACCTAGGCGGGCATCAACTAAAATAATGGCTACATCTGCGGTTGAAGCACCAGTGACCATATTCCGGGTATATTGTTCGTGCCCTGGGGTATCGGCTACAATAAATTTACGCAGATTCGTACTAAAATATCGATAGGCAACATCTATAGTAATACCTTGTTCACGCTCTGCGGCTAGACCATCTACTAAAAGGGCGAAATCAATTGCATCACCCTGTGTACCCATTTTTTTAGAGTCATCGTGTAGCGAGGTGATTTGATCTTCAGAGATTAGTTGTGCCTCATACAGCATTCGGCCTATAAGGGTGCTTTTGCCATCATCTACCGATCCACAGGTGATGAAACGAAGGACTTCTAAGTGAGAATATTTTTCTACGTAGGTATCTACCTCAAGCTTTAGGCTATTATAGTGGTCTTGATCGGGTGGCTGGACCATTAAAAATAACCTTCCCGCTTCTTTTTTTCCATGGAAGAAGTACCATCTGAATCAATGGCTCTGCCTTCACGCTCGCTAATTCTACTTTGCAGTAGTTCCAGAATAATTTGCGGTACGTCCGTTGCAGATGATTCAACTGCGCCGGTTAATGGGTAGCAGCCTAAAGTTCTAAAGCGTACCCTCCTGAGCTCTATGATTTCTTTAGGTTGTATATTAAATCTATCATCGTCAACCACAATCAGCATGTCATTACGTTTCACTAAAGCACGTTCAGCTGCAAAATAAAGTGGCGGGATGGTAAGATTTTCACGGTAGATATATTGCCAAATATCCAGTTCGGTCCAGTTGGATAGAGGGAAGACACGAACACTTTCTCCTGGAGACTTGTGACAATTATAGATATTCCAAAGTTCGGGTCTTTGGTTCTTGGGATCCCATCGATGGTTAGTGTTACGAAAAGAAAATATACGTTCTTTTGCACGACTTTTCTCTTCATCTCTTCGTGCGCCACCAAATGCCATGTCGAAACCGTTTAGCTCCAAAGCTTTTTTAAGCCCCTCAGTCTTCATAATGTTGGTATGTAGAGCACTACCATGATCGAATGGATTGATATTCTTTTCTATGCCCTCTGGGTTAGTGTATACGATTAGCTCCATTTGCGATTCTTCAGCCACAATGTCACGAAAATCATACATAGCTTTAAATTTCCAACGAGTATCAACATGAAGGAGTGGGAAGGGTGGAGTGCTTGGATAAAAAGCCTTTTTTGCCAAGTGCAACATCACGGATGAGTCTTTACCGACGGAATAAAGCATCACAGGTTTTTCCGCGTGAGCTACAGCCTCTCGCATTATATGAATACTCTCGGCTTCGAGGAGATCCAGATTTGAAAGTTTTTTGGGTTGTGTGCACGTAACTGATTTTTTTGGAGGTAGAGAGCCAGTTTTGAGTGAAATCTTTTCTGGATACTGACAAATGATAATCTCTACACTGTCGGCCAAACCTTTTGTTGATTTTATTTTTCTACATGCGGACACCAGATTGCCGGCAGGGAAAAAAACACCAGCTTTTCCTGCGGCAAGAGTTTTTAACCCAGTTATGATCGATAAAACCTTATCGTCCACAATGAGGCACCAGCGCCTGCTGCCTTTTCCATCTTTAGCGACTAAGATTTTTTGCTCTCCCCATTCTCCCAAATCTCTACCTTCCCTTAGAGTTGGAAGATCATGAATTTCGGTGAAAAGAGTTACCTTTCGTCTCCTCCGTGCTTCGGCAACCAGCGATGCTAAAACAAGTTTATTTGCAAGCCTATCAAATTCATCATTTTGTTCATCAAAGTGAGTTGAGCAACTAAGCCAAGGAATTCCGGCTATCCAGCGCTCCAGCGAGCGTTTTGGAGGACATATCAGATCATGTTTCAGTGAGCTCTCAAGTGTTTTGACTGACCAGCATTTAAAATTTTTAGCCCCAACTAACTGTTTCTTTAATGCTATTTCAAATTGTTTTTTTTTCATGAAAAGTGACGCAATTTGTAAAAAATATAATATATTGCAATATTTGCATTGAGAGCTATTTATTTCAACTTGCATATACACTAATTACACTTTACGCCAATTTTAATTGACTTTCGCCTGTAATGGAATTCGTGTGCTTAGTGTGAATGTTTTCGGTTTAATCATGGTGGCTTGTCATCACCCAAACCGAAAAATAACCGTTGATGGATAGTTTCGTGTACGGTATCGTTACAAATACCATAGGGTTGGTGTTTTTGTTTATCATTTAGCTACTTGCTTGCGGGGTTTTACTGTGTATAAAACTTTATTATTGCTTGGATTGGTCTTGTTTCTTGAAGGATGTGGTTCGTCGGATGAATCGGGTGTTTTGGATTCCACAGATTCTACTGCACCTACAATAACTTTAATTGGTGGCTCGTCAATCTCTCAAGAATTAGGTGTTGATTTTGTTGATCCCGGAAGTTCAGTTACAGATGATCGAGATGGATCGCTCACTGCATTTGTAATCGGCTCGGTTGATGTTACAACTCCAGGTGATTACACACTAACATATTCTGCAACCGATTCTTCAAACAATATCCAATCGGTAAATCGCGTTGTCACAGTGACGGATACCATAAATCCGATTGTTTCCGTTCCTGCTGATATATCGGTGGGAGCCTTGAACGGTGCCTCTGTTGCGGAAACAGATACAGCGATACAAACATTTTTGAGCGCTGTTTCCTTTGATGATTACGATACACAGACCATTATAGCAAACGACGCACCTGCCGCTTTTTTATTGGGTACTACTCTGGTTACGTTTACGGCGACAGATTCAGCGGGAAATATTGGCACAGCTTCTGCTTCCGTTACTGTCACTGATGCTGAGAGGCCGGTCGTGACGCCGCCGGATAGTTTGACAGTGGTAGCTCCGAACGGCGCCGGCGTTAAGGCAGATGATTCCATGATTGTTGGATTTCTGAGTTCAGCAAACTTCGGTGATTCTGACGCAGACACCACCCTTGTCAATGATGCCCCGGAGACTTTTCCATTTGGTGATACTACGGTAACGTTTACGGCGACAGATTCAGCAGGGAACATTGGAAGCGCAAGTTCAGTCATTACTGTTTCAGGCGAGACTCAAGCGGGTAACCTCGTCAAAGGACCGTTATATAATGCTCGGGTATTTCTGGACTATGACGATGACGGAACGGCAGATACAAATGAACCATCAGTAATGTCTGAGACAGACGGGTCTTTCGCGCTTGTTGAGACCACCGATGCGCCGGCCAACTACTCCCTGGTAGCCGTTATGGAAGAAGGCACAACAGATTATCTGAGCGGAGAGTCCTTTGCCGGCACTGGGGTAATTTTGAAGGCGAATGAAGGGAGTACAGTTATCACTCCCCTCACTACTATCCTCAGTGAGGCGCAGCAATTTGCGGGAGTGCCCGCAAATGGAAGTTCAAAACCGTTTTTTTCAAAGACAGTTGCCGTTGATAGTTTTAGTGAAAGTGACCTTCTGTTGGCATTGGGGCTCCCTGCGTCAATAGACGTCTCAAACTTTAACCCTTTTGCTGAAGATGCAGATCCGTCGCTCGCTCTTGAGGTAGAGAAGACTTCTCAGCAAATAATGACTGCTACACTGCTAGTTGCCGATTCAATTAAAGGTGCCAGTGGCGATGCACTGGATGCCGGAGTGTCAGCTGTAGCCGCACTAAACTCAATTGTGAAGGTCGTAATTGAATCTTCAAAAATTGTTAAAGGTGAGGGAAGTGAAAATGTTGAAAATATCGCGGGCGCGTTTGATTTTTCTGACCCTCTGCATTTGGCTGAGTTGAATGAGTTTGTTGAAGATGATCTTGTAAATGGACAATTGGCTTCTGAGCTTGAAACCGCCGGTATCACTGTTTCCACTGACGTTTTGGAGCTAGCTCTGGACAAGGCCGCCGAGGTCGTCGAGCAGGTAAGTATAGCTTTCGATACCCTCACGGTTAATGATTTTGGTACAAATCAATCCAATGCAGTTTCGCTTCTCAAGCAAGATGCAGCAGCAGAAATTTTTTCAGTAGCGGCTGCGGCGGCAGCGTTAGTTGATACAGGAGGTGATCTTTCAACATTCGATACCTCTGCTTACGTAACGCTCGATAGTCAAGCTAACGTTAGTAGTTCAGTGACCAGTAATGTGGAGACGGCTGACGAGTATTCAGGATCTCTCACAGACAATACTGCTCCAGTAATTGTCGCCCCTGCCGATATTACGGTGGCCGCAGTTGACGCTTTAGGTGTTGGTGCGGATATTGATACTATTGTTTCATTTATCGCTGGTGCCTCGGCAACCGACGATGTCACTAACAACGTAGTGGTGACGAATGATGCGCCTGCAACCTTTCCGCTTGGAGCCACAACTGTTACCTTCAATGCTCAAGACAAAGCAGGTAATGCAGCGGCAGCAGTGAGCGCTATTGTCAACGTAACTGATCAGACTAATCCGGTTGTCAGTTTAGTTGGTCCCAGTGAGGTTCAGGTTAATAAGAAAGGTGAGTATATTGATGCTGGTGCCACGGCAATTGACAATGTGGATGGCGGCTTAAATGTGTCATACATAGTTGTTGCCGGGGGTCCTTCAAAGGCTATTTCTATCCCGCCAGATGTTACAAATGGTAGGGGGCCCGATAATACCCTCAATACGGCAGATGATGTAACGGTAAAGGGCAGTTATGTCTCGGGCGCCCTCACATTCACTCGACCTCCGACAGGAGCTGAAGCGCCTTTCTCCAGCTGGTGTGATGGCAAAACTCAGTGCACAAATAGTAATACTAGCTCTGCGAGTAAGCCTTGGGTAGGAGCTAATGTCATCTTTAGAAAGATGCCTTACAACGCCGCTGTTGCTTGGTGTGCGAGCAAAAACGGTCGGTTACCCACTCGTCAAGAGATCAAGGATCACCTGCTCCCGATCGGCAGTGGCGGTGTTTTCCAAGAGACTATGGCTACGCCTGATCCAGAGTCGGCGGGGTGGCCACAGCAGCAGTCGAAGTACTGGACGAGTGATGCACCTGCGGCAAATGCTGCAAAGAGATTTGTGTTTACTCCCCGAAAATACGCTGCAAGCGGTGAGGCTGGCCTCCCTGCAAATCACTTTACCAATACGGCAGATGTTGATAACCCAGCTGTTCCGGGCTCAAGGGTATGGGCAATGTGTGTTGGGCCCACTGAACCACAGCTTCCCACCGTTAGGGCATCTGACTTGTTTTTCTCAGAGTATGCGGAGGCGGGTGCTAACTACGGAAAATATTTAGAAATTTATAACCCCACGGATGCTGCGATTTCTCTAGATGATTACTTTATTGGTAGGGTAAGTAATGCTGCAAGCATAGACGGAGAGTATGAGGGAACTATTGAGTTTGCTTCGGGCGCATCGGTGCCCTCAAATGGCACTTATGTGATTGCTCGTGCTCTATCTGACGATAGTCAAGCGACAAGTCACGATGCTCATGCTGTAGTTATGGCGATCGTAAGTGATCCAACGAAGGGAGAGTATATTCGTCTGACCCACAACGGTAATGATGCCTACAAGTTGTATAAAAAGGCTAATACTGGTGACTCCCCATCTAAGTCTGCTACCGTCATTGATGCATTTGGCACATTTACGACAGGTAGCGCTTCGCCCAACAACCATACCGCATGTGGTCAGGTGGATGCGGGAGAAAATAGTATCTGGGTTAAGAAATCTGGCTTTGGACCAAATATCGCAGACAATGGATCATTTGGTACTAATCAGGACGATTGCGCTTGGACGATTTACATTCATGATACGACTGACAACAGTATTTATCCTGAGGTGCCAGGTTATGATTATCCCTATGGCAATTCGATAGGGTCGCATACTTATGAGCCATCGGGACCAGCCGACATTGGTTTAGTTGATACGAGTACTCCAGGTATTTATACGGTTATTTACTCGGCATCCGATTCTGCGGGGAACACAGGAAGCGTGAACCGCACGGTTGATGTGTATGATACATTCGAGTTGGCAGGTGATAAGGTTGTCTTAAACGACTATGCTCCCGGTTCTCAGTCTACCATGTCCAATGAATTCTCATTTAATTATGCAGGTGGCGCAGTTAATGTTGATTTGCGCAGTGCTCCGCTCGATATCACAAATATCCAGAACGCGATTAGCGGCGGTGATTTTAAGTCGCCAACCCTTAGTTTTGGTCTTGCGAACCTGCCTGCTGGCTCAGGCAGCTCTCAGATTACAATCAACCTTTTCGATGGTCCTGATGCGACCATTGATTCTGGTGAGCGAAAGGTCACAGCGACATTGACAGTTGATTGGGATTCAAATGGCACAACTTCGTCGATCACACTTCCAACGCAGACAATATCTGCGTTTTATGTAAATCAAGCAGGAATACGAGTCGATGTGGCCGTGGATAATCTTGATGCAGACCTGATTTCTGTCACAAGTGCTGGACCTGATATGCCTGCTTCGCTAGATATTAAATTGTTATCAGCTTTAACCAAGGTGAGTTCATTGGTTTCTGCGGAATCACTGCTTGATTCTGGGATTTACACCGTGCAGGTGATTACTGACTTGCCATTGGCGTCTGATACTTACACTGCATTGACAGAACTGAATGCTACCCTTGAAATTATGGATGCCTACAAATTAGGGTCAACTTCCGTCACGTTGAATGATTACTACCCAGAGTCCGCGACCACGAAGGCTTCTGAATTTACAACGACGTTTGTTGATGGTGTCTTGAGTCTAGATGCAACATCAGCTCCGATTAATTTACTTAATATGCAGAACGCGATTAATGGTGGTACTTTTGATTCGCCGACGATCAGTTTTGCTCTAGAAAACCTCCCAGTTGGAACAGGTACTGACACGATTGAGATTGCCTTAGTGGACGGCATTGATGGTGTTCATGATATCGGAGAGAGGTTGGTTTATGTGCCTGTGGTTATTGATTGGGTTTCTGACGGCAGCAGTGCGTCGGTGACGATGCCTGTTCAAACGTTGAGAGGATATTATGTTGATAAATCTGGGACGCGCGTAGACGTGCAGATTCAAAATGGTATTGCCGACGTAATCACGGTAACTGGTGCTGGTGTAGAAACTCCTGCCTCACTGAACTTAAAGATTCTTGCTGCCTTTGACAAAGTCGTTGCCTTCGAATCGGTCGGTAATCTGTTAGCGGAGGGGACCTACACAGTATCTGTGAAGACAGCACTGCCCTTGACTTACACTACTGGTGCGCGTATCGCAACCGTCAACGCGACCTTTGCGATCGAGGATATTCGAGAGAAGCTCGGCTTTGCAGTCAAAGGTCCTCTATTCAAGGCCGAGGTGTGCCTCGATTATAATGGGAACTCCATCTGTGACCTTGAGGAGCCTTTGGTTGAGACTGCGGCTGATGGGTCTTATTCTTTGATGCAGGGCGGGGATGCGCCGGCAAATTATTCTGTGATAGTTGCGATGGGCCCTGAAACAGTGGATTCAAGCTCTGGTGAGAGCTATGCAGACTCGGGCGTTGTCTTGAAGGCACCGTCGACTGCTAAGGTCGTAACCCCGCTGACGACGATGTTTGTCGCTGCGGTTGAGGATCTTGAGGTGGGAGAGACTTTTACAGAGGCAGACTTTAAGGCTTCACTTGGTCTCCCCGAGGCTATCGATCTGGAGACCTTTAACCCGGCTGCTGATGATGCAGATCCTGCTTTGGCTCTTGAGGCAGAGGTACTAGCACAGAATGTTATGACTGCAATGGTTACTGTCGCTGAGGCCGTTAAGGCGACGGCTTCGTCTGCCGGGGTTACGGTAAGTCCAGAAGAAGCGGTTGCGGCGGCTATCAAGTCGATTGCGACGGTCGCGGTTGAGACAAGTAAGGTGCAGAAGGGTGAGACATCAACGGTGACTGGGATAACAGGATCACTAGATTTCTCTAATACTACGCACCTTGCAAATATCCAGAGTGCTGTGGTTGAGGATCTGCAGAATACAGAGGAAGGCGGTTTGGGAGCGCTTATTGCGTCAAAATCTGAAACCGCTGAGGTGAGCGCAGACGTGGTGGCCGCGGCTAATTACGTCTTAGAGAAGACAAATGAATCGACTGCGGCCGTAGCCTCGGCGTTTAACGCTCTTACCGTGGATGATTTTGGTACCAACACTGCTGCTGCTGTCTCCAGGATCAAGCAGCAGGCGGCGACTGAGATTGCAGAGCTGAGCACTGCGGTTGTGCAAGAGGTTCAGTCGGCAGTGTCGAGCGGGGCAACTTTGGATCTTACGACTTCGGTTGACGCATCCTCGTTTGTGACACTCACCGACGCCTCAGCGATTACCTTACAAGCCTCTTTAAATGAGTCACAAGTAACGCTGTATCAGTCATCCGATCCCAGCACGCAAATTATTGATACTAACGGTAATGGTATTGCCGATTCGAAGGAGCTCTTAATTTCGAGCACCTCAGTCAAGCTTACAGATCACTATTCGGGGGTTCTTCAAGGTGTGACGAGTGTGTTTAATTTCACCGAGAATCAGGGGGTGTTAAGTGTTGATATGCAGAGTGCACCTTTAAACTTGCGAAACATGACAAATGCACTCAATGGCGGTTCTCACACCTCTCCCAAAGTAAGTGTTGATGTGGGCAGTTTGCCTGCAGGGAGTGGTACTGACACCTTTGAGTTCACTCTTGTTGACGGCGTAGATAGTTCCCTAAATGTAGGTGAACGTAAGTTGACAGCGTTGGTGACGGTAAACTGGCAGTCTGATGGCACCACAACCACGTTGAGCATGCCACCACAACTTATCCCCGCTAAGTATACACGTCGGTCCGGGGCCGAGATAGCTATTGAGTTTGCGAATTTCGGGATAAATGAAGATCTTGTAACGATCAACGCTAATGCATCGAGTACGTTAACTTTTGATCTCCTCAAGATTCTTACAAAGGCCAACGTATTGCTTCCGGGAATAGGGGTCAGCCTGTTCGAGGCAGGAGTTTACAACATGTCGATTAAGACCTCAATTGGGTTAATCTCTCCAAGTGCGGTTCCGGTTGAGTCGATAAATGCAATATTACGTGTGTTTGATCCATTCACCCTCAATGCCGATGCGATCACCTTACATGACTACAGTCCGGTGCTTGGAACTATGGAGACTAGCACGTTGACGCCGACGGTGTTGGGTGACACGCTTATGGTCAATACCATTGCGGCTCCACTTAACCTAAAAAACATTCAGAACGCGCTTACCGGCGGAGACTTTCAGTCTCCCATAATTAGCTTCGGGCTTGCCAATCTGCCCATGGGTAGCGGATCCGGAACGGTAAACATTCAGCTTCTTGATGGTTTGGATGATGAGATGGATGACGGTGAGAGGAAGGTAGTAATGCCTGTTAAAATTGACTGGGTATCTGACGGAACGATGGCTGATATCACATTACCCGAGCAGATGATAACTGCGACATACACGCTTCGGTCTGGAACGGATGTCACCATAGAGTTTGCGAGCGGTGATAGCGATATGATCACGATCACAGCAGCGGGACCAACGGTTCCGCCAACACTTAATGTGAAAATATTGTCCGCTATCGCTAAGGTGAACGCTCTGGTATCAGCTGAGTCTCTTTTGGAGGCAGGTACTTATAACCTCAAGCTGACTACAGACTTGCCACTGGCGTCTGCAACTGGAGAGCAGATTTCTTCAGTCATGGCTGTCGTCAAGATTGCGGATGCATTTAAGTTGTCTGCCGCGGATGTTGTGCTTACTGACTATGATCCATCAACCAAGACCGATGTAGTATCTACTCTTACGCCAACGATCGTCGATGGTATGCTGCAGGTTGATACCACTTCTCAACCGTTAACACTCCTGAATATAGAGAATACATTGAGTGCGGGAGATTTCCGGACACCTCTGATCAGTTTTGGCCTCGACTACCTGCCGGTAGGCTCAGGTTCGGAAACGGTGTCTGTTATGTTGCTTGATGGTACGGATTCGAAAGCCGATATTGGGGAGCGAAAGCTAACCCTGACGGCAAAGATGGACTGGTACTCGGACGGAACTACCGCATCCTTTACCTTTCCAGAGCAGACAATCTTAGCGAAATACACGCTTCGCTCTGGTGTTGAAATTACTGCCGAGATTGTCAATGGCATCAGTGACATGTTAGCTGTTTCATCTGCGGGTATTTCGACACCGGCCTCGCTAGATGTGAAAGTTTTGGCGGCTATTGCCAAAGTTCAGGCTCTGATGGACGTTGAGAATATTCTTTCGGAGGGCAGCTATAACTTATCGGTTGCTACCTCTGGATTTGTCTTACGGGCTTTTGATGGAACTAAGGTTCAGGGTCTTCAAGCAATAATTGCGATTGCCGGTTCCGTACCAGAGATCATACCACCTTCTAATATCAGCTTAGAAGTTGCCTCCAGCAGCAGCACAGTGGCCCGATCGGATAGCGCTATCCAGAGCTTCCTGAGCGGTGCGAATTTTGTTGACTTTAGTCCAACACCTGCGGTGTTGACGAACAATGCACCAAGCGTGTTTCCGATTGGTGTCACACCGGTTATATTTACACTGACATCTAGTAGTGGGAAGACAAGCACCGCGACTGCGACAGTAACTCTCAACGAGGCTGGGGCCCCTGTGGTAACAGCACCTTCAAATATTAGTGTAACGGCGGCTAATAGCTCAGGTATTGCGAAGACTAATAGTGCGATTGCCTCATTCTTGTCGGGCGGGAGTTATACTGCTTTTGAAAGCCCTGGTGCGACAATCACTAACAACGCGCCAAACACGCTTCCTGTCGGAGAGACTACGGTTACTTTTTCGGTGAATGACAATCGCGGTAAGACTGGTAGTGCTGCTGCAACTGTGACGGTCACCAAGGCGGCAAATCCGGTTGTGAGTGCTCCATCTAACATAACTGTTAAGACTCAGGAGAGTAGTGGTGGTATAGCGGGGAGTGATAGCGCGATTGCAGCCTTTCTCGCCGGTGCGACTGCATCAGCCTCGGCAAGCACTCCCTATCCGAGTCCTACTGCGACAATTACCAACGATGCTCCAAGCATTTTCCCATATGGTGATACCATAGTTACCTTTACAGCGACAGATGACGGTGGTCAGACCGCCACTGCAACTGCAAAGGTCACAGTGGCGTGGTCGATCACAATTCCAGCAGCCAAGAGTGGTAGTGTTGGGGGGGCTGTTGCCAGCAGCTATCAGGTAGAGAACCTAACTTTCATTAGGCCTCCTTTGGGTTCGGAGGCTACAGTGAATGTTTATGGAACTGGAGCTATAAGGGATACGGTACGTGTGGGAACCAATTTGTATTTTAGAAGGATGCTTTGGGAGAAAGCGGTGTCTTGGTGTGCGAGCATGAATGGTCGACTCGCCACAGCTCCTGAGGTAAACACTTATATTTTAGGAGCTGGTGGTATCGCAGGTCCAAATTCTGATGGAACATGGGATTCTGTTCTGAAATGGCCTAGAGGCGCAAATATCAATTATTGGACATCTAGCCCTCCATATGGCGCTGATGACAGTAGCGCTCAACGCAGAGCCCTTATTACTAACAGTTATATAGTGCAAGGTAGGAATTATGGAGTAAATGCTAATAATCGATTCCACCCGTTATGTGTGGGCGATAATTAAGTCAAGGCGCCTTCGGAGCTAGTGAGATTCTGATTACGAAGGTGTTTTTGGTGAGATAAATAAATTTTTAACTAAAAATTGTAGTTATTTTTTGATGTCTTTGCTCTGGCAAATTAGATGGTCATCAATGTATCAGAGCAAACTGACATTCAGCTGGTGTATGAGCGAAGTATTGAGGGACTGAGTTAGATTGAGCTCCTATTTATAACAGGAATGGCGCGTTTACTTCGACCCTTTTTGTCACAAAGAGAGTGGATTCGGGGTTAAAAACAAGGTTATATGGATAACCACTGCATGAAAGTTAAAATGACGAAGATAGGTCTAAAATATCTGATTGCATTTTTAATACTGGCGTCAATAAGCCCGCTTTGGGCAGAGACTGATAGCAATAGGGGCCGTGCAGACAGTTTTGATGTCGAGTTTGGTGCCAAGCTAATCTCGAATTATGCAAAATCTGCGCAAGCTTTACAGATCGATGGCAAAACAGCAACCTTTAAGACCGGTGGCGCTGGTCTCAGGATAGAGGCTGATCATCCCCTTTGGGGACGGCTTTTTGTTAGTGCCGGTGGCGGTTACTCGCCGAGTGAGCAGGCATCATTCCTATCTGTCACGCTCTCAGGTTCAGCTAGCGGGACGTTTTATGGTTTTGGTTTTGAAAGAGATTTTCAACTTTCGCCCCGTTGGGGTGCGGAATTTATTTCGGATTATGTCGCCTTTGATCTTAGTGGAGATCTTTCAGGCACCTATAATGATCGGCAGGTTGATGCTGAAATAACGACCGATACAACGCAAAAGGAAATTTCGCTGGGTTTTCGCTATTCTTTATCTGAGAGGACATCGCTTAACTTCGGGGCCGGATCCACTGACTGGACACTTGATGCTATCGCAGATGGCACATCGGGAGCGATACGCGCAACTACGGAGGCGCTTGCAGATGGCAGTGATACCTTCAAGTTTATAGGAGTAGGGTTCGAACTCTGGGATATACCGGTATCAGTAACTCTCAAGCGGTCGAAACTCTCCGTCGATAATGAGGTGGACTTAAACACAATAGATATCGATCTCACACTACCCAGAAAGCTATGGTTTTAGTTAGTTTTGGGTATTGATAAGGCGCGCAGTCAGTAAAGTCCTGTTGGTGTCAGGCTGAGACGCTTAATCAGCATGGTTCTTGCACGCATGGTTTAAAAATAGAATGCATATTGCTTTTCTGAGATATCCATTAAAGTCAGGATTAATGATATGAGATCCAGGCTCATATTGGTTGCGACTTCGCTATTTTTGTTTGGTTGTATCGAAAAGATTTCCCCTGAAATTGGTGATCCTGACTCCCCGGTCGAAGCTTCATCCAAAGCCACATCAAAGGTCTTGCGTTCGGATCATCCTCCAGATATGAAACAAGTCCCACGGACGTTGAATCAGAAGACAGTCAATGTTTTTGACTCGAGCTCTCCGGAGCACCCTCAGGATGCTATCATTTTATCCGTCATGGGTCATGTGTATCACTGGTCATCGCATGCGCTTCTCAGCGATGTCCGCATGAGGCTACTCAATACCCATGGTGCCGAGCCTGATGATGAAATGATGGAGTCTCAGACTGATCAGTTGGGCCGTTACAATATAGACTTCGTAGCCATAACCGATGATCATGGTCTGATGATTACCGCTGAGCAGGAGCTTGTTTCGGTTGATTCAAAGAAAGTAGTGACCTCTTCAGATGCCCTGGCGGCCTTGAAAATTGCAGTGGGGATCAACCCCAACATTGATCCAGATGGCGGAGGTCCTCTTCAACCGGTTCCGGTATCACCCTACCAGTTTATTGCGGCAGACATGAATAGGGATGGTCGGGTGACAAGCGCAGATGCTTTGGAGATTTTAAAGAATGCTGTAAATCTCCCGACCGCAATTTCCTCTGAATGGGTATTTGTCCCCGAAGGTTATAGTTTTTGGGATGATGATACCGATGAGGGTAGGGGCGCTTACTCGGTGGACAACGAATCGATTTCGCAAATCCCATCAAGTATCTCACTAACTGCGTCTAATGCAGGAAGCGCTAATTTTGTTGCCCTTCGGCTTGGCGACGTTGACGGTAGTTGGGAGGGCGCAGGTGCCGCGACGCTGGCTCAGAATTATTTCGAAGCCTTGGCGGACATTGGCATTTCTCCACTATCACAGTGGGGTCTGATGGGAAACACAGGCGGATCCAATATTGACACCGTGCCTCCGGTGGTGTCGATAAATGGTGATGCGGTGGTATTTCATCAGCAGGGTTTACCGTACATTGATGAGGGGGCAACTGCACAAGACAATCTTGATGGGAAAATTCCAGTTCGCTTGGATGGTGCAGTAGCTGTTGATTTCGTGGGTGCTTACCGGCTTCAGTACACTGCAATTGATTCCGCGGGAAATCAGTCGATTCGCTACAGGAGGGTGTTGGTAGACGATCGTATCCCGCCAGTTGTGCAACTACTGGGCGATACTGTGCAGATGCATGAACAAGGAACTCCTTTTTTAGATGACGGTGCAAAGGCTCTGGATGAGGTGGACGGCGAACTCGAGGTTTCAGTATCGATGGTTATTAATTCGTCCACATCAGCCGGCACTTACACGGTAACATACAGCGCAACCGATCTGGCTGGCAACTTTGGAGAAGCATCTCGGGAAGTACGTATTATTGGATTTCGCTCTGCTGAGCTATTTTTTTCAGAATACTCAGCCGGATCTGGCAACAGCCGTTACTTGGAGATTTATAACCCGAGCGTCGATCCGGTTGGACTTGGTGATTATGCTTTTCCGAGCACGCATGGTCGAGCAGATATTCCAGGAATGTGGGACATTTGGAATGATTTCCCCGGCAATGCAGTGATTGAACCATCAGACGTCTATGTGATCTGTGACCCCAAAATCAACCCGTCTATTCTCGTCGAGTGCGACTTTACGTTTGAAGGATTTGTCGACGCGAGGGATTCTTTTGCCCTGGTTAAGGGGAGGGTTGATGGATTTCTTCCGGTAGACCGCATCGGTGATTGGTATGAGAAATTAGAGTCTAATGCCTGGAGTGTTTGTGGACAGACAGAGGCGACCTCATCTATGCGGTTAATAAAGAAACCATTGACCAATGGTTCAGTTGATTGGGAGCAGTCGGCGGGTTCAAACGCCAGTGACTGTGCTTGGAACTTAAGACCCCACGGCGACCTTTCTCAGATGGGCACTCATGACTATTCGGGTGAGGCCACTAACACGACGGATTTCGTGCTCTCAGGTTCCCGAGTAATATTAACTGACTATAATCCCTCCTCTGGTGATTTTGAATCCGATGAGTTTGATCTTAATCGATCTGGCACCGCTTTTACTGTGGACCTTCAATCTGCTCCGCTCAATCTCGATAATCTGAATAACGGCGCTAATGGTATGGACTACCGCGAGTCTCGTCTAAGTTTTCCGATCACAAGCCTCCCACTTGGGCAAGGGTCCGCAATTTTTGACCTTGAGATGACCACAGGTGTTGACGGTAGTTTAGATTCGGGAGAATCACAGCTAAAGTGTCAGATAGCACTAACTTGGATTTCGGATGGTACAAACGCATCAATCGATGAACCTGAACAGACGATTGAGCTTTCAGTAATCAGGTCGGGTCTTAAACTCTGGGTTTCGATCGGATCTTTTGATGTTTTGGGTATTTCAGATGGCGATCCTCATTTTAAGATGCTAAACATAAAATTACTTTCAGCTCTCAGCGAGGCGGTCAAGCTTGATGCGGGGTTGTTTGCGAGTCTTTTAACTCCTCGTACCCTGCACCTAAAGATGAAGTCCACCTTACCTATAATTGATTTAGACGGGGTGGCGATCGATGAGGTGAATACGATTCTGCGTCTTCAGAATTGAGTGCTTGCAGTGTTATTGTAGATAATGTGCTCTCAGTTTTGAGGAGCGCAAAAATAGTTTTGAGGCTTTATTTTTCGAGCGCAAGTTGCATACTTTCCAATCAGCAGCTTATTCCAGTGGGTGGAAC
>CACETF010000004.1 GCA_902562425.1 Porticoccaceae bacterium | reverse complement strand
GGCTGATGGTGCTGCTTGATTCTTTAAAATGTGCTGAGAATCAATGTATCACTGCCATAAATGAGGTTTTAACTCGACCAAGGCGGGGCCCTGAAGTTGCATATAATTTTTTGATGGTTTTCGGAAACTCCTTAGGCTTTTGGTTGCTTGTTAAATTGGCTATCTCTGCGCAACGCTTTATTGATGCGGGATATCAAGATCCTCTGTATGAGCAGAAGATTGTCACTGCTCAGTTTTTTGCGGATCATATACTTAGTCGAAATGATGGCTTTCTCAAAAGTATTTTCGCTGAAGAGAGTGTTTTTAGTCAAATAAGTAGCGATCATTTTATCCGACCATGACTATTGACTGGAAGCGTCGCAGTACTGACTCCGAGGGAGGATCAATAAACATTTTCTCGAATCGTGTGATAAACTTTCTCTAGGAAAAATACTTTATTCATTCAGACAACATACTGGATATATTGATTGGGAATTAGCAATGCAAAATGTGACGATTACTGAGGCGGCTCAGGAGTATTTGGCGAGTTTGCTCGAAAAACAAGATTGTGCAGATATAGGTATCAGGATGTTCATCAGTGATCCTGGAACGCCTAAAGCGGAGACGTGTATCGCTTACAGTCGACCGGGTGAGCATAATGAAGATGACCTTGTGGTCGAATATGGGGCGTTTAATGCTTATTTTGAACAGCGAAGCATTCCATTTTTAGAGGATGCCAAGGTGGATTATTCAGCTGATAAATTTGGTGGTCAACTAACTATCAGGGCGCCCAATTCTCGTCTGCCCAATGTCAGTGATGATAGTCCCGTTGAGGATCGAGTTAATTATCTATTATATAGCGAGATTAACCCTAGCTTAGCTGCTCATGGAGGCGAGGTATCACTCGAAAGAATAGATGATGGGTTTGCGGTGTTAAGGTTTGGCGGAGGTTGTCAAGGGTGTGCAGCAGTTGATTTGACGCTCAAGGAAGGTGTTGAAAAGAATTTGTTAGAAAAGATACCAGAACTCAAAGGCGTGAGAGACGCCACGGACCACAGTGACAGCACACACGCCTACTTTAAGTAGGGTTCATTTCCTCGACGTGTTATTTGAAACTCAAACTGTCACTATTTGATTAGCCGCGATGAGTTGTCCCTTAGCAGCGGCTTTTTGGAAAGACTCAATTTGGTTAAAGTTCATATAATTGTAAATCTCTTCTGCCATCGGGTCAATTTGAGATGCAAAAGTGAAATATTCAGCGGGTGTAGGTATACGTCCCAAGATACCTCCAATTGACGCTAGTTCAGCAGACGTAAGATACACGTTTGCGCCATCACCAAGACGATTTGGAAAGTTGCGCGTCGATGTTGATAGTACAGTTGCTCCCGCTAACACTCGAGCTTGATTGCCCATGCACAACGAGCATCCCGGCATTTCTGTGCGGGCGCCGACTTTTCCAAAAATATTATAGTAACCTTCTTGCATTAGGGTATGCGCGTCCATCCTTGTTGGGGGACATATCCAGAACCTAGATTTCACTTCTACAGCGTTGTCAAGCAACTTTCCCGTTGCTCTAAAGTGCCCTATATTGGTCATGCAAGACCCGATAAAAATTTCGTCAACACTATCGCCCGATACGTCTGATAAAAGGCGAGCATCATCTGGGTCATTCGGGCAGCAGACTATTGGCTCTCTAATCTCAGACAAATTAATCTCAATAACACTAGTGTATTCCGCGTTGTCGTCAGCTTTCAAGAGAGTTGGATTATTTAACCACTCTTCCATTTTTTGAACTCGCCGCTCAAGAGTTCTTACGTCACCATAACCCTCGGATATCATCCAGCGCAGAAGTACCACATTTGATCTTAAGTATTCTGAAACAGATTTCTCGCTTAATGAAATTGTGCAACCTGCTGCGGATCGTTCGGCGGACGCATCGGAAAGCTCAAATGCTTGCTCTACCGTAAGCGACTCTAAACCTTCAATTTCTAAAATTCTGCCAGAAAAAATGTTCTTTTTACCTTTTTTATCCACGGTCAATAGGCCTTCTTGGATTGCATAGTAAGGAATCGCATGCACTAGATCTCTTAATGTAATTCCCGGTTGCATAATACCTTTAAAACGCACGAGAACTGACTCTGGCATATCCAGAGGCATCACACCGGTTGCAGCGGCAAAGGCAACGAGGCCTGAACCTCCGGGGAAAGAGATACCCATTGGAAATCGTGTGTGAGAGTCTCCGCCTGTTCCAACCGTATCTGGCAGTAGCATCCGATTTAACCAGCTGTGTATGATGCCATCGCCAGGCCGTAGCGAGACACCTCCTCTATTGATAATGAAATCAGGCAGGGTGTGTTGGGTATCGATATCAACAGGTTTTGGATAGGCGGCGGTGTGGCAAAATGACTGCATTACAAGATCACTAGAAAAACCAAGACAAGCAAGATCTTTCAATTCATCTCGTGTCATTGGACCTGTGGTATCTTGAGAACCGACCGTAGTCATTTTAGGCTCACAATAAGTTCCTGGTCGCACGCCTTTTGCGCCACATGCTTTGCCTACAATTTTTTGGGCCAGTGTGTATCCTTGTCTGGCATGTTGAGTCTCTGTGGGTTTTCTAAAAACATCAGATGCTGGGAGCTTTAAGTATTCCCTCGCACTTTGGGTGAGACCCCTACCTATTATTAAGTTAATCCTGCCCTGTGCCTGCACTTCATCAAGAATTACCTTTGATTTGTGTTCGAATTGAGCCAGTAGATCACCATTTTCGTTAAGAATTTTACCCTCATATGGACGAATTTCAATAATATCTCCGTAATGTATGTTGTCCACTGGCGCCTCTATGACTAGCGCCCCCGCGTCTTCCATGGTATTAAAAAAAATAGGAGCGATTTTACTTCCTATGCAGATTCCACCTGATCGCTTGTTGGGCACTCCAGCCATATCATCACCAAAAAACCAGAGCATAGAATTTGTCGCAGATTTTCTGGATGACCCTGTTCCAACTACATCGCCCACAAAGGCGACGGGAAGTCTTTTGTTGAGGATTTCTTGTATTTGTAATAACGGACCTGTTTTCCCCGGTTCATCTGGATTTAATCCATCTCGCGGCATCTTGTACATAGCGCGTGCATGAAGAGGAATGTCTGGCCGTGACCACGCGTCTTGCGCTGGTGACAAATCATCAGTGTTGGTTTCTCCAACGCATTTAAACACTACGGCTTTTACACTCTTGGGTAAGGGTGTTTTGCTTGTGAACCATTCAGCGTTAGCCCAAGACCGTATTACTTCCGCAGCATAGCTATTGCCCAGGTCTGCTTTAGATGCCACATCATGGAAGGCATCGAAAATCAACAATGTTGACTTTAATTGTTCAGCGGCAAGTTCAGCTAACTGGTTATCATCCAAGAGATTGATCAGCGTTGCAACGTTATAACCTCCATGCATTTGGCCTAAAAGGATCACCGATTGCTCTCGGCTGATAATTGGACAAATTGTTTCCCCCTGGGCTATTGCAGTAAGAAATCCCGCTTTGACATAAGCAGATTCGTCAACACCGGGCGGAACGCGGTTAGTGATAAGATCAATAAGATAATCTTCTTCCCCAGCAGGCGGATTTTTTAGTAATTCTGTTAATTGAGATGTCCACTCAGGGCTGAGCGGTTTCGGAGGAATACCTAAGCTGTGTCTTTCTTGAATGTGTGCACGGTAAGCTTCTAACAAAACAGTGACCTCTTATATGTTGGAGGTGGTAGGAAAATATGAGAATGACGTTGTAACAGATGCACTCGCAAAGTATATCTAATCTTTCTTTTGGTTAACAGAGCCTTGTGGGTATTGTCATTTAAATAATAGTCCATCATTGCTTTTAATGGTATTTTGTTAGCAATATTTATCTTAATTAAATTTTCGCTAAAAATTTATTAAATTTGCTCCGCTGAGCTTACCAGATTGAACTAATAGAATGCATGTTGCATATGATATCAAACTTTTTTTTAAATATTTTATGTTACATTTTTATGATTATCTCACTCTGTAGCGAGAAAATAACTACAACTTTGATAGGATATCATTAATAAATACGAAACGTGTTTTGAGGGTTATATGTTAGCAGAGCTATCAGAAATATTGACTTTTTTACCCTGTGCCACCCCGGAAGCATGGGTCTCCAACGCATTAGAAAACCAGGACCTTCTATTGATAGATCATGCTAATTGTGAAAAAAAAGCTGCTATGAATGCAATTCAACTCACTTTTCGCTACAACAGCAACTTTGCCTTCCTCAACAAAATGTCTCGTCTTGCTCGGGAAGAAATGCGGCATTTCGAACAAGTTATTGCAATCATGGAAAAGCGAAAGATAACCTACCGGCATCTGTCTGCATCTCGATATGCATCTAACTTGCATAAATTGATTCGAAATGGGCAAAAAGAAAGGTTAGTGGATATGCTAATTATAGGTGCTTTTATAGAAGCGCGTTCGTGTGAACGATTCGCGAGGCTTGCATCTGAACTCGATAAAGAGTTGTGTAAATTTTACTCGTCACTGCTAAAATCAGAGGCGCGTCATTACCAAGATTACCTTGCGTTGGCGAGGCAGCTGACGTGCGGATCTATGTTAAATGAGAGAATTAATACCTTGGGATCCCTCGAACGAGAGATAATTGAGTCTCCCGACCATGAGTTTCGGTTTCACTCGGGTCCTGTTGCACCTTGATCAATCTTGCTTTGATACTCTTAACTTCACTGCCTCAAAAAAAGTTGCTGTACTGTGAAGATATCGATTAGCGTTAGCTTACTAACAGTATGATGCTTCTTTACTGGGAGTCGGGAAACTCTTGAGTTTTAGCGCCCGTATAAAGCTGTCTCGGTCTGCCTATTCTATAAGGATTGCTGATCATTTCATTCCAATGGGAAATCCAACCAACCGTTCGTCCAGTTGCAAATATTACGGTAAACATCTCAACTGGTATTCCAAGTGCTTTTAGGATTATACCTGAGTAAAAGTCGACATTTGGATATAATTTTTTCTCGACGAAATAATCATCCTCTAAGGCTATCTGCTCTAGCTTTTTGGCGAGCTTAAACAGAGGATCATTCTCTAAACCTAAGACAGATAGCACCTCATCACAGCTCTCTCTCATAACGGTGGCTCGAGGATCATGATTTTTGTATACCCTATGACCGAACCCCATTAGACGGAATGGGTCTTGTTTGTCTTTTGCTCGCTTTAGATATTGTGGGATATTTTTTTCGTCGCCAATTTCATTTAGCATGTTGAGAACAGCTTCATTGGCTCCACCATGAGCTGGACCCCACAGCGCGGCTATGCCCGCTGCTATACATGCAAAAGGATTGGCTCCTGAAGATCCGGCCAATCTGACCGTTGAAGTCGATGCATTTTGCTCATGATCAGCGTGCAGAAGGAATATTCGATCCATTGCTTTTGTCAAAGCTGGATGAACTTTGTAATCTTCACATGGTGTTCCGAACATCATATGTAAAAAGTTTTCCGCATAAGATAATGAATTGTCGGGGTACACATAAGGTTGGCCTATGTAATGCTTGTGGCACATTGCAGCCATTGTTGGCATCTTGGCTATTAACCGATGAGCTGAAATTGTTCTTTGTTGTTGATCGGTTATATCCAGCGAATCATGATAAAAAGAGGACATTGCGCCTACCAGGCCGCACAGCATAGCCATTGGATGGGCATCATAGCGGAACCCGCTTATGAAAAGCTCAATTGATCGATTGACCATGGTGTGATAACGGATTGTTCGTTCAAAATCTACCTTTTGCTCGGCGGTTGGCAAACTCCCCTCAAAAAGTAGGTAGCAGACCTCAAGGTAATCAGATTTTTCAGCTAAAATTTCGATGGGATATCCGCGATGTAACAGAACCCCCTTTTCGCCATCAATATAGGTGATGTCAGACTGGCACGCTGCAGTGGAGGAAAATCCTGGATCATATGTGAATAGCCCATTACCACCGAGTTGTCCAATGTCAATCACGTCGTAACCCAATGAACCCTCGAGTATAGGCAGCTCAATTACCGCCTTTCCATCAACAGAAAGTTTTGCGGATCGTTTTATCATACATCTCATCTCCATCTACAGTTTAGCTTTGTTTTTAATAGCCAGTATCACAACTATAGATACTCCGATTGGATTGTCAACTGGGGTACATTTTTTTCGTCGTTGTTATTTGGAGTAGCAGTTCATGCGTATGATTAGCTTTTTACCCCATTTAGGTATAGATTATTTTTATATTGGCATTTGCGCGGATAGTGGATCAATTGTAATTTTAGGTAATTGAAATCTTTCAAAGTCCCAACTATACTCGGCGCTCACGCGGAAGGTGGACACAGATGTGTTTAGTCCGTCACGATCAGGCGGCACATTTTGAGGTGAAGGGTCTGCTATATTTATTCTCAATAGCTGTTCGAGGCTTTTTCAGTGGAAAAAAAGAGACCGATGAATCTTGATCTTGGTACGATTAGGCTACCTGTAACGTCTTATGTTTCTATTTTACACCGTATTTCTGGTGTAGTTATGTTCTTTGCAGTTGCAGTATTAATTTGGCTGTTTGATATGAGCTTATCCTCCGAAGAAGGATATTTATTTGTTGTTGAGATTTTTAATAATCATTTGGCTCAAATTATAATTTTTGGCTCATTATCAGCACTCGCATACCACATATCCACAGGAATTCGCCATATCGTGATGGATTTTGGTTTTGCAGAAGATTTTCGAACAGGTCGAATTTCTGCGCTGATTGCCCTCGTGTTTGCTGTTTTCTTAATTGTGTTGATAGCCGCATGGATATATATGTGACTGGATTAACTCTATTATTTTTGCGTAGTGGATCAAATAAGTGGCTGTTGCAAAGATTTGCAGCGGGGATTGTATTGTCTTACATAATGTTCATAGTTTATCTTTTGATAATTCATCGTGAAATGGATTACTACGAGTGGGTTAATTTGAATAAAGCAATACCAATGCGCTTTTTTAGTTTTTTGACAGCTCTTTCATTGTCAGTGCATGCGTGGATTGGTATGTGGTGCGTCGTTACAGATTACATAACAGTCAGGTTGATTGGCCCAAAAGCCGATTTAATTCGTAAAATTTGTGTTTTTTTAATAACCTCAGTCACCACTGTGTACGTTCTTTGGGTTCTGAAAGTGGTTTGGAGTATATAAGTTTATGAGAACACTCAGTTTTGACGCGCTTATAGTTGGTGGCGGAGGTTCGGGTATGCGCGCAGCTCTGCAATTATCCCAGTCTGGGTACAAGACTGCAGTAATCACTAAGGTTTTCCCTACTAGGTCCCATACCGTCTCGGCGCAGGGTGGGATTACTTGTGCGATAGCAAGTGACGATCCAGATGATCAGTGGCAGTGGCATATGTACGATACGGTAAAGGGCTCAGATTTTATTGGGGATCAAGAAGCCATCGAGTATATGTGCTCGACGGGACCTGAAGCAGTCTTTGAGCTGGAGCACATGGGTCTTCCGTTCTCTCGCACTGAGTCAGGAAGGATATACCAAAGACCGTTCGGAGGGCAGTCAAAAGATTTTGGTAAGGGTGGGCAAGCCGCGAGAACATGTGCAGCAGCCGACAGGACGGGTCACGCGCTACTTCACACTTTGTATCAAGGAAATCTCAGAAATAAAACCGAGTTCTTAAACGAGTGGTTTGCAGTTGATCTTGTGAAAAATGATGATAACGCTGTAGTAGGCGTAGTGGCGCTTGATATAGAAAGTGGCGAAGTTGTTTTCGTGAAGAGTAAGGCAACCGTATTTGCTACCGGCGGTGCAGGGCGCATTTATGCATCGACGACAAATGCGCATATCTGCACTGGCGATGGTATCGGCATGGCTCTTCGGGCGGGCTATCCAGTACAAGACATCGAGATGTGGCAGTTCCACCCAACGGGAATTGCGGGTGCTGGAACTCTTGTTACTGAGGGCTGTCGCGGTGAAGGTGGCTACCTTATCAATAAACATGGCGAGAGGTTTATGGAAAGATACGCGCCAAATGCAAAAGATCTAGCAGGGCGTGATGTCGTCGCTAGGTCTATGGTAATGGAGATTCTGGAGGGCAGAGGATGCGGTGAATCTGGTGACTATGTATATTTAAAGCTCGATCACTTGGGAGAGGACATCTTGAATGCGAAACTACCGGGGATCCTAGAGTTGTCTCGGACGTTTGCCCACGCAGATCCTGTTGTCGAACCCATTCCTGTTGTGCCGACTTGCCACTATATGATGGGTGGTATTCCCACTAACACAAACGGACAAGCCTTGACAGTAGGCGCTGACGGGTCTGATAAGATCATTGAAGGTTTCTATGCATGTGGAGAGGCAGCATGTGTATCGGTGCATGGAGCCAATAGGTTGGGTGGGAATTCGCTACTTGATTTAGTGGTGTTTGGTAGAGCCTCAGGTTTGTTCATTGAGAATGCACTACGAGATGGTATAGAGCTTGGTGAGCCGACAAAAGAGAACATCGAAGCGGCCACAATTGGCCTCAATGCCCTCGACGGGTCAGCTGGTGGAGAACAGGCGTCAACCCTGAGAGCAGAGCTACAAACTATCATGCAAAACTTCTTTGGCGTATTCCGTCGGGGTGATTTGATGCGTGATGGAATTATAGAGTTACAGTCTTTAAAGCAGCGGATCGATAATGTAGCTCTCGATGACAAAAGTAGGATGTTTAACACTGCTAGGATAGAAGCTCTTGAATTAAGAAATTTATACGCAGTTGCGGAGGCAACCGCAATAACGGCAGAGGCTCGTACTGAGAGTCGCGGAGCGCATGCGCGCGAGGATTATCAGGAGCGAGATGATGAAAATTGGTTATGTCACTCAATGTTTTTTCCAGATGAAAAGCGCGTGGGAAAACGCAATGTCAATTTCTCGTTAAAGTCGCGAGAGCCGTTCGAACCTGCAGTCAGAACTTATTGATGCGGATGGGCTGAGAAAAAAGGATTTTGGTATGTTGACAGTAAGTATTTATCGTTACAACCCAGAAACTGACAAATACCCGTATATGCAGGATTTTGAATTCGATGCACTCGGGAAGGACCTGATGGTGCTGGATGTTTTGGAGAAGCTAAAAGTTGAAGATCCAAGCTTGGTATTTCGTCGCTCATGCAGGGAGGGAGTATGCGGTTCAGATGGTATGAACATATCTGGCAAAAATGGTTTAGCATGTATCACGCCATTATCTGAGGCTATTAGAAATAACAAGATTATCATCAGGCCACTCCCTGGACTGCCAGTGATCAGAGATCTTGTAATTGATATGAAACAGTTTTATGCACAGTATGAAAAAATCGAGCCGTACATGGTTAACGATAGTCCAGTTCCTGAAATTGAAAGGCTTCAGTCGCAGGAGGAAAGGGCTAAGCTCGACGGCTTATACGAATGTATCTTGTGTGCCTGCTGTTCGACGGCTTGCCCATCATTTTGGTGGAATCCTGACAAGTTTATTGGTCCATCGGGGCTGCTTCAAGCATATCGATTTTTGGCCGACAGTCGCGATACTTCAACAAAGGAGAGACTTTCAAAATTAGATGATCCATTTAGCGTTTTTCGCTGTCATGGAATTATGAATTGCGTTCAAGTGTGTCCCAAGGGTCTTAATCCTACGCGTGCTATCGGCCACATACGTAATATGTTGATTAGAGGAGCTACTTAGGGTTTAATTTCTCATCGTCAACACCCGCTGGTGCGGCATTAGGGTAATTTTCACCCACAAGGAAAGCCTTCCTATGTCCGAAAGCCTTATGGCACAATTTCTCTCCTCCTCCCATTTTTCGGGAGGAAATGCGGCATACGTAGAAGACCTCTACGACGACTACTTGCATGAACCGGCCGCGGTTTCTGAGGAGTGGCGGAGATTCTTTGACCAGCTTCCAAAGACTAATGGCTCAACTAGGTCCGATGTCTCGCATGCCACAATCGTCCAGCATTTTGAGCTGCTTGGTCGACGAAAGGCTAGGCCGACCCCACCGCCCGGTTCGGGTGGAATATATCTCCAGCACGAGCGTAAGCAGGTTCGTGTGGTACAATTAATCAGTTCTTACAGGTTCCGGGGTCATCAAAAGGCAAATTTGGACCCTCTGGGTCTAATGGTGCGGCAAAAAGTACGCGATCTTGAATTAAACTTTCATGGTCTTACCTCTGCGGATTTAGATACTACATTTCAGACATCTCCTCTTTATATCGGTAAGGAAGAGGCAACTCTTAGGGAGATAATTGATACGCTTGAAGAGACATATTGCCGAAATTTGGGTCCAGAGTTTATGCACATCACTTCATTCGATGAAAAGCAGTGGCTCGCTCGTCGGTTTGAAAGCGTCAGGTCCAAACCTACTTACGATAATGCCGCTAGAATTGACGTGCTCAGTCGGCTCACTGCGGCCGAGGGTTTAGAGAAACACTTAGACTCCAAATACCCCGGAACCAAGAGGTTTGGGCTTGAAGGCGGAGAAAGTTTGATTCCCATGCTTGATTGCTTGGTTAGAAGATCGGGTCAATATGGATGTAAAGAAATAGTAATGGCGATGGCCCACAGGGGAAGATTAAATGTTTTGGTAAATATTTTGGGCAAAAATCCCGCCGAAATGTTTGAAGAATTTGAAGGGAAAAGGCTCGTGAATACGTCTGGAGATGTTAAGTATCATCAAGGATTTTCCTCTAATGTCATGACGCCCGGTGGCGAGATTCATCTTGCTTTGGGATTCAATCCATCTCATCTTGAGATTTCATGTCCAGTTGTAGTGGGCTCAGCACGGGCGCGTCAGGATAGACGTCAAGATGCTGAAGGAGGGCAAGTTGTTCCTATTCTGATACATGGTGATGCAGCGTTTGCTGGTCAAGGGGTTGTTATGGAAACGTTTCAACTATCCCAGACTCGGGCGTATAGCACTGGTGGAACAATTCATGTTGTAGTAAACAATCAGGTGGGATTTACAACCAGCCGGCAGGATGATGCACGCTCGACCGAATATTGTACGGACGTTGCGAAGATGGTTCAGGCTCCTATCTTACATGTGAATGGAGACAATCCAGATTCAGTGATGTTCGCAGCTATGTTGGCAGTGGACTATCGATACGAGTTTGGAAAAGATGTTGTTATCGATCTTGTTTGTTATCGTCGACGCGGCCACAACGAGACGGACGAACCTTCCTCTACCCAGCCAATAATGTATAAAGCTGTTAGAAACCATCCTACGACAAGGACATTATATGCACAAAAGCTGATTCAGGAGGGTGTGTTGAGCTTAGAAAAGGCAGACGAGATGAGTAGTCATTATCGCTCTAGCCTAGATCGCGGAGAGTTTGTTGTGCATAATTTGGTTCGCGAACCTGATCATAGTTTGTTTGTTGATTGGAATCCTTATTTGGGACACCAATGGCGTGCGGCAGGGGATACAACTTTTCCTTTAGCAAAATTAAAAAAAGTAGCGAAAGCGATCAATCGGATACCGGATGAGATTGATGTTCAAAGACAAGTGTTAAGGGTTTACGAGGATCGGATCAAAATGGCGGCTGGCACAATCCCGCTCAACTGGGGTATGGCGGAACTGTTAGGTTATGGCTCTTTGATCGAACAAGGGTACCCGATTAGGTTTACTGGTCAGGATGTCAGACGCGGCACATTCTCCCACAGACATGCAGTAGTCGTGAGCCAAGCCGATGGGACAGATTATATTCCCTTGCAACACATTAGTAGTGGTCAAGTACCTTTTGACTTGTTTGATTCAATCTTATCTGAGGAAGCTGTTCTAGCCTTCGAATACGGATATTCCACCACAATGCCGAATGGACTAGTCATCTGGGAGGCGCAGTTTGGTGACTTCGCCAATGGCGCGCAGGTTGTGATAGACCAATTCATTGCCAGCGGAGAGCATAAGTGGGGGCGCCTATCCGGATTAACTATGCTCTTGCCACATGGGTTCGAGGGTCAAGGACCTGAACACTCGTCGGCTCGTCTGGAGCGGTTTTTACAGCTTTGTGCAGAGCATAATATACAAATCTGTATACCCACAACACCGGCACAGATTTTCCATTTATTGCGTCGTCAGGCGATTCGACCCATGAGGAGACCCCTTATGGTCATGAGTCCAAAGTGGATTTTACGTCATAAGCACGCTACTTCGAGTTTAGAGGAGCTGGCGTCTGGTTGTTTTGAGAATGTGCTAACAGATCATAGTGTTGCGGCCGAAAACACGAAACGGCTCGTTCTGTGCGCGGGCAAGGTTTACTATCATTTACTTGAGGAACGAGAAAAGCGGAATATTGACAATATCGCTTTAGTTCGGCTGGAACAACTATATCCGTTTCCAAATGTTGAACTAGATCAAATTTTAGCCTCGATGTGCGACCTTGAGCAGGCAGTCTGGTGTCAGGAGGAACCAATGAACCAGGGTGCTTGGTACAGCAGTCAGCATCACATGCGCAATGCTTTAAAACGGCATAACAGTGATATAACTTTGGACTATGTTGGTCGTAGAAGTTCAGCTGCTCCTGCGTCTGGATACATGTCTGTGCATCTTGAGGAACAAGCACAGTTTATTGACCAAGCTCTGACAATTAATTAGAACCGACAGGAAGAGAATAATGGCTACAGATATAAAGGCGCCGAGCTACCCGGAATCTGTTCAAGAGGGGACGCTTTCGCACTGGCATGTTAAAGCTGGAGATTTTGTGACCCGAGACGACCTTGTCGTGGATATTGAAACTGATAAGGTAGTTCTGGAGGTTGTGGCTCCTGTCACAGGCACATTAATTGAAGTTTTTAAACAAGAGGGTGACATAATTTTAAGCAATGAGCTGGTAGGGAGAATGGAGGAGGGTAGTCTTAGTGTCTCCGCTGAAGACGCGTCAGAGCGAGAGTTGCCGCCAAGTAATGAAGATAATGATGGGTTGGTAAATCCTGCTGCGAGGAAATTAGCTGAAGAACGAGGTATAGATTTGCTTCATGTGAAAGGAACTGGGCGAGGGGGTCGAATTACAAAAGAGGACGTCGTCAATCACGACAAACCGAGGGATAGTTTGGTCAAAGAACAGATACAGGAGGCACGTCAAGAATCAAGTATGGCAGCGCTTGGAGGCGATGGCCGTGTCCAGCGTCGGGTTGGCATGACTCGTATGCGATCGCGAATTTCGGAGCGTTTGCTTGAAGTTACTCAGACGACGGCCTCATTAACAACTTTTAATGAAGTGGATATGAGTGCTCTGATTAATTTGCGCAAGCAATATCAAGAAGAGTTTACAAAGATGCATAACGGCACTCGGCTAGGTTTTATGGGTTTTTTTGTGAAGGCCACTGTTGAGGCTTTGAAGCGGTTTCCCTTGGTGAATGCGTCGATCGATGACAATGATATTGTGTACCACGGTTATCAAGATATAGGCGTTGCAGTGTCTACCGATCGTGGTTTAGTAGTTCCGGTATTGAGAAATGCGGAAAATATGAGCATTGCGTCCGTTGAGAATGGTATCGCTGAATTTGCAGCGAAAGCTCGAGACGGTAAGTTAACTATAGATGAAATGACCGGAGGGACCTTTACCATCACAAATGGGGGTGTCTACGGATCTCTCATATCTACTCCAATCATTAACCCGCCGCAAACCGCCATTCTTGGAATGCACAAGATTCAGGAGCGTGTCGTTGCGCATCAGGGGCAAGTAGTTATTCGACCTATGATGTACTTAGCATTGTCTTATGATCACCGACTTATAGATGGAAAGGAGGCAGTTCGTTTTCTAGTCACATGTAAAGAACTGCTAGAGGATCCAGCTAAAATTTTATTAGAAATTTAACCTTGAATATAAAAAAGGAACATAAATGCTTGAAAAGTATGATGTTATTGTAATTGGTAGCGGCCCAGCTGGATATGTTGCCGCTATTCGATCAGCGCAACTTGGGATGTCTGTCGCTTGCATTGAAAAGTGGCGTACGCCAGAGGGCAAAGGGATCAATGGTGGAACATGTTTAAATGTTGGTTGTATTCCGTCAAAAGCGTTGCTTGACAGTTCGCAAAGATTTCATGAAACAAAAGAAGGGCTTGCAATACATGGGATCAGTGCGAGTGATATTGCGATCGATATCTCGGAAATGATGGCGCGTAAAACTAAGATTGTCTCGCAATTAACCGGAGGCATAGAACAGTTATTCAAGGCGAACGGCGTCGATGGACTTTTTGGAACAGGAAAATTATTGGCAGGCCATAACGTCGAATTCACTAGTCATGAAGGTATCACCAAGGTGCTCGAGGCGGTGCATGTTATTTTGGCACCAGGATCTTTGCCTGTAGAAATACCTGTCGCGCCGATAGATGGAAAATTAATCGTTGATTCGACAGGAGCTCTTGAGCTTGATTCTGTTCCAAAGCGTCTTGGAGTGATTGGGGCAGGTGTGATTGGTTTAGAATTGGGTTCAGTTTGGGCGCGTCTTGGTTCAAAAGTTGTTTTGTTAGAGGCAATGAACCAGTTCTTGCCAATAATGGATAGCGGAATAGCGAAGGAAACACATAAAATCTTTACAAAACAGGGGCTAGATGTCCGTTTGGGTGCTCGGGTAACAGGAACTGAGCTGAAGGCGGAAGAGGTACATGTTCGCTTCACTCTAGCCGACGAATCGGAACAGTCCGAGGTGTTTGATAAGTTAATAGTCTGTGTGGGCAGGAAACCTTTTACCGATGGGTTGCTCGCCGAAGAAACGGGAATTGAGCTGGATTCACGAGGGGCTATCGTAGTGAATGCTCAATGTGAGACCAATATACCACGAGTTTATGCAGTTGGTGATGTGGTTCGAGGTCCTATGCTTGCACATAAAGGCTCTGAAGAGGGAGTCATGGTGGCTGAGCGCATTGCCGGACACAGTGCTCAGATTAATTACAACATTGTTCCAAATGTGATATACACTCACCCAGAAGTGGCATCTGTGGGGCGTACTGAGGAGCAGGTTAAAGAAGCAGGTGAACCATATCGAGTAGGAACTTTCCCGTTTGCTGCTAGCGGCAGGGCCTTGGCAGCAAATGATTCGGATGGCATGGTTAAGCTAATCGCAAACGCTGATACAGACAGGATTTTAGGTTGCCACATAGTTGGCCCCAGCGCCGCCGATCTGGTTCAGCAAGTTGCCATTGCTATGGAATTTGGATCGAGCTCCGAGGACCTTGGCATGACCGTTTTCGGTCATCCTACGTTGTCAGAGACTGTTCACGAGGCAGCTCTTGCAGTCAATGGTCATGCTATCCATAAGGCAAATCGTAAGCGCAGATAAGTTAAGTTTGAGAATAAAACAAGCGTCATCGAGGTGATGACAAATTTCATTTTTGTTGGGATTAAAATACATGAACTTGCATGAATATCAAGGTAAGCAGCTTTTTGCAAAGTATGGATTGCCTGTTTCCAAAGGGGTGGCTGCACGAACGGTAGATGAAGCTCTAGTCGCTTTGGATACTCTGGGAGGTGATTGCTGGGTGGTTAAGACTCAGGTTCATGCTGGAGGGCGCGGTAAGGCTGGCGGCGTTAAATTAGTACGGTCCAGTATGGAAGTGAAGAATTTTGCCAAAAATTGGCTTGGGAAAAAGTTGGTCACTTATCAAACAGATGCTTCAGGACAACTGGTTAACATCATATTGGTTGAACCTTTAGTCGAAATTGCAAGTGAGTTCTACCTCGGTGCGGTCATTGACCGATCTACCCAACGGATTGTTTTCATGGCTTCCACAGAGGGTGGTGTTGAAATCGAAAAAGTCGCTCATGCGACTCCTGATAAAATATTAAAGGTGAGCATAGACCCAATAACTGGTGCTCATCCCTACCAAGGTCGACAGTTGGCGTTTAATCTTGGATTAGCTGGTAGTCAAGTCTCACAGTTTGTAGATATTTTCTTGGGTCTGGCAAAGATGTTTCTTGAATGCGATATAGCGTTGTTAGAAATTAATCCTCTTATCATAAATGGCGAAGGAAATTTACACTGTTTGGATGCAAAAGTGGTCATTGATGGTAATGCGCTTTATCGGCAACCTGCGCTTAAAGCCATGCATGATCCCTCACAGGAGGATGTAAGAGAGTCTTTGGCGGCTGCTTGGGATCTTAATTATGTGGCGCTAGAGGGTAATATCGGATGCATGGTGAATGGAGCAGGCTTGGCAATGGGCACCATGGATATAGTGCAGTTGCATGGTGGTTCTCCTGCTAACTTTCTCGATGTTGGTGGGGGTGCCACTAAAGAACGGGTTGTTGAGGCGTTCAAGATCATTCTTTCTGACGACCGAGTAAATGCGGTTTTGATAAATATATTTGGTGGTATTGTTAGATGTGACCTGATCGCCGATGGTGTGATTGGAGCGGTTGAGGAGGTAGGAGTTGAGATTCCCGTGGTGGTTCGTCTCGAAGGTAATAACGCAGACTTGGGAATAAAAAAGCTTGAAGATTCAGGTCTTGACATTATTGCAGCGACGAGCCTTTCAGATGCAGCTTCAAGGGTAGTAAACGTTTCAGGAGCTATATGAAATGGCGATTCTCATTGATAGGGAAACAAAAGTGATATGTCAGGGTTTTACTGGTGGACAAGGCACTTTTCATTCAGTACAGGCGATTGAATATGGCACTAAGATGGTTGGAGGGGTAACTCCGGGGAAGGGTGGTATGAAACACCTGGGACTACCCGTGTTCAATACGGTTGAGGATGCTGTTACAGAAACGTCAGCAGACGCTTCTGTAATATACGTTCCTGCGCCCTTTTGTAAAGATTCTATTGTAGAAGCCGCCAACGCAGGTATAAAACTTATTGTGTGTATTACTGAGGGTATTCCTACACTTGATATGTTGGAGTGCAAGGTTGCGTGCGATCACCTTGGTGTGCGGCTTGTTGGACCAAATTGTCCGGGAGTGATAACCCCTGGACAGTGCAAAATTGGTATTATGCCAGGGCATATACACCTGCCGGGAAAGGTCGGTATTGTCTCCCGCTCGGGCACTTTAACGTATGAAGCAGTGAAGCAAACTACGGACTTTGGGTTCGGGCAATCCACGTGTGTTGGCATAGGCGGTGATCCAATTCCTGGGTCCAGTTTTATCGATATTTTGTCTCTGTTTGAGCAGGATCCTCTGACCGAAGCGATTGTAATGATTGGTGAAATTGGTGGAACAGCAGAAGAAGAAGCGGCCATGTTTATTAAGGCTAAGGTCACAAAGCCAGTGGTTTCCTATATTGCTGGTGTTACAGCGCCGCCTGGAAAAAGGATGGGTCATGCTGGGGCCATTATTTCAGGGGGCAAGGGTACTGCGGAGGAGAAGTTTGCCGCTTTACAAGATGCTGGTGTGAAAACTGTTCGTAGCCTTGCGGATATTGGTAGTGGGTTAGAAGAAGTAGCTGGTTGGTAAGACGTTTTTAGCCTCCCTAAGTATGCCTTGCAATGTAACTTTTGTTAATTATGATTCTGGCTAACGAAAATCTCTACTGCGGATCTTGGTTTTATAAAGTAAGTCAGTGTGGTCTATGAGTTCTTGAGCCACCACATTTACCACAGAGCCCTCAGTTTCTATTACACCCTTTACTTCAAGTAGTTGTCCTCTTAATAAAGCTTGATGGCAACGTTTTTGAATGGTTTTCCAGACAATAACATTGCTATTGCCTGTCTCATCTTCTAGAGTTAGAAAAATTACACCAGATGCAGTGCCCGGACGTTGGCGACCTGTTACAAGTCCTGCCATACGTACAAAGCGTCGGTCGCTAAGAAGAGCTAGCTCAGCATGTGGTTTACAGTGCATGAATATCTTGAATTGTTCTCTTAATAAACTCATTGGATGGCGTCCTAGAGTTAAACCAGTACTCTCATAATCGGCATGTAGTTGTTCTACTTCGCTTAATTTCTTTAGATTTTGAGCACTATCATCGATAAACGTTATGCTATGCTTTTTCGCATTTATATTAGTAGTACTTTCTAAAAGTGGGCCGCCAGCTCCTGAATCAAGAATTTGCCAGTGCGCTTTTCGTTGATCTCCTGCCAGTGTATTAAGAGCGCCCGCTGTACCTAATAACGTTAGTTGGGATTTAGGTATTGAGGCTCGTTGAATAAGTTCCGGAATGGAGGTGAAAAAGAATGCTTTAGAAGTATCCGGATTTCTTGCTTTTACAATTCGTTCAGCGACTGTCTTTGACATACCAATTATTAGTCGATATCCCAATCTAAGTATAAGAGTATCTTCATTTGATGATTCTTTTTCTAGGCTATGGTCCCAATTGCTCCGATTTATATCGATTGGTGCGATTTTGATTCCTTTACGTCGTGCGTCTTGGACCAATTGAGAAGGACTATAGAACCCCATTGGCTGACTATTAAGAAGCGCACAGTAGAATGCTTCCGGATAATGACACTTTAACCAGGCTGATACATATGCTAGTAATGCAAAACTGGCCGAGTGCGATTCTGGGAAGCCATACACGCCAAAACCTTGAATTTGTTTATAGAGACGCTGAGCGAAGTCTAATGTATAACCTCGCTCTAACATTCCGTCGACTAATTTCCTTTCAAAACGATTTAGATAGCTATTTTTACCCCAGCTGGCCATCGCTCTGCGTAATTGATCTGCTTCGCCTCCAGAAAAACCTGCAGCAACCATTGCTAAACGAATTACTTGTTCCTGAAAAACCGGAATGCCCAGAGTTCTTTCAAGAACCTTTTTGATTTCTGCGTTGGGATAATTTATATCCTCCAAGCCTTGTCGTCGACGTAAATAAGGATGTACCATTCCGCCCTGAATAGGGCCGGGACGGACGATGGCGATTTCAATCACTAAGTCATAAAAGCTACGTGGCTTTAACCGAGGTAACATAGCCATCTGTGCTCGGGACTCTATCTGAAAAACACCAATACTATCTGCGGCGCAAAGCATGTCATATGTTGCCTTGTCATTTGCAGGAATTTTTTGCATTGATAGAGCTTGCCCATGATGTTTTTGAATTAATTTTAGACAATGATGAATTGCGCTCAGCATACCCAAGGCCAGAATATCAATTTTCAAGAGACCGAGTGCTTCAATGTCCTCCTTATCCCATTGAATGACTGTTCGCTCAGGCATACTCGCATTTTCTACTGGCACTAGAGAGCTAATTGGACTATCTGTGATGATAAATCCTCCGACATGTTGAGAGAGGTGTCGAGGTGTCCCGATTATGGATCGCAATAGTAAATAAAATTTTTTTGATAAGAGGCCGCTCTGATCTATTCCTCTCTCATTAAAGCGTTTTGTGAGATCCTCACCCCTTTCCCACCAAGATATAGATTGGCTAAGTTGCTGGATAAAATGTGGGTCAAGTCCGAGTGCTTTTCCGACATCGCGAATTGCACTACGTGGTTTATAGGTGATAACGGTTGCGGCAAGTGCGGCTCGTTCACGGCTGTATTTCTTATAAATGTATTGAATAACTTCTTCTCGACGTTCGTGCTCAAAGTCTACATCGATGTCAGGTGGCTCATTACGTTCTTTTGAAATAAAGCGTTCAAATAATAGTGAAACTTGGTCTGGGGACACTTCAGTGATGAATAGGCAATAACACACAACAGAATTAGCTGCAGAGCCTCTCCCTTGACAAAAGATATCACGACTCCGAGCAAAATCGACGATGTCATGAACGGTTAAAAAGTAATATTCATATCGTAGTTCAACAATAATGTTTAACTCATATTCAATTTGTTCTCTTACACTTGAGAGTATCCCTTGTGGCCATCGTTTGCGTATACCTATCTCAACAAGGTATCTTAGTTGTTGTTTCGGTGAAATATTCTCTGGAACTACTTCTTTGGGATACTCATAACGCAATTCTTCCAAGCTAAAGCTGCATTGCATGGTAATTTTTAAGGTTTCCGATAATAGCGCTGCCGGATAAACTTTTTGTAATTTGTCTAAGGTTCGTAGATGTCGTTCTGCATTAGAAAAACGTTTTTCTCCTAATTCCATGACCGAACAATTATGGCGAATAGCAGTTAGGGTATCTTGTAAGGGACGAGAGTGTTTGTCATGCATATGAACATCGCCACAGGCGACAAGAGGGATCTGCCATAATGCAGAAAGATTACGTAAATAATGATAATTATCTATTTCATGTCCATCAAGTAGATGCTCTACACCTATCCATAAACGACCGTCGCTCCACCTTAATAAATCTTGTACCCTCAAGGTATCACAATCTAGGTTTTTGGATGGTAGCCAGATTATAAGACCAGAGTGTAAATTGTGCTCTAAATCTGACCAATGTAGGATATATTCGCCTTTGATACTTCGTCTGCGTGATAGTGTAATAAGTGATGACAATTCAGAATAAGCGGGTCGGTTTGTGACAAGGACGATTAGTCTTTGATTATCTAGTTTGAATTCGCTACCGATAATCAGTTTCAAATCACATGCTTTAGCTGCGGTATGTGCTTTAACAACACCTGCTAGTGAGCACTCATCCGTAATAGCTAAAGCGCTATAACCTAGATCTTTTGCAGTATTCACTAATTCCGCTGGATGTGAAGCTCCACGCAAGAAACTATAATGACTTAGACAGTGTAATTCAGCATATGACATTTAGGAAAAATATCATAATACTGTTTATATGTACAGTACTAAGGTGCTGTATACTTATTTTTATCCTGCAAAATTAGTTCACTAGTTTGTTGATCAATACGGAAATTGAACATAGACAAAAAATTCATCCCGAGAAGTCCATCGAATGTATCATTTAAATATGGATTGATGGCGACCTCAATATTCTTCACTGAGTGATGCCCTAATTGCAGACTGGGAATCCGATATAATTCGACTACAACAGTACCTCCCGCGGTGTTTAGAGGTATATCGCCGATATTTTTTGCGTTGATTGATGATTCTATACGTTCGAAAACTTCTTTAGACAGCACGCAGATACTAGCTCCAGTGTCTAGAAGTAATGACACTTCGGTTGTGCCGGCAATTAGGCCATCAACCATATATTGCTGGCCTATTTTTATGAGTTGGATTTGGCTTATATTTTGCTCTTTAGACAAAATCCTAGCTAAAAGTTGTTCTCCAGCTCGTTTCCATTTTGGTTCATCAAGGAGGCGGGAGGCCACTAAACTGGCACTCATATACTTTTCCTGTTTTAAAAGGGCCTCTGCTAAATAAAACTGGGCATATTTAAAGTCTTGGTCTAGAGAGAGAATAAGCTTGGTTAATTCGGATACATTCGCCCAGGCGCCTTTGTTAACTAGTCCATCTATGCACCTTCGACTTAAATTTCTTGCATCTTGCAGTGCCAATGTTTTTTTGTGTACGTCATAGGTTCGATACTGAATTTCATAGATTAGCCGAACCGCGGACTCGAAGTCTTCTAGTAGCTCAAATGTTGTTGATTTTAATTTGAGAAATTGGATTTCATGAGGAAAGTTTGAGAGTAGTTCATCAAGTAACTTAATTGCTGAGCCTACATCTCCGTCATTGAGTTGGTCTTGGATATGTTTTAACAATAAACGTTTTAGAGACAGAGTAATTGTAGGGTCATTTAAATCTGCTTTGATTAATAATTTTACACTTTCGTGGTATCGCCCCAGTGACAGCATTTTCAACATATCATCTTCAATCTCCTGTAAGATGGGCGGCTCTTCTGTTGTCGCGTTTAAATTAGGGATATGAGATGTATTCTTTTCAACCTTGGTGGTTGACTCAACGTCCTCACTAAACTTCGAAAAAAAATGAATATTTAGCATTATTGAGATTAACAAAACTAAGAAATAGAACTGGTTCACTGCACTTCCAGTCTCAATGATTCACGATTATAGTCAAACACGAGTGGGGTGTTGAATAATTTTGCGGTACTTTGAGGTTTAAGAATAGAGATTTACCCTTGGCAATTTTTTTTACATCACCTGACATGTAGGATTACGAGCCATGCCGGAGAACACAACTATAGAATAACGGCTGTCAGCCTTCAGAGTCCAAGAAATTATTACTTATCCAGATTGTTTGGTAGGGCGCCAAGGCGATAAATGAATCGCGATCACTAAAGTTCTCACCACTAATTAGATCGCACCAATTCTGGTTGTCGATTAGATTAATTTCGGCAAGAAACAAAGTCTGTTTTGACTTGCTTATGTTGCTTACACAAAAAATGCTTTGCTCTCTATCAATGCTTTGCCTCCAATAGCCAAATATATTATCTCCCAGATGGAGCGTGAACTGAGTTGCATTTGGATGAAACGCCACTTGATTACGACGAATGTCTAGTAGTTTGACCAGTTCATTGTAGACTTGATACTCAGTTTTGTTTTCATCGGTGATTCGACTGACCAACTCCTCATATTGCCATTGATGTCTGTTGATGGCACGGTTATGACCACTATTATTCAGCCTGTTATAGTCATTACGTGTTCCTACAAGGCTGTGAATATAAATTGCAGGAATTCCCTCAAGTCCTAACATAATAGCATGCGCACAGATGAATCTTTCAACAGCATGCTTGTCTTTACCATCGAGTGTTCCACTCAGAGCATCGAAGAGGGATATATTAATTTCATAGGCCTTGCGGGTGCCGTCGTTCTGCGATCTCCATGAGATTTTGCCCCCAAAAGACTCCATTGTTTCAATGAGACGCGTTATTTCAATCTCGCTGAGTAACCCTTCCGCAGGGCGAAGACCGATACCATCGTGAGAGGCAATGAAATTAAAGTAGGCCGTTCCCATCCGAGCCGGCGGCATACTCATCATCCATTGCTTTAAATATTCGCAATTCCCTGTCACTAGTGTGTTAATAAGTAATGGCGGTAAAGAAAAGTTATAAACCCAATGTGCCTCATTGGCATTTCCAAAGTATGCGAGGTTCTCCCGATTTGGGATATTTGTTTCTGTAATTATAATCGCGCCGGGGGCAGCGCACTCGATAAGCCCTCTCAGAAGTCTGATAACACAGTGTGTCTCCTCGAGGTTGATACATTTGGTTCCCACTTTTTTCCAGAGGTATGCCACTGCATCAAGCCTAAAGATACGAACACCCATTTCGAGATACAGTTTGATGATCTTAACAAATTGTTTTAACACTTCTGGATTAGAAAAATTTAGGTCAACTTGATCATGACTGAATGTACACCAGACGTGTTCAGGGCCCCGGACAGTTGAAACGGGCTTTAACAGAGAATTGGCGCGTGGACGAGTCACAGTGCTCAGATCAATATTCGGGTCAACTGAAATAAAATAGTCTCGGCCAGGATGACGATCAGCAATATAGTTCTCGAACCAACGACTTCGTGCGGAACAATGATTAATTACTAGGTCTGCCATCAGGCGATAATCGCTAGCAATTTGAGATACATCCTTCCATTCTCCTAGAGTTTCGTTAACGCTGGAGTAATCCAGCACAGAAAAGCCATCATCAGAGGTAAATGGGTAGAAGGGTAAAATATGGATCGTGTTGATTTTAGATTTGAGAAAGTTATCGAAGAAGGTCTTCAGCGCACCAAGTGGAGACATAGTCCCACTCATAACACTATCACCATAAGTGATCACTACTGTGTCACCTTCATCCCAATAGTTTCTGTGAGGCTCAGGAAATTGAGATAAATCATTTATTTCCATTATGTTTAAGAAATCAGTCGAAAGCTCTTTTGCCTCGGCTTCTTTCAGATCCGGATACAGGAAGGAAAGTTGTTCGGCAATACGTCTAGTTAAACGCTCGGATGGCAAACTTGTCATTTAATATGTTCCATATACTCGCTATTATCTGCCTCGACAGCCGCCAAGAGTTGCTCAAAAATGTCTGGAACTGCACTAATTACGCGATTCCAGCTTGCTATGAATGGACGGTCACTGGGTCTCTCTAAAAATACCTCTCCTGCTTTCATGATGTTCTCGGCAAAAAGCTCTACAGCCCTTTCCTCGCTGTGCACATCTAGGGTAAGACCGTTCATTATGGCATCATTATGAGAATTTTCTACAGCGTCCAGAGCAATGCGATAATAAGTAGCTTTGATCGATCTGAATGTTCCCCGCTCGAAGACAACACCTTGAGTTGCCAGTTTTCGGAACAGTGCTTTGGCAATATCGATTGACATTTTTGAAAGGCCATTTTTTGCATCTTCCGGAGAGAGGGGCTGATGTTTGTGATCATAACTATTGGCAATGTCTACTTGGCACACGCGGCTTTTAGCATAATTACGATACATTTCCGAAAGCACGCCTATTTCAAGCCCCCAATCACTTGGAATTCTTATATCCCTGAGAACATCTCGTCTAAATGAAAACTCTCCTGCCAATGCGTACCGGAAACTTGTCATATAATCCAGATAGTCCATTTGACCTAGAATCTTTTTTAACGCCCCTAATAGAGGCGTTACGAGCAGCCTGCAGGCTCGGCCATGCATTCTGCCATGTGCTGTGCGGGCATAATAGCCTTTGCAAAACTCATAACTGAAACTTGGATGCGCCACAGGATAGATTAGCCGCGCTAGGAGAGAACGATCATATGTTGTAATATCGCAATCATGAAGAGCAATCGACTCTGTTCTTCTTGATGCAAGAATATATCCCATACAATACCAAACATTCCGTCCTTTACCCAGTTCCTTGGGAGCGAGATCAAGATTTTTCAAGTTATCATCAATTGCCTTTAATCTGGGCCCATCATTCCAAAGCACCTTGTGCTCTTGTGGCATTCGAGAAAAAAAATTTAGCGCATGACGATAATCTTCAGCATTTGCTCTATCGAGCCCGATAACAATTTGGTTTAGGTATGGAACTTGAGATAACTCTTTGACAATATTTGAAAGTGCAGGACCATGCAGTTCAGAATATAGCGAGGGCAATATTAGCCCCATGGGCCTGTGAATTGCAAAGTCAGTTAATTCTTGCTCCAGTTCACTGGTTGCTCTATTTTGTAAATTGTGTAATGTTGTTATGATTCCATTTTGGTAGAAATCCGCCATGTGTATTTCCTAATCTGTATGTTATTGACGATAGTTAGTGACATCAGTCATCGTTCGCGTTTTCAAGTTCATATTTTATTTGGCTGAGCCATTCTCGAACTCCTTGGTCCCAACCTTTGGGTCCCTCATGGTCACTGACAAGTGTATTGGTATTACGCTTCAATGAGGGTAGGGCCCTATTTTTGGCCCTTATGAGTAATGCCCAATCGGCCGCATCAAGCATACTTGCGTCGTTAGCACTATCACCAACCGCTAGAGAGTGAATTGGTAACTCAAGCGTTGATGCATAAAAACCACTAATTTTTTTCAATGCGCTTCCTTTGTCAAAATCACCTCCAATAGTGAGAAAACGCCCTCCTTGAAGTGGATTTGCACCGACCTCCTGCAATTCTTTTATGAATTGGATTCTCCTCTGCTCAGTTCCTTCCCAGATTACGGGCTCCGTATACTCACGTTTGTTCGCATTTTCTGCAGACCGAAGACTCAAGTTGGTAACTTTACAAATGCCGGGGGCACCATCCTGACAAAAAATATCAGAAAAACTTCTAAATTCTTTACTGTACTTATCTCTAAAATCGCGTAACACCTCTCGCCAATGGTCTCGGGATGGGGCCTCAGAAATCCGGATATATCCGTTTACTATATTACGATTTTTTATGTCTAAATTTGCTGAAAAATATTCCTTGGGGACATATATCGCTGCCCCATTTTCAACAACAAAAGGGTGTTTATTTTCGATATGTTCACGAAGAGGGATGACCTCTGAAGCTGTTTTACTGGTAACCGCTATAACTGGCAGTTTATGGAGTTCTAGCAGCTTTAGTAGTGATGACGCCGCATCACTACTATAACTATGGTGATCCAATAAGCTACCATCGAGATCAGTGAAAATCAGTGGGTAAAAGTTGCCTCTGACTCCGGAATATTTCTTGTTGAAGACATAGTTATTCAAGATTAGGGTTGCTCTTAAAAATACACTCGCTTCATATTGCACCATTATTGTGCGAGTTCTTGATTTAAGCCTTGGTAGATGTTGATAAATTCATTGCGAGTTTAGTTTGCACGGGTTGGTTTGCTTGCAATCTCGGGTCGTAGTATATCACGATTGTTGAAAAAGCATATTCCGTGCCATTTCCAGTAATATTGGCATTGAACTTAGCATGTTATTTCGACAAGTTTGCAAATAACTGTTTATTTAGTTATAAGTCTGCTAGTTAAATCTATGAGAGCATACCAAATTCTCTGGGGGCACAAATGAATATGGCTAAAAGTCCAGACACTGGGCTAGGACACACTTTATTAAAGCGAGCTGCAATTTCTCCACTCGAAAGGGCTATTACATTTGAGGGTCAAACACAAACTTATGTTCAGCTTGCTCTGCAAGTACGCAAGATTTCGGCGGTGTTGAGGGACATAGGTATTAATAAGGGAGATCGTGTCGGTTATATTGGGCTTAATCATCCATCATTTCTTGAGGTGCTTTATGCTTGTGGATGTTTAGGAGCTATATTCGTCCCAATTAATTTCCGGTTGACCGGCCCGGAGGTGCGATTTATTGCAAATGATGCCGGTTTAAAGGTAATATTTGCGGATCAAATGACGATTTCATTGGTTGATCAGGAGCGCTTAAGTCTTCAATGTGTTCGGTTTTTGAGTATTGAGTCTCGAGTGTCAAATTGGGAATTTCTTCCAGCATTAACAGACAATAAAGATCCACTTGAACATTTAGAGCAAACGTCGGCTGATGATATTGCTCTTATAATGTATACATCCGGTACAACAGGTCTGCCCAAAGGCGCGATGTTGACCCATGGTAATCTTTTTTGGAATGCGGTTAATGTGGCTTTCAGTGAAAATAATATGCAGACAGCGACATTGACTTGCGCACCATTATTTCATATCGGTGGTTTGAACGTGACAACGCTGATTTCCTTGGCATGTGGGATAGAGGTAATTCTTCATCGCACTTTTGAGCCTGGACAAGTATTGAGGGACTTAGAGAAATATCGTGTCTCCACGATGTTTGGTGCGCCGACTATGTTCCTGATGATGTCGCAACATAAAAATTTTGCCAGCACTGATTTGAGTAGCATCTTATCGGTTACGGTTGGCGGTGCACCTGTACCAGTCCCCTTGATTGAAACTTTTGGAGCTCGAGGAATAAGCTTCTGTCAAGGGTATGGGCTGACGGAGACTGCTCCATATGCAAGTATTCTTGCTAGCCATTTGGCTAGTGAGAAAATAGGATCTGCGGGTCGTCCTCCTCTTTATACAGACATTTGCATAGTAGATTCTGAAAATAATACTTTACCAGCTAATGAGCGAGGAGAGGTTTGCATCAGAGGACCAAATGTGATGAAGGGTTATTGGAATCGCCCTGAAGCAACTGCCGAGGTAATCGATCAGAACGGTTGGTTTCACAGCGGAGACATAGGTTACCTAGATAATGATGGCTTTTTGTACCTTTGTGATCGCCTCAAAGATATGATCATCTCTGGGGGAGAGAATGTGTATCCCGCGGAAGTAGAGAGTATTTTATATGCTCATGAGGCCATCATCGAAGTTGCCGTAATTGGTCAGCCTGATTCAAAGTGGGGGGAGGCTGTGGTTGCAGTGGTGGTGCTTCAACCAGACGCAAATTTGCAATTAGAAGAATTGCGTAACTTTGCTAGCTCGCAACTCGCTCGATTTAAGTTGCCTACGCGATTACACTTTGTTGATGTTTTGCCGAGAAATCCCGCTGGAAAAGTACAGAAGTTTATCCTGAGAAAGCAATTAGCTCAATAGAACCTTTTTGCAATTGCTATCTAGGCAAATATTCCATGTAAGTGCCACTCTTTGCTCTGTTTTTCCCAATATAACCAGTAACGTGATCCTTGAGAATCATGTGCCACATAGTAATCACGTTGTTGCTCACCCTGCCACCAGTTTTCAGATAAGCGTTCAGGTCCACGTAACAGCGTCAAAGGTTCATTCCAATAGGGTTGATTATCGAGGTTTTGTAATCGTAAAGGTGCATTTGTCAGCCATAGTGGTTGTAATGGTAAATGTCTACCACTTGATGTTTTAGGAGAGCATGTGTCGGTGGACAGATTTGCTTTTTCTGGTAAATACTCTGCCTGAAAGCAGGGTTGATATATAGCATCAGTTCCCAATTTAGCCGTGACTTGGTCTAAAAAATGAATTTTTTTTATATATTTTTTAGTGAGAAAAAAATCTAGGGTTTCATTAGTGTTGATAATGAATTCCTTACTATATAAGACAATCCTTTCGATACTATTTGGTAAATTGAGTTGTTCAAGTTGTAAACGACTGAGGGTAAAAAAAACATCAGAGCCATAACATGGATATGATAGCTTAATGACCATAAATTTTGGTTGTCCTTGCATTGGAGAGAATTGCCAACAGATTTCCTTGCAATTTACCTGATGTGTGCGGAGATGCTTTTGGAGTCGTGCCAATAATATTTTCATTGGGGCATGTAAATCTTCTTTGCTATAAAATCCACTAGGATTTTCTAGCATATCTTTGAATTTTTTAGGTGCTATGTAGCGTTCTTGCAAATCATTTTGAGTAGTTAAGAGACTTATTTTGGAGAGAACTTCGTTATCAAATCGACGGCATGTTGAGGTGCTTGGTAGAGTTAGGAAATCACCTACAGTAATGATGCCTAAATGCTTAAGACTATCCTCTTGAGAGCGTTTAAGTGTTAGTTGGTTTAATTTTATGGAATACAATTGTTGAATTAACTCTTTATTTTTAGGTATTTGAGTATGAAACTTGTTTTTTATTGATAGGCGCGCTGCTAATGAGTTGTGTCCAACTCCCGTAAAGACTCGGCTGCTTTTCTCCTTTAATTGCTCTTTTAATTGCTTGAGTAATTCAGAATAACTACCGTAAAGCTTTTTACAATTAGACAATTCCATACTAAGGCCAATATTTTGATAGATAATTAGTTCGGGACTAAAGTTGTAGGCAATAAGGGTTAGTTGCTCAAAATAGAGCCTTTCTTTTTCATTATTTCGAATTTTTATATGTAAATCGGGGCATAGAGTTATTGCAGTTGATAAGGACATTTGTTCCTGAATACCAAGCTGCTTTGCAGCATCGTTGCAACAATATATACATCTTGTTTTTTGACTTTGAGTTATAACTGCCTGCGGATATTGTGAGAATTGTTTTTTAGATTCTTTAAATTGAGCATCTATAGCCAATAAAGGAAAGTGCAGATAAAGCCAGATTTCTTGTTTTTTAACTGTCTGAGGCATGTGGACTATATCTATTGTAGATTTTCATATTAAAATCAAGTATTAAGTATGTAGCCTTGGGTTTCGTTAAGGCTAAAAGTTAAATCAGTATTCTTATGATTATTATGTATCGGTACGGGTAGTTGGTGCAGTAAAATACGTTTTGTATCACTTATATGCGTTTTCAACTGTATTTGTGAAGAAGAATTTAACCCGTTGAATTTTAGTACTTTTACTGTTATTTCGTGTAGCTTCGAATTATTAATTTCCAGTCTTAATGCGGCAGGAGAGTATAGTGAAATATGTTCCAAATGGTTGTATAAGAAAGCCGGTTGATAATTTGCAGTGGCAGCTAATTGTATTCGCCTTAAATTACTATAGTTAAACTTATATTGTCCTATCCATGCGACCAGCATAATCTCATTTCTTATGCTATGTTCAGCACTCCATAACCATTCATTACGACACTTGCTGTGTATGACGAAAAGATTTTCAAGTTTTATGCCAGCCGACGCCCAAGAAGGAGCATAAGGTTGATAGGGTGGATCAAGAAGGACACACAATCCTTCGTTCTGCGTATGCTTGATTAATGTCGGCAAAATTAGACTCAACTCACCAATGCCATGACGACTAAAATTTGCTTCGATTAATGCTTGTCGTGGCCAACCTCCACATAATAGATCATCTAATTCTGGATATTGGGTTGTTAAGGAATCTTTTATGATCGAACGACTGTGACCACGCCAAATATCATGGCGTGTTAGAAGTGTCTCTAAACTTGAAGATTTTCGCATTAATTCACCTTTTATACTGTTAATATATACAGTATTTGTAGAAAAGTCACCTATCTTTTTTATTTTTATAAACGGAGGTATAGTTATTTATGGTTATATGAGTGTTACCCTGCTAGACGGCACTATGACATGTACAGATGTAAACCTCGGTCACGTTACACATTAAACTTTTAGTCTATTCGTATCATCGACTGTACGGCAAAAAATCGATCCAACCTAGTATGTCTAGGTTGCATTTTTGGTTCCAATTATTCAAAGTACACGCATTTATGGTCATCAGCCGGTACTTTTTTGGCGTAGTTATTGGTCCTGATGGTGAATATTTAATGGTTGCGGAGATTGGTAAAGGTAAAATTCATCGTTACCGGCTTATATGTGAGAATGCTGGATGAAAAGATTTGTTTGCGGAGCCTCTCAAGGACCATGTGGGTTACATTTCGCTCAATGCAACTGATACTTTTTAGATGGGTGCGACCTTGATGAGGACATCACGCTCTGTCGGAACGGCGCCTGACATATATGCAGCTAGGTAACTTGCCACGCAATTTCTTTTAATACCAAAGGGAAGAAGTATACAATTCGGATTGGGTTCGCATGGAAAGGTGAAACAGTATTTAAAATACGAACGAGATGCGAATCACAACATCACAAGTACTTATGGAAGGGAGTATAAATTTTCTATTGGAGGTTTGAGAATTTTAGGACGAACTACCAGCTAAGGAATAAATGCTCTTCATTAACCCTTATTATAGTCATGCCCGTGCGAAATAATCAATCTACCATATTATTGAGTCAGCTGATTTCGTAGCCTATCTCTGATTTTTTACCGACCTTTATTAGGCCAACATTGGCCCTAATTTCATGGCTATACCCATATCACCTTGAATCTTTAGTTTCCCAGACATAAAAGCCGCCGTGCCATCAAGTTCTCCCGAGGCCATCGACATAAAATTTTCCATACTCAAGACCATGGTGCACTGAGCATCGGCATCATCGTTATTAATTATATTGGGCGTCTGTGTAGCATCAAGGAAGAGTTTTCCGCTATCACCAAAATCAAACTTTACCGTGGCTCCAAGCCCGCAATCTTCGCCAATTTTTTCTTTTAAACCGGCGGTTACTAGTTCAAGTGACATACAAGTTTTCCTCTATTGAAGTGTACCAACCGAAGATGATCCGGTTATTGTTAAATCTTGACATTACTTTAAAAATCTGAGGACTTAAAAGCAAGATATAAATGTCACATTATGAGTTGTGGCAACACTTTTTTCTCACATCCAAGCTTGGACTGTGTAAAAATCTATTCTTAGCGATATGTAACCGCAAATTTCCGGGAAAAGCTAATTATGAAAAAAATTGCACTATTCGTTGATGTCCAGAACATCTTTTACACTGTGAAAGATAAATATGGGTGTTATTTTAACTACCGAAGACTCTTAAGTGAGTTGAAAAATGAGGGTGACATTGTTACTGCCAGAGCTTATGCGATTGATCGTGGGGATCGGAAACAGATAATGTTCCAAAATTTTTTAAGAGAGTCAGGGTTTAAAGTCAAGCTGAAACCTTACATTAGCCGCGCCGATGGTTCGAAAAAAGGTGACTGGGATGTTGGGATCACGATCGACATTATGGATACGGCTTTTTATAACAAAAACAATATCGATTGCATTGTTTTGTTATCTGGTGATGGTGATTTTGACTTATTATTGCGCAGATTGAATGGCTGGCCAGAATTATCCTCAATTGTTTATGCTGTTCGAGAACAAACTGCGCGATCTGTTATAGAGGCAGCCTCGGAGTTTCGACCAATCTGCGAACCTTTATTGTTAAAGCACTCTCTGTGATAAGAACAGAGTGATTCAAAAGGCGCTTTTTTGAAGACCTCCATCGATTAAAATATTTTGTCCAGTAATGTAGCCAGCGAATTTGCTGCACAAAAAAGCACAAGTCTGCCCAAATTCTTCAGGTTCGCCGAGACGTTTGGCTGGGACTTGCTGAATCATACTGTGTGAAATTTCATCTTCCGGAACTCCATTTTTCTCTGCATTTACTCTAAATCCCTCTTTTAATCTTCCTGTTAAAAAATATCCAGGCAAGAGCTGATTAATAGTCACACCTCTGTGGGCTACAGAGCGTGAAACCCCAGCTAAAAAAGAGGAGAGGCCTGCTCGCGCTCCGCTGGAAAGATCTAGACCTTGGATTGGCATTTTTACCGATACAGAGGTAATGTTAATAATCCGTCCGAATCCCTTGGCAACCATAGAATCGAGAGTTTTTTGTATCATCCTTATAGGTGTTATCATGTTCATTTGAAGACCCTTTTCTATATCACTCTTACTCAAGGACTGGAATTCAACGAAAGGCGGACCACCATTGTTGTTGATTAATATATCGGGATTAGGACATTTCGCTAATACAGCATTTTGTCCTAATTCGGTTCCAATATCAGCAACTGCTATTTGAACTTTTCTATTACGCGTTTCAAAAATTTTTTTCGCTCCTGCTGTAAGGCTTTGACGGTCTCGTCCATTCAAAGTTACTTCTACTCCCGCTTGTGCGAGAGCTGAGGCGCACGCAAAGCCTAACCCTCTAGAGGAGCCACAAACAAGCGCTTTTTTCCCAGCAATACCCAGATCCATTGGTTACATTCCCTATTTGTATAGATCTTAATGTTTTTTGTGCTTATGACATTTTAAATCTAAACATACTGACATGTTTTTACGTTGTTGTGCCATACTCTCCTTTAAAATTTGCGTGACGTTTCAAAACGGGATCAAAAAAACTATATCTGAAAGTTTTTTATTTCGTTCGAGAAGCGAAAAGGACTATCAAAACGCTATTTATTGGCCAGTTAATTATGGATGGTCATTTGAGGAGGATAGATGAGTCAAATAATGAGAACAAAGGGCGCGCTCTCCTACCTAATGGTGGTGTTTTTAAACGCGTTCCTAGATCTTGGGCATAAGATCACCATTCAGAACACAATTTTGAAAGTGTACGATGGTGACCATCAGATTATTCTGACTGCAATACTTAATGCACTGATCCTTCTTCCATTTATTATATTATTTACACCTGCGGGATTTGCCGGAGATAGATTCCCAAAAAATGTTGTAATGCGTGTTTCAGCGGCTTTCGCAGTTGGAGTAACGCTTGCAATAACTTTTTGTTACTACACTGGGCAATTCTGGATTGCTTTTGTGATGACTTTTATCTTAGCGATGCAAAGTGCTATTTATTCGCCAGCTAAATCCGGATACATAAAATCATTATTCGGAAAAGACCGTCTTGCAGAGGGAAATGGGCTAGCGCAGGCTACTGTTATTTGCGCAATTTTAGTTAGCACCTTTCTTTTTTCACAGGTGTTTGAAAACTTCTACAGGAGTGAAGCAGTCACTGAGGCAGATGTTTTGGTCGCAGTTGCACCAATCGGGTGGCTTTTAGTAGCAACTAGTCTGCTGGAGGTGCTTCTTTGCTATCGACTGCCGACACTCGATTTTGGGACTAAATCTGAGTTTAGACCAGTTGAGCATTTTTCAGGGCGCGCGGCAATAAGGTCACTAAAACCATTAATGTCCAACAAAATCATTCGGTTATCTGTCCTTGGCCTGGCGGTGTTCTGGGCTGTGGGTCAGGTGCAGTTGGCGGCCTTTGGGAATTTTGCCGAACAGGTCCTTGGAATAACCGATACCCGAATTATAAATGGAACGATTGCATCCAGCGGTGTCGGAATTGCATTGGGATCTTTCCTTGCAATGCGCTGGTCTCGGGGTTACATAGAAACTGGACTAATACCGATTGGTGCGATGGGTATCTGCATAGGACTTTTTTTGGTGATACACATTAATGTGATTTGGGTGCATGCGGTTAATTTTTTTGTAATGGGAATTGCAGGTGGTTTGTTCATTGTTCCGCTCAATGCATTGATTCAGTTCAATGCGCGCTCGGAGGAACTGGGCACGGTCATAGCTGGGAATAATTTCCTCCAAAATATAGCAATGACAACTTTCTTAATGTTGACCTGTGTGCTCACCATCTTGGGAGTGTCTGATTATTTGTTTCCGATTATAGCCGTTGTTGCTCTGACGGGCTGTATTTTTACTGTGTTAAAACTGCCTCAGAGCTTGGTCAGGTTTATTTTAAGCTCGATAGTTAAACGACATTATAAAATAAAAGTGTCGGGGTTGAATTCTATCCCCGAGCAAGGCGGGGTTCTTCTTCTGGGAAATCATGTAAGCTGGATAGATTGGGCTATTCTCCAGATCGCAGCTCCTAGACCTATTCGGTTCGTGATGGAAAAATCTATCTACGATCGTTGGTATATAAATTGGATTGCAAAGATTTTTGGCGCTGTACCCATTGAAGTCGGAGGCGGGGGAAATGAGGCCCTTTCTAAGATTTCTCTGTTACTAGATTTGGGAGAAGTTGTTTGCATTTTTCCGGAGGGTACAATTTCAAGAACAGGACATCTTGTGCAGTTTCGAAAAGGTTTTGAGCGAGTACACTCATTAGTTAAATATACCTATGTAATTGTTCCATTTTATCTCCAGGGTCTCCGTGGTAGTCAATTTTCAATGTCTTCGACTCGCTTGAGAGAGAGTTACTCGTATAGCCCATTGAGAGAGCTTGTGGTAACTTTTGGATCACCTTTAGCCAATGATGTGTCAGTCGGAGTCGTCAAGCGTGAGGTTTTACGACTGTCCGTGGCGTCGTGGCAAACACATGTGGAGACGTTGCCAACGCTTCAAGACGCCTGGATCACTAGTGTAAAAAGATCAAAAAACCTTCCCAGTTTAGTCGACGAGGGATCGAAGCCCCTTACCGCTATTCGTGCTTTGTGCGCTGCGATTGCTATTTCTGCAAGAGTCTCAAAAAAAGTGGTAAACCAAAATGTTGGTCTATTATTGCCCTCAAGTGGGGGGGCAGCATTGGCAAATATGGGAACTTTATTGGCGGGAAAGACGGTGGTGAATCTCAATTACACATCTAATTTTTTGGATATTAAAGCCGCCTGCGAGACCGCAGAAATTAAAGTAATTTTGACATCAAGCACCTTTCTAAAAAAACTTAAGGCACGCGGCATCGATATCCGAGCGGCCTTCAAAGGCCAAGAACTGATACATTTGGAGGAGTTGGTTAAAGAAATACCCAAATTAGAACTGGGTTTCTATTGGATAATGATTAAGTTTTTACCCGAAAATTTTGTGAGACTACTTTATAGTCGTAACGAGAATACGGATAAAGTCGCAGCAATTCTGTTTTCAAGTGGCAGTGAGGGATCTCCCAAAGGGATTTCTCTTACGCACAAAAATATAATGGCGAATATTAAACAAGTTTCTGAGATTGTTAATGCTCAGCCTAATGATGTAATGATGGGTTCGCTACCGTTGTTTCATGCTTTCGGACTAAATGTTACTACTTTTCTTCCGCTAATTGAGGGGATTCCTCTGGTTTGCCAGCCTGACCCAACAGACGCTCTTTCGACCGCAAAATCAATTTCCCGGCACGGAGTAAGCATTATGTGCGCCACTTCATCATTATTGAGGCTGTATAATCAGAATCAAAAGATTCATCCTCTGCTATTAGATAGCCTTCGTCTTGTTGTTTCTGGGGCCGAGAAGCTCGATGATAGAGTACGTCAGGATTTTCAGGTTAAGTTTGGCAAAGCAGTTCTGGAGGGTTACGGGACCACCGAAACCTCACCAGTAGCTACGTGTAATTTACCGGATCAATTGGAACCAACCAGGCTGAAAATTCAAAAGGGTAGTCAACTCGGAACCGTAGGTATGCCACTGCCCGGGACTAGTTGTATGATCGTGGATCCAGAAACATTCGACGAACTACCTATTGGTGATGCTGGTATGGTGTTGATCGGTGGACCACAAGTCATGCAAGGTTACCTTGGCGAGCCTGAGAAAACAAAAGGAGTCATCAAGGAGATCGACGGTTTTCGATGGTATGTGAGCGGAGATAAAGGAATGATCGACGAAGATGGCTTTCTTACTATTATAGATCGCTATTCTCGCTTTGTAAAAATAAGAGGTGAAATGATCAGCTTAACGGCAGTCGAGCGTGCTCTTAGAAGTGTTATATTAGAGGGAGTTGGAATAATTGCGGTTGGGTTACCTGACCCCGTGAGGGGTGAAAAAATTGTCCTTGTCAGTGATCAAGAGCTCGACCTGACTTCAATTCGCAAAAAGATGTTAGACCTTGGTTGCCAGGCTCTCATGCTTCCATCTGAGTACCAGGTTGTTGATTCAATTCCTCTTCTTGGTAGTGGGAAGGCCGATGTGCGAAGAGCACGCTCGATGGCAATTGAGCTCCAATAGGAGCAAGTTAATAATGTATCTCGATTTTCCAAACACCCGCCAAAATACACACATGGGTGTGGTGGGTGATAAACTCTCTGCTTAGACTATGTCGATGGTCATAGCTTAAGACTGTTTGAATGGGCAATGAGACGGATAAGGCAGGCGCATCAGGTGTATTAGGAAATCTTAGAAAAACACTTAAGTGGTTAGTTTGGTGCATTTAACACTTCTAGCCATTACACGGACGAATAAATGATTGAACCAAGATATTTTAGATTTATGCTTCGATTTTTTTTCAAAACGTCAACAAGGCGCGACCTTGAACGCTGCGTAGAGACGGCTTCGTTACACCGCGATTGTCGCTTTGCCACAAATTTATGGAGGAGATTATGACACAGGTCAGTAGAAGTCAGCTTTCGGGTACGGATAACTTAATTCTTGAACGAAAAGGCGGGAATCTAACGATCTGGCTTAATCGGCCTGAGGTCAAGAATGCCCTCTCAATTGAAATGACCGAGGGGTTATGTGGTACCCTCAAACAAGTTGAGAATGACCGGACCATCAGAACGATTGTATTGCGTGGAAAGGACGGAGTCTTCTGTGCTGGAGCAGATTTAAAAGACTTTCAATCGGTAGCTCAACGGGGGAGTGCTATTGATGCTGCGATGGGTAATCGGTCCTTTGGGTTCTTGATGAGTCAACTCAATGAGCAGCCTCAGGTGGTAATCATATTGGTCGAGGGTTCTGCGATCGGAGGTGGCCTGGGCCTTGCTTGTGTTGCCGATGTGACGCTCGTAATGAGTGATGCCCGTTTCCGTTTAAGTGAGACTACTTTGGGTATTCCTCCAGCACAGATAGCTCCATTTGTAACAGAACGTGTGGGGCTGACGCAGGCACGCCGATTGATGCTAACTGGTGCCCGATTTAATGGGGATGATGCGGTTGCGCTTGGAATCGCGCATGATCATGCTACGAGTGTAGATGAGCTTGAGGCCAAGTGTGCGAAGATACTGCATCAAATTTCGGCATGCGCGCCTGAGGCAAATGCGGTAACAAAATCGATTCTTTTCGAGACCTTACGAAAACCTAGGAGTGAGGCTCTTGACTTTGCTGCAGAACGTTTCGCTCGATGCATTCTCGGTCGAGAGGGGCGAGAGGGAGTCTCGGCTTTTGTTGAAAAGCGTAAACCCTATTGGGTGTCTAATTTGAATGAAGAGAGCAGTCTCTGAATCATTTATATCATTGTGGCGAACCGCGTCATGATGGCTTGCAAGGTTATTCGGACGGCAAATACTTTGTGTTATTGGACGGTTGCAGTCAATTTTGGTGCGGTCCGTGACGCCGTTCATGTGGGTCTTAAAAACAAGGCAATTAGTCTCCATCCGAGATTTCTAAGTGAGACTAATTTATCAGGCGATCCAGCTGTCAGAGCGGTGAAATCGAGCCGAGCAGGAGATGTGGATCAAAGATTCAGATTTCTCAGCGAAAATCTGTCCTTTGTCATGTCTTTTCAACAAGAGGGACTAGCCTTTTCAAGGCTTGCTCCAAGGGCAATTGAGGTGATGGGATAAATTCAGGTACTTGCATAACGGCTCATGGCAGAGCTAAGTATATCTTGTGTCCCCCGACCCCGAAGTCGCAACGTAAGATGTTTGTTTTGCTGGCGCGACTTGCCAAGCAATAGATGCTTTTATAGGAGGTAATGATTAAATATGGTTTTGAAACTATGGCATTGCAGTTTATCGCGATCGATAAGGCCGCTCTGGACGATGGAGGAGATGGGGCTTGATTATGAGTTAGTCTGCATGAAATTCCCTCCTCGTTTTCTTCACTCGGGGTATACCGATATAAATCCCATTGGCACTGTGCCTTTTTTTACAGATGGTTTTGTCGAGATGACGGAGTCGTCTGGTATCTGCCAGTATCTTGTCGACCGATATGGGCCTACCTCACTATCCGTTGGTCTTAATGAGCCAGATTATGGTCCCTACTTGAATTGGCTTCACCGAAGCGATGCAACTCTTACTTTTCCACAGACATTGGTGTTGCGGTACTCGCAGCTGGAGCCGAAAGAGCGTCGTCACACGCAAGTGGTACAGGATTATTCACAGTGGTTTTTTTCTCGGCTGCGATCTCTTGAGAGCGTGGTGAAAAAACGAGAATTTTTATGTGCGGATCGATTTACAATTGCTGACATAAGTGTAGGTTTCGCACTATTGTTCGCGGAAACCTTGGGTCTCCGAGAGGGTTTCAAGGAGTACACCGAGGCTTATTACGTGCGCCTTAAGACGCGTCCTGCATTTATAAAAGCATGTTCGTTGTGATCACCCGCATCGATTTATTTGTTTTGAATGAATTTGCATGAGCCAACAACGGCTATCTAGTCTAGAATGTACTTGCTAAAGGCGAGTAACGCTTATGGTAAATCACATATCAGAGTGATGATTTATAGTCCCTCGTTTGGACTCACATGAAAAAGGAAGATCAGCTCATGCCAGTCATTGTCTCCATCAAAAAGGAAGCCTAAAACTTAATTCACCCAAGGCGAGGAGGATACATGGTGCTGCACTTGCTAGGTGGGGAATTGTTGTAATATCTTTCAATTTTAGCCTATGGTATCGGCTTATTTAGTCAGTCTCCCTGCGGTGAAAGGCGATTTAGGATTGGAGAAAAAATGTGGTTGTAGATAAAATGGAGACTTTCACTAGATGCGAAATAATATTTTAAAATTTAGGGAAAATCCCGATAACGTCTTGTTAACTGATGACTTGCGGGAAAGAGCGATGGCTCACTAATAGCAAGAGACTCATATTTCCGATTAACCCTTCAATAAAACTGACAGAGATGAGTCTGAGGGTTGTAACGAGAGTCAAAAAATGAATCATGGAGAGGATTATGGAAAACAATTTATAGGTTGCCCCCACAAATCAAGGGAGGTGAAAATCATTGATGGGCGTAAGCAACATGATTTTTAGCGTTATGATCACTCGGGAACCGGTTCAGGAGAGTAAAGTTCGCTCCAGTGAGCTACACCCCTCAGCTAGCCATGGTTCGCAGAAATAATACATACCTGACGATTGGTATTCAGTCCAAGATTAACCAGTATTTGCATTGAGAACGTATCCTTGCGTGGATAGATATTGTCGACCTGATAAAAATGTTTATTATCCTCAACATGGATATCTAGGAAAGAGATGTAGTTTTTGTATGATTGGAACGTAATAATTATAATATAATCAAAAATGCTCATCGCTGACTTTTTTATTTATCCGCACTTTAAAGTATATAGGAGAAGTTAAAATGGATGTTACTTTCACCAAAGAAGATTTAGTTTTTCGGGATGAGGTGCGCGAGTTTTTTGCCACTGAATACGATTTCTCCATGGCAGGAAGTTTAAATTTAGCAACCATTAGTGATGGTGAATGCTATAAAGATGCAATTGTCAAGTGGCAAAAGAAGCTCCATGCAAAAGGCTGGATCGCGCCCAGTTGGCCGGTAGAGTACGGCGGAGCTGGTTGGTCCGTAACTCAAAAATTCATTTTTGAGACTGAGCGCGGAGCTGCTGGCATACCAGCAGTCATTCCCTTTGGAATCAGCATGGTTGCGCCAGTGATATACACTTTTGGAAATGAAGAGCAAAAGAAGAAATTTTTACCCCGAATACTGTCCAGTGATGACTGGTGGTGCCAGGGTTATTCGGAGCCCGGAGCGGGGTCGGATTTGGCAGCTTTGAGCACTTCAGCAGATTTGGTCGATGGAGAATATCTAGTTAACGGTCACAAGATTTGGACATCATATGCACAATATGCCGACTGGATTTTTTGCTTAGTTCGGACGAGCAAAGAAACGCGAAAGCAGCAAGGCATAAGCTTTTTACTTATCGACATGAAAACTCCGGGAATTAGTATCAAACCAATAGTCACTATTGATGGGAGACATCATCTTAATGAGGTAATGTTTGAGGATGTGCGGGTGCCTGTTGAAAATCTTATTGGTGAGCAGGACAAAGGGTGGACATATGCCAAAGCTCTTTTAGCGCATGAGCGTACTGGTATGGCAGAGGTGGCTGACTCAAAACGGGCTTTCTCTGAACTCAAGGAGCGCGCAAAGTATGAGGTTAACGGTGGTCGAGCAATGATTGATGATCCGTTGTTTCAAATGCGAATGTCAGATGTAGAGACGGAGCTTATGGCCCTTGAGTATACGGAACTTCGCGTTTTAGCTGCAATGGCTGAGGGAGGAACTCCCGGTCCTGAGTCCTCTCTTCTCAAGATCAAGGGAACAGAGATAACACAGGCAATACAGGAGCTCCAACTTCAGCTTGTCGCCTACTATGGAGGCGGAATTCCAAGCAATGTGCAAAAGGATGGATGTGGACATGCTTTTGCCGAAGAAGCTCGTTGCGGTTATCTTTTCGGACGTGCAGCAACCATATATGGCGGGTCCAATGAGGTTCAACGTAACGTGATAGCCAAGATGGTATTAGGAGTTTAGCCAACTTTGAGGAGAGAGGCCCCATGAATTTCCAACTAAGTGATGAGCAAGCAATGTTGAAGGATAGCGTTGCCAGATACGTAAAAGACCAATATAACTTTGATACAAGAAAAAAAATCATCTCATCGGAAAAAGGAATGAGCACTGAATCGTGGGCGATATTTTCTGACCTTGGATGGCTTTCGATACCCTTCTCGGAGCATTATGGCGGTTATGGTGGCGGCAATGAAGACATCGCAGTTATCATGGAAGAACTGGGTAAAGGAATAGTTGTCGAGCCTTTTGTCCCCACTATTTTGTTATTTGGTGGTTTGTTGTCGCATTGCGGACCCAATGATATTGCCGCAGATCTTATCCCAAAGATAATCGAAGGACATTGTCTTGGTGCATTCGCTTATCTTGAGCGCCAGTCCCGGTTTGAGATTGCAGATATGAAGACGACCGCTATTCATTCAAAAAAAGGCTGGTGTATAAACGGTTCGAAGTCAGTTGTATTAAATGGCTCGAATGCGACGCACATCATTGTGGCGGCGAGAACATCTGGAGGGCAGTATGATTTGTCTGGGATTAGCCTTTTCATGGTTGATGCAGACACCCGAGGGATCTCAATCCTCCCGTATGGAATGATGGATGGCCACAAGGCAGCAAATATAAACTTTGATGATGTTAAAATCCCGGCGGATGCACTTCTAGGTAATTTGGACGAGGGCATGAGAATCGTTGAAAAGATCATGCCGCAAGTGTTAATCGGTCTCTGTGCAGAGGCAATAGGCATTATGGCTGTATTAAATGAAGCCACCGTAGCGTACACGAAGACACGTCATCAATTTGGTGTCCCAATCAGCTCTTTTCAAGCCCTCCAGCATCGTATGGTTGATACCTTTATGGCAGCTGAACAAGCACGATCCATGGTTTATAGAGCATTGTGTGCCTTCGGTGAGGGCAATTTAGATGATGAGAATGAACGAATGCGCTCACTGCATGCTATGAAAATATCAGTAGCGAAGTCCTCCAAGCTCATCGGCGAGGAGGCTATCCAAATTCATGGGGGAATGGGGATGACTGATGAGCTCAACATCGGTCATTATGTCAAGAGACTCATGACGATAAACCTTATGTTCGGCGATGGAGACTATCATCAGAGAAGATTTAATAAGATAAGCTATCAGGCGGCATGACTTTTCATAAGATGGCTCTACACCTATCAATAAAAAACCGTGACCTAGCGCGTCAACAAAAAAATTTAAAATAGTTAAGACGCTTGCGCTGCGAATTTGGAGAGACGTATACTGATTATCTCTTCTGCTTCGGTCATGATTCGTTTGATGAGTGCTTCTACGCTTGGCGAATCATCTATCAAGCCTGCGACCATGCCACAAGACCAAGCTCCGGCATCCATATCCCCCTCTGCCATAATTTTTGGATAGATGCCAGCTACCTCATCGATAACGTCTTCAAATGCCAATTTGTCTCCAAGTACTTTTTCTTTTTCGAGAAGTCGGGTTACTGCTGCATTCTTTAGGACGCGCTCAGTGTTGCGCAAAGGGCGCATCACTAAGGCGGTATCGAGTTCTGATGCGGCTATGATTGCCTGTTTTACGTTTGGGTGAACTGGAGCTTCTTCCGTGGCAACAAACCGAGTGCCCATATTTATACCATCTGCACCAAGAGATAGAGCAGCCACTAAGCTGCGGGCATCAGCCATTCCGCCTGATGCGACAAAAGGTATTGTGAGTTCGTCAGCCGCTCTTGGTAACAAGATGAAGTTTGGTATGTCATCTTCACCAGGGTGCCCACCACACTCAAAGCCATCGACCGATACTGCATCGCAACCAATTTTCTCTGCTTTGAGGGAGTGACGCACTGATGTGCATTTGTGTATCACTTTTACGCCGGCTTCTTTCAGCATTGGCAGCCATTTCTGAGGATTATTCCCGGCTGTTTCAACCACGGTCACTCCTCCAGCTATTATTACCCTGAACAGCTCCTCGTAGTTTGGCGGCGTTAGGCTGGGTAAGAAAGTCATATTAACTCCGAAAGGTTTATCTGTCATCTCACGACAACGAGCTATCTCGTAAGCCAATTTTTCTGGTGTACCTAGAGTGAGTGCTGTGATAATTCCAAGGCCACCGGCATTTGAAACGGCTGCGGCGAGTTCTGCAAAACCGACGTAATGCATGCCGCCCTGTATTATTGGATGTTCTATTCCAAACAGTTCAGTGATCCGAGTTTTCATGGTGCATCCTGTAATTCAGTTTCTTAGATATGCAGTATAACTCACTCTAGTTCAATGAGACATATTGTGTCACCATATTAACTATATCTAATTCTTATCCTCTCAAAGGTTATACTTATCACAGTTATGACTTCGGAGAATCAACTTCTGGTGGATTGGGTATTTAAATGGTCGAAAAATTTAAAGACTTCGAATTCCATAGTGTGGAGAGTCTACGTATAATGTTTAAGCCAGACATCTGATCGCTCAGGTACTCAAGCGCAAGCAAGAATTCAATTATTTTTGGTCTCTAATAAAACGATTTATAAGGAAGTATTAAAAATGTCAACCCATAACGCTCTCCAAACTTTTGGACGCTCTGGCAACCCAGCGCTTAGTGATGCAACATTTAGTAATGAAGCTCAAAATGCCTATTCTCAAGGTCAAGATCTCGGTGTTATGACGTTAGAGGGGACGGTGAATAAGACTGGGATTCTTCTTCTTCTCGTAATAGTTTCGGCCTCATATACATGGAATCTTTTCTTTCGAAGCGGAGATGCCTCGAGTGTTATGCCCCTGATGATGGTCGGGGGCATTGGCGGCTTTATCATTGCCCTTGTAACAATCTTTAAGAAGCGCTGGGCTGGCAAGACAGCACCAATCTACGCCCTGCTTGAGGGCCTTTTTCTGGGCGGCATATCAGCGATTTATGAGGCACAATTTCAAGGAATTGTAATCCAGGCGATTGGATTAACTTTGGGAACGTTAGCGTCATTACTTTTTCTATACAAGACCGGAATAGTCAAGCCCACAGAAAATTTCAGACTGATGGTTGTCTCAGCTACAATGGGTATCTGTCTGCTATACTTCGTTAGCATGGTCATGAGTATGTTCGGGTCTGGAATAGGGTTCATCCATTCAAATGGTATAATTGGGATTGGGTTTAGTTTATTTGTGGTAGCGATCGCTTCACTCAACTTAGTGCTTGATTTTGATTTTATCGAGTTGGGAGCAGAGCAGGGAGCGCCCAGATACATGGAGTGGTTTGGGGCGTTTTCATTAATGGTTACACTTATTTGGTTATATTTAGAGATGTTAAGACTCCTTGCCAAGTTGAGAAGCCGTTGATGGATTTAAATAGCCTCTTCTTTGGTATTATTTCTGTCGGCTCATTAGCAATTTTTTTTTACCTCGGGCGATTTAAAGCCTCGCGAAAACAGCTTGAACGGGAAGATCGTATCGAGTGGACTACAAGGAAGTTCTCCCTTTGGAAGATTTTTATCTACAGCGTTGCTGTAGTGTCAGCATTGGTTTTAATTGAATACCTTTTTGGAGAAGAGTCGATTCTCAACGATTTACAGAGTAATCCTACGAGGGAAATATCATGGAAAAAATTCCTATATTATTGCATGGAGCTATTACTGGACTGATTGTCTATCAAAGTGCGATTGTAGCGCCAAACGTATTTCGGCTAATGTCACCAAAGGAGAGCTCACTGTTTCTTCGGACCATTTTCCCACGGTTTTTCCTTATCATCGTGGTATTGTCGTTGTTAGGAAATTTGTTTGCGCTTATCTATCTAAATTGGTCATCAGCAATTATCTGCGGAATTTCTGCCTCGCTCTCACTAGTGGCTTATGTCTTGATTCCGATGACCAACAGGAGCCGCGATGAAGGGAATGACGCCAAATTCAATCGTCTCCACCTGGCAAGTGTGATCATAACGACGATTATACTGTTGCTAAGTATCTTGGGTGCATTGCTATGATCGACTCCAAAAATTTTGCTTTGATCTGTATCAGCTTGTGGTTTACAAACTCTCTTGATAGCTAGCTTTAGCCCCAAAATTACAATCTTATGCTGAAACTTGATTTCAGCATAAGCCTCGGACTAACTCGCATTGCCGTGATTTGGAGATCAAACTGCCGCATCACTCTGCATTATGTATGACTCTTATAAAAGTGGTAGTTCCAAAAGTCACTTTTCTGGACGTATCGGGAAAGCGCAGTGTAGATCCTTTACGAAACAGATACGAGGTGTGTAGATCAACTTTTGTATTGCCATTTGAAAAGGGCTTTGATGAGAATGAGGCATAGATTTGCCTCTGACCAAAAAGTAGCATTTTATTTGCTAATATCGATCAGATCACCATAAAGCGGTTTGGAAAAATATCTGTAATAATACGCTTTAAAAATATATTTTAAATTCCTGTTTTTTATACATCTTGCATCCTTGAAAAGGAATTCTATTATAGTATTCCTCATCCCAAAAATCACTACTTTGAGACGAGAAAAGGAAGGCTCGTGCATACTGTTCACATCGCTGATACTGGTCAAGTTCCTTTGAAAATAATTGAATAAGTTTAGTTAAGTCCTCTATCTTTAGCCGCCGTTCATGCATCCTGGCACCTCCTCCATCTTCGCTATCAAGTAGTAGGGTATTAGCCCCATCTGCTGACCATGCGTTCCAAAAAGGTTGGCCCGTGGTTTTACCGACATTTGGAGAGCCAGAATAAGCAAAATTGCCCCAGTAATTCATCATTAATATTGATAAAGCATCACGACTATTCTTTGTCAAAGGGTCATAAAGATTTGGTAGTGAAAGACCACTTATAAACTCTCCAAACACAAACTCTACTTCGACTCCTTGTCCGGCACCAATCAGTTCGGTCAAGTTCCACAGAGAGTTAGTTTGCAGCTCATCCCAGTCAAATCGATAGGTGAATACATTCATGGGTGCATCGACATCTAGACGACCTTGTGTGAATAATTCAGCCGGCTTTTCAACGGCGAGTGCATGGGTTTGTGCTGACCTTAATAACGCTTGGCGAGAGTAATCAATATGATCGCGTATTCGCGGAAAAATCTTCGCGAATTGATAGACATTTTCTTTTTCAAAGGCCATATAAGATTTAGCATCATCACGGTTTGAACCGAGAATTATTGGAACATTATTATAATCTGTAGGATAGGCTAACAGGCTCGGTATGGATTTCATCGGGAGAACAATTCCGTCTCTTATAAGTTGTGGTATTTGGTGGATTTTTGCTCGTACAAAGTGATTATGCAGATCTGCAAAGACTATCTTACTTGCCTTTTGGCCTCGTAAAATTGCAGCGAGATTTTCGTCATCGATTGATTGAATATCTCGCTTTGCCTCTTTCCTGTTAGACGCTATCCCAAGATCCTGAAATAATTGTGCAATTAACTCGTTGCTGCTTGAAAAGTAACCATCAACCTTGTCATCGCTGAAGTTCTCTGCCTTGGCAACGGACTCGGTTCTCATTGATCCGCTTTGAATAATTGCTTTATGAAATAAGCCTTCTGCAAGGGGAGAGGCAATCATTGCCATAATATTTCGTCCGCCAGAGGACTCTCCAAAAAGAGTGATGTTTTCGTTGTCACCGCCAAAATTAGCGATATTTTTTTTGACCCATGAAAGCGCTTTAATGATGTCTAGGAGGCCAAAATTGGCAGACGCGTCTAGGGGTATCTCATAAGTATTTCTAAATGCTCTGTGAGAAAAATTACCAAGGTGACCTAATCGATATCCAATGGAAACAAAAACCACCTGCTGCATCCCCGCAAATTTATGGCCACTGAGATGAGTCGCTGATCCCACCACATTGCCTCCGCCATGAATCCAAACCATGACAGGCAATTGCTCCTCTGTTTGCGCAGAGTTTACCGCTGCAGATCGAGGTGCCCAGATATTTAGATAAAGACAATCCTCATCGCCCACTACAATACCATCAGAACCATTTACGCCAGATAATCTCGTCCATGGTTGTACGCATGGTGATTCTGGATAAAGGGCTTCTAATGTCTTCTCCCAAAGTGCGGACGGCCTCGGTGCTCTCCAGCGCATCATTCCTGTGGGGGGCTTTGCATAAGGAATTCCGAGCCAAACATGGGTATCTTCAGGGCCGTTGAATCCGATCACTGGCCCTGACTCTGTGGCTCTTAGGGTTGCCGGGTCGGCCTTTTGAGGAACAAACGCCGGCGGAGTATAATGATGAATCTGGTAGATTTGACGATCAAAGTTTGCGTAAAACCATACTATTAACATAGTAAAAGATGTCACAGTTAATACAGTCAGAAGCCATTTGCTTTTAACCAATTCGTCTTAGCCTCCCCTTGGATACAATTTAGTCGACCTTATGAGTTGACGAAATAGCTTGATCTTTAGAAATTTCCCATTTTCATGCCCATTATACTAAAAACTGTCTCTATGCAGCCGAAAATTGCTATACCTTTTTATTTGATTAAGTGGCACATAGGCGAGATATTGGCGATTATGTCTTGATATGCCAAATTGATGCTGGCTCCACTTCGCCCATCGCAGGGACAATTGCGAATCACAATCAAGAGTAAAACCCATCGCACCATGTGACTTTCTGTTGCGCTGTCATTGTACAGTAGATATCTTGAACTCTTAGGGCGAATAGAATAATTGCGGCGAGCCTACAGAATTGGTCACGTAGGCTTGTAAGGGTTTCCTCCGGTTGGCTGTACTTGGATCATGTAGCTGTTGACCAATGTAAGGTGAGTTTTTATCTATCGCTTGTGCTGGACTGGATATCTCCGCCTCTGAGGACGGTTATTGATATCAAATGGATACATACCGTTTTCGAAAATTCTGAATACAACTGAGCTGGTTGTTTCACCCGATGTTGTGAATAGGACTAAATTATTTAGCTGTCATTTTCCTGGAAATTTGCGCCAATTCATAAACCACACACTCAACAACTCAGTAATATAAAAGCGGATGAGAGAGAGTTGAGCTGCTAAAGCTAGAGAGAACTATCTCATCCTCTTCTGGATAAAAAGTGCTTAAGTTGAGGCTTCTCCCTGAGAGCTGGACAGCTGGACCAAGTGTACTCACTGAACTCGTCACATTTATAAATTTTACTAACTCCCCCTGAAGGCTGAGTTGTATCTTGAAACTTGGCATCGGTTCAAGCTTTCTTGCCCGCTCCCGCCAATCTGGGGGGACAATCTCGTGAGCTGCGAGCCTATCGCGAAGATGAATATCTCGGCGATAATTTGTATAGAGTGAACGTTGCTCTAATGACATTAAAATTACAGATAGGGTATTTTCGCGATCACTAATATAAGATCCAGCGCCTTCTCGAGAGAATAAGAACTCGGACAGATTTGTGGTTTTTTCAATTATGGAGGTATTCATGATCTGGCTAAACAGACCCACCCAACCACGGTTAACCATTAATATATCGTTTATGTCGTCCATCAGTACTGATGGATATGGATCGAGTGCTTTAAGTGATAATGTCATCGATTTCCTGAGCCATTTCATTTCGGGTGCATGTATATCAAAGACACTCGCCTGCTCCTCGGATGGAAGAAAACCTGCGGCGATCATCAATTGGTTACTATCTCGTTGCCCTAGTGAAAATGCGTCTATTAGTGCTGAAACTAGGCATCGACTGGGTTGGCTTCCGCCATTTTCGAGGCGACTGACGTGCCTAGATGAACAGTTAATTCGATCTGCGAGTTGCTCTTGGCTCAATTGAAACAAGTTGCGCCAGAAGAGCAGAAACCTGGAAAACCTAAAAGTATCTTTTTTTAAATTTGACATCACACATTCTAATATGGGATTTAGAAGGACTAATGTTTGTGTTTTAGCCCGTTTTCTGCAAATAGATTATCTAGACATAGCATGTCGTGGATACTGTATACTAAGTTCGGGCAAACTTCCAATGCCAAATTTTTGAAAAGGTCCGGCAATAATCGGTCGTAGCCTTTGTGTGTTTCGTATTAGGGGCAGGTATAGACGTTTTTGATAGGAGGATAAGGATGCCACAGTCCATTAAGAAGTCGGAGATAAAAAATTATAGCGGTTATGTGTGCGAACCCACTGAGTGGTTCGAGGTCACCCAGGAACAGGTGAACACATTTGCCGACTGTACCCTAGACAGGCAATTCATCCACATAAATCCAGAGGCTGCGGCAAATACGCCTTTTGGCGGAACTGTTGCACATGGTTTTCTGACACTTTCGATGCTTTCTCACTTTTCTGAAAGTTTTAACCTCGTAATAGAGGGCATCTACATGGGTGTCAACAAGGGTTTCGATAAGGTGCGGTTCGTTGCTCCCGTGAGAGTCGGCAGTAGAATTCGTTGTCACTCCACTATATTAGATATTTCAGAAAAACGGCCCGGTCAATATGACTTCAAAGTAGAGGCGACTGTGGAGATTGAAGGGGGTGAAAAACCAGCCATGGTTGCTGAGTGGTTGACGTGTCAAATGACTAATTAACGGTGATCGTGGAGAGGGATGATGGGTATTGGTTTTAGTGACCGTGTGGCGATAATAACTGGCGCCGGCAATGGCTTGGGCCGTTCACATGCACTTGCACTCGCGGAGCGGGGTGCAAAAGTGGTCGTAAACGATTTGGGTGGTGCGCGGGATGGTACGGGTGCATCGCCCGCTGCCGCAGATGAGGTAGTGGAAGAGATTAAAGCAATGGGTGGGGAGGCTTTTTCGCATTCGGCCGATGTTGCAAATTATGAACAAGTACAAGACATGGTGGCTGAAACGCATGCCAAGTGGGGTCGCGTTGATATTCTAATAAACAATGCGGGAATCCTGAGGGATAAGTCATTCAGTAACATGGATCTAGCGGATTTCCGGCTTGTGATCGATGTCCATTTAATGGGTTCGGTGAACTGTACCAAAGCAGTGTGGGATATAATGCGCGAACAAAATTATGGTCGTATAGTTATGACGACCTCTGCCAGTGGTATGTACGGTAATTTCGGCCAGACAAACTACGGAGCAGCGAAGATGGCAGTGCTCGGATTTATGAATACCCTAGTGTTAGAGGGAGGAAAAAATAATATCCATGTAAACGCTTTGGCTCCAACTGCAGGCACGCGTATGACGGAGGATATTTTACCAGCACAGATAATGGGTTTGATGACGCAAGAATCAGTGAGTGTTGGAGTCTTGTTGCTATGTGATGAAGACGCCCCAACTAAAACAATCTTGTGTGCGGGCGCCGGAGGATATGCTACGGCCTCCATGTTCGAGACAGATGGTATATTTTTATCTAAAGCTGATCAAAACCCTGAAAATATTCGCGATCAATGGCAGTCCCTGAACGATATTTCTAAGAATAAGGCACTGCTTTCTGGTGGTAAGCAAACTGAGAAATTTGTAATGAAGGCAATGGCCAATATGCAGTCTTAATTTAATAAATGGCGTAATTTTTTATCAAAATCAAATCGAGGCAATTTCAACTATTTAGAGGAAGCTACTATGAGTGAAGCAGTTATTGTGTCCGCGGCTCGGACACCGATTGGCAGGGCGTACAGAGGTGCGTTTAATAATCTTGAGTCCCCCTCAATGGCGTCCCATGCCATATCTGCTGCGGTTGAAAGAAGTGGGGTCGATCCCGATGAGATAGAGGATTGTATTTTCGGAGCGGCAATGCAACAGGGCACCCAAGGCTTCAATCTTGGTCGCCAAGCTGCGATCGCTGCTGGATTGCCTGTCAGTGTTGCGGGGACGACAGTTGACAGACAGTGCTCTTCAGGACTGATGAGTATAGCCATGGGAGCAAAACATATTGCTTTGGACGGCGCATCAGTGGTTATCGCCGGCGGATGTGAGTCGATTAGCCTAGTTCAGAATGAAAATATGAATACCCACCGTTTAATGGATCCAAAGTCCGTCAAGAACGCGCCCTCAATTCATATGCCGATGCTTGATACGGCGGAGGTGGTGGCTAACCGATACAGTATTTCCCGAGAGGCTCAAGATGAGTATGCAGTAATTTCGCAGGCCCGCACCGCTGCAGCTCAGCAAGAGGGAAAATTTGATGCTGAAATTGTTCCGGTGACGGCCACTAAGTTAGTAACGAATCGAGAGACGGGTGAGGTGACGCAGGAGGAGGTAACCTTGACAAAAGATGAGGGGAATCGTCCGGGAACTAACTTTGAGACACTTTCTGGTCTCAAGGTTGTGCGTCCAGGGGGCACGATAACCGGCGGAAATGCTTCGCAACTGTCCGATGGGGCGGCTGCTGTTGTTTTAATGGATGGCAATCGGGCAGCAAGATGTAATATTGAACCGATTGGAATTTATAGGGGAATGGCTGTGGCTGGTTGTGAACCAGATGAAATGGGCATTGGGCCTGTTTTTGCTGTCCCTAAATTACTAAAGCGTAACGGTTTATCTATGGATGACATAGGTATTTGGGAATTGAATGAGGCTTTCGCGGTTCAGGTTATATACTGTCGAGATAAATTGGGGATTGATCCAGATCGTCTCAACGTGAATGGTGGTTCCATTTCTATAGGGCACCCCTATGGCATGAGTGGAACTAGAATGACAATGCATGCGCTGATAGAAGCAAAACGTCGCGGTGAACGGTACGTGGTGATTACAATGTGTGTAGGCGGTGGTATGGGTGCGGCGGGGCTTTTTGAGGTCGCCTGAATAATGTGCTTGAGTCTAGGTTGCACCGCTACATTATTAGACCAGAAGGCGCTGTTGTGGAGTGAAATCTGCTTCTATACGGTGTCGATAGAGTGCCCTGTATTTCAAATTAAGACTAATGTTGGTTGAATAACGAAGTTTCTGAAAGTGAGTGATTTTAGTTGGGTAGTGTGCAGGCAATCGGTCAGGGCCCGATCGAAAAACTTGAAGAACATAGTTGCAATGTTTGATCAGTGATTAGGGAGTGAGAGACTGGTAAGGGCCTCCGAAAAGATTGATTTCGCAATGTGATGAAAGCAAATCCGCGTTAAAATAATGGAGCGTAATATACTGCGGCTGCGTTTATGTGGCTCGGTTAATCTGAGTGTTAGTAGGGCGGTGTAGATGCTTTTTGGAAACTTTTGAACAATGTTCCAGTGGAGGAACAGTGGCTCATATTTTTAGTAAATAGATGTCGTAGTGACATGCGCGTCAAGATTTCTGACTATTATCTATAGTATTATAGGTGTGGTTATTTCTTCGGTTTTCAACTTACGTTCGAAAGGAATCGACAAATTTCGTTTTGGTCTGATAGTCGTAATAAATTCTGCGGCAATTATAATTACTTGGGTCAAGCGGGGGTGTTCATAAAGCTGAGCTCACACTTTGATGTTGTTTACATATGTTGTGTTACTACTGCGGATTTATTTGAATCGCTCCGATCGCCAGTCGGAGAATTGTTTCCAAGAGAACTGAAAGAGTGATCGAAGTGCTAGGAAGGGATGGATTTAGCAGTGTTAATAAAACGTTTTACACCCATGCAAATGGATTATCCTTTGCTTATGAAACTTTTGGAGATAAAAAAGATTCTCCATTGATTCTTGTCGCCGGATTGAATAACCAGTTAGTGCGCTGGCCGGTTCCGTTTTGCGAGGCTCTTGTGAACAAAGGTTTTTATGTAATTCGATTTGAAAATCGAGACACCGGTCTTAGTGAATGGTTGGACTGCCCGAGCACTCCGAGTCTGGCGCAACAATTTATCGCAAAGCTCTTTGGTGTATCAATCACGTTACCGTATACGCTTGACGATTTGGCCGAGGATACCGTAGGTATTTTAGACGCTCTTGGGATACCGGCAGCTCACTTGGTGGGTTTTTCGATGGGCGGCATGATATGTCAAATAGTTGCTGGTAGGTATCCCGGCAGGGTGCTGTCATTAACTTCAATGATGTCAAATAGTGGGGCATGGGGTTCGGGTTGGCCTACTTTAAGAGTAGCCCTCCAAATGATAAAGAGGCCTTCAAAAACTAGGTCCGCCTTAGATAATTCTGTGCAGACGCTACAGATGATTGGAAGTTCAAAATACCCTGTCACCGACGCTTCCCTTCGCGCTATGATTTTGGAAGAGTCCAAACGTGCGCGAAATCCGCTCAGTTATTTTCGGCAGATGGCGGCCATTAATCTTGCGGCGGACCGTTCTGAGCTTTTAGCGAGTTTAAAGATGCCCGTGTTGGTCATCAGTGGTGAGGATGACCCACTTGCTCAAGTCAGTGGGGGGATAAAAACAGCCTCGCATATTCCCCATGCTACGTTGCATATTCTGTCTGGGGTTGGCCATGATCTGCCTAAGCCACTATTCGGTGATTTTGCGCAGATGATTGCTCAAAATGCCATTCAAAGCTGCGCATTAAACATCTAAGTTTTTCTGGATTCCTTGATGTTTATTTCTTTTAAGGATTTGATCGAAAATTAATCCTTCTTTAGTTTATCGCAATATAAATTATTTGTAGCGTGTCGTCTAATATGGGATGTAAAAACTAGTAATATCGCCATGTTAACAATCATAATAACAATGAAATTATGACCAACAAAAATATTGATTTATCTTGATTTACAACTATTCTTATGCCGTTTTTTAATCAATCGGGTGATATTTTAAGAAACATGCGAGTGTCAACTTTAGTAGAACACTTACTCCTTCTTTAAGGGCTCATTATTTCATGTCCCAACACAGCTCGGTGTCATCTTACAAATATCTTTTAAAAAACTTCAGATAGATGATCCTTTATTAATTACAGCCCGCCTCGAATGAACTTTTCTTATAAACAGATTAGACTTGGAGCTTAGCGAAGTATTAATGTATCAAAGCTGACTCAAACGAACCGAAATATCAGTAACATAATGCTTTACGTATCTAGTTTGATGAATGGAGCGACTCATTAAGCTGGACAGCATTACTATTTGTTAGGCATTCGACCCTCCCACTAAGCGAATTTCTTCTTAATAGCAGGTCATTTTTATGCGAGAGTTCATGTGCCTTGACTGCTCCGCATTCAGACCCATTAGCATGGATACAGATTATTTTGGTTCCAGCAGTAACGTATAAACCCGCTTCAACAGTGCAACGATCTCCCAGAGGTATTCCCAGTCCGGAATTTGCGCCTAAAAGGCATTGCGAGCCGATTGATATGACCATATTACCCCCACCCGATAGGGTGCCCATGATTGAGGCGCCTCCACCGATATCGGAACCGGCTCCACAAAAAACGCCAGCGGATATCCTGCCTTCCACCATATTAGGTCCTTCAGTGCCAGCATTAAAATTAATGAACCCCTCGTGCATGACTGTTGTACCCTTTCCAAGATATGCTCCTAACCTCACGCGCGATGCATCAGCAATTCGCACTCCAGACGGAACAATATAATCAACCATCCTGGGAAATTTATCTATACAGTTTACGGATAAGATCTGGCCTCTAAGTTTGGCCTCCACAGTTTTGCTAGCAAGCTCTTCTACATCAATAGGTCCTGCGCTAGTCCATGCGATATTTTTGAGGATACCGAATATTCCATCTATGTTTGTTTCGTGAGGTCGAACAAGCCTATGTGAGAGAAGTTGAAGTTTGAGATATGCCTGAGGCACGGATGTAGGTGCTTCATCGCCGATCAACATAACTGCAACAAGAGGTCGATCTGAGGCTGACAGCATCCTTAGGCTGTCAGCGATCAAAGTATCTCCGCTGGTTCTTAGAGCGGATTCTAAAGCAATAACCTGATTATTATTGAGCTCAATGTCTACGGTCCGATCACCTAGCACAGCCATTAGTACCTCACTGATCCCAGGATCTGGATTAAACTGGGGATCAGGAAAGAGAACCTCTAACCATTCGCCTTTTTGGTTTTTACTACCCACCCCTATGCCAAAACTATAAATTTTATTCATGAATTTTTCTCTTTTTTATCATTGAGCACAAGGTGCTGAGTTCGTACAACAGTGCGGAGTAACTTTCCTCGCTAAAAATACTGCTGACGTTTTTTTGTAATCTTGGACAGGGCACTTCATGAAAAGTGGCTGTTTCCTGGAGAAATTTGTTATGCCACCGCAAAAGAATTTCTGTTGTTCTCCCCCAAGCAGCCTGTTCCGTGAATAGCCTTGACGGTTTAAAAATTTTTGCCTTATGGAGCGCTTCATCCAGCTGGCAATGGTCGGATGTTTGATTCCAACCTTTTTGAGATCATAAACATAATGCTTAACGCTGAGGTTGTAGCGCCATTTCATTATAATTTTTACCGCATCGCAAGTTCTGTAGAGTGTCGTCAAGGATATCTCTCTAAACGCTCTTGTGCATGAAGCATAGCAAAATTACAGAGGTTAACACCAGAATAAAAGTAGTGAATTGGATAGAAGCATTTGTCAGGCCTTATGAGCCACAAATGCTGACCTCCGTTTTGGATAACAGTATCGACAGATTTCGCATATCATCCCGTTACAGCCTCTGGCTGAGCAAAATTCTCGTCCATAAAATATCATTTGAAGGTGAAGGGAATTCCATGAGTCTTTTGGGAAAGATTTTTTTAGATCACTTTCAGCGCCTTTAACATTTTTTGCCTTTGTTAAGCCCCATCTTTGAGCAAGGCGAAAAATATGAGTGTCAACAGGAAATGCTGGAGTACCAAATGCTTGTGATACTACAACACTTGCGGTTTTATGACCAACGCCTGGTAATGCTTCTAGTTTGTCTAGTTCTCTCGGCACTTCGCCGCCATAACAAGCAACCAAAATATCAGAAAGCTCCAAAATCGCGCGAGATTTTTTGGGGGCTAGGCCACAGGGTCGAATTATTTTATAAATGACCTCTATTGGGATTTTGATCATTTCAAAGGCGTTGTTTGCTATACTGAATAGATCAGGAGTAACCTTATTAACTCGAGCATCTGTGCATTGAGCGCTCAAAAGAACTGCTATCAGTAGTTGATATGCAGATTTGTGTTTGAGTGGGATTGGTGGCTCGGGATACAAGCTCTGAAGCTTGTTCTTTATATACAAGGCTCGCTCAGGTCTGCGCACTAGAGTCCCTCAACATAATTTATAATCCGCCCTGCAGCCTCCATGCACTCATCCACCTCAGCAACAAGCGCCATTCTCACTCTGTTTGTACCCGGATTTCCTGCGGACGTAGTTCGACCCATATATTGTCCAGGTAAAACAGTCACGTTTTGGCTTTGATATAGCTCCTTGCAGAACCGTATATCGTCAACAGGGGTTTTTGGCCATAAATAAAAGCTAGCTTTTGGCACAAAAAATTCCAAAGCGGGCTTCAGCACCGCAGTTACTTTAGCAAATTTTTCTTTGTATTTTTCCCGATTTGCAGTGACATGAGATTCATCGCTCCAAGCGGCGATTGACGCGGCTTGGGCCGCTGGAGACATTGCGCATCCATGATAAGTCCGATAATGTAAAAATCGCTCGATAAGAACACGATCACCAGAAACACAGCCAGATCTTAGCCCCGGCAAATTAGAACGTTTCGATAAGCTGTGAAAAATAACACATCTTTTAAATTCGTTGTTACCAACTACTTTACATGCATCTAAAAGACCGATTGGCGGTGATCTTTCATCCAAGTAAACTTCTGAGTAGCACTCGTCACTCACGATTATGAAATCATATTTTTCAGCTAAGTGAAGAGCGACACACATCTGATCAATTCCGATACAGGAGCCAGTTGGATTGCCCGGAGTGCAGAAATGTAAAATCTGGCAGCGCTCCCAAACTTTTGTTGGCACCGAAGAGAGATCTGGGAGGAAACGACTCTCCTCATGACAGTCCAAATACCAGAGTTCGGCGCCTGCAAGAATGGCTGCGCCCTCGTATATTTGATAAAAAGGGTTGCAAGTAACGACCAAGGGATTGTTTTCACGGTCTATACATGCTTGAGTAAAGGAAAAAATTCCTTCCCTTGTCCCATTTACTGGGATGACCTGTGTGTCTGGATCAATAGATTCTGAAGCGAGGTTATATCTATTTTCGAGCCAAGCGGCGGCAGAGGCCCTCAAGAGATCACTTCCTTTTATTGTTGGATAATATCCAAGATCATGACGGGCATCGCTCAGGGCTTGTAATACGAACTCCGGTGGTTTGTGCCTTGGCTCCCCAACGGACAACTTTATGGGTTTGAAGTTTGAATTTGGAGGCACTGGATTCAAAAGCTTTTTGAGACGTTCAAAAGGATATTCTTGCAATTTTAGTAGGGCCGGATTCAATTTTATTAGCTCAATATGGTCGGGGGGTCAGAGAAGTCACTTAAGTGTTGTCACTTAGTAAACATATAAAAAGTGTTATTGGTTACGGGAATCAAGTTCTTCACAAATTGTTTTCGAAAGCTCTTGACATATATTTTGATCGTTGATCGGTTGATAATTGGAATTGGTCAAATAAAAAATATCCTCAACTTGTTCACCTAAGGTAGAGATTTTAGCAGTAAGAAGTCGGAGATTAAAGCGAAAGAATATATTAGCGAGTAGCGCCAACAACCCGGGTCTGTCCGGAGTTAGTACTTCAAGAACGGTCGTATTATTCTCTAGATTACTGCTAAAGATTGCTTTAGTTTTACGTTTAAAACTTTTTAATCTCCTTGGTGTTCTGCGACTGGGTGTAATGGACACCGTTTCAGGGTTGCTAATTGCATGAGATAGTGATTCGACTATTCCCTCTCTTACCAAGATTTCATTACTGACCGGTTGGCCATGTGAGGTGAGTACATAAAAGACGTCAAAAGCATCTCCATTACCATTCGTGTGAAGTCGGGCGTCTTGAATGTTTAATTCTAGTTTCTCCAGTGTAGCGGCTATGACCGCAAGTATGTTGTGAATATCTTTCGAGTACACAAAGATCTGCGTTGCGATTTGTACCTCTATACCAATATTCTTGAGCAGAATAACGTGGTTATTGCCTGAGATTGAGCCACCTTTGATTTTAAAGTTTTTGATAATTGCAGTCGTGTACCTTACTATATCCTCAGTAGTTTCACGAAGGAAAAACTCCGTGCCGAGTTTAGCCCAAACACTTTCAGCTGCTGATGAAGAGATTCCAATGTCCCCTAAACGACGAAAGATTTTATGTTTTGCATTTGCTGACCAACGATTTTTATCTATTGGAGTCAGATTTACCCGATTTAAATAACGTTTTGTTGCCGCATACAATTGCTGCATCAGCGATCCTTTCCACTCAGTCCAAAGATTTGGGTTAGTGGCATTTATATCTCCAACGGTTAAAACATATAAAAAGTCTAAGCGCATAGTATTACCAACAATCGCTGCGAATTTACTAATGACTTTTGGATCTGAGACATCCTCTCGCTGCGATACGGCCGACATCACTAAGTGATTCTCTATCAACCACTTAAGTAATTCTTCTTCTTCTAGTGCAAGATCATGTAGTCTGGCAAATTTTACGACCTCACTTCCTCCCAGCTTTGAATGATCGCCTCCCCTGCCCTTCGCAATATCATGATATAACGCGGCTATTATCAAAAGCTCTGGTTTGGATAGATTTTTAAAGATATGCGATGGTATGGGAAAGCGATCAGCTACCTCCGGTCGAGCTAGACGGCGGATATTTTCGATTACCTTTAAAGTATGAACATCAACTGGGTATATATGGAACAAATCATGCTGCATTTGGCCTATTATTTTGCCGAATGCTGGTAGGTACTTCCCAAGAATTCCGTAGCGGTTCATCTTATTGAGCTGTACCGATAGCTTAAAGGGAGACTTTAATAACCTCAAAAAAAGGTTTTGATTATGTTTGCTGGATCGAAATTTTTTGTCTATAAGGTGTACTGACTGAAGCAGCTGTCTAATCACAGATGCTCTGATTCCCTTAATGTTTTCGTTCTCGCCAAGTATCACGAAAAGTTCCAGCATTGCGGATGGGTTATCTTGAAAGATTGAGTCAGATATCGTGTCGATGAGCTCTCCATTTATCACAAACCGATCATTGAACGATTTAATTTCACGATCTTTATTGTTTCGGTGTATCACTTCATCGAGATACTGACGCAGTACATCAGTTAAACCCCGAACGGAAAGTACGGTCCGATAGTATTCTTGCATAAACTTTTCAACCCCAAGTTTCCCATCGCCATCTTGGTAGCCCAGTAATGTCGCTAGTTTCCGTTGGTGGTCAAAAAGAAGTCGCTCTTCCTGCCGTCCCGCGATAATGTGAAGACCATATCGAACCCGCCAGAGAAATTCTTCATCTTGATACAACCTTTGATATTCATCCTCTAGGAAAATTTTCTTTGTTACTAAATCTGAACGATATGCCACGTTGAAGTAATATATCGCTATCCATGTGATTAATTGGATATCCCTTAGTCCACCGGGCGCTTCTTTGACATTGGGTTCCAAGTTATAGTCAGTGTCACCATGTTTTCGGTATCGTTCACTCTGCTCTTTTAACTTTCCGCGATAAAAAGCACGGGACGAGTAAAGCTTTTGAGGACCTATGCGGTCGAGTAATTGGCTCCGTCTTGATTTAACTCCAACGATTAATCTTGTTTCCAAGAGATTTGTAAGGATAGTGATATCGTCTTTAGCAGCACTTACACATTGGTTTATGGATCTCACACTGTGTCCAATTTGAAGGTTTAGATCCCATAGAAATGCAAGAAATTTTTCTATATTTTTGTTATCTGTGGCAATCGTGTCCTCAGAAGCAAGCAACAACAGATCAATATCTGAGTGAGGATGTAATTCTCCCCTCCCATAACCCCCAACCGCGATTAAACTTATGTCCGACCGCCATTTATATTGGTTCCAGACTTTGGTTAAAAGTTTATCCATAAATTGAGATCTCTCGTGCACAAGCTGGTGAGCATACTCTCCGTCATAGAACCGCTTGTCGAAAGAATCATTGGCTTCTTTGATATTTTTTTTATACAGCTCAATCGAACTCATTTTCTTGCATTTAGTGTTTAATATGATATTTGTAAAAAAGAATAAGATTTTTTGTGAGTAAAGAACGTGTTGAGTGTTTAAAGTGATTCATTATTACGCGCTGTTAAAACCTCACACCCTGAACTAGTTACCAAGATTGTATGTTCCCATTGCGAGGATAGCCGACCATCACTTGTTTCTACGGTCCATCCATCGCGTTTTAGCTTTGTTGTATGACGACCCGCATTAAGCATAGGCTCAATCGTGAACATCATCCCTTCCTCAAGAATAAGACCAGTGTTGGGAGATCCATAATGAAGCACCTGTGGCTCCTCATGAAATACTTTTCCGATGCCATGTCCGCAATATTCTCGGACAATCGAGTAGTGATTATTTTCAGCATGTGCTTGAATGACATGACCAAGGTCACCGAGTCTTGTTCCGGGCGCCACTAGAGCTATCGCTTTGTATAGACACTCTTGTGATACTTGTACTAATCGTTCTGCAAAACTTGCAACCTCTCCGACCAAAAACATGCGACTGGTATCCCCATGCCAGCCATCTTTTAGCACTGTTACATCAATATTTATTATATCTCCACTTCGCAAGATTTTTTTTTCAGAGGGTATACCATGACAAACTACTTGATTTACAGAGGTGCATATAGATTTCGGGAAACCCCGATATCCTAAGCATGCCGATGTTGCATTCTGATTGTGCACGATGTGCTCATGACAGATCTGATTTAGCGTATCCGTAGACGTCCCGGGAAGCACATATTTTTCCACTATCTCCAATACTTCTGCAGCAAGCCTGCATGCGATACGCATTTTTTTTACATCATCCTCTGATTTAATAGTTGCCGTCATGATATCCTCTGTGTATCGTGTGATTTAACAGCGATTGTAACTCTTCATCTATCTTTGCGTGTTATTTTTTCCTTAATATTTTCGACAAAGCACCAGCGCTTGAATTCATCGTATCTTTTGAGCACCTCAGAGCGATGTACCATTAATTTCTTCTTTCACTATTTGCTATGTTTATGATATAAAACGCCCCCATTGTAGTAACCACAAAATAAAATGTAGTTGCGTTAAATACGAACGCTTGTCGACACAACAGCCAGGGTGCTCCAACTTAGGTTGCTTTTGAACCTAAAATTAGAGTTAACTGTTGGGACAGGCGGAAGGCTAACCCGGAATAAGGAAAGACTCATGTCAACAGTAAGCATGAAGGATATGTTGCAAGCGGGCGTCCACTTTGGGCACCAAACAAGATTTTGGAATCCGAAAATGAGTAAGTACATCTTTGGATCTCGAAACAAAGTCCACGTGATTAATTTAGAACATACGGTTCCCGCGTTTAACGAGGCGCTAAATATAGTCGAGAAAGCAGTTTCCCGCGGTAACGAAATTCTGTTTGTTGGAACCAAAAGAGCGGCCCAAAAAATTGTAAAAGAGCAGGCGGAGCGCTGTTCTATGCCATTTGTATCTCATCGCTGGCTTGGAGGTATGTTAACTAATTATAAGACAATTCGTGCCTCGATCCGTCGCTATCGCGATATAGAAGCGCAGGAGAAAGACGGGACCTTTGATAAACTTACGAAAAAAGAAGTGCTCTTACGTGCAAGGATGAAGGAGAAGCTAGAAAATTCCATCGGCGGCATAAAAGATATGAATGGGCTACCGGATATGTTGTTCGTTGTGGATGTTGATCACGAGAGAATAGCTATTAAGGAGGCTAATAAGCTCGGAATCCCTGTGATAGGGATTGTTGACACTAATAGTGATCCCGACGGAGTTGATTACATAATTCCGGGAAATGACGACTCCATAAGGGCAATTAAACTATATTCAGCTTCAATCGCAGATTCTGTATTGGCCGGAAAACAAAAGTCTGCACAAGATGTAACTATAGATGATTTTATAGAGATATCTGATAAAGAGGCAAAGGATATGGATATATTTGAGGAAGACAAATCCTCGAAAAATACTGAATCAGAAATTGGTTCAAATAGCGAAGGTTCGATCTAAAAATGTTTATTTTATTCAAAGGGGCATTTGCCCCTTTTTTTAACTTTTTGTGGGGAGGTGCTTGATGACAAAATTGGTAACACCGCTTCTCGTAAAAGATTTGCGAGAGCGGACGGGACTGGGAATGATGGAGTGCAAACGAGCGCTGGTGACGTGCAATGGTGACATTGATGAAGCAATTGCAATGTTACGAAAGTCGAGTGGTCTTAAAGCCGCAAAAAAATCTTCGCGAACAGCCGCAGATGGTTCGATCGGAGTTGCCAGTTCAGACGACTTCGGCGTGATTATAGAGGTAAATAGTGAAACCGACTTTGTTGCTCGTGACGATAATTTTCAAGGATTTGTTAAAGATGTTCTTGAAACCGCGTTCGATACTCAAGAAACGGAACTGGTCGCGCTCCAAGCAAATAATCGTTTAGAGCAGAAACGGAATGATTTGATTCAGAAGATTGGTGAAAATATTCTTCTAAGGCGATTCAAGTCACTCAAAGCCCCCGTGGTCGGCTCATATTTGCATAGCAATCGTCGTATCGGAGTTGTAGTAGGATTAACTGGCGGTAGCTCTGAACTTGCGCGACAAGTAGCGATGCATGTCGCTGCTGTCAACCCCGCCGTTGTCAGATCGGAGGATATGCTTGAATCTGTTATCGCAGCTGAAAAAGAAATTTATATAGCCCAGGCGCGAGACAGTGGTAAGCCTGAGGAAATTGTTCAAAAAATGGTTTCTGGCAGAGTCGCAAAATTTTTGAAAGAGAGCAGTCTCATTGACCAGCCCTTCGTGAAAGATCCAGATAAAACGATTGGACAGTTGGTTGCGGAGGCGAACGCAGATGTTACAGCATTTATCCGCTTTGAAGTTGGTGAGGGGATTATCAAAGAAGAGGTTGATTTCGCGACAGAAGTTGCAGAGCAGATCGAGAAAATAGTCTGATTGATAAAGAGTAATGAATGTGCAAAAGCTCAAGAGTGGCAAAAGCTATCAAAGAATATTATTAAAAGTCAGTGGCGAGGCTTTGATGGGGTCAGAGGGGTTCGGTATTGATCCCAAGGTTTTGGATACAATGGCGCTTGAAATAGGACAGCTCGTCGGAATAGGCATCCAAGTCGGGCTTGTGATAGGTGGAGGCAACCTATTTAGAGGAGCTGCTTTGAGTGCTGCTGGTATGGAGAGGGTCACGGGCGATCATATGGGCATGTTGGCGACTGTAATGAATGCTCTGGCGATGCGTGATGCGCTGGAGCGGACCAATATTGCTTCTCATGTTATGTCTTCCATTCAAATGAGCGGCGTGCTCGAGCATTATGATAGACGCCGTGCAATAAGGTATATCAAAGATGGAGACGTTGTCATGTTTGCAGCAGGCACCGGAAACCCTTTTTTCACCACCGATTCGGCTGCCTGCTTAAGAGGGATTGAGATCGGGGCAGATGTGGTTTTGAAAGCGACTCGCGTGGATGGAGTTTATTCTGCAGATCCGCTTTTGGATAGTCAGGCCACACTCTATGATAGGCTGACATACGACGAAGTGCTTGACAAAAAGCTTGGAGTTATGGATCTTACTGCAATATGCATGTGTCGGGAACATGGAATGCCTCTGCGTGTTTTTCGTATGTGTAAGCCTGGCGCATTACTTAATTTAGTTATGGGTGGAAATGTTGGAACCCTTATTGAAGAAGGTTAAATTATTGTGATTAAGACTTTGGAGGAGGAGGCATCAAGTCGTATGCAAAAAGCATTGGATGCTCTGGTGACTTCATTTAGCAGAATACGCACTGGTCGCGCTCATCCAAAATTGCTGGATGGTATTACTGTTAGTTATTACGGCATTGAAACACCCCTCTCTCAAGCATCATCAATAGCAGTTGAGGATGCCAGAACTTTAACGGTTACCCCTTGGGATCGCAGTTTGGTGTCTGATATTGAGAAAGCGATTATGCGGTCTAATCTGGGACTTAACCCAACATCGTCTGGAATAGTTATAAGAGTTCCTTTGCCTGCTTTGACTGAGGAAACTCGAAAAATCTACACTAAGCAGGCAAAATCCGAAGCAGAGCAAAGCAGAATTTCGATTAGGAACATTCGTAGAGATACTATTACAAAATTTAGAACCCTACAAAAAGCTTCTGAAATCACTGAAGATGATGAGAGGAAAGGGCAAGATGAAGTTCAAAAAATCACTGATTTGTACATTTCAAAAGTTGAACAATTATTAGTTTCCAAAGAACGAGATTTGATGGAAATATAGAGTCTCAAAGGTTTTAATTTATGAAGTTAAATCAGTCGCAGGCACCTAAGCACCCACTGCGTCATTTAGCAATAATAATGGATGGTAATAATCGCTGGGCCAGCGTTAATGGGCTTAATTCGCTAGAGGGACATACTGCTGGGGTGGAGCGCATACGTGACATTTTGAGAGCTTCAAAAAAACAGGGTATAGAGATAGTTAGTCTCTTTGCATTTTCTAGTGAAAATTGGTTCAGGCCAAATCACGAGGTTTCGGGATTAATGTCACTCTTCTCTAATTACTTAAAAAAAGAAGCACCGCTGTTACGGGAGGATGGCGTTAGACTAACGGTAGTCGGAAATCGGTCAAATTTCGATAGCAATTTGTGTAATTTAATTACTGAAGCAGAAAATATCACACAAAATGGCACATTACGGTTGATTCTTTGTGTTGATTATGGAGGCAGATGGGATATAACAGAAGCAGCGCGGCTTGTGGCAAATCAAGTAAACGAGGGCAGATTACGTGTCGAGGACATCACAGAATCAACCATTGCTAGCAATCTGCAAATGAACGAAATTTCTGATCCTGACTTATGTATCCGCACTGGGGGTGAAGAGAGGATAAGTAACTTCTTGCTTTGGCAGTTAGCTTACACGGAATTTTTCGTGAGTGATCAATATTGGCCAGACTTTGGAGAGGATGAGTTAGACCAAGCCATAGCGGAATATTATTCGCGAAAACGTCGTTTTGGTAGGCGCAAGGCTAAGAAGGTTACAGAGAGGCTAGTTGAGTCATTTTATGTTAAGACATAGAGTGGCAACTGCATTCTTGCTGATCGCGCTGCTTTTCATAAGTCTATATTATTTGTCTCACACATCTTTTGCTGTCCTTCTTGTTCCGCTCATAATGGCAGCCGGACGGGAATGGATAAGGCTAGCTGGTATCAACTCACCTATGATGGCCACATTATTTTTGGTGCTTCAGTTTGTAGGACTATCGATCATAGGGGCAATGGTGAATTTTTTTGGTGACATCAATATAGTCACTGGACAGAAAATTCTGCTGATCAGCATGTTATTTTGGTTCTTTAATTTTCTGACTTTAAAAGGTTATCCAAGCTCATCGACGATATTGTCATATGGGCATGTCTGGACTGTTATTGGATTGCTCCTCCTCTGTTTTTCCTGGCTAGCTGTGCTTTGTATTGTATCTTTACCTAATGGAAAAGAGTTATTTTTGCTGGGTGTGGGAATGGTGGTTTTTGCGGATGTGGGCGGTTATTTTGGTGGTAAATATTTTGGTAATGTAAAGTTGGCACCTATCATTAGCCCCGGCAAAACAAGAGAGGGCGTGATTTGCGCGCTGTTGGCTCAACTACCACTATTTCTTTTGTTTTCTTTTTTTGGACAAACATCGATTGGTATCGTGTATTATTTTTTTCTGGCTTTGTCCGCAGTACTGCTGTCTGTTTTGGGAGATTTGTTTGTAAGTATGTTAAAGCGAAATACTGGGTTCAAGGATAGTGGACAGTTATTACCAGGGCACGGTGGTATTCTCGATCGTGTTGATGGACTAATCGTCGTGCTACCATTCTATTCCGTTTGCGTTTTGATGCGCCCAATATAAATGTTGCAAAGTGTTGCTGTTTTAGGTTCCACCGGAAGTATCGGCGCCAGTACCCTCGACGTTATTGGTAGGAATAGAAGCAAATTCAAGCTAGCGGTCCTTTGTTGCGACTCAAACTACAAGCTGTTAGCACAACAATGCAGCGTGTACAAGCCACTTTTCGCGGTGGTTACTCATAAAGAGACCGCACAACAACTTTCTGATATGTTACAGCACCTTCAGTGTTCAACAGAAGTAGTTTTCGGACGGGACCAATTGTGTACAATTCTGAGAGACCCCAGCATAGATATCGTTGTGGCTGCGATAGTCGGTGGTGCTGGGCTGCGCCCAACTTTAACAGCAATTCAGTCGGGAAAAAAAGTTCTGCTTGCCAACAAGGAGTCGCTAGTTATGGCCGGTCCGGTTATGATGAGCGCCGCTGCAAAAAGCAATGCAACTATTCTACCGATCGATAGCGAACACAATGCAATTTTTCAGTGTCTCCCGCTTGATTATTCCAAAGAAAAGGGGTGTATGGGGGTTCTTAGATTATCCCTATCGGCATCGGGAGGGCCTTTTCGAGGATGGAATTTGCATGAAATGCGAACCGTCTCACCATCTCAGGCTTGTGCACACCCAAATTGGAAAATGGGTAAAAAAGTGTCGGTGGACTCTGCAACCCTTATGAACAAGGGATTAGAGGTGATTGAGGCAAGTTTTTTATTTGACTTGCCTACTAATTGTATTGACGTTGTGCTTCATCCTCAAAGTATCTTACATTCGTCTGTGCATTTCGCCGATGGCTCAGTGCTTGCTCAACTCGGCAATCCAGATATGCGCACTCCGATAGCTCATGCCTTGGGGTGGCCTGAGCGGATAGAATCTGGAGTGGAGCCGTTGGATATGAGAACAATAGGCAAGCTGGAGTTTTCTCAACCAGACGAATATAATTTCCCCTGTTTGCGTTTGGCTTACGAGGCGTCAAGAATCGGTGGAGATGCTCCGGCTGTACTCAATGCGGCCAACGAGGTCGCGGTGGCTGCTTTTCTTGATTTGCGCATTGGTTTTACTCAAATTCCAGAAATTGTTGAATATCTCATGAACACATATAATTTTTCAAATCTCCAGTCTTTAGAGGCCGTTGAGGGTGCGGACATAAAAGTTCGTTACCTGAGCGAGGCTCGTGTGCGTAAAATCGAGAGTTAATATGCAAATTTTAGAAACTCTTTTATACACCTTTATTGCACTTGGCATGTTGGTAACGATTCATGAATTTGGACATTTTTGGGCGGCTCGTCGCTGTGGGGTAAAGGTAGAACGATTTTCCATCGGTTTTGGATCAGCTTTGTGCACATGGCATGATCGTTTGGGTACCGAATTTGTCATAGCTGCGTTACCACTCGGTGGTTATGTAAAGATGCTTGATAACCAAGACTCTGAGGTTAGATGTGAGGACAAACTCCATACTTTTAGCGGTCAAGGCGTATGGAGTCGAATAGCAATCGTTAGTGCAGGACCTCTTGCAAATTTAATATTAGCAACCATGCTTTTTTGGATACTATTCCTCGCAGGTGAGGTAGGAGTAGAGCCAGTGATTGGAGACATAACGGTGAAATCCCCGGCACAGATGGCGGGATTCGAGTCTGGAATGAAAATAATTAAGGTCGAAGGAGAAGATACTCCAAGCTGGAATAGTGTCTCAAAAGAGCTTTTTAAGTTTATAGGAAAATCAGGCGACATTAATATAACTGTTAAGTTGCCAGACTCAAGCGTTACGACTAACTTAATTATAAATGTTGATAAATGGTTACGAGATTCTGTTGAACCAGTTCCACTGCGTGCACTCGGGATATCTCCCGACTACGAGTTTCAGGCGTTACACCTAGCAGAAGTAGCAAAGGATGGTGCAGCTGATCGAGCTGGCTTAATCATGGGCGATGAAATATTAATGGTCAATGATAAGCCGGTAACTGGCGTTGATTATTTTGTCAATGTAGTAGCTAGTAATCCTCAAAGAGAGATCAATCTCAAAATTCTCCGAGGAGACTTAACGAAACTTATTACTGTGGTTCCTGATGTTATTGATCGAGATGGAGTCCGAGTGGGCCAAATAGGAGTGCATCTAGCCCCAAGAGGTAAGTATCCGGATGAGTACGTTTTTCGTCACGAACATACTCCGTGGAGTGCTCTATGGCGAAGTTTTGAAGAGACGTCAAATTATAGTATTTTTATCTTAAATTCTTTGGGAAAGTTACTGATCGGGGAGTTATCAACAAAGAATTTAAGTGGTCCCATCACTATTGCAAAAGTTGCTGGTGAGTCTGGGCGAGCCGGAATCGACAATTTTGTCCGTTTTGTGGCGATTCTAAGTATAATGTTAGGGGTGATGAATTTACTACCAATTCCAGTTTTGGATGGTGGACATTTGATGTATTTTGTTGTTGAAATTGTGAAGGGATCTCCCGTTTCGGAATCAGTTCAACTCGCAAGTTACAAAATAGGATTAGCAATACTTGTGACTTTAATGCTATGGGCAACATTCAATGATTTGAGCAGAGTTTTATTATGACGATGTCGCTTATTCTTCAAGGGTGTTAGTTTGTTGATAAAATCCTTTAAGCTCAGTTATGCCACCATCCTTATTATTTATTTGGGTTGCTTTTCTTTTTCTGTGTTTTCGGAGTCTTTCACTGTTGACGATATTCGCATAGAGGGTTTGCAAAGGGTGTCTGCAGGCTCTGTTTTTGCGGCACTCCCACTTGAGGTCGGGGATTTGGCAGAGGAAAAAACAATAGGGAATTGTATAAGGGCGTTGTTTCGTACTGGATATTTCTCAGATATTGTGATGGCTCGAGAGGAAGGTGTGTTGGTGATCGGAGTGAGAGAACGACCAGCTGTTTCAGCAATTAATTTGGACGGCAACAAAGCAATAGAGAGTGAGCAGCTTCTGACCGCGCTTCGGGATAATGGCCTCGCCGAGGGTCAGATATTTCGTCAGGTAATCTTAGAAGGGATGACACAGGAATTACAAAGACAATACGTAGCTCAAGGGCGCTATGGGGCGACGGTGAAAACTGAGGTGAAAGAATTACCTCGAAATAGAATAATCATAAACATTAATATAGATGAAGGAGAAGTATCCAAAATTCGACACATTAATTTTATAGGAAATGAGATTTTTTCAGATAATGAACTTCTAGAGCAATTTGAGCAACGTAAAACTGGATGGTTATCATGGATTACAAGTGACGATAAATATTCTCGAGAAAAATTATCAGGCGATTTAGAGATGTTAGAATCATGGTACTTGGATCGAGGATATTTGCAATTTGAGATCAAAAGTACTCAGGTCTCCATTAGCTCAAACAAAGACTCTGTCTATATAACAATTAATATAAGTGAGGGGGAACCATTCACCATTGATTCAGTCGAGCTTGCCGGTGAATTAAAAATCCCCGAGAAACAAATTCGACAGCTTATTGTTTTGCGAAAGGGCATGATTTTTTCTCAAGCGCTGATGACAACCTCCAGTGAATACGTAACGAAGCTCCTTGGTAACCAAGGCTACTCTTTTGCGGAGGTAACGGGTTATCCAGAGATAAATGAAGAAGAGAAAACTGCTACTATTACCTTTTTTGTAAAGCCAGGTAAACGTGCATATGTTAGACGTATCGAGTTTCGAGGTAATACCAAAACAGCACATACGGTTTTAAGAAGAGAAATGCGCCAAATGGAGGGAGGTTCAGCCAATAATGCGTTGATCGAGTTATCTAAAGTTCGTTTAGAACGTCTTGGGTATTTTAAAGAGGTTGGAGTTGAGAACATACCCGTAGCTGGAACCGACGATCAAATTGATGTGATCTACACTGTCGAAGAGCAACCCTCTGGTTCGGTTGGCGCGAGCCTGGGGTTCGCGCAAGGGACTGGATTAATCTTGGGAGCTAACTTAAATGAAAATAATTTTCTTGGGACCGGTAAACAAGTTGGGGTTGGTGTAAATAGAAGTCGTTACCAGACTTCACTGAGTTTTAACTACAACGAACCTTATTTTACTGTTGACGGAGTGGGTGTGGGGTATTCTTTTTTTGGTCGAGAGACTAATTACGATGAAATAAATATAGCGAGTTTCTCTACTAATAGTTTTGGAGCAAATGTCAATTGGAGCTATCCAGTTTCGGAGATTGAGCGTATCGGCTTCGGTTTTGGATATGAAAATTTGGCGCTAAAAACGGGTAGTTATGCATCAACCGAAATCCAAAATTTTGTAGATGATAACGGCACTAACTTTGATACGGTAAATTTCAATGTAAATTGGGTTCGATCTACATTGAACCGCGGCGTTTTTGCTACACGGGGCACTTCTCAAAGGGTTGGCGTGGATGTGTCAGCTCCCGGTTCCGGTCTTGAATATTATAAGTTTACTTATGCTGGTCAGTATTTGAGAGGCTTGACAAGATCCCTTACGCTAAAAATCAGAGCTGATTTAGGTTATGGAGACTCCTACGGTGGAACCACGCAATTACCATTTTTTAAAAATTTTTATGGTGGCGGCTTTGGATCAGTTCGGGGGTTTAAGCGGAATACGCTCGGTCCACAAGATAATCCAAGTGAAATGAGTATTTATTATGATGATCCGGATCCCATAGGAGGAAATGTTCAGGTGGAATTCGGAGCTGAAATAATCTTTCCTTTACCGTTTATCAAGGACCAACGATCGGTTCAGCCGTCATTGTTTTTTGATGTTGGAAATATTTTCAATTCCAAGTGCGCGGTTTATGACGATGGAAGTGTGCAAAAAAATTGCTTTAAACCCTCTCTTGATGAGCTACGTTATTCCATCGGTGTTGGTGCGACATGGCTAAGTGGATTTGGTCCAATCACTTTCAGCATCGCCAAACCTTTCAATAAAAGCATTTATGATGAAACCGAAGTTTTCCAATTTTCTCTTGGAAATCAATTTTAATATAAGTTAGGAGAAGTACTGTGCGATATTTAAAGGCTGTTTGTGTGTTGTTGGCGGTTACTATATTAAGCTTTTCAAATTCAATCTTCGCTGAGGAAAAGATCGCAGTGTTTGATGCCTCCACTGCTATCATGGCATCTAATCCGGCGCAAGCGCGAATTAAAAGCGCACTTGAGAGATCCGATATTGTGGCCTTAAAAGCTAAGATTGAGGGGTTGGCGGCTGATCTCCAGGGGCTGGATAAGGAAGCAGAGTCAAAACGTCTTACATGGTCTAAAGAAGAAATAGCCGAGCACAATAAGAAGCGAGAATATGCTCGTGCAGATTATGAATTAGCGGGTCGTAAGTATCAAGCTGAGACGCAACAAATTCAACAATCCATAGTTCAGGAATTTCAACCGAAGACTGAAGCCGCTTTAAAGCTAGTTATTGAATCTGAGGATATCACTTTGGTTCTTAGAAGAGAGGTTATTATTCATTTTTCCCCAAAGCTTGACATTACTGCTAAAGTGGTGGATCTCATGAATAAGGTCGCGCCTGTCGAAGATCCTTCTGCTCCTTAGGAAAATTTTATGCCGTTTAATTATCGGCTGAAAGATATCGCCGAATTCTTGGAGTTGGAACTAATTGGTTCTGAAGATTCGGTGATTCACTCGATAAGTGGAATTGATAAGGCCGTTTCTGGCGATATTTCATTTCTAGCAAATCAAAAGTACGCTCCGCTTTTAGCTATGTGTAAAGCTACAGCTATGATTTTGCGACCAGCGGACTCTCATCAATTCAAGGGAGCATGCCTTTTAAGTCGTGATCCATATCTTAGCTATGCGAAATTATCTGGATGGTTTTCGGAAGCACCAAAAAAGTCGGGGATCATACACCCTACTGCGGTGATCGCAAGTAATGCACATGTCGCTTCAGGATGCTCTATCGGAGCGCACGCGGTTATTGGAGCTCAGGTAATTCTCGGGAGCAATTGCTACATTGGTGCGAACACATGCGTTGGAGAGAGATCCTTATTGGGAAGCGATTGTCATCTTGCAGACAATGTCACACTTTATCATGACGTGAAGTTAGGACGTAATGTTATAGTGCACAGCGGTACTGTGATCGGTGCTGATGGTTTTGGTTTCGCTCCTGATGGGGCGGGCGGATGGGAAAAGATTCATCAGAATGGAGGAGTTATTATTGGGGACAAAGTTGAGATAGGTGCAAATAGCACCATTGATAGAGGAGCGCTCAATGATACGGTATTAGGTAATGGAGTTATTATTGATGATCATGTGCATATTGCCCACAATGCAGCTATTGGAGATAACGTTGCCATGGCGGCTTATGCGGCAGTGGCGGGGAGCACTATCATCGGCAAAAATTGTGTGTTTGGCGGTAACTCGGCTGTTCTGGGGCACTTAAAGATTGCCGACAGCGTTCACTTAACCGCTCGCACCACTGTTACTAAATCTATAAAAGAGTCTGGTTCTTACTCTTCTGCGGGTTTGCCATTAATGGAATCATTTAAATGGCGGAGATGTTCTGTAAACTTTGGTAAATTAGAAAAAATTCATCGGCGAGTACAAAAGATTGAATTGGGTCAAGAATAATGGTGTTCGGTGAGGATTTGTATTTTTCCAAATTTAGGTTAAATAATTGAAAGGGCTTATATGGATATTAATGAAATAATGGCTCTTCTGCCGCATCGCTATCCTATGCTGCTGGTTGATAGGGTATTAGATATTACCAAGAATGAACGTATCAGTGGCTATAAAAATGTTTCAATCAATGAGGATATTTTTAATGGCCATTTTCCCGGAACACCTATTCTTCCTGGAGTGATTATTTTAGAGGCAATGGCGCAAATATCCGGAGTACTCGGTTTTTTTAGCTCCGGCCAAAAAGTGGATGATGGAATGCTTTACCTTTTTGCAGGGGTCGATAAAGTTCGATTTAAACATCCAGTAGTTCCGGGAGATCAACTATTGTTGAGTTCAGAGGTTATGTCTGTAAAACGTAATATTTGGCGCTTTAGCACGACCGCTAAAGTTGGTGACAAGCTGGCAAGTGAAGCTGTATTGCTGTGTGCTTATAGATATCGAGATAATATAGAGTGATTGATTCTACGGCAATTATCGACCCGTCAGCATCGATCGGAAAAAATGTAAACATTGGACCATGGAGCCTTATCGGACCCGATGTGAGGGTAGGTGAGGGGTGCGTTATTGGCCCGCACGTCGTAATCAAAGGCCCCACTATTATCGGTCGAGGCAACACCATTTTTCAGTTCTCTTCTGTCGGGGAGGATACTCCAGATTTAAAGTATGGCGGTGAGCCCACGCGTTTACTGATAGGTAACAACAACGTTATACGCGAGGGCGTAACGATTCATCGAGGTACTGTTCAGGATTGTGGGGAGACCGTTATTGGTAATAATAACTTACTGATGGCGTATTCTCATGTGGGACATGACTGTGTAATTGGTGACAATGCTATTTTAGTCAATAACGCGAGTTTGGCGGGTCACGTGTTGGTGGGAAACTGGGCAATCCTTTCAGGTTATGTGTTGGTGCACCAGCGAGTAAATATTGGGGCACACTGTTTTATTGGTCCAGGCGCATTCATTTATCATGATGTTCCTGCTTTTGTAACTGCATTTGGAAGTCCTGCGGAGCCTCGCACAATAAACCGTGAGGGATTGAAACGGAGAGGATTTTCGTCTTCACAAATCGCGTTAGCTAATAGGGCATATAAAATACTATACCGCCGAGGTTTGCTTGTTGGAGAAGCAATTGAAGAATTAAGCAACTTATCAGATGATAATATCATCACTGAATTCATTGATTCAATTCGCAACTCGACCAGGGGTATTATTCGATAATTCATGCGGGAACTCTTTTTTGCAATTGTAGCTGGCGAAGCCTCTGGCGATCTATTGGGTGCTGATCTGGTTCGGTCTCTCAAGCGTCTGTATCCGAATGCTAAATTTGAGGGTATTGGAGGTCCTTTGATGCAAGCTGAAGGATTTGTGTCGCATTACGATATGGAGCGGCTCTCAATAATGGGCTTTTGGGATCCCCTTAAACGTCTCGGAGAATTGCTTTCAATACGTCGGAACATTGTAAAACGTTATAAGATTCGCAAACCTCTGGCATATATTGGGATCGATGCCCCAGATTTTAATTTAAATATAGAATGTGAACTTCGCCGCTCTGATGTTAAAACAGTACACTACGTCAGCCCTTCTGTTTGGGCATGGAGACAAGGAAGAATCTCTAGGATAAAGAGAGGGGTTGACCTCATGTTGACTTTATTCCCGTTCGAGAGTGAATTTTATAGGCAGCATGGTATGAAAGAGCGATATGTTGGTCATCCCATTGCATCAAAATTTCCAAGATTTCCAAATATGGGGCAAGCAAGGTCTATTCTTGGTTTATCAGCAGAAATTCCAGTGCTCACTTTGATGCCGGGAAGTAGAGAAAATGAAGTTGAGTTGATGGCAGAACTATTTTTTGACGTTGCGACAAATGTTTTTAACGAAAAACAAGACCTGGTGGTGCTAGTACCCGCCTCAAATCAGTATAGGTATGAACAATTAATCGGATTACTAAGTCGAAGATCACAACCGTATATAAAAATTATACTTTTAGGAGCGCGTCAGGCTATGGAGGCAGCTAACGTGATATTACTGACCTCTGGCACCTCTTCCCTGGAGGCAATGCTATTGAAAAAACCGATGGTGGTGAGTTATCGTTTGGGTATGTTGACTTTCATGATATTGTCGCTGTTAGTAAAAACGCCCTACATAGCACTACCCAATTTACTCTCAAACAAATTGTTAGTTCCAGAATTTATTCAGGACGCTGCAACTTCTGAAAATTTGACTGCGGCAGTTTTAGAACTATTCAATTGTCCTCTTGAGAGGAAACTCGAGGACGAATTTCTTGCCTTGCATGACTCACTAAGACTGGATTCTGGAATGCTGGCTGCGGCGGCTATTGAAGAGCTAATTCAATGACAAAAGTATGGTTACCTCCCAAAGATTGTAAATATCTGGCAGGAGTGGATGAAGTTGGGAGGGGTGCTTTGGCTGGTCCCGTTGTTGCAGTGGCAGTTATTCTTCCTAGAGATGAAAAAATAAAGGGGTTAGCGGATTCAAAGCAGTTGAGGGGGTCTCGCAGGCTCTCTTTATATTCTCAAATAATCGATCGCGCGATATGCTTCAGCGTTGGTCGTTCGGAATCGGATGAAATTGATGATGTAAACATTTTACAGGCGACTTTGAACGCAATGACGCGAGCTGTCAATAATTTGAGAGTCCAACCGGATTTCGTAGCTGTAGATGGAAATGTCCTACCAAAATGGTCTTATTTGAGTGAGTTTATAATCGGTGGAGATGGATTTGTGGACTCAATCAGTGCAGCATCAATTCTAGCTAAAGTTATTCGTGATAAAGAAATGATCGAAAATGATAAACAACATCCTGGATATGATTTTTCCTCCAATAAGGGGTATGGAACTGCGAGGCACCTTAGCTTATTGAAAGATATAGGCCCTAGCCCTATTCATAGATTTTCATTCGCCCCACTGGTTAATCGATAGTTTCTAGGGAAAGGTATCAGCTAGGTTTTTCATATTCCGAGAGACAAATTTGAGCTTGAAATATATTTAGGATTCTCATGAATCAATCTGGAAAATTATTTATGGATTTAGAAGTGACTTTTGGTTAATTTGCCACTCCTGAAACACTGCTTTTGAGCAATTTAATGACAGAATCTTTCGTTCACCTGAGGTTGCGTACCGAGTATTCTTTAGAGGATAGTCTTGTGCGAATAAAACCACTGATTAAAAATGTGGTTCAGCAAAACATGCCTGCGGTTGCGGTAACTGATTTTACTAATTTTTTCGCATTGGTAAAATTTTATAAAGAGGCTGAAGCGGCCGGTGTCAAAGCAATTTTGGGTGCAGATCTGAGAGTAATTAATCCTAATAATGTAGGAGAAACCTCTCACCTCTTATTGTTGGTGCAAAATATAATCGGGTATAAAAACCTTACTGAAATTATTTCGTTGGCCTACAAAGACGGTCAGCGTCAAGGCAAACCCTATATCAAGCTTGACTGGCTTAATGGAAGAAGCGAGGGACTAATAGCTCTGTCTGGCGGTGTTAATGGGAGTCTAGGACAGGCGCTTATTTCTGGAAGAAGTGATGATGCCGATAAACTTTTAAAAGAATTCGAGTCTTTCTTTCCGAATAGATTTTACATTGAGTTGCAGCGTACGGGGCGTTATGGAGAGGATCAGTATATTACTGCGGCCATAAGTTTTGCTCAAAGACACAAAAAACCTGTTGTAGCGACTAATGATGTTGTTTTCATAGATGCATCTGAATTTGAAGCTCATGAGGCGAGGGTTTGTATTCATGAGGGGCGTACCCTCGGTGATCCGCGTCGAGACAAGCGTTATTCTAATCAGCAATACCTGCGGTCAACTGAAGAAATGTCTACTTTATTCGAGGATATACCAGAGGCTATAGTCAATACTGTTGAGATTGCTAAACGCTGCACCATTGAGTTACAACTGGGTCAGTCATTTTTACCCGAATTTCCGATTCCTGAAAAAATGACCCCCAGTGAATATTTTATGCACATTTCAGAACAAGGGCTTGAAAACCGGTTCTCTTCATTCTCATCAATTCTGTCGGTTAGAGACAAAAACCTCTATCGAGAGAGATTAAAAGCTGAGCTTAAAATAATTATAGAAATGGGCTTCACCGGGTATTTTTTGATCGTAATGGATTTTATTCGTTGGGCTAAGGATGAGAAAATTCCAGTTGGACCCGGAAGAGGTTCCGGCGCTGGATCTTTGGTAGCTTTTGCGTTAAAAATAACAGACATTGATCCCATAATGTATGATCTTTTATTTGAGCGGTTCCTAAACCCTGAGCGTGTTTCCATGCCTGATTTTGATATTGATTTCTGCATGGACGGTCGTGATAGAGTCATTGCTTACGTTGCAGACAGATATGGCCATGATTCTGTTTCCCAGATAGTTACCTTCGGCACTATGGCGGCCAGAGCTGTTGTAAGGGACGTTGCCAGAGTGCAAGGAAAATCATATTCCTTAGCAGATCGTTTGTCCAAGATGATTCCCTTTGAGGTTGGAATGACCCTTGAAAGGGCTTACACGCAAGAAAAAATACTTCGCGAGTGGATTGAAGAGGACTCAGATATAGAAGAAATATGGTCGTTGGCACTGAAGTTAGAGGGAATTATAAGAAATTGTGGAAAACACGCGGGTGGCGTTGTCATAGCGCCAACTAAGATTATCGATTTCTCCCCTATATATTGTGACGAGGGGGGGGGGTGCCAGAGTTACTCATTTTGATAAAAATGATGTTGAAGATGTAGGTTTAGTAAAGTTCGACTTTCTTGGTCTAAGGACACTTACGATTATTGATCGGACGCTATCCATGATAAATGCGTCAAAAGGAATGAATGAAGAACCACTGATTTTAGAGAATATACCTCTCGATGATTCAGATACTTATAAGTTAATGCAGAGCGGAGATACCACAGCGATCTTTCAGCTGGAATCACGCGGGATGAAAGAGTTAATCCGTAAGCTCGGTCCTGATCGATTCGAGGATATTATTGCGTTGGTGGCATTGTTTCGGCCTGGACCGCTTCAGTCCGGTATGGTTGATGATTTTATAGACAGAAAAAAGGGGAGAGCAAAAATTAGTTACCCGCATTCTGAGTATCAACACCACTGCCTAAAACAATGCTTAGAGTCGACTTATGGGATAATTTTGTATCAGGAGCAGGTTATGCAAATCGCTCAAATTATGGGTGGGTTCACTTTGGGGAAGGCGGATTTGCTGCGACGCGCAATGGGGAAAAAAGATGTCGTTAAAATGGCGGAACAGCGAGAGAGTTTTCTAACTGGAGCCAAACGCAAGGGATTCACTGAGCGGTTAGCGGCTAATATTTTTGAACTTATGGAAAAATTCGCAGGATATGGCTTCAATAAATCGCATTCAGCAGCCTATGCATTAATTGCCTACCAGACGGCATGGCTTAAAACCCATTATCCATCAGAGTTCATGGCAGCGAGCATCTCATCAGATATGGATAATACAGATAAGGTGGTTAGTTTTATTGAGGAATGTCGCCACCTCAATCTTGTTTTGCTTCCGCCGGATATAAATAATGGCGATTTCCAATTTAGTGTTAATGACGAAAAGGAAATCCTTTACGGATTGGGGGCGATTAAGGGAGTAGGCGCTGGGCCGGTGGCTAATATTGTTGACTCGAGGAGAGACGGTGGTCCTTTTCGAGATATTTTTGATTTTTGTGATCGGGTAGATTACCGGAAGGTAAATAAACGTGTCTTAGACGCTTTAATTCGATCCGGTGCCCTCGATCAGATTAGTCAAGGCGACATAAATTATCGAAGAGCAACACTACTCGAATCATCAGAGGAGGCTATTAGACTATCTGAACAGAATATGCATAACAAAGTTAGTGGAATCTCTGATATTTTCGGTGATTCGCTTACCTCAAAGGTGGGTAGTAAAAAATTTAAAAACAATCTGGCTGTGAGGTCTTTGCAAAGCAAAGAAAGATTAGAAGGAGAGAAAGAGACTCTTGGGTTGTTTTTAACGGGTCACCCAATTGATGCCTATAATCATGAATTGGCAAGTATGTGTGTAACATCTATTTCAAAGGTTTCCGGGAGCAACAAAATATTCTCGGTTGCGGGTCTGTTAGTGAGTATCAGAATAATGAAAAATAGGCGAGGTGATAATTATGCATTTTTGGTTTTGGATGATAAAACGGGGCGTTTGGAGGTCTCGGTGTACGCAGAGAAATATCACGCATACAAACATCTTTTTATCAAGGATCAGGTTATTGTAGTGCGCGGCAGTGTTTCTGGCGATTCTTTTACGGGAGGACTTAAGATAGTGGCGGAATCGATACAGTCTGTATATGAGGCTCGCTGCGCTAACGTAAAGCATATTGAAATAGTTATCGACAATAGCAAAGACAATTGGGTACTTCAGGTTGAAAACATGTTGACGGAATATCGAGGGGGGGCTTGCCCAGTGGTAATCGATTACAGACAAAGTTTTGGCGATGCGAAACTTTGTCTTGGAGCTAATTGGAATATAAAGCCACATGATGATCTGCTGCATAAGTTACGCGACAGTTTTGGTCCAGATAGCGTCACTATAAGATACCTCTGACAAATTGGTTGCAGTTGCACGTTTGACTGTAGCTATTGTCCGGGAAATGATAATATATATATCCCTTGCGTTGTTTGGTTTTATCTGATGGACTTGAAATATTTATCTTTCGAACAACCAGTCGCAGAGTTGGAAGCGAAAATTGGCGAATTGCAGCTTGTTGGCGGTGGTGATGGGTTGAATATAGCGGACGAAGTTTCCAAATTAAAAGCAAAATCTCGCAAATTAACTGATAAAATATATAGCAAGCTGACGCCTTGGCAAGTAGTTCAGGTAGCACGCCATCCACAGCGGCCCCATAGCAGCGATTATATAAATAGAATTTTTACCGATTGGGATGAGCTTCACGGAGACAGACATTTTGGTGATGACAGTGCAATAATTGCTGGGGTAGGTCGTCTTGATGGGCAGCCGGTAGTCGTAATCGGACAGGAAAAAGGTAGGAGTGTTAATGAAAAAATAACGCGAAACTTTGGTATGCCGAAAGCAGAGGGGTATCGCAAAGCTCTGCGCGTTATGGAGATGGCAGAGCGATTCGGAATGCCGGTGTTAACTTTAATCGATACTCCGGGAGCCTATCCCGGTATTGAATCTGAGGAGCGAAACATATCAGAGGCAATCGCACGCAATCTCGCAGTCATGTCCCGACTTCGCGCCCCCATAGTTTGTACTGTAATTGGCGAGGGAAGCTCAGGCGGTGCTCTGGCGATTGGGGTAGGGGATAAACTGAATATGCTGCAGTACAGCACTTATTTCGTTATTTCACCTGAGGGATGTGCAAACATTATCTGGAAATCATCAGAAAAAGCCCCGCAAGCAGCGGAGGCGATGGGGGTGACATCGACGCACCTTAAGCAACTAGGTATTATTGACGAAACAATAAGTGAGCCGCTCGGTGGGGCGCACCGGGATGTCGAAACGATCTGCAAAACGCTAAAGATGCGGTTGATAACGCAACTGGATGAGCTTCGAAAAACTGATCTTAAAATTTTACTTGATCGTCGCTATGATCGTTTGATGGGGATTGGTGCCTCAGTCGGTAGCTAATTTTTCTACTCGTTGATATTTTTCAGATCCTATTTGAGCTTCTATGTGTTGCAAGATTTATAGCGCTTCGGTGAGTCTTTCGCAATATGAAATAAGAAAGCTGCCTTTATACTGGGTAATTATTATGAAACTTCATCTTGACCAAACAATACCCTCGCCACAGTTCACATAATACAAAAAAATAAGCTAGTCAGCACCTTGCATGGGACTGCACACCGATATCGTGCGGTATTTGGATTCAGGAAATGTTGGAATGTGAATACTCGTATGTGCCGGAATGTTGCTTTGTGAGAGAGTAGCGACACTAAAAAATACGGAGGCTACAGCCCACAACAAATGTTTGACGTTCAGCAAGGTATGTGCGGCCATTTTTTACCCCTGTGTGGATGATCTGAGCGATTACCACCCAGAGCTGTTTCACTTTGTTGATTGCTCATAAGGCAAAGTATTGGTTCAGATCAGAGATCTATCCTCAAGCTCTCAGACTTTTTATCCAAGTCCTGGGTGCCACAATTAACTCACTGAGTACATTTAACTTGGTTTATTATCGCACTGTCACTACTATCAACTAATTGTTGGTTGTTTTTAACATCTAAGATTTTTGAAATTTGTAAATGAAAATTATTGCAGACATTGATATTCCCGACCTTGAGATTTTTTTTGGTTCCGATGATCATTTGCAGTGTATCCCGGGTCGTGAAATTACATCTGATTTTGTTAGTGATGCTGATATTCTATTGGTGAGATCGGTCACTAAAGTTGATAGACTTTTGCTGGAAAATTCAGATATTAAATTCGTTGGTTCTGCGACAGCGGGTATTGATCACATAGATCTAAATTACCTTCGCACTAGAGGTATTCATTTTTCATATGCGCCAGGATGTAATGCCAATGCCGTAGTGCAGTATGTATTTTCGGTGTTATGTCGGTTGCGCGAGAACTGGAGAGAGCTTTGTGTCGGAATCATTGGTTGCGGAAATATTGGGGGACGCCTTTATCGAACGTTGAAGGCATTGAAAGTGAAGACTGTTGTTTATGATCCCTATCTGAATGAGACTCTGGTCCCCGATTTAAATTCTTTGGAGAAAGCTTTGAATTGCGATGTTATTTCGTTGCACACCCCATTTACTTATGACGGAACTTATCCAACGTCTGGCTTAATTGATGAGCAAGGAATTAAAATTTTGGCGCCTGGCAGCCTTCTCATTAACACTGGTCGCGGTGGTATCATAGATAGTCATGCGCTTTTGGACCGACTACTGCACAAAAATGATATCAACGTTGCATTGGATGTATGGGATTCGGAACCCAATATTGATGTAGCACTGGCTCAAAATGCAGATATTGCCACTGGGCACATTGCTGGTAACAGTTTTGAGGGTAAGCGAAGGGCAGTTGCGATACTGCGTAGATCTTATCAAAAGTGGCGCCGTAATAAATTGGTGGAGTGCAACAAAATCAAGCGTGCATCCAATGCCATTCGTATAAAAGATGCGATAACCACGCTTAATACCATTATATTATCAGCGTACGACGTCCGAGAGGATGACCTAGAATTTAGGGCAGCTGTATTGAGTGACAAAAATGTGAGTGAGGCTTTCGATCGATACAGAAGAAATTATCGTGGTCGATATGAGTTCGCTGATTATCAAGTTACTCACGCAGGCAGGTTCGGTAATGATCTTAAGGCTCTTGGTTTTACAGACCCAGGGTCATCAATTACGAAGTCGGTCTAGAAATCTTGCAAGCCTACTGATTGCCTCCGTAAGTTCTCCTTTATCAGGGAGAAAAACAAGTCGAAAATGCTGTTTTTCCGGCCAATTAAAAGCGCTGCCCTGGACCAACAAGACACGCTCAGCTTTTAAAAAATCCAAAACTAATTTTTCATCATTTAGTATTGGGTAGACATCGGGGTCCAATTTTGGAAACAAGTACATGGCAGCCTTTGGCTTTACACATGTAACACCCGGAATGGATGACATAAGCTCGAACGCAAGATCACGTTGTTCTCGGAGTCGGCCGCCAGGTTTTACTAAATCATTAATGGTTTGATACCCACCAAGCGCTGTCTGTACCGCTAGCATTGCTGGTACGTTTGCGCATAATCTCATAGACGCGAGCATTAGCAGGCCATCTAAATAATCTTTTGCACTGTCCTTTTGACCGCTTGCGAGCAGCCACCCAGAGCGGAACCCAGCAAGACGATAAGCTTTAGACAGCCCATTAAAGGTAAGGCAAAGTGTGTTTTTAACTTTTTTGGAGAGGGGAATGTGTTCCTCGTCGTCATATAAAATCCGATCGTAAATTTCGTCTGCAAGCACAATGAGATTATTTTCTTCTGCAACAGTTACCAGTTGATCTAACATTTCTGGTGAATAAATCGCTCCTGTGGGGTTGTTCGGATTTATCACCACTAGCGCCCGAGTTTTGTTTGTGATTTTGCTTTCGATGTCAGAAATCATTGGCTGCCAAGTATCATTTTCATCGCACAGATAGTGCACTGGGACGCCCCCACTAATTGATGTTGCTGCGGTCCACAACGGATAATCGGGTGCTGGGATGAGCACTTCATCACCATTGTTGAGTAGGGCTTGCATTGCCATCACTATGAGCTCGCTTACGCCATTACCCATAATCACATCCTCAACACTAACGTCTCTTATACCAAGTGCCTGATAACGTTGCATGACAGCTTTTCTGGCTGAGTAAATTCCTTTGCTGTCACTATAGCCTTGCGCTCCGCGAAGATTTTGAATGACGTCATAAAAAATTTCGTCGGGTGCATCGAACCCAAATGCTGCTGGGTTACCTATGTTGAGTTTGATTATTTTTTGGCCCTGCTCCTCCAGCAAGTTCGCGTGATCAAGGACGGGACCGCGGATATCATAATGGGCATCATTAAGCTTGGATGACTTAAGAAGGACTTTTGACATAGTTAACCACAAATCTTAAAAGTTATATTGTAGCGAATCTCATGTTATTTGCGCGCCTATTTGAATTTTATTTGCTGAGAAATGTTGGGTTTACAAAAACCTTGCCGTCTGAGGAATAACTTTTTGGCATGAAAGTTTTTTATCAGTCATTTTTTGATCATGAACCTTTAAGTTTTGATTGAATTATTGCTCCAAAAAGGAAAAACGGTATAATTGTGGCGCGGCGAGATTTAGGGTTTACAGTGCTTGAAGCTTACGGAAGTAAGCGTTCAAACAACAATTGGTTTGCTTGAACTTGACCTATTGCCGAGTTTTAGATGTCCCGTTCGTCTAGAGGCCTAGGACACCGCCCTTTCACGGCGGTAACAGGGGTTCGACTCCCCTACGGGACGCCATTCCGCTCAGTAAAATTAGCTTTTATGCATTTTAATACGAGAAATTTTGAATTAATTATAGAAAAGTATTTTCACCCGATACTTTTAATGTTCGGGATTGGTTAGAAATTAAGAAGATAAGAAATATAGAATCCGGGTCAAGAAGACTGGGCAAAAGGCCGTTGAGTGCTGATGGGTGGTTTTTCGCACTTAGAGATTTACTATGTGCTGATTAAAAAATCTATAATGGTGTGGGGCTTAAATTACTTTTAGAGGAGAGTGTTTACATGTTTAATGTAAAAACGCAAATAGTAGTTCCTTTAGTTTTATTCGCTTTATTTTTTAGCGGATGTATCTTTTCGGATGAACATAAAAAAGACATGAAAACTGATAAATCAGAAAGAATTGAAAAAAGAAGTAATTATTTCTCCTCGTGGGACAAAAATAGTGATGGTAATTTGGATAATTCTGAATTCTTGGGGATGATACGCTCTCAACAGGGTACTCCTCCGTGGGAGAGGAACCCCGACTGGACGCCTGAGTCACAATTAGAATCTCGTATGAAAAGTCGGGATTTAAATGGCGACGGGCTTCTCTCCAAAGAGGAGTTTATGAAGCCTGCAAAGTGGGGAAAGAAAAAGTAAACAAGCCGAAAATCGCTTAATTACTAATCAGATTAAAGCTTTTTTGCTACAGAGTAATTTGTAAAACTCTGCTACAAGTTTTTTGAAAAAGTTATAGAATATAATTGTTATACTTTTTGTACACTATTTAACTAAGTTCTATACGATGACTAGCTCTCCAATGAAACTTACGAAGAGTGTATACTAATGGAGAATTCGCGCGCCACTTAAGGTTTAGTGGAGGTGATTCAATTAACAAAAGCAAGTGCGGGAATAGCTCAGTTGGTAGAGCGGTACCTTGCCAAGGTACAGGTCGCCGGTTCGAACCCGGTTTCCCGCTCCATTTTTATTAGAGAAGTCCGAAAAGACACATCTGGTTATTTTTCAATCTGGGCAAAGTCCAAAGCCAAAAACTCTTACTTGGCTCTCTGCAATCTCATGTGCCTCGGCGCCGATATACCACTTTTCCTCTTCTCGCACTGGATCGATAACTAAACCTAAATTATAGTTTTTACTGAAAAAATCTTTTTGTGTTTTTTTATCCACACAGCTAAAAAATGCGCCTAAATTGGGATGACTATGATACCAGCCTATTACGAGCATTTCGGCACTTAGCCTTGAGTTGGCAGACTGCCAAACCTTTGGGCTCATGGTTAAAGAGACAGCGGTTGATTCATAATCCAAGCTGGGGATGGCATCTCTCACAACTATTGCAATTATCTCTTCGACAGAGTCGCCATAGCCAACAATACTTCCAACGAGTAGACCGCCTAATTCAACGTTTTGACCTTGGACATGTTTCATGATTTTTTTACGAATCGCATCAGGGTAAAGAATCAGTGGATAATTTTGAGCACCACTTTCAAGCGAATCAAGATCAATTGGACACCAATTAATCGCAGCCTTTTCTAATGTTATGGTGGCAATCTTTGATTTAATTGAGGTCCACTTCATTTTAAAGAATCCAATTAATTTTGCTGATCCGCGTTAGTTTTGATTTCAATCCATGAAATTTTTGTTTCAGTCTCGTCTTTAAAGAGTTGTTTATGTGTTGGAAAAAAATCAGGATAATTTTTAATTACCCGTTTGTACCAGTTTAGCGCATACCGGTTCGCAACCGATGATTCGTTTAGAATGCACTCGTCGTAAGTAATTATCTGAATTATTCGCCTCACAACCTGATCAAGGTATTGGGATGGGCACCATCTTGTCCCCAAACAGACTTTTCCTGATGCATATACATTTGGATGATAGATCGGTGTCGAAATTTCCGCTGTGGGTTCAACGTATGGATAACGGGATAGTAGCTTGATAGTTATGTCCGTTCGCTCTTGGATCTTTTTGGGATACTGGGTTGAGGGTGCTGTCGGATAGAAAAGTTGTAATTTAATCGCACAAAATCCAGTTAGCATTATGTCTTCGCTTAGCGATCCGGTTTTAGATACGATTTTGAGCCTTGGATATAAACCCCGGGCCAATTCTTCTAATCTGCTGATATCCTGTATTAAACGGTCGGCAGATGCACTCATAAATTAGCCTGCCACAAGAACTGGTTGTACTTCTAAAACATCACCATCTCTGATAAAACTAGCTCTCAAGCTTGAATTAGACTTAATTGTCTTTCCAGAAACCACATTAACAAGACTGTAGTCTGTATCTGTAGGCAGTGACCAGTTGCTAATTGCTGCTTGAAGTACGTCTTCACCAGTGCTGTTCACTCCCAAGGAGACTTCAGCTTTTTTTGAGCGGTCGGCCGTTTGGATAGTAATACTTATTTCAGACATATAAATTACTCCATTTCTATTATCGTAGTTGAATCAACAGAATCTCCCCTAATAAATTTTACTGGCAAATATCGTCCGGAGAAATATTTCTTGAGTTCGGATACTGAAAATCGATCACGTATATCAAAGACAACGCTTTCAAACGAACACCTTGGACATACTGTATGGCTAGAATCAAATTTTTCTGCTTTGTCGAATATTATTTTTACATCATGTTCTGGATCACAATTTATGCATCGCATTGAGATTAAGATTGGTTCACTCGTCGCGATTAACTGATTCTTGTCAGCAAAGTTTAATACCACGCTGTCGATCAGGGCACTTTTGGATGTAATTACAATAGTTTTCTTTAAGTCGGCGCAACAAGGACATTGGTTATTTTTCTCAATCTTGCTAATCATAGTCTCACCGGTGAAAGAGTTCGCAAATAAGCGTGAGGAGTGCTTGGGTTTATCTTCAATCAATAATTGCAAAGCTTGTGATGTGGCGAGAGACCCTGCAAGACTGGCAGTTATAACGGTTGTAGGAATCTTTTTTTCGATGAAGGTTAAATTTCTCAGCCAGCCGCAAGAATAACGCTCTTGCATGCGCGCATATACTGAATTTGGCAAACTACACTCATAACAGCTTGCAGATGAATTATTTTTGTAGGGGAAAATAGATACCTGTACGAACTTGCTGTCAATACCTGTATCAATAAAATTGCAGCCTGCAACTTTACACATGAGATTAAGTCTTATGCGAGCTGCAAAATTATCAACACATCCAATAATGCATGAATAGTTGTTCATTTGTAGTAACGAAAGGGTATCCCAGAAATCACCTTGGTGAGGCATTACAGAGATATCTGGGTTTAGTTCTGTCAGACGAACCGCGATGATTTCTACCTTCATGGATCCGACATTTTCCTCACGGAATAGGACACTTTTGGTAAGGTTATCTATTTCAATGCTATCGAAGTCAAATAGGTCAATGCTACCAATTCCAATGAGGGCAAGATTTTTTGCTACTTCGTTGCCAATTGCGCCGCAGCCGACAATTGCAATTCTACAATTTTGAACTCTTTTTTGAGGGAACCAATCGATTAACGACTGTCTAAGATATCTTTCCATTGTTTTTTTACTGAGTGCAGGATATTGCACGTATAAAATTGAGTTATTTTCACGCATAATGTTACCAGATTATTTTCAATAGGCTTATTTTTTGGACACTACTTGATGTTTAAAAGATTAGTATTTTAAGAAAAGCTATTGATAGGAGAGCGCTCACACTTTTATTTTAAGAAGGGAAAAAGTAGCAATCTTTTCTAAACTTAGTCAAATTCATAGGGTAAGTCACTGAAATGGAACGTATTTTGATCGATGAGCACGGAAGGGAAATCAAGCAGATCTCGGGTGAGCTTCCATTTGAGGTGAAGAATGAGAGCGAAACTTTGGAGGAAGTGTGGCGAAGGTTGGCCTATATTAATCATCATTTACATGACGGTACCGCGAAGGACCTTGTGGAGGAGTTTATGCTTGAGTTAGAGCATCATCTCGAGGATAGTAGGCCAAACGGACGCTGGTTGTTTTAAAAACGTAAATGGTCTCGATGAATGCTGGCATATTTGTGAGGATCTTGGAGTTTTCTATAGAAGACCTTATGACTGGTGATCAAGTTTAAAATGATTTATCTCCTGCCGACCGGAGATTCATGAGACACATATATATTTTGCCGTTAGTGCTTATGGCTTTTGCCTCTCTGGGGTCATTTATCTACCTAATGAATGAGGATGATTTAAGTGCGCTCAACTCCGAAGGTGCTGCATTTCCTCTTGAGCCAGCTACAATTCCTGATTTGTCAACATGGGATGCAAAAACTCAACATTTAAGGCCGGCTAAATTTATAAGAAAACGCTCGGACTTTAGAAGGCTTTCTGTCGGGTCCAACTTTATGATATCTGGCATCTCTCGGGGCCAAGCCGTACAATTTGCCGGATTAGTTGACGTCGTCGAGAGGCGGGCAACTTATGACCAATTCCATATTTCAATAGGAGATTCAGGCAAAGGAATTGCCACTGTCACAGATGATTCGGTAAATATATTTCTAAAAACAAGCTCAGGAGTCTATGAGTTCTCTGGTGACGATTTCGATGGAATAGTTACTGAAGTCGAGTCGGTCACTTGGGGCGATGACATCGAGTACCCAACTGAGCTGTCTGCTGAGTATCCTGCAACTATAAAAACATTTGAGGTTGTGGAATAGATGTTCGAGTTTGGTATTTGTGTTCGTTGTTTAATTAGACTGCTGTTGAGTATTATAATAGCCCTCAACGCTTTTGTGGTCTCAGCTAGCGCACCTCCATTATCTATAAAGTGTCCTTGTTTGCTTGAGCGAGTTAATCAAACAAAGGCAGATCTATCATTTGGCCTCATCTTCAATAAAGAAATCGATCAGAGTGGAGAGCTAAATGTTAAATTCAGGATAAGCGACCAAATAGGAGGGGTGGGGCCTTATTATATTGTTGGAGAGGCTAAGGTCCCATCCATCCTATACAGAGATGGCGTGCAGCAGATAAGTGTATCAGTACCCATGTATGCAATTTCTGAGGCATATGAAGATCAATACTTCTCCATAGCACTTTTTTCTGAAGACTCAAATATCGACCGGGTCGCAATGAATGAGGATCCTCAATCATTCGCTAACCGATTTGGTGTTTTTAGCCAAACAAATAACAAAGTAGTCTTTGAAAGCCCATTACGAGCCTTGTTCACAGAAACGGGATTTAGTGTTTTCGTCGATAAATTGGTCAATTTAGATTTACGCGACGTCTCTGAAGAACTTGAGGTTATGGTGTCAGTAACAAATGGTGCAGGAAGCTTTATAAGAAAAGGCTCTGTCGCAACCACTGTGAATTACGATCAAACTGGGGTTGCTAGTCTAACAGCTGTTGGTAATTTAACAAGGCAATTAGATAGTCATTTTCAAGACAGACCGGAATTTAGTGATGTTGTTATATGGATAAAAAGGGATGAGGCAACCTTAGTCCGTTACATTCACACTCGGTTAGATCAGACCGAATTACCAGATTTCACGTTATCTTTAAAGAACATTGACACGATTACTGATACGGACGGTGATGGGTTGTCTGATTTCAACGAAAAACTTAAGGCCATGTCATCTCACAACGCAGACAAGCATAATGAGGTTATTATTGAGGTCGCCTTTACTTATGGGGATTCGGCCCGTGTTGTAAGTTTCGGTGGGGAAGTAGGTGCTAGACTAGCACAGATAATATCAGTAGCTAACCTTTCCTTTGCAGATTCCGATTTGAATATCAGATTAAAAAATATCGGAGAATATTATTTAGGAAATGATGTTGAGATGAATGCAACTGATATCATGCATGCTCTTGAGAACCGCGATGGAATATTTACAGGCCTTGATAATTTATTTTCACGAAAACCGGATCTTATAATTCACGCTAGTTCATACTCCTCACTAGGTACAGGAGGCCTTGCGACTTTGATGGGTGCCCGCAATAATGGAATCATTAATTATGAGAATGCATATCAAAATCGATCTAATAAAGCAGCTATTAGTTTGGACGGATCATCATTAATACTTGCACATGAGATAGGCCATACACTAGGTCTGGTCCACGCGAGACGTCAATATGATGAAATCCCCGGAGGCACATTCCGGTGGTCTCATGGATACGGGGTTCATAATGATTTTGTAACGATTATGGGTTATCGGTCTGCATTTGGCGGTGCATCGCGAGTAGGTTTTTTTTCATCGCCAAATATCGCATGCGGACAAAATGCGCTGCCATGTGGTGTCGCACAGGAAGATTTCCTTAGAGGTGCAGATTCGGTGAGCTCCGTCAAGATTACTGCCAATCAAGTTGCAGCGATATCTAATGGATTTTCACCACATATTGAGATTATTGGGAACAATTTCACAACCGTGAGGAATGTTGATGAATTTTTATCGCTCGGAGCCTCGGCTTTTGATCCGGAAGATGGTGAGATTAGTGGATCTATTAGAAAAAGTTTAAGAACCGTTGCTTTAGCGACCGGTAATTATAATTATGAGCAGATTTATTCGGTAACTGATAGCAACAAAAACACGTCACAGGTCATCAGGCTAATTAACGCGCCAACCGAATTAGACACTGATGGAGATACAATCTCCGATTTTGATGAGTTAGTTATTGGTACTGATTTCCAGCTGGCTGATAGCGACGGTGACGGGGTCGAGGACAACATTGATGAAATGCCAACCGATGCTGGTGAGGTCATTGATACAGATCTGGATGGAATGGGCGATACTACGGATACCGACGATGATGGCGATGGAGTCAGTGATCTTCAAGAGATAATAGATAGTACGAATCCTCTAGATTCGCTCGATTGTAGTGTATGCCCCGACTCAGTCTCTGGCCACATTTATGACTGGAAGAGTCATACTTTAATGGAGGCAGTAGACCTTACTCTTACTGCAACGAGCGAGAACGTAAATAATCCAAATTGGGAGACAACTTCTTCTACTGAACTTGGAAATTTTACTTTTGAAAGAAAATTTATCGGTTCCAACGAATTAATTGCGGAACATCAGACACGATCAGAAGACTATGACAATAATATCACATCCTCTGATGCGTTAGCGGCACTGAAGATCGCGGTGGGTATCAACCCAAATCCTGACCCTGATTCGGATGGGCCTCTGACGCGATTGCCGGTTTCTCCGTACCAATATATCGCAGCTGATGTCAACAGGGACGGCCGTGTGACTTCTGCTGATGCGCTTACAATTCTCAAGATGGCGGTCGGACTAGAATCGAGCCACACAGCAAGGTGGATTTTCATTGATGAAAAACATAATTTCTGGGACGCGTCCTCGAATTCCGGTGTCGGAGGTTTTGTCACTAAAGCTAGTGACGTGAGCTGGAGCGATGAGGTCATAAAGTTTAATTATCCAAACCGTAATGTAATAAACCTCGTTGGTGTGCTAGTCGGTGATGTTAACGCCTCGGTAAAATTATCCGGATTAAATAGCCTTTCTGACGATTATTTTTTTTCTCTGTCACAAGAACAAAGTTCTTCTGTTGCCCAATGGGGGATAAGGGATCCAGATATAGAGGTGTCCGTGCCGACGAGTATTTGGGAGCCGGGAGTCTTTGAGGCGCATCAAAATCTTGCTCAAATTTGTAAGAGTCCAAGACCAAGCGACTTGGTAGGCACTATAGCAGATGAAAATAACTGGATACGTTCCTGGTCTAACGACACTTACCTCTGGTATGACGAGCTTCCTGACATAGATCCGAGCAGCGTGGACAGTAATATTGAATATTTCAATTTGATGAAGACCGATGGTTTGACACCCGCAGGCAAGCTCAAAGATCCGCCAGGGTATCACCACACAATCCCAACAGAGCAGTATTTATCAGAAGTTGCTGGAGCACCGACATATGGCTATGGAATGGAGCTCATGTTTTTTAATCCGCCACAAACACGACGTATTTTTGTAATCTTTAACCAACCAGGGACTGCGGCTTTTAGTAATGCTGTTGATAGGGGAACAGAAATTTTGGCTGTCAACGGAGAGTTGGTAGCTGGTGGTGATCAAGCCATTATTCTCCAGGGTTTAAATCCGACTTCTCTTGGCGCCACTAGTAACTTTTTAGTAAGAAGTTGGGGGTCTAGTGGCACAAGGAATGTAATCATGCAGAGCGAAGAGATTCCCCAAAACCATGTGATGCGGAGGGCATCCTTCAATGTGGAGAACTCACTAGAGGCTCAAGCCACTCGAGTGGGATATCTGTTGTTCAATGACCATTCAGTTCACTCAGAGGGTGAATTAGTTGAGGATTTTTCGTGGTTAGTGTCACAAAATATTGATGAGCTTGTTCTGGATTTGAGATATAACCGCGGAGGCTTGAGTTATATTGCTAGCCAAGTTGGATATATGGTTGCCGGTGAGTCGAGCTTGGGGAAAGTTTTTTTGAGATATACCTTTAATGAAAAGCATCCTATTTTTGATCCAGTAACAGGAGGTTTAATAAGTGCCTGGAACTTTTTATCTCAGACTTACGGTGATCCAGCGGTCACTGGACTGTCATTAAACCGACCATTGCCAGCGCTTGATTTATCGAGGGTATTCATTCTTGCGGACAGAAATACCTGTTCTGCAAGCGAGTTGATAATCAATGGTCTGAGGGGTATTGGAGTAAAAGTTGTTCTGATAGGTGGTGGGACATGTGGTAAGCCTTACGGAGGTTATTACACAGATAATTGCGGTACTACTTACTATACGATTCAGATGAAAGCCGCTAATGAGGCTGGTTTCGGAGATTATAGTGATGGGTTTATACCAACTTTGGGCCGCGATTCTGGCGAATCAGAGGTAAGTGGATGTTTAGTTGACGATTTCCTCGGAAACCCATTGGGTAGTCGAGATGAACATATGCTCTCGGCGGCACTTCACTATGTTGCGAATGGTAATTGTCCGAATAAAGCAACTGACACTTTCCAAAAGTCGGCATTCTTGGGGAGACTGGGTAAGGGGCAACGAATGGATTCTTCGTTCAGAGGTTCAATTATGAATATACCCCCCAACCACACGAAAGCGACGTCTGCAGAAGCAAGATAATTCTTAGATGAATAATATTTCAACTTTTGCATCGAAGACTTCCACTATAAATACGCTCATAAGGCCTCATCTTAAGAGTTTGTATCGTTATGCGTTCAGATTATCTGGACATAAAAGCTCGGCGGAGGACTTAGTGCAAGATACCTTGCTTTATATTCTCGAACATCGAGATAAATTTATGAGTCTTGATCCTGTTAAACCTTGGATGATGCGCTGTCTTTATCATCGTTTCGTAGATAATTATCGACGCTACAACCGATATGAGCCAATATCGGAGGCACATCTGGAATCATTGAAGACCCAGGAAGATTTAACCGAGACCGCTTTTTTTTCGGCGCAAATACGAACATTCATCGGTCTTTTGAAGCCGGCGCAGCGAACAGCTGTTACTTTGTTCGATATCGAAGGCTATACAATATCAGAGATCTCAAGGATATTAGAGCTTCCGGAGAGCACCGTGAAATCGCATCTTGCACGCGGACGCAAAATCATAAAAGAAAAAATAAGAGTGCAACTTTTTTAATTCAATGATCGTTATAGTAATGAGGTGAAGATATTATGGCTTCGAAGGATTTACAAGAGCAACTAGATTTCGATACTTCGGGATCGCAGACTTTTTTTGAAAAAGTTGTAAGGGAAAATATTGGTGATGATTGCCGCAAGGAAATTGATTTGCATAAGGGTTATGTGTCTGGTGCAAAACACCTAGCGAGAGATTCAGAGGGGCTAGGTGACTTGACGCATCTTTTGGTGGCGGCTCATACCGAATTTGAGAGTCGACAGGGCGCTGGTATTGCAGCATTTTTTCGAAATCATGGCGCGGTCGCTGCTGCATTCATATTTGGAATATGTTTTTCGGGTGTTTTTTCTCTTTTCGGTGTTTCAGGGCAAGATTATCATCCTTGGCAGTCCAATGTGTTTGAGGTGACTATAGTCATTGAATCTCCATCGGATCTAGAAGAGGCTACAATTGCATTTGACTTTCCTGAGGGAGTTCAATATGTGGGGGAAAATCTGAACGATTCGGTGGTTATAGACACCGATATCATGGAAGGGGCGAATGAGTTTGTGCTACCTCTAAAAATCTCTAGGGAGAATGCTGAAAATGAGTCATTCAGCTTTGATGCTATTATTGCCCACGGAAACACGTTTAAGCCATTCACCTTATCACTCAATAGAAAACAGTTTTTTGAGTCCCCAAGAGTCTAAACATATTGGCAACCGTGACACACACGTTTTGAAAGGAAATTGAAATGAAAACATTATTATCGATAGCGCTAGTAGCATTTTTTGTTTGCCCTTTGGTCTATTCGCAGGGCCCTTTGGAAAAGGTAAAGATGGATGTTATGGGTCCGAAGGATGGGAAGCTGAAAAGACGAGTCAAGGTTCCGGTGCGTCTTATTATTGATCACATGATAGAGAATGGTGCCATAACGCAGGAGGAGATTGATGCCAGCAGGGCCGAGGGTACCGACCTTCGTCGACAGCTCCATGATGCTCGTAAAGCTGGGGACAAGGATACTGCCCGTCAGATAAAGGAGCAAATGAGGGTGCGAAGGTCTGAAATGAGAGCGGATCACAAGAGATATCTGGAAGAAAATAATGATTTGCGACAGCAAATTGACGATATGAAGGCCGCCGTACGAGAGAAAAGGCGGGAAAAAAGGATGGAGCGACCTTTGAAGGAACGCAAGGCTACTGACACATTAAGAGATCTCAGAGACGATAAAGCTGAGGGTTAATAGCCACTATTCGGAGTTCGAAAATTAAACGCGAAGCTAGCTTCGCGTTTTTTCGTTTGCTGCATATGAAACTCACAATACTTTACGTTTTTTTGCTCATCATGTTTAATGTAAGTGTCGGTGCTTTTGCAAATGATGAGGGTGTCAAGCTTTACAGGTTAGGGCTCTTCTCAGAGGCTCGGAATTATTTTCGGCATAAGTATGAACTGGGTGATCGCTCTGATGAGTTAAAGCTCAATTATGCTTTGAGCCTCTATCAGGTTGGTGAATATTCAGATGCCAAATCAATACTGGTGTCAATGGTAACTGAAGATCTTAATTCGGCGCGCGTGCTCTATGCTCTAGCGAATACCGAGCTTGAATTAGGTAATGTGCAGGGTGCTATTGATTTGTTCACGGCGATTTACCTCAGTGGAGACCCTGATTTTGCAGAATACGCTAAGTTTAGAATTAGCGAACTAAATGAGGTTGCTCCCAAAAAAACTCTCAGAGGCTTTGTCTCTCTTTTCGGGGGTAAAAGTGATGATGTCGTCGGCTTGGATGAGGAGGTTGCTGGCGGTACTGTCGACAACTTCCATGAGCTTACGATTTTACTTTCCTGGGAGACACAACTTCCTAATGAGCGGGCCTGGGCAACTGAAGTATTTGCATTTCAGCGTAAATATGATCTGGAATATGAGCAAGATTTTTTGGTCTACATGTTTCGTAGTGGAAGCGAGGATGCTTTGGGTGACGGGATTCTCCGATGGCGGATCGTTAGAGAGGAGTCTTACCTTGGCAAAGACGGTTACCTTGCGACTACCTCGTTAAGCTTTGATTATGATATGCCTACGATTGGTGGGTACTTGGGCGTTGGCTTTGAGAGGGGATATAATGAAGCTTTATCTGACCAATATAGCCACCTTAGTGGTACAGAAACAACTTGGGAGTTGAGTTATTCTGCAAGCATTACAGAAAATGATAGTTATTTTTTTAAATATTCCTTCGATAAACTTAAAAGAGCAAATCAGGGCGTGCAAGACATCGGTGCTGAGTTAGCTGTTTTTTCAGACGCATCGAGTGAACGCCATGCATTAGCCCTTGATTTCAGCTATCAAATCACTCGAAAAATTGGACTATCCATTGATGTTGAACATGCGGAGCGCGAGTACCTTGGTAAGGGAGCGAGTGCGATCTATGATCAAGCGAGACGTGAGGATAGTCAAAGCTCTGTCTCAATCTCAGCCGTTTTGGAGCTAAGAGAAGATTGCGATCTGTTTATTATGTATTCGGAAATTAAAAATTCTTCGAGCATTGCTGTCTATGATTATGATTATGGAGTCTCAAAAATTGGCATTGGTTGGAGCTTTTAGATTTAAAATTTTTCCATGTCACTGCTATCAGGGATATACTCCTCTCAAAAAGAAGTAGTTAATCATCAATTTGCAGAGCCCAATGCTATGCTTGGCACTGAGCTGGTGATGCACGCTTATTGTGTGAATTAAATCTAGATGGATATAACGTGTTTTGCGATTTGTATTTTGCATTAATTTAATCGTCGTAAGTTTGGCACTAGGTGCAGACGTTGATTTTGACGGCCTGCCTGATGATTGGGAACAGGAAAACGGACGTGACCCTTTGATTGCTGATTATCAGATTAGTGCGGGAACTTATCATACATGCGCCTTGGACGATGAGGGTGCTGTATGTTGGGGTTTTAATCAGTATGGACAGGCGACAGTGCCGACCCTCGTTGAGGCAAAGCAAGTTTCTGCAGGTGGAGGACACAGTTGTGCGATTGACCAAAATGGTGCAAATTGTTGGGGGTATAACGAATATGGTCAGACTAATGTTCCAAATAATATTGGTGACATCATCGAAATAAGCACAGGGTTTGATCATACATGCGCTTTGACGCAAAACCGCGTTCGATGTTGGGGATACAACGAATATGGACAATCGCGACCTCCTTCATCGCTTAAAGCGCCGGTTTCTGTGTCATCGGGGTTTGATCATACGTGTGCAATTGACGACTCAGGAGTAGTGTGCTGGGGCTATAATGGTTATGGGCAAACGGATCCTCCAAGACTAATTGAGCCTGTGCGCATTGCCGCTGGATTTAACCACTCATGTGCAATTGATAATTCCGGCGTTAAGTGCTGGGGTGACGATCAGTATGGACAATCAACTCCTCCGTCGCTGTTACGCCCCCTTCAGATCGCTACCGGTTTTGACCATTCATGTGCAATAGATGACACTGGAGTCGTTTGCTGGGGTAGCGATACGTTCGGTCAGTCTACTGTTCCAGAATTAGCGAATCCCGTTCAAGTTGAAGCAGGATTTGATTACAGTTGTGCCTTGGACTCAATTGGAGTCGTTTGCTGGGGCGATGTGGATGATGGAGGTACCACTTCTATACCAACGATTGATAACCCCCAGGCCGTTTCTTTGGGTTTTGAGCATTCTTGTGCCTTATACCGATCGACAATAATTTGTTGGGGCGACGATAACAGTAGCCAATCCAGCGCACCCGCACTGACGAACCCCAAAGTAGTATCAAATGGCTTTGAGCATACCTGTGCAATCGATGACACCGGAGCGGTTTGCTGGGGTTATGATGAGTTTGGTCAGAGCACTGTTCCGGATCTTGACCGGGCTGAGTCTATCTCGGCTGGTGGCGATCATACCTGCGCGATAGATGACACCGGAGTTGTGTGCTGGGGTTTAAATGAGAGTGGTCAGTCGAGCCCACCGCCTTTGAGTGAGCCTTCGCAGGTAAGTGCAGGTTTTGATCATTCATGTGCTTTAGACGCTTCAGGTATCGATTGTTGGGGAGATAACCAATATGGTCAGGCATCTGTACCCTTGCTTGTTTCCCCCACATATGTAGATTCGGGTTTTAACCACACATGTGCAATTGATTCAGGAATTGTAAAGTGCTGGGGAGACTCTCAATTTGGTCAAACCTCTGTCCCACAACTAAGTGGACCGAAACAAGTTTCTGCGGGATACGACCATAGCTGTGCAATTGATGATACAGGTGTGGTGTGTTGGGGAGATAATCAATATGGTCAATCCTCGGTAGTTGAGCTTAATAATCCGAGTGATGTTTCGGCTGGATTCTATAATACATGTGTGGTGGATGACGATGGGCTTAAGTGCTGGGGAAGTGACTATTCGGACGGGTTGATTGCCCCCTCTTTGATGATTGATCCGGACGGGGATAACTATCAAGGCATTGATGATGAGTTTCCACTGGATGCATCAGAGTGGCTCGATAGTGATCAAGATGGTGTCGGAGATAACTCGGACGCTTTTCCTGATGATGCAGCCGAAACTTTGGATTCTGACGATGATGGTATCGGAGATAATGCTGATTTCCTCCCTTTTGACGACTCTGAGAGCGTTGATACTGATAATGATGGTGTTGGGGATAACCAGGATCCTGATGACGATAATGATAATGTGAGTGATCTTCAAGAGGTCGCCGACGGCACAAATCCCCATGATCCTTTTGATTGCATCGGCTGTCCGAGAGGAGTTTCGGGATTGGGTTATCACTGGGCCAGTCATTCGTTACTAGAGTCGGTAATGTATAAGCTTGAGCGGATGACAGCCATTACCGATGGAGTGGAAACGGCAACGGCTTTAGCAAGTGAGGAGGGAAACTTTTTATTTGAAACAAAATATGGAGGTACTAACCGTCTCACAGCCTCAAAAATAATTTCAGAATCGGAATTCGGAAGCGTTATTAGCTCCGCTGATGCGTTAGCCGCATTAAAAATAGCAGTCGGGATCAATCCCAACTCTGATCCCGATGGTTCCGGTCCTCTCGAAAGATTGCCTGTTTCACCCTACCAATTTATAGCGGCAGACATAAACGGTGATGGTAGAGTAACCTCCGCAGACGCGCTCGCCATCTTAAAGATGGCTGTCAATCTTAGTTCAGCAGATCAGCGCCGTTGGGTATTCGTCTCGGAGGATTTTGACTTTTGGAATGAGGCCGACGAATCTTTTATCACAACGCAGTCAGATGTGAGTTGGGATCGTGATGGAATTATTTTTGAGTACCCCGCTGTCACTACGCATAATTTGGTAGGGGTGCTGATGGGCGATGTCAATGGCAGCTGGGATCCGCCAGCGGGAAGTTCTATCCTAGAAGAAAGTTATTTTAGGGCACTCACCGATAAGCAAGGTGGATCCCTAGATCAGTGGGGAATAAATGACGATAGCTCAAGTAACTCCTCAAGCAATGATTCAAGCACTTCATCGCAACCTAATATCTTGCTGATTATTTCAGATGATCAGGGAATAGATGCTTCGGCGCAGTACAGTTTAAGCTCAGATCTTCCGGTAACACCAAGGCTTAATCAATTAGCAGCTGAGGGTATTATCTTTGATAATGCATGGGCTACGCCCGCTTGTACAACAACACGAGCTGCAATAATTACCGGGAAATATGGGATAAATTCAGGTGTAATCAGTAACGAGGATGTTATAGCTGATAACGAAATTACCATACAGAGTCATCTATCAGACGCCGAAAATTCTAGCAACTATGGTTCGGCAATTATTGGGAAATGGGGTTTAGGGGGAGGTAATGTCTCAAATGACCACCCTCTACTGATGGGTGTCGAGTATTTTGCTGGTAGCTTGAGAAGAGCGATTAGTAATTACTTCCAGTGGGATCTTACGATTAATGGAGTAACTACCAGGAGTGAAATTTACAATACGACAAAGTTGACCGACCTAGCACTTGACTGGATCGATAGTCAGGAAGAGCCATGGTTCCTTTGGCTTGCATACACTGCTCCCCATGATCCTTATCATCTGCCGCCCTCCAAATTGCATGGTCGAGAATTGAGTGGGGAGGCAAGTGATATTGCAACGAACCCGAGGCCTTACTATCTTGCATCGATTGAGGCTATGGATTCAGAGATAGGACGCCTGATGGATTCTATCGGGAGTACAACCCTTGAAAATACCGTCATCATTTATGTTGGTGATAATGGTACACCTAACAATGTAATTGACCGAGCAGTGTTCTCTAACGGTAAATCTAGTGTTTCAGAAGGTGGAATAAGAGTGCCTTTCATTGTTTCTGGCGCTGGCGTATCAAGACAAGATAGTCGCGAGGGTTCTCTAATTAATGTGACAGATATTTTTGCCACGGTGTCAGAGTTAGCAGGAAATGATGTACCAAAAATTTTTGATAGCATAAGTTTTTTAAACCTACTAAATAGTGAGAATGTGGGCGAGAGAGGTCACAACTACGTTGATTTTGAAAGAAATGGAGTTTTACGCTGGACAATTAGAGATGATCGCTACAAATTGATCGTAAACGCAAACGGAAATCAACGTTTGTACGACCTTCTTGTTGATCCCTATGAGCGGTCAGCGCTTGATCGGTCTTCAGACCAATACTCTCAAATCGCAAGTAGGTTACTCCTGGAAGGAAACTTGATAAGGGGTAGTGGCAACAATGGAAGTAATCCAGGGGATTTTGAAATAAATATCACAGACGCGGTTTTGAGTAAGAGGAGTGCAGATTGCGCTGACTATGTAAACAATTATCGCTCAGGCGTGAGGGATATCAAACGGGTGCTTGATTTTGAGGGAAATATTGAAATCACAGCTGATGAGGTTAATTGCGTAATTACGAGTAACAACATACCAAACCATGACTTCAATGATTCTACGGCGAGGTTTGCGACGAATGCAAGTGAGCAGTCAAGAACCTTTTCAATTAACAGAAATCCAACCTTTGCTAATCAGACTTCGGCTTTGGGACAACGCCGCTATGATGGTATTACTCTGGGAGGTGTGGTGTTTGATCTGCAGAGTAATGGGTGCTATCAGCCTGATGCTAATCGTACTGATGCAGATGGAAATACAGAAAATGGGCAGTGTGCAAATTCAGGATGGAAACTTAATCCTTTAGAGTACTCAACGAAGTTCGGGGCGGACCTCCATAACGCCCATGTGCAACCAGATGGCACCTACCATTATCATGGGAATCCTAAGACATTATTTGATGATGCTCCGTCGGGAAATGGATCTCCTGTTATCGGATTTGCTGCAGATAGCTTTCCCATTTATGGTCCATACATTTACGATGAATCGACTGGGGATTACCGTAAAGTTGTGTCTGGTTATACGCTTAAATCTGGTGCCCGAGGAGCTAGAACCGATACCAACCCGGGTGGCGATTATACTGGTGTTTATGAGGCAGATTGGGAATGGACGGATGCTGGTGATCTTGATGAGTGCAACGGAATGACATATAAAGGCTTCTATGGTTACTATGTTACAGATGAATTCCCATACATCTTGAACTGCTTTAAGGGGAGACCGGATAATTCATTTATGAAATAGCAAATATTCAAGACACCATGTGTCTGTAAGTTTGTTTCTGACCAATAAAAGTGCACGGCAATTTGTTATTTTAGGGCTTGTATATACACAGGTTTTCTCAAAGTGCCTCCCTTAAAAGTTTTATAGAGGCAATCACTAAGACGAGTGCGAGGATTCTGTTTAGCAATTTTGAAGAGGCTCTGGAGTAGGTTAATTCGCCGCCCAAAAAGCTCCCAACAATGGCAGCTAAGATAAGCCAACCACTTCCGGAAGGCCATTGCCCATCTCCAAGGTAATATCCTGTCAATCCGGCGACTGAGTTGAGGAGGATTACGCCCGCTACTAAAGACGTACTTTCACGAATTGTGCACCAGCGGAAAAGAATAAGTAATGGACTCAAGAAAATTCCCCCACCAATCCCCGTGAGACCCGCTAAAAAACCGAGAATAGCGCCAAGAAACATGAGGGCATTTCTACTAGGGATCCTTTGGGTAGTGGGAACGTTGCCCTTCGATAATAATTTCCAAGCGGAAAAGATAAGTACAAGTGCAAGTATACTATTATGTAATGATGAATAAATCTCAACGAAGCCCCCGATTAGTGCAAACGGTGTTGAGGTAATTGCTATCGGCCAAAATAATGGATTTCGAACCATTCGAATGGCTTTAGCACGATATAATAGCCAGCACGTGACCGCTATATTCATTGTTAATGCGGCAGGGCGCATTTCAAGGGGTGATAACCCCCAGATCGCCATTACTGCGAGGTATCCAGACGCACCACCATGGCCAACTGACGAATATAGAGTTGCCATGAGAGTTATAAAAACGAGGAGTAGCCATAAATATTGGATTTCGTTGGTCAACTGGAAAGTGTCTGAAATCATCCGCCAGTGGCATTCATGAACCGTAAAATATCTGTCCGGTTTAGATTAAAGTGGTGCTTTTCCGGTTTATTTTTGACTGCCATCCTCAATACTCGGGTCAATACATCTGGGTCTCTGGGGTATTGACGGATAATAGTTTTAAGATCGGTGCTAGCGGTATTTCCTAAGCAGGAGAGTAATTGTCCATCTGAGGTGAGTCTTACCCGATTACAACCACTACAGAAATTTTCAGATATCGGAGAGATAAAACCAATTTTTGTCTTACTATTTTTCAGCGATACGTACCGAGAAGGTCCACCTGTCTGATAATTGGTATCACTAAGTTTGTATCTTGTCTCTAATTTTTTGCGGATCACTTTACTCGATAATTCTGTGTGATTTCTCTTATGCGATGTGATTGATCCGAGCGGCATCTCTTCGATATACGAGATATTGAGGTCCCTTCGGATAGCAAAGTCTGCTAGATCGCATATTTCATCATCATTATAGCCAGCAAGAATTACTGCGTTTATTTTCGTATTTTTGAAATTTGCCCGCTGTACAGCCTCAATGCCATCAAGTACTTGATCAAGCTCACCTGTTCTTGAGAGTTCTCGGAATCTAGGCCTTTGTAATGTGTCTAGGCTAATATTTATTCGGGAAATTCCCGCATCCTTGAGAGGTTTCGCAAATTTCTTTAGAAGGGCACCGTTTGTTGTGAGAGTTAATTCCTTAAGTCCCTGTAGCTTGGATAGGGAGCTGATTAAGTCTAGGATCCCTGGTCGGACCAATGGCTCCCCACCCGTCAAGCGTATTTTCGTTATACCAAGGCCAACGAATACTTTCGAAATGTCATAAAGCTCTTCTGCCGACAAGTTTTCTTTGCGGCTTAAAAAAGTCATATTTTCGGACATGCAATAAATGCAACGAAAGTTGCACCGATCAGTTACCGAGAGCCTTAAGTACTCTACTTTTCGCCCATAATCATCGATGAGATTTGCCGTTGAGGACATTTAATTCTCCTAATCGGATGTTTCCCATTGATAGGGTAGCACATCTACCAGATCCTCATTATTTATAGTTTCTCCGATTCGCTGTCGGACAAATACATTACCACGGCAAGCAGTTGATAATACACCGCTACTCTGATTAGTTAGTAAGGAGACAGTATTATTACTTATATCAGTCGAAGCACGATGGTACACCTCGCGTTTTTCACCTGCCCTTGAAAAGTTTGCACGAGCCCTCAGCACTAAAGGTTGTGTAGCGTTTCGTCCCTGACTTTTCAACAAGAATGGCTTGACTAATACGTGAAAAGTAACAAAAACTGACCCCGGATTTCCAGGGAGGCCAACTACAGGAGTCCCCTGTATGTTTCCGAAAGCTATCGGTTTTCCCGGTTTAATTAGGACTTTCCAAAAGTTGATTGTGCCAAGACTACGGATCACCTCCTTGAGGTGATCCTCTTCTCCGACCGACATACCACCGGTGGTAATAATTACGTCACATTCCCTCACTCCTTGTAGTAGAGCATTTTTAATTAATCCTTTTTTATCCTTGATGTTACCAAGATCGTAAGGAACAGCATTTATATCTTTCAATAAGGCCTTTAGCATCGGAAGATTAGAATCATAAAGCGAACCTTTTTTCAGAACAGCGTTAGTCTCTGCTAATTCGTCTCCGGTGGAGATTATTGCGACTTTTAGAGGCCTGAATACGCGTACCTTGGTGATTCCCATGGATGCAAGCAAGCCTATCTCTTGAGGGCGCACTAATTTACCTTTGACTAAAACCCGACATCCGAGTTTAACATCCTGTCCCAGGGGGCGGATATTAGAACCTTTTAAGGTATTCTCACAGATGGCGACTTCATTGTTCGTCCTCACACAATGTTCTTGCGCCACCACAGTGTCGGCATTCGGGGGTATTTCACCTCCCGTGAATATCCTAGCGACACTGTTTTTTAGGAGTGGCTTTGGGCACATTCCCGGAGTAATACGTTGAGAAATCGGGAGGCAAAATTGCTTATTAACTGCTTCTTCGTGACAAAAAGCATAGCCATCCATAGCGCTATTACTGTTTGGTGGCACATTTACAGGAGAGATTATGTCGCAGGATAAGATGCGATCCAAACTTTCTGATGCAGTAATATCCTCTGTCTCCGCTACTACCGTAGCAAGTTTCCTGATCTCATTCATAGCTTCCGTTACGGTAAGCATAATCAGCCTCTATCGCGGAGGTGAGCTATAAAATTGCAGGGTTGAAATGTATTATTTAATTGCTCTGAAATGATTTTATTCCATCCGGTGGCACAGGCTGCAGTAGATCCAGGTAAAGAAAAGATAAGCGTGTTGTTCGCCACACCCGCGACGCTCCGAGACTGAAGTGAAGAGCTTCCAATTTCCTTATACGAAAGTTGACGAAATAACTCTCCAAAACCCTCCATATTTTTGTCAAAAAGAGGAGATACTGCCTCTGGAGTGCTGTCTCTGGAGGAGAATCCCGTTCCGCCGTTAGTAATAATAGCTTGAATATTTGGGTTGGCAATCCAGTCCGACAAGACTGCTCTGATTTGATAGATATTATCGCGAACAATTCGTAGCTCATGTAAAAGATGACCCTCGTGAGAAAGGGCGTTTGCTAGGAATGCACCGCTACTATCTGTGTCTTGGTCTCGAGTGTCTGATATGGTGAGAACCGCGATACATACTGGATAATTTTTTGGATCAGAGGAAGGCGTCATTTTCTATATTTCTCACATTACTGTTATTAATAAAAGTTTCTTTCGATTGGTTAGTTGGCTCAGAGCAGACAAAGCAAGTTGGATCTGGCTTTTTGGTGAGCGTAATAAAGCGACCAGTCTTCCCGTCATACCGAATCATTTCACCATGCTGGTCGAAATGGCCCAGCAAAAGGCGCAAAACTGTCGTTGCTTGAAGAGTTCCCATCGTACCTACAACAGAATTTACGATGCCTTTCTGGGTGCAGGAATTACTGACGTGGTAGTGCTCCTGATTAGTTAAACAACTCATACAAAGCTTCCGTTTGTGTCTATAGTCAAATCCAATGAGTTGACCTTCCCATGCGGTTGCAGAGGCCGAAACGAGCGGTATTTTTTTCTCATAACAATGAGAGTTAAGTTTGAGACGAGCACGAATGTTATCAGTACAGTCAAGTATTACTGTATAGAAATTATCAAGGAGTTTGTCATCAAGTTCTTTATTAAAAATTGTGATTTTGGTGTCAGTATTCATTAGATTGAGAACTCGTTTGGCAACTACTACCTTAGACTCACCACAGTCTTCCTCTGTAAAAAGTGTTTGGCGCGGTAAATTAGATATTTCAACTCTGTCCGAATCACAGAGAATAATAGATCCAATGCCTGCTCCACATAGATAACTAGCTGCCGGGCAGCCAAGTCCACCTAGTCCGGCAATAAGGATCGTTGCATCGCCAAAGATTTTCTGACCTTCTTTTCCAATGGAGTCAATCGTCAGGTGACGGTTATGGCGTTGAAGTTGTTTTGCCGTTAGTGACATTGAATCATACGCAAGTTTTTAAGATCTGCTGGTGTATTAACGTTATAGAAAGGATTTTGCAGACATTTGGGCCAATCAAGGTAAGAAACCTTCAAATTGTTAAATACGCCTTTAATACTAGCATGTTCACTCTTACAGATGGATCGATAGATCGTTTGTGCTGCCTTCTCTTTACGCCAGAGCGAAAACGTTGGTTGGGTAATCTTATTATACCTGATACAAGAGACATCAGAATCTGTCGCAATCAACTTCACATACAACTTCTCAAATAAGTTAGAGGGTAAAAGCGGGGCGTCACATGGTGCCACGGCGAGAAATTTTAGTTTTTTCATGTGATAGCTAGTAAGTGCGCTATGAATACCGTGAAGAGGACCCATGTAGCTTTGGCCCATGTCATATATGATGGGTAGCCCTCTTTTCTGGTGTCTGTCAGGAATTGTGTTTATGACCAGTCTATCTACCTGCGGCTTCATTCTCCGAATTACATGGTCAATTAGTGCAATGCCTTCTAATAATTTTTCGGCCTTATCTGCAGCTCCCATCCGACTGGATTTCCCTGCAGCCAATATCACACCGCAAATTTCATTCATTACTAAATCGCCAACGCTCGGCAGCCACAGTGTCGGATATTTTTTCCTTTGCCCATTCTGATCTATGTGTGTAGTGGACTTTCTTCCAGAGAGTAGCTTTTGTCTTTAGATAGTCCATGATGAATTGATTTGCGCAAAATGCGTCTGCTCGGTGACGGCCAGACACTCCGACGAACAAGATTTGGTCGGATGGCGTTAATTTGCCGACCCGGTGGATTACAGACACACAGTTTAGAGTCCAGCGTTCAAAGGACTCTTCAACGGTTTGTTTGATAAGTCTTTCTGTCATTTCTGGGTAGTGTTGGATGGTCAGGTGTGTTAGTTCCGAATCGCCCTCGAAGTCTCGCACTAGCCCAATAAATGTGACCACGGCGCCTATACCCTTGCTGTTCTGTCGCAGCAATCCATATTCTTCGCTTAAACTGAAATCTTGAGATTGTATGATAATTTTCTTCATAAGATCATCCTCCTGTTACTGGAGGTAAAAAAGCAACCTCGTCTCCATCTTCAAGAGGCTCATCCCAATTGACTATTATCTTATTAACCGCAAGGAGCAAGGATGGAGAGTGCAGCTCAGACGCAAGCTTTGGGAATTTTATGGCCAACTTGCTCCGAATCTGAGTTGGAGTAGTAGCGCTTAAAACTGTCGGAACCTCTTCTGAAAGATCTGAAAGGTACCCGAAAAATTTTAATTTAACCTCGCACATCGCCGGCAATCTCAGAGTTCTTTTTTGTTCCACCCGTTTTCTTCACCAATTTAGTACAAGAGACTTCGATTCCCCTATCAATTGATTTACACATATCGTAAATAGTGAGAGCTGCAATTGATGCAGCTGTAAGGGCTTCCATTTCAACACCGGTTTGAGCGATTGTTTTGCAGAGTGCCGTTATTTGTATTCTGTCTCGATGAATATCAAACGTGATCGAAACTTTAGAAATTGGAATTTGGTGGCAGAGCGGTATTAGCTCGCTACACTTTTTTGCCGCTTGAATTCCAGCGATTCGCGCGACGCTGATTACGTCACCTTTTTTAATATTTGATTCATTTATTGCTCTGATAATATTAGGGGTAAGAATTATTACAGATGTTGCTGTGGCAGTCCTAGAGGATTGAAGTTTGTCGGATACATCAACCATCTCAGCCTCGCCTTTATTGTTTATGTGGGTTAATTCTCGCATTACATTGACGCTATTTATCATGGTTCGTTTCGGTAGGTTAACCGATTTAGATCTACCAGTATATCGACAGGGACAGACTTGAATGCGGGTGTTTTGCTTCGTGGGTCTTTATCGGGACCGGTCAGTCTGTTTGCCTCCGGATAATATGCCATTAAGTCGCCGTCAGGCAAATCGAACGAGCACACTTTGACACCATCCATCTTTCCGAATGCCGAGACAATATCCACCAAGTGTCCCTCTTGGATCCCTAGCCGCCTAATTTGACGCGTATTCATCATCACGGACCATCTTTGATCAATGCCGCGGTAACTATCATGCTCTTCATAGATTATCGAATTAAACTGCCCCTCGCTTCTGACACTCATCAGTCGGTAAGGAAAAGCCTCATCGTTATGTGTTGACGACATGGGACTTGTTACGAAACGAGCTTTTCCACTCAGCGTAAAAAAAGTAGGACTGTGCATGAGTCGGCGGCTAATGTGAAATTCTTCTTTAGCGACATCAATGCTTTTAAGTTTTTCCATACCTGGCACGCAGGCGGCAATCGTTTCTCGAATATTTTTATGTTTTTTAAAAACTTTGAAATCAAATTTTTTTTCAGTTTTGCCACCCGCAGTTTTTTGATTCAATAGAAGATCCGCAAAGTTTACTAAAATATCTACCTCTGATCTGACATTGTCTAATCGATGTATTCCGCCATCACTCATTCGCACATAATTAAACATTGACTCCTGGGTTGTCGCCTGTCGTTCTTCATCCCTTGCTGCCACAGGAAGAATGATTGCCTCGCTATTGTCTAGTCCTGAGATGTGACCCCTATTCAAGGTTGTTGTTAAAAAAATTTTCATTGGTATCTTGTCAAACGCTTCTCGTGCCCAAGATTCATTGGGGGTGGCTTGAAACAAATTACCACCCATTATAAGGGCGGCATCAATATCACCTCGATGGGCAGCCTCAATGCACGCAAGGGTGTCTAGGCCGGGAGAGTCCCGTAATGACGGTAGATCAATTTTAAGGTGGTTCTGTATCTTTTGGATTATGCTCTCTGCTAAAACTGGCTTGACACCAATCGTTCCTATGCCCTGAACATTACTGTGCCCGCGAAGCGGGAGAAGACCAGAAAAACGCTTTGCGATCATGCCTCTTAAAAGGGCTATGTTGGAGATATATTCGATATTTTCTACTCCATGCTTATGATGAGTAACGCCCATTCCCCAAGCAAAAACTGTATTTTCAGAGTTGCTGTAAACTGTTCCAATGGTTTTAAAAACATCTTTTGACAAACCTGTTATTTTTTCAATATCCGACCACCGTGTGCTTCTGATATCACTTAAAAATTCTGCATAGCCCTCTGTATGACTATCAATAAATTCCTCAGCTACTCTTTCACATTCGATGATAGTCTTGGCGATACCTTTCAACACGGCAATATCGCTGCCAATACGGGGCTGGACATAATGTGACGCAATTTCATCCCCACCCATAATAAGAGACTTAGGTCTTTTCGGTATGGCAAAACGCACTAGACCTGGTTCTTTTGCAGGATTGATGATTATCACACGTCCACCCCGTGCTCGGCATGCTTGCAGTTTATGTATAAATCGAGGGTGGTTTGAGGCAGGATTTGCGCCGATAACAAAAATACAGTCGCATCCGTCTAGGTCAGAAAGCTCTATGGTTGCTGTTCCCACACCTATTGTTCCTGCGAGGCCAACACCGGTAGCCTGGTGGCAGTAATAGGAGCAATTATTGACATTATTTGTCCCATATATTCTTGCTAACAGCTGAAGTACGAAACCGGCCTCATTTGACGAACGACCGGAGGAATAAAAGAAAGTCCTCTCAGGAAGTGTTTTCGCGAAATGGTATGATGCAGTTTTAATGGCCCAAGGCCAATCAACCGGGTTAAATTTTTTGGAGTCTTTAGCTTTAAAGAGAGGCGTATTTAACCGTCCAAGATGTTCAAGTTGATGTGCCGAAAGTTCATTGATTTCTCTAAGGGAATGTCCAAAGATTTCCACTGGGATTGGTCTTTGTGCATCGGTAGATTGAGCTTGAACACTCTTATTGCAGATGGCTGGGAAATCACCCTGCTCATTGGTCATCCCACCTCTTTGACCGCCCATGCCTAGCCCACAAGCCTTACAGGTATTTTTTGATGTCAGTGCCTTCGCAGAATTTATAAGACCAATTCGGTTCGCCGTTTGAAGCGTGTATAAAATTTTTTTTGCTCCGCCACCAATTTTAGATCTTGCCGATTTCTTCATCTTAATTTCCGCATGTGTGTCGTCTTGGTAACTCTATTATCAACAAAAATAGCAATCGTTGAACTATATTTTATCTCCTTTTCCAAAAAAATTAATCTAGCTTGAATCATAGTAAGGGTCCTCACAAAAATTGCACAAAAAGTCAGTTTATATGACTAAATTTTTATGTTTTATGCGATCTTTATCAATAGCGACTACGTATCTGATCTACATGGGTTTTTTTAGGTTTTGTGACTTTTTTACCGAGCTAATTATAGGTAAACTTTGATTTGGTAAAAAAATAGTTGTCGCGGAGCGAATTCGTAGATACACTTCGCGAAATTGCACGATATGAGGGCATTTAACATGGAAACAGCGTTTGATGAAGCGGCATACGCGCCACTTGAAAATATATCCGAACCGAAGTGGTGGACTGGGACTCCAGCAATTGATCCATCAATGTTTGTGATTGATGCACAAGAGTTCAGGAGCGGCATCAGCCCTCTAACTCCGAGCGTCGATCTGGAGAAAAGGATGAGCGAAGTATTTAATCACGTTGGTTTGGTTCATATCATTAATACCGGGCTTACTGATCTAGAGGCAATGCGTTTGATAGCCACTCAAGTGTTGAAGACAACTCGAAAGTATGAAGGGGGTGCGAACCCTCGGAAGAGTTTACAAAAAAATGTGTATGAAGTAGGAGCCCCGCTCGACGCTTGGTTGCATTACCACCATGAGATGGCTTATATCGGGTCTAGCACAAAGATGCTCGGTTTCTTAGCTTACAAAGTGCCTAGTGAGGGGGGAGAGACATTTGTATCCGATAACGTGCAGGTCACTAATGATCTTTTGGCGACGCCTTTTGGTCAGAAGCTAAAAGAAAAAGGTCTTTGTTACCATCGAAACCTTACCGACCAAGACCAGTTTAAAGATCAACTGGACATTGGTGTCTATAATCATTGGCAACAATCCATGCTGACTGAGGACCCTGATGAGGCTATTGCCGAGGCAAGAAAGCGCGGTTTGTTGGCGGAGTGGGGAGAAAATGGCTTATTAAAGACCCGCTACTATATTTCTGCATTTGAATACTTCCCCGAGTTAGACAGAAATCTACTCTACAGTAGTATGGCCGACGATAGTACATGGTTTGATACTTGGCCAATGGTGCAGCACCTCGCGCCGGATGAGCGACCTTTGAAGCTCACCTATGGAGATGACAGCGAGTTGACTGAGTCGGAAAAGCAACAGTTTTTGAATGTTTATGATCGTTACGGAATACCAATAAGGTGGAGCGTGGGGGATATTGCACTCATATGTAATTATCGATTCGCGCACGGGCGGCCGGCAGTTCACCTCAAAGCTGGTGAACATCGAGAGTTAGGCGTGTTAATAGGGGACGCCTTCGATCGTGTTGAGCATCGCGATGGGAAATGGTAGGGCTCCAATAAGAGTCAGCAGATTCGGCACCTGAGGGATAGATTTTTTGGCGAGAGTTCATTGGATAACCTAGGAAATGCGTTTACGCAGGTACTCGGACGGTCTAATGTTCTTCTCGCTGGTGAGATATCTGCGCGACACTTTGCGGATTGGAGTCTTGCTCCGGCTCTGACGCCTCATTTTCTTTTGAGGCCGAATTCCACTGAAAAGCTTTCTAAAATCTTGTCTATATGCAACTCGCGTAATCAGCCTGTCGTGGTGCAAGGCGGGATGACTGGCTTGGCGGGCGGGGCGACGCCTCAGAGTCGAGAGGTCGCCATTTCCCTTGAATTGATGAGTGGTATTCAGGAAATCGATCCGGTGGGAATGACGCTCTCCGCGCTGGCAGGAACGCCTCTCCAGGTACTTCAGGAAGCGGCCATGCGACATAATCTAGTACTACCCTTAGATCTAGCGGCTCGGGGCTCTTGCTCCATAGGTGGTAATATTGCGACAAATGCAGGCGGCACGGAAGTTCTTCGTTATGGGATGGCTCGCTCGCTTGTACTCGGCCTAGAGGCCGTCCTCGCAGATGGAACGATCGTTAATTCAATGAACAAATTGGTTAAAAATAACTCTGGATATGACCTCAAGCAACTATTCATTGGCTCTGAGGGAACGTTGGGCATCATAAGTCGCGTGGTGTTGCAACTTCAACCTCAATATCAAGCAACGCATACCGCGCTCTGTGCCCTTAAGGACTACCAATCAATAATAAAAGTCCTTAACGCCTTCAAACGTTGGCTTGGAGCAGGGTTGACCGGGTTTGAAGTAATGTGGGCTGCTTACTATCGAAGGGTTTTAGAAGTGCTCCCCTCGTTGGACGATCCTTTTGGTCACCAACATCCATTCTATCTTCTAGTGGAATATAAAGATAATCGTGCTGAAGAGTCAGCGGAATGGTTCGAAAGTCAACTTTATCACCAAATGGAGGCAGGTTTTCTTCTGGATGTGGTCGTGGCGAAATCACAGCAAGATGCTCAAAAATTCTGGCGTATTCGAGACGGGATTGGGGAACTACTAAATTTGAAAGGCGTCGTTTCAAATCAGGATATTAGCCTTCCGATACATCTGATTGAAGATTTCTCACAAGAACTGTTAATGGAATTGGATGACAATTATGAGGGTATCGACGCGCTTTTTTTTGGGCACATTGCTGATAATAATCTGCATGCTGTTGTGTTTTCAGATCGAGTAGAGGATGGTAGAGCCATTGAAAGAGATATAATGGAACTTATCGGAAAGTTCGGCGGTGCAATCACGGCGGAGCACGGGGTAGGAGTTCTTAAAAAAAATTACTTGAGTTTATCACGAAATGACGCCGAGATCGCGCTCATGAGAACCTTAAAGCAAGCTTTGGATCCAAGAAATATACTGAATCGAGGGAGGGTTATTTAAGCGACTCCAAGCACTGAGGATGCTGTTTGTGTCTTTGAAAAAGCAGTTAATAGTGCTTGCAAGGATGCAGCGCTCGAATCGCTAGAGGTGGCAGACGCGAAGAATGATTCAGTACCAACTTTGACTTTAATCGAGCTTTGCGCTTCGGCATCACTACCTGAGCCGACTGCGTGTTGGTCAAACTGCAAGATCTGTATATCACACCTAAATCGATCGCTAAGTGCACTACAGAGAGCCTCAAGCACACCGGCTCCTCGACCCTTGAAGCTTTTGTTACCTACCGAAAATTGGGCGTCGACCTGTTGTTGGTTATGCTGCAGATGGTAATATTTTAGGTTCCACTCTTCGTCTACCTTTACAAAGTAGTTTTCATAAAGCGCTTTAATATCTTTTGAAGGAATTTCTCGACCGGTTTTCTCAACCTCAGCCTGAACAACTTTGCTGAGCTGAATTTGCATCCACTTAGGCAGTTCAATGTTGTAGTCACGTTCGAGCACGAGCGCAACACCACCTTTGCCACTCTGGCTATTAATCCGGACTACCGCCTCGTAGCGCCTGCCAATATCCCTTGGATCAATTGGCAGGTATGCTACGTTCCAGAATGATTGATCATGGTCTTTGTGATACTGAATCGATTTTCGAATCGCATCCTGGTGACTCCCTGAGAAGGCCGTATAAACAAGCTCGCCTGCCCAAGGGTGGCGTGGAGCGATGCCTATATTGGTACAGTCTTCCACCACATCAATGATTTCAACGATATTTGAAAGATTTAGCTGAGGATTGATACCTTGCGAGTAAAGATTCATTGCCATGGTTACTATATCCATATTACCGGTACGCTCACCATTACCCAAAAGTGTTCCCTCTATGCGATCTGCACCCGCTAATACTCCTAACTCAGCGGCTGCCACACCACATCCACGGTCATTATGAGTGTGAAGACTAATTATTACATGCTCTCGCCTGGTTAAATTTCGACAAAAATATTCTATCTGGTCCGCAAAGACGTTCGGCGTAGACATCTCAACTGTTGCAGGAAGGTTTAGAATAACTTTTTGCCCTAGCTCCGGTCTCCACTCATCAAGTACGGCATTACAAACAGCAATTGCATGAGTGCTGTCTGTCCCTGTGAAGCTCTCGGGTGAATATTGAAAGATCCAGTCAGTTTTGGGGTAGCGCATCGCATATTCTTTTACCCACTTGGCGCCTTGGGCGGCAATATTGATAATACCCTCGGGCGGTAATGCAAAGACCTGATCACGTTGGACGGTTGATGTTGAATTATAGACATGAACAATAGCTCGATAGGCACCGTTTAAAGCTTTATATGTCCGCTCGATTAGCTCCTTCCTAGCTTGGGTGAGAACTTGAATGGTCACATCAGCAGGGATTCGTTCCTCTTCAATAAGTTTTCGCACAAAATCGAAGTCTGGTTGCGATGCCGAGGGGAAGCCGATCTCAATTTCCTTAAATCCAATCTTGACAAGGAGGTCAAACATATTCATTTTTTGCTCTACGCCCATGGGATTGATGAGGGCTTGATTGCCATCGCGGAGGTCGACACTACACCAGGAGGGAGCTTTACGAATTTGCTGATCCGGCCATGACCGATCTGGCAGTGCAATTGGCTTAAACGGAATATATTTTGTGTGATCAAACATAACCAGTTCCCTTTTTCCGCATCTTGCTATTTTAGCGTTAGAATTAGAGTTTTTAATTATCTACAAGTATAAAACAATTTTTACGCAATTATAAGTTAAATATTGCATAGATTACGATTTAAGCGCAATATAATTGCGTTATAATGATTTATATTAAATTTTATGGAAAAACGTAGGTATGAGCAGCTTTCAGCTTGATCGTTATGATCTACATATATTAAGGGAATTACAAAAGGATGGCAGTCAATCGAATCAAGAGCTAGCCGAAAAAGTTGGTTTAACACCAGCACCATGTTCTCGACGCGTGAAAAGTCTTCGGGAACATGGCGTTATTCGAGATTGGGTTGTACGTCTGAATGAGCGGACTATAAATTTACATCTGACAGCTATATTGCATATTCGGATGGATCAGCACACACAGGAGCGGTTCGATAATTTCGAACGCACCGTTTCCCAGTATGATGAGGTCCTCGAATGTTATCTGATCACAGGTCATGACGCTGACTACCAACTAAAAGTGGTTGTACCAAATATGGACTGTTACCACGATTTTCTCCTTGGAAAAATAACTCGCATTACAGGTGTTAGTGGTGTGACCTCCTCCTTTATAATGAGAAAAGCTCTCGATAGGACAGCGTTCCCGCTGAGCCTAGGGACGTAGTTCAACGAAGGCGCGAAAGCTATGGAGATTAAAATTCTAACTTGATCTTAGCGAATATAGTTCTTCCAAACACATCGTAGAGTAATGGGTACGTGTTTGTGGACCCGACTTCATTATTGAGCTGGATATTACTTCCAATTACTGGTGCCTGCTTATCCAGAAGATTTTTAACTCCAATTACGAATTGAATTCCCGTGTAGGTGTCATAAATCGACGAGGCATCGAGCGTGGAATACCCGCCTGTAGATTCGGTGGCATAGTCAATATCGTCGTCTCCGTCCTCGATAGTAGAGAGGTACTTCCAAACAATCTGATGTGTCCATGCATCATAAGACCAGTCTACCGTCATTCTATGTTTGAATTCTGGAATAGGTGTGGTTAAACCGCAGTCATCATTAAAGGTTCCAAGACAGCTCGATTCTTCCGCGCTAAGAATCCGACTATCTATCGAGCGTTCTCGCAGCTTGGTGCCTACATAAACAACGTTTGCGATTCCGTCAAAGAGATCGAATTGGTAATTCAGATTGATATCAAAACCAGATAATTTATGCGTACCGATATTATCATAACCGGTAAACACCTCTATGAGTCGCCCAGAGGCGTCTCGCGTAAGATTTTTACAGGCGAAAGCTATCCTACCAACGTCATTAAGCGGGTTATAGCACTCTCCCACAAAGCCTACAGTGCCAGGCATCCTGTACCTGTATGGATTAAAGTCTATAAAATTTTCAATCTCAATGTCGAAATAATCGACGCTGATCGAAAGGCCGTCCATATCGTATGGAGTCCAGACAAAACCTGTAGAAAAAGTGCCGGCAGTTTCTTCAGCCAAATCGGGATTTCCGCCAAAGTTTCTGTCTACATCAAATACAGCGATGCTCGGAGTATCAAAATTTTCCGGCGGTACCCCAGTTGCCTCACACTTGGACTGAGGAGCCAGTGCAGGCCTCCAAAAATAGCGAGCGCAGGGGTCATTCACTCCGTCTCTGTATACAATAGGTACAAAAAGCTCGGCCATGCTCGGTGACCTGAAAGCTTCATTAAAAGATGCCCTTATTTGCAGATCTTCAGTGGGGTAGTACGAGACCGCTGTTTTGTAACTTGTAGAATTGCCTGTTTGAGAGTGGTCTGATGCTCGAAATCCGAGTTCAAGCTCAAGAAAATCTATCCCAGGCAGGCCGCTAGCGAGCGGCACAAGTAGTTCAGAGAAGAATGACGTGCTATCAATCTGAGCATTAACAACACCGGGGACGTTGTGCCATCCGCTAAAAGCACCGGGATCCATAATAGAATTTCGGGTACCCTCTGTTCTATTTTTCAGGTACTCAAATCCAATTGCTGCCCCAATAGGGCCAGCATCCAACGGCATCTCAAACCATCCCATTGTGTTTCCAGAAATTGTGCCGAATATTACGGTCTGAGTATTGGTGTTGGTTTGAGTTCCATCCTCAGAGATATAAGCGACCGCTTCGGGAGATACGTTACCTGCTCCAAAAATATTCATCGGAACACATGGTGAATTGTCAATAGTTGAAGGAATACATTCAGCAACACCAGACCCGGGCATATTTTCGCGTACCATCAGTGCTCTCTGAAGCTTTTCGTTATTAATAAGCGGAGTCACGATAACATCACTGGTAACTTCTCCCCTTTGGACATAAAAGTCGTACCCCCAGCTATCAGAAAAGCTGCCTTCCACCCCAAACTCTATTTGCATGACCTCATAGTCACTTGTCCAAGAAGTATTATCCATCTCCGACATCCATCTACCAAGCCATCCCGGAATGTTATACTCGTAGAATCCTGCAGAGCCAATATCACCGATACAGTTTTGGTTATCATCTTGAATCAGAACTGGAAAACCTCCGCTCGCTATATTTCCTGCATAATAGGAAATGTCGCCTGGCCGACCCAAAAAGCATCGATTTAATTCTTGAAATGCCGATGGACCAACGGAGGCCGCAATACTGTTGATTGCTCCAGCAAGCTCAAAAAAGTTGTTACTCGCAAGTAATGATGTAATAGTTTGTTGTTGGTCCTGAGAGACGGGTTCATACCGAGTTCCCAAGACTCTGCCGAGCGTCGATTGAAATGAGGAATTGATAAAGGGATTTCCGTCAATCGAAAATGGGGTCTGGCTGGATGGCCATCCTATAGCCGGTGGTCCCATAGTACCGGGTACCTCACTTGTGCTCCAAGTAAGGTCTCCATAAATGCTCATTTGATCGGTCATATCGAAGGTAAAGTTTGCTAGGAGGGCGTTACGTTTTTGAGCCTGTTGTAACGAATTTTCAGTATTGAGATTAGGAAGATTAGCAGGATTTAGAGGCTGGATAATACCCCCCTCACCGAATGACCCGAGCGGACTGCCAAGAAGTCCAAAGACCCTGGCATCAAAAAAACCGGTATCTGACGTTCCAGGAAATTGTGTGCCGCCGAATGCGTCCTGTAGATCCTGATTCCGGAAACCAATCGCAGCACCATTTTCGTCATATCGGTCCAGGAGCCGTGATTCCGTCAGCTCTCTGTCTGAGTACTTGACCACTGAGCGATTAGTTGCATCGAAATGAACCATGTAAGTCCCGCGGTAAGAAGCAAAATTTCCGCCATTAGTAATGTTGAAATTTGTGATTCCCGCATCTAGCTGGTCAAACGAAGCCTCAGTCCCGAAATTCACCTCCCAGCCTTCAATGTTTTCTTTGAGAATAAAGTTAATAACTCCCGCCATAGCATCCGATCCATATGCCGCAGACGCACCACCGGTTAGAACTTCAACACGGTCTATCAGACCTACGGGGATGAAGTTGAGGTCGACTGTACCGCCGTCTGCAATGCTTGGTACAAACCTCCTGCTATTCAGTAATACCAGTGTTCTCTGAGAGCCTAGACCTCTCAACTCAGCTGATGCGAGGCCGAATCCAAAATTAGAGGTTCTATCAGTTCCCCCGACAACCTGAGGCATTGAGTTAATTAAAGTTTCGACATTAGTAGCATTAGACATCTCAAACATTTCCGAAGAAATAGTGGTAATAGGTGCATTGGAGGTAAAGTCACCTTTCGGTAAAAGAGAGCCGGTAACCACAATAGATTCTATTACAGAAAGTGAGTCTTTCGACTGAATAGCAGAAAGATCCACGTTTTCTTGCGCGCCGAGCGGCCTAGCGACTAAACCTGTCAATATTAAAAGTGCCAGTATTCGGGCCTGTGACCGCATAACCCGGTTTAGCGATGAGTAAGACACAATTCCCTGATTAGGCACTTTTTTCTCCTTTTTTGTTCACTTTTTGAATTTGATATTTTTTACTTGAACTTCTTTCGTTCTTTTTTTGTTACGTTACACTTACCTTGGAAAGTTAGTAAAATTAGCATTTTTTCTAAAAAAGATTGGCGCGATTGTAAAGGTAAGAGGACATTTTTATATCATCCACCACATGCGTTGCCAACGTTTTTATTCAATCACTACGTTATCATTGTGCCACACACACTGCTTAGAACGCGAATTTTGTCGGTAATAAAGCATGGAAGATGCTAATTGTGAAGAATGATTTTAATTCGATTTGCCCGTCACAGAACATTGCGAAAGCCCTCCACGATAGCTATCATTGGGGCTCTAATCTTTGTAATACTTAAAATTTAATGAGACGCTTTATTCAACGGATGCATATATGCGCATAGACGGGTCACGCGATACCCTAATTGCTCTTTTACCTCAGCTAGGAGAGGGCGGTGTTGACTCACTACTACCCTTTCTCGCTGAGTTGCGGGCTGAGAAGGGCCATGTAATGGTAAAGCAAGGTGATCAAGATGAGGACATGTATTTTCTTTTAAATGGTACATTCTCCGTGTTTGAAAAAATTCAAATCAATCGCAGTGACGTTGTATTACATACAGCTACTTTTCCTGGCCCCGGCATCCTCGGCGAGGTAAGTATCATGACCGATGCAGAACGGACTGCGACTGTTGTTGTAATGGAGCCTGCTGACTGCTTGTGTTTGACCAAGCAGAAATTCGATGCCCTTGTTAGCGCCAAACCCAAAATCGCGATTGAACTTCTAAAGACGTTCGGCGCAGTCATGTATGGACGCCAGACCTCATTTCAAAATAGAGTGCGCGGTAATATCCTCCGGGAAAGCCGAAGTAGCGAGGGTGGTATCGCAAAACTGGCGAGATATACAGGCAAGGTGTCGCGCACTAGCTCAGCTTTAGCAGAAAAACTGTTCAGTGAGGATTTTAAAGGAGTGAATTACGATTCGAATTGACCAGTTCCAACGCTTTAAATTTATGTTGATGTCCTAAGACAGGCTTTTCATTAAAATCCACTTTATATAATATTTATGCGGTATAGTTATGAAAATTCCAGCTACATCCAGAACCCCTGCAGTCGAATTTTTACCAGGATTGTGCACGATCAAAGGCGAGTGTTATCCTGAGGACATCACTGAGTTCTCCGCTCCTGTAATTGGTCATTTAAGGGAAGGGATTTCAAAAGCAAAAGAGTATAAAGTAGAAATAGAACTCTACTATTTTAATAGCTCATCCGCAAAATTCTTTTATGATTTTTTTGAATATCTTGACGAAAGCGCCAGTGAGGGCACCATGATAGAAGTTGTGTGGCGTCACAGGGAGGACGACGACACAATGGAAGAAGCTGGAGAAGAGTTTGAAGAGGATTTAGAGCATGTAAAATTTACTCTGGAATCAATAGGTTAATAGTAGTCATTCTGTCTTATTGGTGGGGAATCTTATGAATAATGATACTATACAGCTGCATGAGCTTATGCTGAATCGAGGCACCTTCTTTTGCTATGCAGGTCCGCTGTCTGAGGAGGTACTCACAAGTCTATCCTCTGTAGTGAAAGATCAGCTAACAGAGACAGATAGCACTTCGCCGATTACAAATAAAGTGTTCAGCATCTTTGTCGAGCAAGCACAAAATATCATCCGGTACTCTTTAGATCGTTTAGATAAAAGTGGCGTTGGATCTGTGTCAATAAGCCACACCAACGATGGATTCCTTATTGAGGCGGTTAATGAAGTTGATGGGAAGAGTCGAGAGCGTTTAGAGGAGATACTTACTCAGTTAAAGCGTATGGATGCAGCTGAGCTCAAAGCGGCTTACAAGCAGAGATTGAAGCAAGGGCCTCCAGAGGGAAGCGTTGGCGCGGGGCTCGGGTTTATCGAGGTTGCCAGAAGAAGCTCGCGATTTGATTTTGCGTTTGAAGAACACAATGGCCAGACCTTATTTTTATATCGCGGGTGGGTGAATACGCATGCATAACTTAATTAAGTGGATTTCTCTACATGGGCACGCAAGGTGTCAAGTGCATTTGTGAGAGACAAATTTAGTTCGTCAAGCTGTTGCCCAGTCAAACCTGAGAGCTGCTCCTGAAGAAAGGAGTTTTCCGTTTTAATTGTAATTATCGATTCTGTATCTTCCGATTCAATTACCTCATATGTTCGGACTGGGTTGCTAATTCCTTTTAGCTTGATCCTCTCAGATTCTTTACACGAAATTTTATCTTTTACGAGGTTATAGGTGTCGAAAGAAAGAAGTATGGATCCAGAAGATGCAGCGGCCTCAAGTCGCGCGGCCATATTCACTCCTGCACCAATAACGGTGTAGTCCAATCGATTTTCAGAGCCAAAATTACCCACAGTGCAAAAACCAGTATTGATCCCTATTCTCATCTTGAAAGGTTCTTGTAGCCCAAAGTGCGCCCATTTGTCGGTTAATTCCTCTAACCTTTTTTGCATTTCAACTGCCATTGACACACATCGAAATGCATCTTCAGCTATGCCTTGACTTTCAGGGTCGCCAAAAAAGATCATAATTGCGTCTCCGATATATTTGTCTATCGTGGCTCCATATTTGAGTGCAATTGCCGACATTTCGTCAAGGTAATAGTTAAGCGCCGCCGTGAGATCCTCTGATTCGAGGCTCTCCGTAATCTGTGTGAAGCCAACAAGGTCCGAAAAAAAGATAGTTAGTTTCTTTCTCGAGCTCGCGAGACTTACTTTTTGTTTGCCGCTAAAAATTGACTCATAAACTTGAGGAGACAGGTACTTGGCAAGTTGAGCCGACAGCTGCTCTAGCTGAGTACTTTTTTCTCGTGCCTCTTGTGCAAGGACATTTAAGCGCTCCTCACTTCGATCATTATGTTTCACCAGACGCCTCGTTGTTTTCAGGAGCTTTTCGTATTCTCTCAGTAATTCGCTGAGCTCTGTTTGTGATGCGTCAGACGCTCCCTCGATAGCGAACTTTGATTTCTCTATAACTTTGAACTCATGTTGGAATATTCCCTCATTTCTGTCCATTACAGTTTTATCTCCATACCTTCCTTTGCCAGAGCAAACTCTGGATCCTTCGGGTTGATCGCATTCCTTTCAAGAGACTCTATAAACACTTTGTCTAATTCATCGTCTGTTCTATTCGGGTCGTGATGCGTAAAAAGAACTTGTTTTGCGCATGCTTCTCGTGCGGCAGTAATACTCGAATCCAGTGTTCCATGCCCCCAACCATGTCGTGTAAGGTATTCCTCTTCAGTGTATGCGGAGTCTATGATCAGCAAATCAACTCCTTTAATGAAGTTGATAGTTTCTTGTCGAGTGGCCTTGATACTCTGCTCCATATTCGAGAAACGAGGGTCATCATATGGGTGAGGATTTAATTTCCATTCATGATCTCCGGTAAAACATATACTACGATTCTTACTATCGATTCGGTATCCAATATTAATCGCGGTATGATTAAATTCAAAGGTTTTGACAATCAAAGAATTTATCTGAATTCTGTCTCCGCCCGTTACGTCTTCGAAAATTAAACGGGCGGCTACATTTTGTAATTGCACCGGGAAAAAATGACGATCCATTTGATTTGTCAAATGATCTTTTATGGACAGACCACTGGTTGGGTCTTTTGGCCCATAAATATGTATTTCAACATCGTCAGAGAAAAGTGGTTGAAACATTGTAAAACCTTGAATATGGTCCCAGTGGGTGTGAGTAATGAATAAATGAATCTTTTTTATTTTAGTACGTGTGAGATGTTGTCCCAGTGGGAATATTCCTGTGCCGGCGTCTAAAATTATGCATTCGTCATCGTGTCCGTTAACTTCTATGCAAGTAGTATTACCACCATACCTGAGCGTACTGGCTCCTGGCACCGGTAGAGAACCCCTTACACCCCATATTTTACAGTACAATTACAACGCCCACCTTTACACGACCAAATTTATAAGCATTAAAATAATACGACCTAGTAACAAATTGCTGATACATTGTACACTCTACAGGAAATCTCGGAACACTATCCCTAGAAATTTGTCTTGAACGATAGATAATAATATGATTATAAAGAAGAGCGATTCAATGATGCAGGAGAAGGAGACATAGTAAAACTGTATTTTCTATTATTATTCAGTGGTATAGGAGGAAAATTTACTGTTGTTTCTTAGAAATTTTTGGTTTAAGAATAATGCTTATGATCCATAACAAAAATCGCTTATTTCACATTCCTAGATTCAAGGCATTTATTTTTTTGTGCTTTTTCCCTCTCATCAGTAATGTCGCTTGGTCTGAGGTGTTAGCCACAAACATCGGCTACTATACTGACAATGGTGAGAGAGTAAGTATTAAATGCTCTCTAATGGGGGCGGGTGCGCTTAGATATCCACCAAAAGCAAGAAAGTATAAATACGTGGGAGAGGTTATAGTCGCCTTTTCCATTGGACCAGATGGCAAAGTTGTTGATCCGCATATAGTTGACGCAGAACCACCGGGAATTTTTGAGCGCTCCGCATTGAAGTACGTCAGGTCTTGGAGATACCAGCCGCCGGTTCATGACGGTGAGAATATTCAGGTCGACGATGTAGCGGTCAGGATTGCTTTTCAGCCAGGGCGGTAATATTCAGTCATGTAGGCTGATAAGATAGAATATATGACTACACGCATACAGCTCCTCGCTCTAACTGTTTTTGGTAATGTAGCTATTGCCGCACTTTTTTTTTGGTTGGCCACCGACCAACTTGACGGCCAGCAAAAAACTAATCTCGAAAATTCGGCTCTAGTTTATCAGCGAGCCTGGAATACTGCCTCAGGTGAGGCATATGACCTGTCGATCGGAATGTGGCATCCGCAAACAGGCACTTTGGAGAATCGGTCTATCTGGAAAAGCAAAGAGAATTTTCTCGCCTCTCCTGATGAAGCCCCGAACGCAAATGAGGAGAATCCGCTATATGATTCGTTTCGGCGGGGGGATATCGATAGCATCGCCACACTAACTGATAGTCTTTTTCAACTTTCAATCGATGACATGACTATGAGTGCTGTCTTCGTTTTGAATGCGACGGGTGCACTTATCCATTGTATGACCGCTTACGATGGGTATGGCATCGATCCATGTGCTGAAACTGCAAAATATAATTTTGAAGAACTGGATATTGCTGCGGCAAGCGGTATGCTTAGTAAGCGGCGTTTAGAGAGAGTTCCTGTCAAGAGAGGTATTTTGCGCATTGATGATTTGAGCAGTGACGAGGAATCTTCGCTTTATCAAGCCCTGTATATTGCCCTTCGTGATGATAGCTCGAAACTCGGTACGATAGTTTTGGCTAAAAATATTTTTGAGGCTCTTGAATCATTTGAGTATGAGTTTGAGATTAAAGCTGCTTTAAACTTCGATAATAGAACAATTACGTTAAATAATTATTATGAAATTGATAATTACTCAGGTATTTCTGATGACGCTGATATTGCCAGCGAAGCTTCGAATTCGCTGCGAGAGTATAAAGATACGCTTTTAGTTAATGGTACTTTTGGAGCTACGAATGTCAGCCTTGAGGCATCTGTATTTGGATTTCCTCTAAGCGATTTTGCAAAGGGTGAAGAAGCTCTGCTTATAGTGTTAAGGGATCAAACAGAACTTTTAGAAGCTCAGGATAAGGCAATGGGCATCACTTTTATCTATGGAGCAGCCGTGTTTACAGTGGTTGTTCTCTTGGTCATTTGGTTAGTGTCAAGAATTGAGGCCGCGATGAAGGATGCTTATGATCAAGCATCTGCCGCAAATCGAGAAATTCAGAGTTCGATCAATTATGCGGCAAAATTGCAAAGAGCCTTGCTTAGAGCGGAACGTATGCCCGATGATTTTAAAATTGATCTTACCTGGAGGCCAAGAGATGTTGTCGGTGGAGATATATACGTGGTGAGAACGACTGATAACAAGACCGTGATTGCAGTCATAGACTGCACTGGGCACGGTGTGCCGGGTGCTTTTACATCCGTAATTGCAAGAGCAGTTGTGGACCGAGCAATTGAGGATGATCAAATAAATACTGCCGGTGAGTATCTGAGCGAATCAAATCGACTTATAAAAGATATGCTTTTTCAAAATGAATCTGAGGAGGCTGATTCTGATGCAGGTTTTGATGGGACAGTATGTATATTAGATAGACAGTCGGGGTGCTTAGAATTTGCAGGTGCTAACTCCTCACTTTTCGTTGTCACTAACAATGAGACGAAAGAAATAAAAGGCAACAGAAAGTCGGTTGGAGCTCGGCGAACACCAAACGACTTTGAATTTACAACACAGATCATTGAAAACCCGTGCGGAATGTTTGTCATGCTAACGGATGGAGTCACTGATGTAATGAACGAGCTACCGCGGCCAGTAGCATTTGGTCGCAAGCGTCTGATGAGACTTTTACAGTCCCTCGATACATCTGAACCAAAGCTGGTTGTTAGTAAAGTTATGGATGCAATAGATCAGTACAAGGGGGCCTCTCCGCTGAGGGACGATTTGACGCTACTTGCTTTTTATATAGACGAAACTGATTCGGTATTTGTCTCTGATTTGGCAACGATAAAGGATCTGGCCGGGTAATGAAGTATGTTGACTGCTAAACCATTATGTTCACGAAGAGTGGCTCATTGCGTATAGGCATGTCATTCTCAAAGGACATAAGTTCTTCGATTTGTCGATTGAGCCTTTCCGAGGCCGTGTTCGTACCCTTCGGTTTAATCTCATCTATGTCGACTTCGGGTGATAGGATCTTATTGGCTGCTCTTTCATGAATTATACTGTCGCGAATCTTCATCTCAAAAAGGTATTTGGATAGTTGGTCTGCCTCCAACCTTGCTATTTGGTAACGTTCTAATGAGAAATCGTCTTTCTGATCGATAACTTTTGCGGAAACCGCTCTGTTTTCAAGACGATTTTCATTGCCTCTAGGAGCATATTGTTGACGCCTCGATCTCTGATCCACCAACGCAGGGGAGTTTCCTAAATTTCTTGAAATTTCGGCCAATTGCCTGTCTCCAATAGATTTCATGTCAAAATTTGACACACTCTAAAATTATGCCTTAATTTTTTCAATATTGCGAATTTAGGTTTTGACTTTCTTAGATCGTCTTCACAAGGAAAGTTTAAGGTGAAGGCCCTGTTCTATGAGGGTACTTATACATTATACTTGCTTCCGTTTGTCTAGATGCATAGGATGTTTGCGAGCTCGCAATGATTATGTTGTTTTGGGCAAAATATTCTAAGTGTGAGTTGGCGTTTGTTAGCGAGAGGCGATCTTTAAATTGAAACAATCATATAATTCAACTTTGTTATCGATTGTCTGTATTCTGATTTTTAACGGTGCTGCTGATGTCTCGGCGGCAGACAAGCTGAAGATCACTTGCGACAGTCGTGACCTCGTGTTAGATCCTGATACTAAGCTTCTCGATATTGAGGTAGTTAACAACACGCTCTTGACCCCAGATAAAACATTCAGGGATATACCTTTCACTGAACTTGATGACTTGGTGAGATTTCGTGTTGTCGGAAAGTTTTACACGGAGGGTTGGGCACTCAATAAATCAACATTGTTGGCAGCTAGCAGCTTAACAGTTACCAATAAGCCAAATATCGCTGCGGTGAATCGCAGTTATACTTGTATAGAGACGGCACCGCCTAAACCCCCTGAAAAGCTTCCTAAACGTCCAGTCGGAAAACGTCCTCGCAAGCGTGGTTTCTAAAATTACAGTTTTTTTAAATTCAGTAACTTTTTAAATTTACTGGTGATTTTTTTCGTGTGGGGGAACTTTGATATGAGGGCACGTCTTAGGGCTACATAATTCCCATCTCAAGTCCTAGAGCCAAAGCAAGGCCTAGGTCCCTGCAACTTGTTAATGTCTTTTGATCCAGCGCTCCCTTACAGATAACAGGATCGGCTACCTGTCGAAGCGGGTAACCTTTTAAAATTCTATTTATATCTCGTACAGCTCCAGAACCGTCATTTGCGGCTGAAATAAATAATCCATATGGAAGGTTCAGTTTATAGGGTTGTGCGGGATAGTATGTGCGATCAAAAAAATCCTTCAACATTCCACTCATTGTGCCAAAATTCTCTGGCGTTCCAAATATAAGGCCATGACAATTAAGTAAATCTCTTAAATCGGCAGATTGGGGGGGTAGTAGGATTGTCTCTACAGAATTTTGTTGCTTGCAACCTTTTATAACCTCTCTTGCCATAGCATCAGTTTTTCCGCTCTGACTATGCCAGATGATCAGCAGTTTCTTTGGTTTTTTCAAAAGAACTCCAGACTCAGGGAAGTGCGATAACCACTTTTTTAAAAAACTTTCTTGTATTGTTGTTGGGTTTAACAAAAAAAACTTGAAATTTCACAACGTTTTTTCACTGAACAAAATAAACTTATGTTTTTCTACATTATAGCTTTGTTTATGTGAAGTTTATATGTTTAGTCACAAGCGTGGTAATAAAAGTCAACTGATTTATGGGGATTGTCAAAAGCAAAGTCCGGTACTATCATCACAATATTGGGTAATTGGATGACTAGAAAAATGACGCGTTACTTTTGGTGCTTGGCCTCCGGTGGAATTATTGTCAACAAATCCCACCTTGAAATCGGTATAATCCATCTAGTTTCATGATAAAAATCGATAACCGACCCGCTTTTACATATGTGCGTTTGTTGAAGTATGTTTCGCACCATTGGTTTGCAATTTTAATTGCAATTTCGGGTTTAATAATGCATTCGATTGCAGAAGTTGCTTTCGTAGATCTGCTCGGTTTCATCACCGATACTGTGGGGCAACTCACTGCGATCCCAGGGCAAGATACAAAACCTTTACCGCTAACTGGAATTACTGCCTTCTTTTCAGATCGGTTTTTCGGCTCCCAACCAGCTGATCGCGCATGGTTAATTATCCCAACATTTTTGATTGCAGTAAGTCTTATGAGGGGTCTCGGTTATCTTATCGGAACATATGGCCTCGCCTATGTGGCAAATTACTTAGTACATACGCTTAGATCTGAAATTTTTAATAAATATTTGTTACTACCAATAAAGTTCTTTGACCAGTCGATGTCGGGGCACTTGGTATCGGTAATAACCTTCAACGTACAGCAAGTAACTGAAGCTGGCACAAAGGCAGTAAAAACTATGTTGCAACAGGGTAGCTTGGTAATTGGGCTCCTTACTTATTTATTTTATGTCAATTGGCGTTTAGCGATCTTTTTTTTGGCAGTGATGCCTTTAATAGCCCTTTTAGTTGGATATGTCAGTAAACGTTTTCGGATTATTAGTAAAAGAATTCAGTCAGCAATGGGTGATGTGACCCATGTGACTCAGGAGGCCGTTAATGGGTACTCGGAGGTGCGAATGTATGGTGGCGCTGATATGGAACGCCAACGTTTGCTGCTCGCAAGTCACGCCAATCGGAGGCAGAATCTAAAGATGTCTTTGACAGAGGGAGTAAGCAATCCGTTGGTAATGCTTCTGGTGTCGATTGCTTTTGCCGCGGTCACAGGGTTGATGCTAAATCCAATTATCCTCTCTAATATGACCACGGGTAGTTTTATAACATTTTTAGTCGCCTCTGGCATGTTGATAAAACCTGTCCGACAACTCAGTGAGATAAATAGTTCGATACAAAGAGGTATTGCTGCCGCTGCCTCAATTTTTGAGATACTTGACGCTGATCAGGAGGTTAATAAAGGCGAATACACTGTGGACAGAGCAAGTGGAAAATTCGTCTTTAAAAATGTTTCTTTTTGCTATCCAGATTCTGACAGAACAGTCCTTACGCGCCTTACCTTTTCCGTTGACCCAGGCCAAACAGTGGCTATCGTTGGTTCATCGGGGAGTGGAAAAACATCGCTGATAAGTTTGATTATGAGATTTTATGATTATCAAAGGGGCTCTATCCACCTAGATGACGTCGACATCAATGAATATACCTTAAGTAATTTGCGCCACCAAATAGCTCTCGTAAGTCAGAACATCACACTTTTTAATGACAGCATACTTAACAACATTGCTTATGGTGCTCTCGCCAAATCTGAGCTAAAAGAGGTGAGGAATGCAGCAAGAGTTGCAAATGCTGATGAATTTATTTCTGAGTTGTCAGATGGCTATGAAACAATAATTGGTGATGATGGTGTTTTGTTATCTGGAGGGCAGAGACAACGCATTGCTATCGCTAGGGCAGTACTAAAAGATGCCCCAATTTTGATATTGGATGAGGCTACATCATCTCTAGATACTGACGGTGAGAGACAAATACAAGAAGCACTGGAGCTACTGATGGAAAATCGAACAACTTTTGTAATAGCACATCGTTTGACCACCGTTGAGAGGGCCGATCACATCTTAGTAATGGAAAATGGACAAATTCTCGAACAAGGTACTCATAAAGAATTAATTGCTCAAGCGGGCCGTTATGTCGATCTTCATCGAAATCAATTTGTGTTGATGGAGTGAGATTTACGTGTCCTTTGAACACTTTTTGACAACGTCGTGGTATCGGAGAAGCGCATGGTTATATGTGCTACTGCCCATCAGTGCCATCTTTGTCCTACTAATTGAAATTAGGAAAGCGGTTCTCAAGAGTAGATTTTTCAGGCAAAAAAACTCTGTGCCTGTGATCGTCATTGGCAATATCGCAGTCGGTGGCAGCGGTAAAACCCCTCTATTGATCTCGCTCGTAAGAGAACTTCTCAGGAGGGGGATGAAAACTGCCGTAGTGAGTAGGGGTTATGGTAGGTCTAGACAAAAAGAACCTATCGAGGTGACTTCAGAAACACCAGTTTGTCTAAGCGGAGATGAGCCTCTGCTTATTGCTAAATCATGCGAATGTAGGGTGATTGTTGATTCTGACCGTGCTCGAGCGGTGAAGTTTCTCTCAAGCACAGGAGATTATGATTTAATCTTGAGCGATGATGGGCTTCAGCATTATTCGATGAATCGTGATGTCGAAGTGGTTGTAATAGACGGATCCCGAGTATTTGGAAATGGATTTTGCATCCCAGCTGGACCGCTACGAGAGCCAATCAGGCGACTGCGTTCGGTCGATTTTATTGCTGTGAACGATGAGGTAGAGAAAAAGTTATATCCTCCTCATGTGCATGTTTTTCATTTTTTTTATAAACCCGTGAAATTTGTGAATTTACTAACTGGACAGGTGTGCGATCCTGATAATTGGGATGGCTCAGAAATCGTGCATGCGGTTGCTGCTATTGGTGCTCCGGAACGTTTTAAGAAGTCTCTCGAGAGACTTGGACTTCAGGTGATTTTACACCCATATGACGATCATGATCGTTTAAAGTTGGGAGACCTGTCTTTCAATGATGGGTTGGATATAATTATTACCGCAAAAGATGCTGTAAAATTGGAGTGGGAGTTTGATCATGATGTATGGTGTTTGGAGGTAGAGGCTGTTCTGGATCCTTCGGTAACCGACAACTTGATTGCTTGCTTAAATCATAAAGGACTGTATCCGATAGCGCGAATATAAGAAGTTGAATGTTATGAGATATCTATGGAATTTACTGTAGTAATTCCGGCTCGCTATGGCTCGTCGCGATTGCCTAATAAGGTATTATGTGACGTATCTGGAAAAACGATGTTGCAAAGGGTGTGGGAGCAGGCCGAGAAAAGTAATGCCCGACAGATCATCATCGCTACAGATGATGAGCGCGTCGAGACCGTGGCAAGAGAATTCGGTGGGGAAGTCCGCATGACGGCGTCAGGTCACCAATCTGGTTCTGACAGAATTAATGAAATTGCGGGCCAGCTATTGCTTGAGGATACTGAGATTATCGTAAATGTTCAGGGTGATGAACCTTTGATACCGCCAGATATTATTAATCAGGTAGCAAATAACCTTGATATGAATCCTTCAGCTGGCGTTGCTACACTGTCTGCTCCGATCGTTGAAATCGATGATTTCTTAAACCCAAATGTTGTTAAAGTTGTGGTTGATGACGAAAGTTTTGCATTATTTTTTAGTCGCGCTCCGATACCGTGGCCTCGGAATTTTGGATTTTCAAGAACTAGTTTATCTCATAATGATTTAGTAGAGGGATCCAGGCATGTCGGTTTATATGCTTACCGCGTAAACACCTTGCGACGATTTGTTAACCAACAGCAGTCTAAGCTAGAAAAAATAGAGAGATTAGAACAATTACGATTTATGGCGCATGGTATTAAAATTCATGTTGAGAAGGCTTGCTGCGATGTGCCTCACGGCGTTGATACCAAGGAAGATTTATTAAAAATAAATAAGTTTTTTAGAAATTTATCAAATCAATTCACGTAACAAATACGCTATGGTTTATGTACTGTTTGTTTGCTTGGGAAATATCTGCCGATCGCCCACAGCGGAGGGTGTATTTGGAAAGATAGTAAAAAAACATGGCATGTCCAACAGGATATCGATAGATTCTGCAGGCACCGGTAACTGGCATCTCGGTAACCCGCCAGATCAGAGAGCGATTGAGGCTGCATCAAAGCGTTCTATTGATATAAGCCACTTACGTGCTCGTCGTTTTAGTTCATCTGATTTTCTAAAGTTTGATTATATATTGGCAATGGACAGGCAAAATCTGAGCTCTCTACGGCGTGATTGTCCCGTATCTTTTGATGGCCACTTGGGTTTGTTACTAGACTTTCTTGGAGAAAATAATTTGTATGATGTCCCAGATCCTTATTATTCTGATGATCAAGGTTTTGAAATTATGCTTGATTTAGTATTTGAAGCGGTTGAAAACTTGTTTAAGCACATTTTAAAACACCACATATGACTTTTAAAATTTTAAATAACTGCAATTTAATACGAAATAATACACTCGCACTGCAGTCTACCGCGGAATATTTTTGTGAGGTTATTAACACTGCAGACTTAAGAGAAGCGCTTACTTTTGCGAGGTCAAAAAACCTTGCAGTTACCGTCCTTGGCGCTGGTAGTAATGTAGTGTTAAAAAATAATTTATATGGCCTGGTAATTAATATAAATTTAAAAGGTATTCGTCACAGCATAGATGGAAATAATGTGGTCCTATCGGTTGCTGCTGGGGAAAATTGGTCAAAATTAGTTGAATATGCTTTGCGGAACAATTGGTATGGCCTTGAGAACCTTGTCCAAATCCCAGGAAGTGTTGGAGCTGCTCCAATACAGAATATTGGTGCATATGGGGTTGAGTTATCTGATGTTTTTATTTCTCTGGATGCCATGGATATACGAACAGGGGAGATAAATTCGTTGCCACATAAATTATGTGAATTTGGTTATCGTGATAGTATCTTCAAGAGAAAACGAAAAAATAGGTATATCATTTTAGAGATTAAAATCAAGCTTTCTTTAACGGCCGACGTCCAATACGATTATCCACTACTTTCCGAGGCTCTTAAAAAGGACACGCAAAAACCAACAGGACCAATTACACCTCATATAGTTGCTCGCACTATCTCAGATATCAGGAGGAGAAAGTATCCGGATCCGTCAATAATTGCAAATGTGGGAAGTTTTTTTAAAAATCCCGTACTTAATTCCGACTCGGTTAGTAGATTTTTGGAGTGTAATCCCTTGGCCCCCGTGTTTGAAATAAATGGAGCGGAATACAAAGTTGCTGCTGGTTGGTTAATAGAAAGATGTGGTTTTAAAGGCTTTCGTTCTGGTAATGTTGGAATGTCCTCAGAGCAGGCGTTGGTACTACTTAATTATGGGAACGCTAGTTCAAGGGAACTGTTGCAGTTTTCGGAATCTGTTAAACAGCAGGTTCTAAGCGTTTTTGGAATCTCACTAGAGCTTGAGCCAAGTGTGTATGGATCTTTTTAGAGAGCAAAAAATTCCCATGAGTCTATCTGATGGGCGATTGGGCTATCTTCGGTTTTGGCCTAATTGGATGCCGTCTGAGGAGGCCGATTTGCTCCTAGCGCGAGCGATAAAGCAAACGCCTTGGCGACATGACAGCATTCGAATGATGGGTAGGAAAATACCCATCCCAAGATTGCAAAATTGGTTTGGTACCCCGGGGACAAACTACACCTACTCTAATATCCGATTGGAGGCTTTAGAATTTCCCCCTTGGATGGATCGACTCAGAAGATCTATCGAAATTCAGACAAACTCGGAGTTCAACAGAGCGCTTGTTAATTATTATAGAGATGGCAATGATAGTGTCGACTGGCATGCAGATGACGAGGCTTCTTTGGGTAATGAACCTATAATTGCCTCTTTTTCCCTCGGCGTCGAACGCAAGTTTGATCTTCGTCATAATTTGACTGGGCAGCGAGTATCACTGAACCTCCCACACGGATCGCTCCTGTTGATGGGTCCCGGATTGCAAAGTTTTTGGAAGCACAGAATTCCAAAATCACGCAATCTTAGCGACGCCAGAGTGAACTTCACTTTCAGATATATGACGACTTAACAGCGAGCCTATGTCAGAGGTTTTCGATTGTTTTTAATAATGTAATTATTTTCGACAAAGACTCCTGATACTCTGTTGTGGGGTCAGAGTCCGCGGTAATTCCGCCACCGCCCCAGCAATGTAAGGTCTGCCCATCTGCGAGTACTGTTCTGATTGCGATATTAGTGTCCATCGTTGCATCAGCATTAATATAACCTATGCTTCCGCAATATACGTTCCTCTTGACTGGCTCCAGCTCTTCAATAACTTGCATTGCCCTTTGCTTTGGCGCCCCTGTTATCGACCCTCCAGGAAAACAGTCTCTCAATAGTTTGGGAGGAGAAACACCCGATTTGAGTTTGGCTGTAACCGTACTAACGAGGTGATGAACATTAGGAAAGCTCTCCAAGGCAAATAGTTTTGGCACTAGGACACTGCCTGCCTCAGCATTTTTACTGAGATCATTTCTTAACAAATCAACTATCATTAAATTTTCTGCTAGGTCTTTTTCGCTGCTTAAAAGTAGCTGGGCGTTTTGTTGGTCTTGTTTATTATCAGAGCTACGGCTTATAGTACCTTTAATTGGCTTTGTCTCGGCATATCCATTTCTGACTTGGAGGAACCGCTCGGGAGATAAGCTCATAACTCCTTTTGATTTTTCCCAACTCCAAAAGGCAGCATAGGGGGATGGCATCTTTTCTCTTAGGGCAAGATAAGCGCTGAAAATGTTTCCATTGTATGAAGCCGAAAAATGTTGAGCAAGATTAACTTGGTAGCAGTCTCCAGCGGCTATATATTGTTGAATTTTAGATATTTTTGCCAAATAGTCAATTTTCGGCGTTTGTGGTTGAAAGGAGTTTTTTAGCGCGAATGATCGTTGGCGGTGCCGATTTGTGAGCTCAAAGCGCTCGAAGATTTTTAGAATCGTCTCTTGAAGTGAATCTGAACAATGTGGATGAAAATTTAAGTGTGCGCTTTTTTCTAGATGATCTACAACCAAACCCCACAAATATCTGCCTATCCGCATATCGGGGAGAGCTGACTCCATTTTTGTAGAGTTGTCAATTTCAAAATAAGCACGCCCGAGGTCGTAGCCGAAATAGCCGATAATTCCCGCCACGAACGGTGTTCTAATCTTTGTGGGCATCTCATATTTTTTAAGTGGCTCCAAGAGATCATTCGCGATGTCAAAAGGATCACGACTAGATGCATAGGAGTTGTTTTCGCTGGTTATAGTAGAAAATTTACCACAAGTTTCAACAACGTGGTCAGGACACGCTGAAATAATATCATATCTGCCTTGCTGACTATGTGGTTGGCAGGAGTCTAACCAAATTGCGTCTGGCTGGGAACTCAACAATTCAAAGAGTATTGTTGAGTTAGTATGGTAGGTTACAGGTTTTGTTAGTACTTGTTCCATCTTTTGCTTGTATCGTGAATTGCACGAGGAATTCTAAGGTAATCTTAGTACGTATTCCTGAAAGATATTAGTCTTTATTGACTTGGATATAGTCTGGATATCAACATTGGTATTGCAACTTCTACCTTCATTATGCGATCCCCAATACTCACAGCCTGAAAACCAATATCTTTAAATTTGTTAATTTCGTAGGGTATGAATCCGCCCTCTGGCCCAATTATTAACACACTGGATTGATTTATACATATTGGACATGATATTTCTGACCTTGGCTGCGCTAAAAATTTCTTCCTGCCATTCATCAGATGCGGCAACACATCCTCGAAAAAGGGTTTAAATCGTCTGTGCAAAGTGACCTCTGGAACAACTGTATCACCAGCCTGCTCTAGTCCCAATATTAAATCTTTTTTGATATTAGACAAACAGATGTGAGGTGTATTCCAATAACTATTTTCTACTCTTTTGGAATGGATAACGTGGATATCTTTTATTCCTAATGCCGCGAGATTTTGCATGATGCGTTTTAAAAATCTTGGTCGTGGTAGCGATAGTATAACAGTTGCAGGCACAGCTTTTGGCGGAGGTGAGACTGCAGAAATAGAAAGTGAAATGTACTGCATTTCAAGTCGTTCGACTATTCCGATACCGAGTAAATCGTTAATCACCCCTATGCGGATCTTATCGCCTACATTCACACGAAGCACTTTTTTCAAATGTTCGAACTGCCGTCCCGAAATTATCGCGCGATCAGATTTCACTTCTTTTTTATCGATTAAGAGTATATTCATAAATAGTTGATTGGACTTTGAAAACTAATATTTCTCATTCTATAACTATTTGAGCGTTATAGGTTCATTAGATAGATTATTTTGCCTCCATACATACAGTTCCGCTCATCAAGAGAAATTCCACATCACGTATCTATATGTCGTGTTGATGGAAAGAAATTTTTAAAGAGGTAGGGCTCGGTTTCGATCATTTAGTGCAACAGATTCTACATCTAGGTAAACTCTTCCTTCTGCTCGATGTTGGTCCCTTAGTTTAATGGACAAAACAAGGACCTCCTAAGTCTTAGATGCAAGTTCGATTCTTGCAGGGACCGCCATTTAGCTGATGATTGTGTAAGCAATATTATGTCGAAATCATTTATGTTTTAGTTATTCAGTGTGTGCGTTCATCGGGCAAGTAAATTGAAAAAGTATAGTTTAAATTAATAGGTATCTTAAGCATTCGTCAGCGCGACAAAAATAAAAATGGGTAAAAATGAAATTTGGTTTCTTTCCACGATGGTCATTAGATTGACTAGATCTTAATCTGGTGTTTTGACCCCTACACATGTTGCCTTCGATGAAGTTTTTGAAAATGTGGATTTTAAAAATAGGGGACAGAAGTGATGAGAGCATTAATATGTAATAATTTTGGTTCGTTTGAAGACCTCTCACTGGAAGATTTACCTGATCTAGATCCGCTCGCTGACGAAGTGATTATAGAAGTAAAAGCTGCAGGTATAAACTTTCCGGATCTACTCACCATTCGAGGAGAATACCAATATAAGCCATCTCTACCATTTATTCCTGGAACCGAAATATCTGGCATTGTCACACGTGTAGGGCGCTCGATAAAATCTCGGAAAGTTGGTGATGAAGTGATTGCGGTCCACATGGGTGGTTTTGCTAGTCAGATTGCAGTACCAGAATTAGGTACCTTCTTGAAACCTAAACATCTCTCATTTGAGCAGGGCGCGGGTTTTGCAACAACCTACGGGACTGCTTATTACGCACTAAAACAACGTGGTAAGTTACAACCTCTTGAAACAGTTTTGATTCTCGGTGCCGCGGGGGGAGTGGGCGTCGCCGCAATTCAGATTGCTAAGGCTATAGGGGCGAGAGTTATAGCGGCCGCTAGCACTGAGGAAAAGCTTAATTTTGCTCGTAAAGCAGGAGCGGATCTATGTGTAAATTATATACATGAAGATCTAAAGCAAAGAGTTAAAGAACTTACGCATGGCGTAGGTGCCGATTTAGTTTATGACTCTGTAGGAGGGGAACTTTCCGAAAAAGCATTTAGAGCAACGGCATGGGATGGTCGGTTTCTTGTAATCGGATTTGCAGCCGGAGAAATAGCCAAGATTCCGCTAAATCTTCCTTTATTGAAGGGTGCGTCGCTTATTGGTGTTAATTGGGGTGGTTGGATAGGCCGCGATTCAAACGCTTCTCATCAAAATTTTAGTGAATTAACCGATATGATTCAGAAGGGGTTTTTTTCACCTTTAAAAAGCGAGAGTTATCCACTACATGATTACAAACACGCGTTTTCCAAAATAGCAAACCGAAGTGCTTTGGGCAAGATTGTCCTAACCATGACGCCAACTGAATAGAGGCATTTAAAAATTTTAATCAATTACGAAGGGGCCTTTTTCTAATAGTAATATTGATGAGCATTTATGGAATGTTTAGTGTATGTAACTATTATTCGTATTGCTTTTATTAAAAAGTTTGTAAAGTGTTGTTTAGTTGTTACAAAATATTTCATACCCTAGTGGCCGCTCGAGGTGGAGTATATATCTGAAATTTATACACTGATAATTTTCACTGATAGTATTGAGTTGATTTAAAGAGTAGTCTGAATTTTTGAAGCAGTTGATTAGAGTGGCGGTATCACCACTATAGGTACAAGAACTTGTCAACATTTATCGGTATTGAGTATGTAGGCGGGAATAATTTGGTTTTTAAAAGTTACTTTCTCTGATCATTTTTGCTTAGAATTTTTATAATAATCGCGTTTAGCAAATTTTAATGAGTAGGTTCGGTACGTAATGGAAGGTAGACAATCCGACGTTATATCTCGCGGTGATGCGTGGCTCTTATTTCTATTAACAATTTTAAATGTGTTAAATGTTGTTGATAGGATGTTGCTGTCATCATTCGCTAATTATATTGTCCCTGATTTACAGCTTTCTAACACTGAGTTTGGCCTATTGACTGGTCTTATTTTTTTAATTTTTTACTCTGTAATGGGACTTTTCATGGGAATACTGGCAGATACTATGAACCGTACTCGGTTAATAGCTGCTGGAGTAGCTCTTTGGAGCATTTTGACCGCTGTATCTGGGATGGCTAAGGGTTTCATTAGCTTGGCCATCCCTCGAATGTTTATTGGTATTGGAGAGGCTGTGATGACCCCCAGCGCAATGTCAATTATAGCAGATCGATTTCCTAAACAGCGACTTGGGTTTATATCCGGAATTTACTACATGGGCGCGCCTATTGGGGGAGGTTTAAGCCTTTTACTAGCCGGATATCTGGGGCCTATTATCGGCTGGAGAGCCTGTTTCTATTTGCTTGGAGGTATTGGAGTATTGCTCGCAGCGATAATGTTCTTCATGAGAGAGACACCAAGACGTAGTTTTGCGGCGGTCGACTCATCTGTTGAAACCTTACCGTTGAAGTCCGTTGTGCGAACAACCATTAAAATGATTATTGGTTCGCCTGCGCTCTTACTAGTCATCGCGGGAGGTACAATATTTCATGTAATGATGGGAAGCACATTTTTCGATCAATTATGGTTTGTAAACGAGAGAGGGTTTGAGCGTGATCAAATCGCGCAGCTCACTGGTTGGCTAGTCCTTGCTGGAGGAATAACAGGAAGCTTGCTTGGTGGGATCGGTGGAGATCGATTGATGGCAAAAACGGGACTCGGACGGTCGGCATTCCTCTGCATAATCATGATTACATTCTCTCCTTTCATCCTAGCATTTAGACTTTCTGAGGTGGGTTCCGTTTGGATCCCTATAGGTATGTTTTTTGCGGTGGTTCAAATGGGTGCAATTTTTGGCCCAATTTTTGCCACAGTGCAGGAACTGGCTCCTGCTCAGGTGAGAGCAACTACTGTGGCTGTCACAATCATGTCATTTAATATATTGGGCTTAGGCATTGGTATTACGGGAACAGGAATTGCAGTGGACTGGGTAATCTCTCGAGGCTGGGCACAGCCATACAGTATAGTCATATTAAGTGCTACTTTGTTCTCATACCTAGCTGTGCCATGCTTCTATCTATCGGGACGCTGGTTTAAGCGTGATAGGAAGCGTGTCCACTCAACCTAAAATATTTTATTGAGACGCTTTACGTTATTAAGTTTTTTTGGCCAGTCTATAACTTTTTTAGCTCATTAAGGTTGAGGTTAAAATTTGTTGTTTTTTTAAAATTGGCAGGTGAGGTGCCTGATTTCATGGTAGAAAATATTTTTGCTGCAGTAGAGCTAGGTGGCACAAAATGTACAGCGGGCATTGGAGATGGAACAACAATATTTGATGAGGTCACTATTCCAACAAGATTGCCTGGGGAAACGGTAAAAACGCTCATAAACTTTATCAATCAGTCAAGAAGAACATTTGGTGGGATAAAAGGACTGGGGATAGCATCATTCGGTCCTATTGATCTAAACCTCCATTCAGCAGATTTTGGTTGCATCCAAAACTCTCCTAAGAAACATTGGGAGGGATTTAACCTGCAACAAGCTTTTTCTGTCATAGACTGTCCGACCGCTATTGATACGGATGTCAACGCAGCCTGTCTTGCCGAGGCGTATATTGGCGCCGGTAGAGATTCAAATACTGTCGTCTATACCACGATTGGGACTGGCATAGGCGTAGGCATTGTTGCTGATGGGGTTGTCTTCAGCGGGAAAACTCATCCAGAGATTGGACACATTTCTGTGTACCAAGAGGCACATTGTGATCCATTTGAAGGCTTATGCCCATATCATCGGAATTGTCTCGAAGGTCTGGCTAGCGGCCCAGCTATTTCGGCTCGATGGGGAGAGTCGCTATCTGATCTGCCAGTTGAGCATCCAGCACATATTCTGGAGGCTAAGTATCTGGCACAGTTGGTAAAAATGCTAACACTAAGTTTTTCACCGGATAAAATAATTCTTGGTGGTGGGGTGATGATGACTCCTGGGTTAATAGACTTAGTGCGATTTAAAACGCTTGAGGCACTGAATGGCTACATTTCTCACCTACTGACGCTGGATGAGATGCTTGCCCTAATTAAAGCTCCTGAGCTTGAAAACAAATCGGGATTGCTAGGTGCTATGATTAAAATAAAAAATATAGTTCTTGAGGAAGATTTCAACGTAAGTGCTACAAGGCAGGTTGATGCCTAACTTTTCGTAATTCCCTTTATGCAGCAACGGATGGAGAGAGGCAGTTTCAAGAATAGAATGTCTGCTTAAGTTCGTCGAGCGCAAAATAAAAAGCGCTTTGACGAGGTATAAAAATATATTGACGAGAGTTGTAAACCGTGTTTTTTTGTTTAAAAAATTGACAAAATTTATATTAAAATCATAAAAAATCCTGTCGGTTTATTTCAAGTATTATCTCCCCTGCATCCGCCATTCTACGTGCTGTGCGTGTAATATTTTTCTGAGCTAGTTCAATATCTGAGGCCCTCAGATCTCCTAACATTTCCATATCATCGATAAGTCTTTTCTTTGCTCGTTTAGACATGTTCTTGTAAAATTTATCCTGAACAATTTTGTTTGTGTTTTTGAGGGCAATAGCTAGCTGATCATTGGGCGTTTTTTGCAACATTTTTTGGATCGACCGATCATTAATGTTGGCTAAAGAATCAAATAGGAACATATTTTCCTGAATTTCAATCGCAAGTTTTTCGTCTTTCTCAGCAATATCTCCGATAATTGTATTGGCCATATCCATTTTCATCAGGCTCATTATCTTGGCCGCGGTCTCAACGCCACCGAGGGAGGTTGGTTGTTTGTGTCTATTGATAAAAGAATTTTTCTTCATTGCGCCTCTTTATATTTGAACCTCGCTAGTCATAGATCGTACTTTTAAATTTGTCTTTTAGATAACGCAAAACAAGAATCCCAGAAATAAAAGCCCTTAATACGCTATAAACTTCATTATAGGTTGGCAGACTCATTCAGAATTCACAAAAAATGACACCATGTTTAATATATATTTAAAGATTTTTCCTGTCTCCAAGAGGTGACATCTCCCGCAAAATCTTTCAATATAGCTCGTGCTGTCATTTTGGCAGACATCATCACGCTTGGAGTGCCCGCACCCGGCTGAGCGTTTGCTCCAGCTAAGTAAAGATTTTCAATATCTTCGGACCTGTTGTGAGGTCGGAAAAATGCAGATTGTGTTAATTTCGGCTCAACTCCAAAACTATTGCCGACATAACTATTTAGAGTGTTCTCAAAATAGTCTGGGGTAATGAATTCGCTGTGAACTAAGTTTGCCATCAAGCCTGGTATATACCCCTCCTCGTCTAGGAATAACAGAACTGCATCAGTTAACTTTGGTCCCTCATTATCCCAGTCAATGTTGCTTTGATTATTTGGTACTGGGATAAGTGTGTATGCGGCATGATGGTTTTCAGGGGCAAGTGATGGGTCTGTAATCGTGGGTATATGCAGGTATTGGCTGAAGTCTTGTGCTAAAATTTTGTTCTTGAAAATATCGCTCAATAGTTCCCTGTAGCGTGGGCCCAAGATAATATTGTGGTGTCTGAGATCCAATGATTGTGTTGCTTTGAAACCGAAGTAAATTACGACAAGTGACATAGAATAACTCATTCGCTGAATTTTCCAATTATTATTCCATCTTCTATGCTTGCGCTCGATGAGCCTCATGTAAGTATTTGCGTAATCGGCGTTACTTACAACAATTTCAGCAAACAAGTCCTCTCCATTCCTTAACTTTAGGCCAGTCACTCGTGGCTTGGAAAAAATACTGTCTCTCTTGTCGACCTTAATACTCGCAACTTCCGAATCAAAGCGAATACATCCGCCTAATTCCTCGAATTTTTTGACCATGCCGTTGACTAATTCTCCTGTTCCGCCCATTACATAATGGACTCCCCAGGTTTTTTCTACAAAATGAATCATTGCATAGATTGCTGGAACCGAAAAAGGGTTCCCTCCGATTAACAATGTCTCAAAGCTAAAAACCTGACGGAGTTTTTCGTTGGAAAAATATTTGCTTGTAAAGGAAAACAAGTTTCGTACTGCATCCAGTTTTAGGAGATCTGGTAAAACACTCAGCATCGTTTTCGTGTCTTCAAAAAAGGTGTAGCCCAACTCCAGAAATCCTCGTTTGAAAATCGCTTCTGCAGCCTCATGGAAACGCTCGTAACCTTTCAGATCTTCTGGGGCAATCTTTTTAATTTGAGCCAACGTGTTATTCCTATTCCCATCATAATCGAAGAAAGTTTTATCATCAAAGTAGATTCTATAAAAGGGTGCTATGGGAACAATGGTTACATAGTTGCTAGTTTCACTACGATGTGTTGTTTTGGCTAAGAGAGATTCACAAGATGGAAAATCGGGGTCATTCAAATTATGTTTCCCTCGCTTGAGTTCGAATAGCTCCTCGATAAAATGGGGCACTGTAATTACAGTTGGTCCCATGTCGAACACAAATCCTTTTGTTTTTTTAACATAAGCTCGCCCGCCTGGTGCATCAAGTTTCTCGACGATTGTCGTATCAAATCCGAGACTTTGAAGACGTATGCCAAGAGATAAGCCGCCAAACCCGGCGCCAATGACCAACGCGCGATTGTGTCCATTTTCCATGTGATCTATTTCCGAGTTTATTACCCTTGATTCTATCTCAGATTTTTACCAATTTCTCGAACTTTCTAAATTCCCATATTAAGGAACGATATACTAATAGCTTGCTATGTTAGATACGAATCTTCTATGATATAAGGGCACCGATTTGTTCAGCTTGCGGGTGCTTTATAAATGCTGCTAAAAGGATGTTGTCACCTGTTGGATTTAACTCCCCTCTTTTAGCAGTAATCTAGATCAGTGGTGATTATCTGAGATTCGGGCTCTCAAAAATATAGCCATCAGATTTCCCCATTTTGTTCGGGATGATGCGTGCAATAGTTACGATTTATCTGCAAGGCGATAGAGTAACTTTCACATTTTCACAAGGAAACTGAAGAAAAAATATCAATAGGAGCGCTATAGAATGAAATTTGAAACAAAGGTTATTCACTCTGGATTCAACGATGACCCCGCCACCAATGCGGTGGCAGTGCCGATTTATCAGACAACTTCATTTAGTTTCAGAGATACACAACATGGGGCCAATTTATTTAATCTTGCTGAACCCGGTAACATATACTCCAGGATAATGAATCCTACCTGTGACGTATTAGAGCAGCGTATAGCCGCTGCTGAAGGTGGTATGGCAGCGCTGTGCATGTCATCAGGGATGGCGGCAATTGCAGCTTCAATAACTAACCTTTGCAAGGCTGGAGATAACATTGTTAGTGTTAGCCAACTGTATGGTGGCACCTATAATCTTTTTGCTCATACTTTTCCACAGCAAGGTATTGAAGTAAGAATGGCTCCGGGAGACGATGCTCTTGCACTTGAAGCCCTAATTGATGACAACACAAAGGGTGTCTTTTGCGAATCAATTGGAAATCCTGCCGGAAATATTGTTGATATTGCTGCTCTAGCCGCGATGGCTCATCGACATGAGATACCTCTTTTAGTGGACAATACGGTAGCGACGCCCTATTTTTGTAAGCCTTTCGAGTTTGGTGCAGATATTGTGATTCACTCCTTGACTAAGTACATTGGTGGTCATGGGACTACGATTGGTGGAATTCTTGTTGATTCAGGGAAATTTAAATGGCGTGATAATCCACGTTTCCCGCAATTTAATGTTCCTGATCCGTCTTACCATGGTGTAGTCTATGTGGATGCATTGGATGCTCCATACATCGGCAGGGCGCGAGTAGTCAGCCTCCGTAACATGGGTGCTGCACTGTCGCCGTTTAATGCATTTCAAATTCTTCAAGGTCTCGAGACATTGCCATTAAGAATGGAGCGACATGCTGATAACGCATTAGCTGTTGCTAAATATTTAGCTGCACATGCGGCGGTAAGGTGGGTAAATTATGCAGGCCTACCGGATGATAAGTATTATGATCTGAGTATCAGAATCAGTAGCGGCAAACCATCATCTATTGTCAGTTTTGGTATTGCCGGGGGGGAGACAGCGGGCGGCACTTTTATCGACTCACTGCAGTTGATCAAACGGCTAGTTAATATCGGCGATGCTAAGACACTTGCTTGTCATCCAGCAACAACAACTCATCGGCAACTGAGTGACGAGGAGATGATTCTTGCCGGTGTAAGTAAAGATTTAGTAAGACTTTCCGTTGGTATTGAGCATATCGATGATATAATAGAGGATATTGATCGAGCTCTAAATATTGCATCGGCCATTGACGGTTAAATAATCTCTTTAATTTGAGTTTAACATTTTGGATCGCCTTTAGAGGGGTTCGCTGGGTAATATGAACAATTTGTCCACAGAAAGGCTAAAAAAGAGATCGATGTTGCCCGCCATCAATTACTATGTTTTGCCCGACGATGTAGCGCGATAGCGGGCTGCAGAGCAATGCTGCCATAGGTGCCATGTCATCTGCGATTCCAGCAAAGCCAGCTGGGATGGTATTGTATTTACTGAAATGTTCTGCTACTGAGTCTGGATCCGGATTAATATTGAAGGCTTTAGCATAAGCTTCTGTGTTCTCTTGGGATCCCTCAGTAGCAAACATTCCGGGAAGAATATTATTGATATTTACTCCATATTGGGCTATTTCCCGAGATACGCTCGCCGTGAAATTTACTAAAGCGGAGCGGGCGGGACCCGACATTAGTCGCCAAACCATAGGGTTTTTCGCGGAAAAAGTTGCAATATTTACAATTCTACCCCACTTTTTTCTTTTCATGACCGGTATGTAATGTCGCATGATCTCAATCGGTCCAATCAAGGCTGTTTCGATTGAGTCTCGCCACATTTGCGGGGTCACATCTAAAAAATCTCCATTCGGTGGAGGAGGTTTTATGGTGATCGATAAAATATCTGGGTTCGGGCATGCAGAAAAAAGGATATGCCGGCCATCTTCCGTAGCTGAGTCAGCAACGATTGGTGTAACTTTTACCCGATACTTGCTAGATATTTCATCAGCGGCCTTTACAAGTCTTTCTCCTCTACGAGCGGAAATATACAATTCCACACCGGCTTCCGCAAGCCTTTCGGCCGTTGCTCGGCCCATGCCAGCGCTACCTCCAGCTATGACAGCTGTTTTACCTGCGATTTGAAGATCCATATAGTTGTCCTCTTGGCGTGTTCAATGCACTGAGAAGAAAATTGCTTTCCGTTATGACCCTTTGTGCTATTTATTTAAAACGAACTCTTCCGAAATGACGATTTGAATCATTTTATTTCCTTAGTTTTATTTGACACGTTGATAATACTTAAATGCAAATTTATTGTATATTAGTGTCATATTCGGTTTCTTTTAGTGCGATCCTTTGACTGATCAAAAGTGCTCACTTCACTAAAAACTCTAAATCAATCTAATTCTCTGATTCGATGTAAAACTGATAGTCTTTGTTTTTCTGACATTTTGCTCCAATCTCTAATTTCTTGGATTGTTCTTTTACAGCTACTACATATCTCCAATTCTGGGTTATAGTCACATTGCTTCACGCAGGGAGAGTTTGAATCCAGACCTTTTTGTTCTTTTGAGTACAGAGTTTCACTCATTGAATATTCCCTAGTCGACGAAACTTTTCGTACAGACGAAAAAAAAACGTACAACTGAGTCAACAGAAGTTAGTAGATTGATCAAAATTATTTTATTACATTTCCAATGAGCCATCTAAAACGCAGCACTCTACAGAGTCAAAATATCAATCATAGTTATTCTAAGTATTAATTTTGTGTTAAGGCTCCCTGAAAAAAGTCACCTCTTTAATAATTAGTGGTATGTATTTCTGATCAACTTACACCAGAAGTTTTATTGATGCTTTTAATTAATCTGGGCTTCGTAAATTGCTTTTTTTGCTAAGAGCTTCTAATATCGCCAAATCTTTTTTCATAGTATAATAGCTTTTCACTCAGACTAATAAGTTCGGATTGAGCTTTACTTTTCTTCAATTCCGATCCGTCTACAATTTCTTGCATTAGTATCAATTGGTTTTTTAACGACCGCAAGTCTCTATTAAGATTCTCAATTTGTTCTTCCAAGTCTGGAATTGATTTTTTGCTTTCGTTTAAATTAAGTATTTCGATTGTATCGAGTTGTTTAATTAAATCACCGAGGCGTATTCCTTTTGGTTTAAATGAGTCTCTCCAAGGTATCCGATCTGGCAATAAATTATATTGCATCCTTTGACGACGAAATCTAAATGATTCAAAAAGGGGGACATAAGGCTCCCACTTGGAATCTTCCTCAGCATAAAATTCACTCATATTGATATATGCGCTTAAAGGTCGTGTCAAATCACAATCATGACTGCAATAATCTGGAAACATGAGTAATACATTACCCCAATGGGAGGGATGATCAACAGCTAATACGGAGTAACAGTTTTTGCAACATAGTCTAGTAGAAGCACCACCGGCACGTAATTTTAAACCTTTAATGTTTTCTTTTCCCTCTACAGTTAGTATATCTGACTTAAAATAAAAAAGTCTTGGCAGAGATACGGGGGAAACACCGCCTTTTAAGTGTGTGTACTGAGCGAATTGGCGGCAGTCATTGCATCCACACCTGACGTAACACCTTGCTTGGTTATCAGCAACAGTTATTGAGCAAGCGCCACAAAGACAACGAATGGTGCCTGATTTCTCAGATCGATGTTCAGAGTTTGGCTGCGTCATAATCTCAAAATCATTTAAATCATAACCTTTCAACTTCTCCTTTTATGCGAGGTATTCTTAATTTGCACAGAATTCATTTTGGACCTAGAGATAAATCTCCGGATCGGCACGATGATCCTTCCAAAGGTTTGTTGATTGGATATCCCAATAAATCAGAGAAAAACACCGATTTAATGATTTTCGAAAAAAATGGTACACGGCAATATAACTTCTTAATTTAAAAATGCTAACCATATTACTGTGAGATGCCAAAGCTCTCTCCCTAATGCCTTGAAAGTTCGTGTCAATTTCTTCGAAAAACGATCAATTTGGTGTTACATGAGTTTAACATAATTTCTATCTTCGACAGAATATTGAAAAACAAAATTCCAGAAACTGATCTGAGCGGTACGTGAAAGCCAGCGAGTGATTTGGGGTAAATAACCACCTTTTTGTTTTGCAAAATTGTGTTGGTATAGCTTATAGCCGTCTTTGTGGCGAAAACCATAAAGATGTTGTAAAAGCCACTTGCTGTTATTGTATCTAATTAAAATGACTAGTTTATTACTTGCCTTTAGCCAGGGTGTTAAAACGCTGATTGAATTTAGCCACACGACCTTCTGCTTTTGCGACTTGTTGTGCTCCAGTATAAAATGGGTGGGAAGCTGATGAAGTGTCAACGGTGAAATAAGGGTATGTTTTACCATCTTTCCAATCTATAGTTTGGCTGGTGCTTAGAGTTGAGCCAATAATAAAATATTCATCAACACTTGTGTCATGGAAGACTACGTCTCTATACTTAGGATGTATTTCGGGTTTCATTGTTTGTCCTCCTTGATAAGTTCATGGGGTAGACTTGTATGCTCGAGCTATGCACCTTAGCGAAGAGTACCGCTGCGAGTGTTTCACTCTCTGAACATTGTTGTTTATTTTTCATGGCATGAGCAGTGTGAATTTTTACAAATTTGATAATTCTTGTAATGCGCAGTGGCGACAAACACAGATCCAAGCGCTGTTAACCCTTTTTCCCCGGCACCACCAAGAATTGCCTCTCCTAAAATGACTGCAATTATTAGACAACTCAATCCAAATAATGCTATTGGAATGGCTATAATAGTTTTATGAAGAGTGTAACCTTTAATGAGTGCAAATATACTTACGGGGAACGCCACCAACAGAATTACTGTGTGGATAAACTCGTTGTCCAGTGCAAAAGGAAAAAATCCATAGGCAAGTATAGCAAAGGAGGGAGTCAGAAAACAGTGCGCAACACATACTAGGGATAACATTATTGCTAGCTTGTCTGACATTACAGGTATATTTTTCATATTTTATGTAAAAGACCTAAAAATCATAATTAAAACGTCAGAAGCTATCCACTTTGAACGGGTATGTATGCTAACGGTTAAACTCCCATATGTGAAGTTATATGTCAATTATTAAACTACGCCCTGTCTTACAACACTATCGACAAAAGATTTGCTAACCCCTAAAGATTCATTAATCCTCTTTTTGCGATTAAACCGATGTCAGAAATATTGGACTATTTACCTTTCTGTCATTATTTTTATGATTTAGAATGTTGGTTGCTTTTTTTTGCGCTTAGGTTTTTCTCCATGCGGGTGCCGCGCAGTAAGTAGTGAGTAGTCAGTAAATAAGCAGTGATACCAATCGGAGCGTTTTAGATCTACTCTTTGAGCCAAATTGAATTTCTCGACCTTTTGGTGTGTTATGCTCAGATACTGCATAAGCAGTCGAGACGCAAAAAATATATTCAGAGCTTTTAAAAATGGTGTTTAGTTGCAAGATTTAGATTGGATAATTATCTCTGTGTATTTGTTGTGTATGTTCGCCATTGCACTGATCACTGGGCGAAGCCAAAAGTCGTCATCTGATTATTTTTTGGCAGGAAGGAAATTTTCTTCTAGGTCCTTGGCTGCATCCACACTCGCCACGCAATGTTCAACCAATAGCTTACTTGGAGCACCAGCCTTCGTGGGATTTTCACTAGGAGGTGGATTGATATGGTTGCAGTACGAGTTAGCAGTTCCAATTGCTATGTTGATTTTGCTTTTTATAATGGGTCCAGCCAGGCGACAAGGAGTGACCTCCATTTATGAGGTCGTCGAAAACAATATTGGGAGAAGGAGTCGGCTTACAGCGGCCGGATGTTTCTTGTTTTTTCGATCAATTGCCACTGGCGTCACTGTCTACGGAAGCTCACTAATTCTATCTTTTCTTCTTGAGATTGATCTTTGGCTGGCAGTGTTTATTTTAATGGGTCTCACTATTTTCTATGATCTCTTGGGGGGACTGTCCGCAATTGTTATGAGCGATATCGTGCAGTTGTTTCTTCTTACTACTGCCGTTGTTTTTGCTTTAGCTATTTTAGGCGATGCTATTGCTTGGGATTTTTTTTTGACAGCTAGGAGTGAGACATTATCTAATGATTGGGGCTTTTCGGGCAACGATTATGGTTTTTGGCCAATGCTGTTTGGTGGTATTTTTTTGTATGCTGCTTACTATGGGTGTGACCAAAGTCAATCTCAGCGAATTTTGGCTTCCAGATCGGAAGAGGAGACAAAGCAGGTTCTTATGCTAAATGGGATTTTTAGATTTCCTTTAGTATTACTATACTGTCTTCTGGGTCTTGGGCTCGCTTCACTCGCCCAACTAGATAAGGAATTTATACCCTCTCTTCCATTATTGGTCGATGGAACACCCAATTACAACTTGGTTTTTCCTGTTTTTATATTGAATTACTTTTCATCAGGTTTCGTAGGACTGGTTTTAATCGGGCTCATAGCCGCTGCTATGTCGTCGATTGATTCGTCCATAAACAGCTTAGCTGCTGTTACTGTCGAAGATTTCATTAAGCCATATCTACAGTGCGAAGTCACATCGGAAACCTTATTAAACTACGGTCGAGTGGCCACTTTTTTTTGGGGCTGCGCGTCTGTTGTATTTTCGTTTCAAGTGCCCTCGATCGCACCCACAGTGCTGGAGGCGGTGAATAAAATCGGATCAATGGTTAATGGTCCGCTCTTTGCACTAATCTGTATCGCTACGCTATTTACCGAAGTTGACGAAGCAAGTGCTCTGGTAGGGTTCTGGACAGGAGCGTTATCGAATCTTGCCCTTGCCGTGTTTTTGCCAGAGGTGTCGTGGTTATGGTGGAACGTTTCTGGCTTTTTAATCTCGGCACTTGTATTTGTAATAATTTCTGGAAGCAGGGGTGTTATGGTTGCCTTTCATGTTAGTGGTGATTCAGTTATTGTGAGTCTTTTAAAACGAGAGTACAAAAATATTTTTAATAGCCAATATCAATTGTTGCTTATTAGCATGTTCGTGATAATTTTGTCGGTGTGTTGTTACTTAGATACATTGTAACTCTTGGTACATATACTGGAACTTGCTGGGTACGTATAAATTTAAGGGCCAACCTTTGGTTTTCAAAGTGAGATTTTTGATAAATTATCAAATTGTTTTTTTTTCCAGCGACATCCATACATGCAAAGATAATATGCTTCGATAAGGGCTAAATAGCTCAATTACACTTTCTTGATTCTCTCGCGATCCATCAAATGCTCTTTCTGCCCCTTTTTTGAGTGCGGAATCATTCCATGACCATATGTCTAAGTTACGTTGATAAAACAGTAGAAGCATTTCTGCAGACCACTCGCCGAATCCCCAAAAGCTGCTCACTAGCTTTTTAATTTCTTGCGGCGAGGAGTCTTTTACTTTAAACATGTTTATTTCATCCTTAATAAATGATAGCCGAAGCTCTTGAATCGCCCTGACCTTACTTCGCGACAGCCCACATTGTCTCAGTTTTGAGTTATGTTCTTTATTACACAGATCCTTTAGCTCAAGGCCACCATCGCATTGGTGTAAAACACGATTCCATATTGCTAACGCTGATTTTGTCGATAATTGCTGTGAAACAACCTGGCGACACATGAATGTAAATAAATCTGGATGTTGCGTTTGTTTGAGAGTGAGAATCCCATTCTTTGTTACAGCGCTATGAAAAGTTTTGAAGGGTTTAGATCGCTCTAGTATATATCTATGGATATTTTGCCAGCATGGGTCGGTCATGGTACAGATAGATCATCATTAATTTGGAAAGCAGTATAGTAGAGCATTGGTAAGATATCTGAAATAAATAACGCATATTGATTCAGGAATTTTATCAACCATATTCACAAGTATGATTTTGCTATAAATGGTTTACATCTCCGAAATACATACCTTTTTAAATGTCAAGCAAATATATTTAAAGGTCTTTTAGATAGTTATTGAGAGGGTTTAAACTAATGCACATGTGATGAATAATCATGACGTAAGATTCGTACATAGAAGCGCTGTATTTCATAAAATATCGTTAAATTTACATAAATAATGCCTGGCAAAACACAAGATATTTATGACATGCTATTGTCATAGTTCTGGTACGGGAGTTTTGCTAATTATGGGCACTGCAGCAAGGCATGAGATCTTTTGGCGGTCGATTTGAAAACTGGCGTGGGCGTCAGTGTTTTCGTGGTAAGAAACGCTCTTTTTAAAGTATACAGATTATTTAGATGTCATTAAGCATGTTAATCTACATTAAAACTTCGTTGATATGCGGTTTGTTGATAACCCTACAGCACTTATTCAAAGGCATGGGATTATTCTTAATTTTTTATTGGAGCAACCTTGACTAAGGTTTGAAAGAAAAATGGAAAAAACTTACATTTCAGCTGAAAAATTGCTTAGTCACTCGTATAAATTAGCATGGCAGGTATATCAGAGTGGATATCGCCCAAATTATATCATTGGGGTTTGGAGGGGCGGTGCTCCGGTGGGTATAGCAGTTCAGGAACTTCTTGATGTACTTGGTGTCGAGTCTGACCATATTGCAATTCGAACCTCGTCATACACAGGCATCGGAGAACGTAATCGCACAATTAAGGTGCATGGATTAAGCTATGTAATTCGTCAGCTAGAATCAGAGGATTCACTATTGATGGTGGACGATGTTTACGACACTGGGTTATCGATACAACAAGCAATATTTGATTTAAAGCGCGCATGTAAAAAGAATACGCCGCAAATTCGGGTTGCAACGCCATTTTTTAAACCCAAAAAGAACCTTACTGATAAGTGCCCTGATTTCTACATTGAAGAAATAGATAATTGGCTTGTTTTTCCGCATGAGCTCCATGGATTATCAGTAGACGAGATTAGGGCAAATAAACCTGTGCTCTCGGGTCTAATCGATGAAATCGCATATGCTATTGAGCACAACGAAAAAAGATAATAAATTAAGATTAGAATATTGAGCCTAAGTCAGAGGATAATACAACAAGGTGGTGACAGCCACGATAATAATAATTACCGCTTTTTTGAATTCGATACGAAATCGGATGATATTAGACATCTAAGCGAGCATCGGCCATTCGTGATCGACTGAGAGCTAATTTCTCATTTCATGCTCATTTCATCACTATCATGACCAAAGATCCCACATGGGACGATTTAAACATGATAGTGGGATATGACTCTGAAAAAAGCTAAATTATTTTTTTCGCATAACTATTTGGATATTTTAGAGCGAGGAACTATTCCAGAATTTTCGTGCTAATGGTTATGTAGTTAAGGGTGCAGGAAAGATTTTTCATTCTCCTCATCGGCACGCTTTGAAAGACAAGTCTTTCGACGAGTACTACGAACCTCATGGGCGTTTCAAAGCGAAATTGGGATCCAAGAAAAATAAGCGCACTCAAAAAAAACAATTGAAGACAGAAATGAAAATGTGGGCGCCATGGGGAGCGTCGGATCTAAATGATAGCGATATGTTGGACTCTAAAAATGCGGAATGGATTATTGCAGCACTTAAGAAGCCTCAGATTAAGCCGTTCTTTTTGGCATATGGGATGCAAAACCACATTTAGACTGGAAAGTGCCTCATAAGTATCAAGATATGGATCCGAAGGAGTCTGTAATCCTTCCTAAAGTAATACATAATGAACTTTGTGATATCCTGCCATTCGGCAGAAGACTATCTGCAGAGGTTTTGGATGTCTGAATCGATAAAAAGTTTAGTGTCTCAGGCGGTGACCACAGAAATATATTAAAATTTAATCAGTGGAAACTAGCTGTCCGAGCGTATCTCGCCAGCATAACCTTTGCAGATGCTCAGGTCGAGAGGGTCCTCGATGCTCTGTCCGAATCTCCGCATTCGGATGACACAATAATAGTACTCTGGACTGATCATGGGTACCATCTCGGTCAAAAAGAACACTGGCGAAAACATGCCCTGTGGAAAGACGGATGAATAACGACTTTGGTCATTTCTGCCCCGACCGTCACGACCCCACACTCTTGTAGTGCTCGGGTCGTTAGTTTGCTCGATGTTTACCCAATACTAATTGAGTTAGCAGATTTAGAACCATATGATGAGTTGGATGGTCAGTACTTACGGTTATAAGAACCATTCAGTGCGAACAGGACGATGGCGCTATATTAGGTATTATGACGATCCTGAGGAACTATATGATCATGAAGAAGATCCAAACGAGTGGAATAACCCCGCTGCCACTCCACTTGAAAAATACCATCGGCTTCTAATGGATCGCATGAATAACGAACTTTCAGAGAATAACTCGCTTCCAATCCGAATCTTCAAAAAATGAAATAGTGACTCAATTCTAAGAGACGTTAAGATATTTTTCTAACAACAAAAATTAGGCTTCTTGATAAGCTGTGAAGCAAAAATTGCTATGTACATGTTGGACTAAACCAAGTTTTGTTAAAGGTATTTCTTGAGTCTTAGTAAGTGCTACCGACGTTAGTTTGGAAAGTTAAGAGTTATAATTGCTATTCTCATGCTTACATTTGTGTGTTAGTTTCACCTGTCACTTTTATTGGTTACTTAATAAATCCGTGTTAGTTCAAGAGACGGCTAAAATAAATCAAATAAAAAGATCGTTCGGAGGTTTCAAATGAAATTAAAAAGTTTTATCTTACTGATGACCTCGACCATTACGTTGGCTTGTACCGCTCCAACAGTAAGTAAAGAAAAATATGTTGAAAAAGCGGAGAACAGTAACAGTGGTTATACAAAAGAGCTCTCGAAATCCGATCTCGGTTATTGGTCCATTAAGGATTGCAAACTATTAAGCGATGGCGTGGGTGAAATGGTTGGAATCACCGGGTACCTCTTGGAAGAGTCCAGTCAAATGAGAGACTCAGGTAACAATAAGGGTAGTGATGAGACGTTTGAAGCAGCTGAGAAAACAGCATCTGTCTCTGCGAATCTCGCTACAACATTTGCTGCTTTTTGTAAATAAAACTCGCTAATACAGATTATCACTAGTGCTCAGAGTTGAGTGATTTGAATTTGATTTAAACGGGAGCGTTGTTGGCTCACTTTGGCTTCTTTAATAAAGGGTATGGTGACCCGCACCCACCTACTTGTCACCTTCTTAACGTTCAAAAGTATCAAGTTTGAGAAGATATTTGGCTCAGTTATTTTACGCTGGTTCGGAGGAGGATTTAGACAAAACGAAGCTTAAAATCATTGCGGTTATACCTGACGTTGCTGGAGCTGAGTTGAAAATGTTCTGCATGATCAGGGGGCTTCTCTGCAGAACATCAGGTACCATGCTTATGCCAAGCCCCAAACCTAGGGATACTGCTATGGTCATTACCTGTCTTCGATGAAGCTCCAGGCTTGCAAGTATCTTTATCCCAGTGGCCGCTACTGTGCCAAACATTATAAGGACCGCGCCGCCAAGTACCGGCTTGGGTATTTGCTGTAAAATTTCCCCTAAGCCCTGAAATAAGCCGAATAAAATGAGGATAAAAGCTACGTACATGCCTATATAACGACTAGCGATACCTGTGAGTTGAATAATTCCGGTATTTTGGCTAAATGTTGTATTGGGAAAAGTGTTGAGCACGGCTGCAATCATAGAACTCACACCGTCCCCTAAAACTCCCCCTTTTACCCGCTTGATGTAGGTTGGCCCCTCAATAGGTTGCTGAGAAACCACACAGTTAGCGGTAATATCGCCAGTAGTTTCCACTGAAGTGATCACAAAGAGGAATACAAGTGGAATAAAAAAACTTAAATCGAAGTGAAAGCCATATTTAAAAGGATGAGGGAGCGCAATAACTGAATTAGTTGACAAATCTGAAATGTTTAACTGACCCATCAACACAGCGGCCAAAATACCGCTTACCAAGCCAATCACTATTGAAGACAGCCTGATCCAATTGTTACTGACATTATTCATTAAAATTATCACTGCAATAACGAATAAACCCAATAAGAGGTTTATGGGATCACCGAAATTTTCTGCATCTGACCCTCCAGCGAGGTCAGTCACTCCTACTTTGATCAAACTCATACCAAGGCTGGTGATCACAACCCCTGTTACTAATGGAGTAACTGCGTGTTTGATATGTGGGATAACTTGACTTAGACCTATTTGTACGAAGGATCCAATAAAACAGATAGTAACAATTAACGCCATAATATCATCTTCATTACCACCTGCATCTTTTACAAAGAAACCCGCGCTTAAAATTACACTCAAAAATGTAAAACTAGTACCTTGGATACAGATCATGCCAGCACCAATACCAAACGGCTGATAAGCTTGAATAAAAGTGCCTAACCCAGAGGCTATGAGTGCCATGCTTATGAGATAGGGCACTTCTGCTTCTAGCCCAAGTGTGCCACCAATAACTAAGGTGGGGGTGACGATTGCGACAAAGGACGCAAGTAAATGTTGAATTGCTGCAAGAAAAGACTGTAGAAAAGGCGGTTTATCCTCTAGCTCATACACAAGTTCTGATTTCTGTCTTTTTTGCAATCGATAATCTCCGATCTGAGACTAATTTTTTTTGATATCGCTCTGGGTTGATCTTTTCACTAAGGTTTTGGGAACCAAATCATTGTAAGTTGAAATATTACAATAAAAACGTGGAACAATATTTGAAGAGTAGAACCGATTGAGCCGGGAGAAGTTGACAACGCTGATAGTCTGTCACCTGCTGTCGATTCAACTTCTGAGATTGCTGTTGCATAGCTATCTAAAATACCTCCGCCAATCAAGGAGACATTCAAAAAGAAAAATCCTACGAACACGCAGAAAATAGATAGAAAGATTTTTGCAATATTTCTGACTGTATCTCCGCGATTTACAGCTATTCTAATACCATTTGCCAAATTAAATGCTATCCAAGTCAATATAGTCATGCATAAAAAATAGATAGCATTTTGAGTAAACGCTAGGTGCATTGAGCTGATCAACTCATATTCTGTCATCATATCTTCCCTACTGTAATTGGAGCTGACTTCGACTTTGTTAGGTATTATTTGCCAAGATAATTGATTATGCTATTGCAGCACAATAGCTATTAAAATTCTTTTTGTTTAAAAAAGCAGAGTGATCTCCCATGTCATCCTTTGGATTATTCAGGGTTCGGTGCACTTTTCCGGCTGTTATGGCTGTGAGGGAGATATCAATTACAATCTTGAAAATGAGATGCCGAGCACTTGAAAGTTTGTAATATTTACTCTTAATTATCAATCCTTACAGTATCATAATACTAGACTTATTCTGTTTATCTAAAAAATCAGTATCTTTTTTCATATAGTTTCTCCATCAACTTAACTGACTCTTAGGAGGAACAACATGATGAATACTCGTAACAAATATTTAACCTCTTTATCTTTATTACTCGCACTATTATTGACTCCAATAACAGGGTATGCAAATCATGATAGTAACAATAGTTGGGTTTGCTCCAGCCTTTCATTGTTCGTTGATTGCCCCTCACACGAACACGAAGATGAAAAATATAAAGAAGCTGGTCAAAAAGTGGTAGCAGTCCTTCTTGGAGCTGGGTTGATTAAGCTAGCATATGACCGTATCGCTGGATTGGAAGAGGAAGAAATGTCTCTGA
>CACETF010000003.1 GCA_902562425.1 Porticoccaceae bacterium | reverse complement strand
AAACGAACAAAGTAATTAAAAAAAGTCATAAAATAGTTTTCGTGGGGTGAATTTCGCCTTACATAAGTTTTGAAAAATCTTTAATAACGTAATCACTGTCGACTTTAGCTAAGATTTTTCCGATACTATCTCTCAAGAGAATGTGTATGGAAAAGTCAAAGCGACCCTCAGACAAAAGCTATTCCCTCATTAATTTTGCGTCCTTGTCAGGGAACATTTCTTCTGCGGTTATATCTGAAGTGACGGACCTCAGAAACTTAATAGTAACACCAGCAACCACCGGTTGATATTTATAATTAGACAAATTATGGAGCGCCACCAGCCTCCCTAGGTACGCCACGGCCATCCAGATGGGCCCAGCATGCAAAATATTCACGTGATTCTGTGTGTTCACCGAGAGTGGGATTTTAGACCGGTAAATACCATTTTCGATACTAACAATGCTGATACCTAGAAAAGTATATATCGGGCATTCCGCCCTCGCCACCGCCTCGTACTGTGCTTTGAGGTCCATGAATTACGTCCTCTTCAATAGTCAAAGTTTTTCTAAGTCACCAAATTATAATCTCGGCCAATTTTCCCATAACGCATTTAACAGACCCCAATTAAACAAAAATTGTTACGCCAAAGCACAAATAAGCTTAGTATAACGCGTTAAAGATACCTTTTGATTTATAAAATTTAATATTTCGTGAGAGAGCACAACATGTCAAACACCTCGTCCTCAATTCCTGAAGCCCTAACCCACATGCTTAATCGAAGATCAGTGCCCAGACTTCAAGAACCGGCTCCATGCGACGATGTATTAAACAAAGTATTGTCAGCAGCACTGAGGTCCCCAGACCATATGCATCTCAGACCATGGCGTTTCTTAAAAATAAGAGGTGATGATAGAGTTCAACTAGGCCAGTTGTTTGCCGAACATGAGAAATATAAAAATCGTGATGTCAAGCAGGAACTGATAGAGCATGCGAAAAAAAAAGCACTACGAGCCCCTCTTATCATCGTAGGGATATCAAGTTATCAAGAACATCCTAATGTTCCAAAAATTGAACAAAGCGTGTCCACGGGCGGTGTACTCAACAATATAGGACTTGCTGCATACTTTAGCGGATTTGGAACTGTCTGGCGAACAGGTGCTTACGCTTACTCAAACATTGTCAAGAACGGTCTTGGAGTATCTGAAAAAGAGGACATTATCGGCTTCTTGTACATTGGGACACCCTCTATCAAGCACGCTAAGCCTCTGAAGGTGCCCCTCAAAGACTATGTTGTTCCCTGGCCACTAAAGTCTTAAGCTGTTGTGCTTTTTACTATGGTCTAGGTCATACTGTATGTGAATGTAGATCCAGATAAAGCTACTACAGATTTTTTATTTCGTAAACGCGATGAATCTTTGGATTGCGCTGGAAATCAAAATCAATTGTTTCCTTTGTAATGTCGCGAATGATAAATTGTTGATTAACTCTCTTGCTCATCTTAAATTTTTTGAAATTAGTTGAAAAATACAATTTGCCCTTAGGCGTCAGCAATGTCATGCACCAAATAACCAAGTTCTCGTGATCTCTCGCTACATCAAAGGCCTTGGCCATTTTTTTTGAATTTGAAAAAGTTGGCGGGTCTAGAAGAATAATGTCAAAGGACTCATCCACGATTTGATGTTCACTTAGCCACTGCACACAATCTACACGTAGTAACTTATGGGCTAACGCTGAAATATTATTCAAACTCATATTTCGATTTGCCCAAGAAAGATACGTATTTGACATATCACAACTCAAGGAGCTCTTCGCACCCCCTAGCGCTGCTTGCACTGTGGCAGTCGCAGTATAACAAAACAAGTTAAGAAAACTTTTTCCCTTAATTTCGGAGTTAATCCTCGCCCGCAATTTTCTCTGGTCTAAAAACAAACCAGTATCAATATACTTAGTTAGATTCACCTCAAACTTTGCTGAACCCTCTTCCACCAACATGACGATCCCGCAGTCGTCCTCCGATTTTTGATATTGTCTCAAACCACGTTGACGAACTCTTTGTTTATACAAAACTCTGTATTTCCAATCGAAAGCACAATTTTTTACAACCTTTGCGGCGTCCTCGAGTCTCGCTGACGCTTTTGACTGGTCCAAATGCGACGGCAATTTATACTCATGAATAAGCAGCATGTCTTTATAGACGTCTATGGCAATTGCATACTCAGGTAAGTCGCAATCGTATAATCGATAACAGTCAGTCGAATTAGCCTTCAACCATGAATTTAATTTTCGTCTATTTTTCTTGAGACGATTCAAGAGCATTTGCGCATCTGGACCTAGTTCTTTTAATGGAGGTGGGATTGTCAAACGCGAGAGAATCTGATGAGATTTAGATCTTATGTCATTAAAAACCAATAGCTTACAGGGAATAGACGCATTATAAAGTTTATATTGACGGGATGGGCTCAAGTCTATCTCACGAGCTAGCTCAAGATTTCCTGTGAAAACTGATGCGCTCCATCCTTGGAAATTTAGTTTTAATACTGTACTTAACTTTTGATACACAGGCCGGAGAGTATTGACGTCGTTGAGTCTTTTACCGTACGGAGGATTAGTTATAACCAATCCCCTTATTTTTGAAGATACATCATCAATCTGATCCATCTGCTTAACTGCTACATGAATATGTTTGTCAAGCTCACAGGCCGCTAAGTTTAAGCGTGTAGCCTCGATCGCCGAAGGATCGATATCAAAACCTCGGATATCTGAACGGAGGTTTTTTAAACCAACGATTCGACGAGCCTTCGCTTCGCTAATTAATGACTCCCAGACAGGTGCCTTATGAAATGTCCAAGATTCGAAACCAAACTTTCTGCGTAAAAGACCCGGAGCGATATCACTGGCAATCATTGCTGCTTCAATCAAAAAAGTGCCTCCTCCACACATCGGATCAATCAAACCCCCGCCCCGCATAAAAATGTTTGGCCACCCCGACCTTAACAGTAAAGCTGCCGCAAGATTTTCTTTTAAAGGTGCTGATCCAGATGCACGGCGATAACCTCTTCGGTGCAAACTTTCACCGGCTAAATCAATGCTGAGTTGAACTCGGTCTTTATAAAGACGTGCGTTTAATCTCAATTGAGGAGCCTTGGTATCAACACTAGGTCTCTGATTTGAAATATCTCTAAAACGATCTACCACCGCGTCTTTAACCCTCCGCGCACCATAAAGAGAGTTATCTAAAAATTTGTTCGTGCCCCTGAATTCTACAGAAAATGTCTCTCTCGGTGAGAAATGTTTCTCCCATTCAATATCAAACGTATTTTGGTAAAGATCATCAATCGACGTAATCGAAAAACTTTTAACTACATAAAAAATGCGATTGGCTAACCGAGACCAAAGGCAACATCGATATGCAACCTCCAGCGTGCCTGTAAAGGCTACCGTAGAGATAGTTTCCCTCAAATTTATCGCTCCTAATGCCCGTAGTTCATCAACTAACAAAGCCTCTAAACCCGATGAACAACTGGCCACCCATAAATGTTGCTGTTTTTCCTTATTTTTGTATGACATTTATATTACCGAGAGGAATGTGTAAATAAGTTACTAGATAAAGAAAGTATTCGACAGGAGAGTAAAACAAGGATACTTTGTTTTATTATTGAATAGATAGTAACTCATCGAACATAATTAACGAAATGTAGAATAAAGACAGGGGGTAATTTACTGTATAAACATCAAAATATGGGCTTTATAAATTAAATTTTTCGCAAATAATCCTCGATAGGAATAATCTATGAAAAAACACAAACGTGATATAGGTACCTGATCCTTCCTACAAGGATACCAAGCCTAGATTCAAGGAAGATCCTTATACACCTGTCCCCACAACGTAGATTCCAATTTAGATTACCACTGGAACCGGGGTTGGCGTGAGGGGAACGCGGATTTATGGAATGGTTTTAATCAACAAGCTTTCCAACAAAAAGTGATAAATATGTAGCCCTTTGGCGCGCCAGCGCGATATTTAAACCAAACTTAAACAGTGACCTTTTATCTCAAACTTACCATAAGCGCCTAACTACACTACTCTCAGTGAGAATACGCTTGAAATAAACTTACGGTGACACCTCAGACGTTCTTCTTTTCAAAAAAACCAATAGTTTATGAAATTGAGCAAGCGCAACGGTAACTTGAGAAAAATTATCTTCAGCAGAATCCCACCTCGTTGTCATTAGATCTTTCCAATTAGAAATTAAGATTGCTTCACTCCTCTTCCAAACCTCTGGCATCTCAAACAAATGCTTTTTGCTGTCAGAAATTAATATCTCCATTAGATCATATTTGTGCTGAGCTAATTGGTCAATGTAAGTGTCTTGGGCCATGAATTGCCAATGGCTATGGGGTTTGAGATCAAGTATGTGTGACATTAATTTATCTAAAGCCAGCTCCTCATTGATAAAGGAATAGTCTTTGGCAATTTTTTCAATAGATTTCTCAGAATTGAGAGAGATTTTGATGATACTTAAACTGAAAAACATGTTTTGCGTCAGCGCTTCCAATGCCGACAGCCGGTTGTTCTTGGCTGGCCGACTTAATCGATAGCCTTCTTTTGTATTCCATTGTTCAGGACGCAAGGCGGCCCAATGCTGCAAGAGTTGGTTCATCGGAGTCGCATAATTTTCGATCATAGTGCCACAATCCGAAAAATCGTCACAGTTATTCAGAAACCAGCGAGTACCTCGACGAACAAGTTTTATCAAAACACAAAATAAATCCAATTGATGTGAGGAAGTCAAGTTTTCGTGATCATCTTCGATTGATTTCCAGAGTTCATCAATACCAAACACATGTATTACAACCTTGAGCGCTTTGACAATCTGATGCGCATCCCCTCCAGTAGTCTCGGTCACATGATAGAAAAAAGTTGGGCCAAACCGATTTATCATGTCATTAGCCAATTGGGTAGCCGCTATTTCCCTGGCTAGCTTGTGTTTGATTACCGAGCCTCCGGCGAAGTCTACAAGAGCTCTGGGAAAAGCCTGCTCAACGGAATCAGACAACCATGCGTCGCCTAATAAATCTACCTGCAAAAGCGCTTGTTTCACCATTATCTTGGAGTAACAGAGCAACACCGCAAGCTCTGGACGCGTCCATAATATTTGCTGACGTGCTGCTCTTTCTGACACAACCTTTTCGGTTGGCAAAAACTCATGTTCTCGATTTAATTCGCCTTTTTCTTCCAACCAAAGCACAAAACGTTCAAACTCAAAACTGTTTCGACCAATGCCTCTCAGCGCAATACTGATTGACTGAGTTTGACGGCTGTTGTTTTGTAAAACTTTGTCCGCAACCGACGATGTCATGGAGTCAAGCAAGGTATTTCGATCCACCGTTTGCATACTACCATTGCGGACAAATGTGTCTAACAAGATTTTTATATTCACCTCATGGTCAGAGCAATCCACGCCAGCGGAGTTATCTATGAAATCTGTATTACAGAGGCCTCCAAGCAAACTAAATTCAATGCGCGCAAGCTGAGTCATACCCAAATTACCACCCTCTCCAATAACACGGCAGCGCAATTGATTTCCGTTAACCCGCAAAGCATCATTAGCCTTGTCTCCCACCTGAAAATCACTTTCAAATTCAGATTTTACATACGTTCCAACTCCGCCATTCCATAATAAATCAACGTCTGCAACAAGCAGTTTCTTGATCAATTCATTTGGCGTGAGAGTATCATCTTCAATGGAAAAACGTTCTTTGATCTCCGGCGTTAATTCGAGCAATTTTGTATTCCTGGAGAAGATGCGTCCGCCTTGCGAGAGAACTGAGTGATCAAAATCTGTCCATTGACTCCCCCTCAATGAAAACAACCTACGTCGTTCCTCAAACGAGGTAGCGACATCTGCCTTGGGATCAACAAATATGTGTTTATGATTGAATGCAGCTAGCAAGCGAATACATGGTGATAATAGCATCCCATTTCCGAACACATCGCCTGACATATCACCTATGCCGATAACATCGAATTGATCAGTGAGAATATCCATTCCGATTTCTCGGAAATGTCTTTCAATGGCGACCCATGCGCCCCTCGCAGTAATACCCATCGCCTTGTGATCATAGCCATTAGACCCGCCTGATGCGAAAGCATCACCCAACCAATATTCACCCTTCTGAGCCAAGCCATTTGCTATATCCGAAAAATCTGTAGTGCCTTTATCAGCCGCAACAGCAAGATAAGGATCATCCCCATCTCTTCTACGAAGGCCGAGTGGTGATAGTATTTGATCGCCTTTACGGTTATCGGTAATATCCAATAGCGCTCTGATGTATAGTTTATATATGCTAATGCCTTTTTCCCTTCTAGCGTCGAGCCCTCCCCTCTGTCGCAAGTCTTTCACTACAAACCCACCTTTTGCTCCAGAGGGCACTATCAAGGCGTTTTTCACTTTTTGGGCCTTCAAAAGGCCGAGAATTTCGGTGCGATAATCTTCTAGGCGATCTGACCACCTTAGCCCTCCTCTAGACACTTTTCCTTCTCTAAGATGCACTCCCTCAAATTCGGGGGAATAAACAAAGAACTCAATTTCTGGGCGAGGTTCAGGAGCATATTGTATTTTGGATGTTGCTAGCTTTAGGGAGATATATGGCGCATGCTCTCCTCCAGATGTTTGAAAAAAATTAGTTCGCAGAGTGGCACATATCAGGCAATGAAAGGCCCGCAAAACACTATCCTCATTTATATCCTCCACCGCTTCAATGTTTTTATAAATCGAATCGGTCAAAAAATTGATCGTTTCAGAATTTTGCTCATGCTCCATTGCTGGATCCAACATCGTGCTAAACAAATCTTTAAACTGTGCACACAATGCTTGATGTTTTATAAGAGTTTCTGCAATAAATTCTTGACTAAAAGGTATCCGAAGCTGCTTTAGGTAACGGGAGTAAGCTCTAAATAAAGAAATACTTCGCCAATCTAGTCCTGAAGTTACCACCAAACGATTAAAACGATCATTCTCACATTTACAGGCCCATACTGCCGTGAGGGCCAGTCTGACTTCATCCCCAACCTCTGCCAAATCACGCTCTGAATCAATTCCAAGTAAGAGGTCCTGTTTCCAAAAAATCCCCTCATCAAGATGCTTAATTTCATGAGGACGCTCTAAAAGCACCCTCAAACCCATATTCTCAAGTATTGGGACAAGATCTGAGAGTGGCAGGGGCGTTTCGCGATGAAACAACTTTAAATGAGGTCCATCTTTATCAGCTAACGATCCTGTATCAACAACCAAATCATCCAACTCAATGAGACGTTCCAAAAAGCTAATGTCTCGTAATGCCTCAGCCGGTGAATAAAGTTCTCTATAAGTAATGGAGAATCCTTCAGAAAAACCCCTAATAATTGAGGAAGATCTCTGATTATTAAATTCGTTTCTTGTAACGAGCTTGAATTCTTCACGCCAGTCCGAAACTATTCTCTGAACTAACGCTTCAAACACTGCTACGTCCACTTTCAAAAACTGGCCTGGAACGGTCGGTATGAGCAAATACACCCTGACGAGAGTGGATTCAGGAACAAAAAAACTGACAAAATTACTCTCATCCGCACCCAGATAATGCTCAAATGCGCGCTGAATTTTTGCTCTTACCTCAGAGTTGAAAGAAATTCTAGGAATAAAAACGAAGCAGCTCAGGAACTTTTTAAATATATCTCTGTGCACGAAAACTAAACTAGCGTTTCGCTGTTGACCATGCAAAACCCCCATTAAGACCTCAAGCAACTGTTGCCTGGGCATTTGTAATAATTCTTCCCGAGGAAAAGCATCTGCGATGGCGACCAACCCCTTGTAATCATGGCTCCCACAAATCAATCCCGAATCCTCGAGCAACGCATCGATCCGCTTCCTTAATATCGGTATCCGATCAGTACTGTATCTATGAAATTGGGAAGTATGCAGTCCCATAAAACGCGTTTCTCCAATGACAAGCCCACTCTCATCAAATCTCTTTATAACAACATAGTTGGAATAGTTATTTCGATGTATGTGAGAACGACGTGAAGACCTTGCGTGTATCACCGGCCCGGAGCTTTGATAAAATTGCAGCGAATCGTCATCTAATTGGTCTACTGCTTGCTCCTTTGTTGGGTGATGCCCTCCTTTGAATAAACCATTTCGGCTATCTGGTTCTTCACAGAGGTAATCGATGCCATCCTTGTTCTTCAACTCAAAGGCAATCACGCCCAAAAATACAAAAGCTCCATCAAGCATCCAGTTTAAAAATTCAATGTCCTCACTCAAATTTTCATGCGGCGGCGCAAGTGTTTTCAATCTTGTTATTTCGGCCGCTAATCGACTCCTCATTGTTGAATGATTTGAAACAACAAGATCGACATCACTCAATATTTTTGTCAACCTGAGTTTTAATGACTTAAGTCTGGAGTCATCTAGCGCTTGAATTTCTATAGCAATGAGAGCTTCAGAGTGTCCATTGGTAATCTGTGCACCACTGAATCCAGTAGCGATGCCCTTATCATTACGAAGAACCCAAATAGGACTACTCTTCAGAGAGTGAATTATTGGGATCTCAGAATTCAAACCAATTCTCAAAGAGTCCACTAAAAAAGGTCGGTCGGGACAGTTGATAAGAATAACTGTTTGGGCACATTCCCAACCGTCAAGATGAATCCTGGGATTAAATACACGTAAGCGCCCAAAGCACATGGACTCATTCGTTAATGAGTATGGTTCAGAATTAGACACAACCCGGAAAAGTCCATAAAGATTCCAGAATATTGTTTCCAGGGGCCGATTGAGATAATCTTTATCTAGGTATTGTTGGATCGCATAACATGCGAACTGATCGAAAAGAGAGACCTCCGACATCTCTAAATGCTGCTGGGAAAGTGCACTCAACGCCTGAAGTAAATGTTGCTTATTGTTTTTGTTTGTTTCCAGATTCATAGCTACCTTTTATCATTTGTCTGCGCTTTGGTATTTTTACTAGCATAGTCACTAGACTGATGTCACAACATTGAGGTAATGTCCCTTAAGGTGCAAGTTGAAGATATACAAACTCGAGATATACGTGACATCACTGCAACTATATACCGTTTACCATGATCAATATACATCGTAAAATATTTTCTAGTGTTCGGCAAAATGACCCGATTAGTATGCGATTTACATATAGCATCATAATGAATTTTATCTTTTTGCCTTTATTGTGGGGAAACCAGTAGGGAGGCTACATCACTTGCAAACGCAGATAACTGAATTAAAGAATTGGCTCGCTGATAAAATTGTTGGTCAAACGGCGCTCGTAGAGCGGCTATTGCTAGCGCTTCTTGCAGATGGACATATCCTCGTCGAGGGTGCCCCTGGTCTTGCTAAAACCAAAGCCATTAAAACTCTTTCGGAGGGCTTAGATGCAGACTTTCATAGGGTTCAGTTTACTCCCGACCTGCTACCAGCCGATCTAACGGGTAGCGAAATTTATAGGCCGCAAGAGGGTATCTTTGAATTTCAGACAGGCCCCTTATTTCACAATCTGATCCTTGCTGACGAGATAAATAGGGCACCTGCAAAAGTTCAATCAGCTCTTCTTGAAGCTATGGCAGAACGGCAGATCACTGTCGGCAAGAAAACATATAAGCTTCCCAATCTCTTCTTGGTGATGGCTACTCAAAATCCTATCGAACAAGAGGGTACATATCCTCTGCCGGAGGCGCAGATGGATCGCTTCCTGATGCAACTCTCACTGGATTATCCAGCCGCAGATGCGGAGCGCAGAATTTTAGAGATCGCGCGGCAAGAGGTACTCAATCCGGCAAATACTCCATTCCCAAAGATTGATCAAGAATCGTTAATAAAAGCCAGAGGGGAGATCATGCGAGTTCACATGGCCGAACCAGTTCAAAATTATCTAATACAAATTATCTTAGCCACTCGAAAGGCAACCAAGTATTCAAGCGAGCTGGGGGATTGGATCGATTATGGTGCTAGTCCGAGAGCCACAATTGCCCTCGACCGCTGTAGCAGAGCTATTGCCTGGTTAGATGATCGTGATTTTGTTTCCCCCGACGATATCCGCAGTGTAGCTCAAGATGTCTTAAGGCATCGACTTATCCTGAGTTTTGAGGCTGAAGCTGGAGGTATTTCAATAAATCGGGTTATGGAAAAACTGATTCGCGTTGTACCCTCGGCTTGAAGCTCCTCTGGTAATAAGCTTAGAGATTATGATAGTCACCGACGAAACAAAAAATCCGGCAATAGCCAGTATCGAGTCCATGATAAGACTTCGGCATGCGGCACGCGAACTAAGTGGGTTTCCAAATTCTCCAGCAAGGCAAATTACATCTGGTTCTCATAAATCTAGAATACGTGGTCGTGGAATGGACTTTGAGGAAGTGCGTATATATCAACCAGGCGACGATATAAGGACTATAGACTGGAGAGTCACCGCACGGAGTCAAAATACATACACTAAAATTTATACTGAGGAGCGGGAGAAACCTTTGGTTGTGATCACTGATCTGCGAGCAAACATGTTTTTTGGTAGTCAACGACTAAAGTCTGTTGCGGCAAGTGAAGTTTCAGCCGCCCTTGCTTGGGCAGCATTATCATCGAATGATCGACTCGGTGGAATAGTTTTTGGTCAGGAAAAAACAGCTAACATAAAACCGAGACGCAGTCACCATTCGGTGCTCACGTATATTAGATCGTTAAATACCTTAAGCGCTGAATTACTTAAACCTCGCCAAGATTGCTTCACGTTAGCTGATATCTTTGAGGAGACTCAAAGGTTCTTGATGCCAGGTTCAACATTATTTGTTGTCAGCGATTTTTTGGATTTCGATAAGCATAGCCATCATCTACTTTTTAAACTTGTAAGACATTCAAAAGTATACTTTTGTCATATTTTCGATCCGTTGGAAAAAGAGCTGCCGCCCCCAGGATTTTATGCCGTTACTGACGGGAACCGAAGAACTATACTAAATACTAGCAGTAAAACTCTTCGCGATTCATACAGAAATACTTATCAGGAGCATGTAAAGAACCTTCAAAAAACCAGCGAACAGTTGCGAATAGACCTTATTTCTTTTAATTGCTCTATGGATATTATGCAAGTTTTAGGTCGAGTCTTTGGTAAGCAATGTAGGCAAAAAAAGTAAGAAGTTTGAAAATATGATTAGAGAGAATCCATGAACACTCCAGATCCTCTTAGTGAGTTACGAGATCTTCATCTCCCGGCAGCAGTATCTCCTTGGCCTCCAGCGCCGGGATGGTGGATTTTACTCGCGCTTTCTATATTGTTAATAGTGGTCGTAGGATACATTTTGGCACATTACTTAGATTCACTAAAATACAGACGAAAAGCGCTGGCTGAACACAGCAAGATTTGTTCGCTAGAGGGAGATAAGGAGAGGATTCAAAATTTTCTCGAATTACTGCGAAGAACAGTAATTTCAGCTACCGGTGAAACCTACTCTGCAAGTCTGCAGACAGACGAATTTTTGAACTTTTTGCAAGAAAGTTGTTCCAAAACAAGTCTGTTTAACTGTGATCGAGAAAAGCTGGATCAGGCTTTATATTCCCCCTTATTAGGCGCTGAAATCGAGGGCATAAGAGATCTTTGTAATCTAATTATGACAGATTCAAGAGAATGGATCATGAATCACAAAGTAACGCAGGTAGAAACATGATAACACTAATATGGCCTTGGATACTCATTCTGGCGCCACTACCTCTCATATTCAGAGTTGTTAAAAGTCCCATGCCTCTTCAAACTCCTGCACTTCGTTCTACTTTTTTGTCAAAGATAGCTAATAAAAATCTGAATAACAAGAAACGGAGCTGGAGCAAGTGGTTTATTCTACTGCTTCTTTACCTTTGCTGGTTGTGCGCGATAGTTGCTCTTTCCCGTCCAGTCTGGTTTGGGCAGCCTATGGAACTCCCCACTTCGGGAAGAGACATACTGGTAGCAGTAGATATCTCAGGAAGTATGGAGCAGGACGACATGAATCTCAATGGCCGGAGTGTAAGTCGACTTGAAGCTGTAAAATCTGTGGTTGGAGATTTCGTCCTCAAGCGAAAAGGTGATCGACTTGGGTTAATTTTGTATGGCGAGAGAGCCTATCTGCAAACCCCTCTTTCTTTTGATAGAAAAACTATGGAATTATTGCTCAACGAGGCCCAAATTGGCTTTGCCGGTCAGGGGACTGCGATAGGAGACGCAATTGGTTTGGCCATCAAGCGTCTTCAAGATCGACCTGCAAATAATCGAGTTCTCATACTACTCACCGATGGCTCAAACAATGCCGGTGAGATAAACCCTCTCAAAGCAGCGCAACTTGCAGCAAAGGCCAAAGTAAAAATACACACCGTAGGTATTGGTGCAGAAAAACAAGAGGAATGGGGACTTTTCGGAAAACGAATAGTGAATCCCTCCGTTGATTTAGATGAGGAGACTCTTTCAATAATTGCTGATACGACAGGCGGAACCTACTTTAGAGCTCGGAACCCGTCGGAACTCTCAACAATCTATAATTATCTCAATGAAATAGAACCGATAGAGCAAGAGTTAGAAACAATTCGACCTACCCTCGCTCTTTACCACTGGCCATTAAGTGCTGCGTTTTGTTTTGCAATTATTGCAACATTCATGAGTAACAAGTTAAGAGTATATGAATGAGTTCCTAGGCGACTTCCATTTTGTTCGCCCCTTTTGGTTTCTGGGACTGCTACCCATCCTCATGATTTGGTTACTGTATAAATCACAAAATAAGGGCTCTGGTAGTTGGCATGGTGTTATAGACCCAATGCTTGCCAATTATTTAATAGATCGTGGTGAGGTTGCCTCAGGATTCACAAAAAGAATGCAATTCTTATTATGGCTAACAGCCTGGGTGCTGGCATGTACCGCCCTCGCTGGTCCTGCTTGGGAAAAGCTCCCCGAGCCAGTGGCAAAGAAAACCTCCGCCTTAATTATCGTTCTAGATCTCTCCCCGTCAATGCTCGCCCAGGACATAAAGCCTAGTCGAATTTTGAGAGCTCGATATAAACTGATTGATATCTTAAAACTCCGAAAGGAGGGCCTCACGGCACTAGTGGTCTACTCAGGGAGTGCACATTTAGTATCCCCGCTGACCGATGATTCAAAAACTATAATTAACCTCGTAAACTCCCTCGATCCAACTATGATGCCAATACTTGGCAGTAATATTGAAGAGGCTATAGAAATATCTACAGAAATTACTACCAACGCCGGACTCAGCCGCGCCGACATCTTATTGGTTACTGACGGCGTAGACAGAAGAGCGTTTTCAACGATCGAGACTATTGTTAATATAAATGGACTTTTCAGAGTGTCTATTCTAGGCATCGGAACAGAACAAGGAGCGCCGATACCATTATCTTATGGTGGATTCTTAAAAGATCAGAAGGGAAATATCTTGATACCAAAATTGGAACCCGAATCGCTCAAAAAACTTGCAGAAAAAACTGGTGGTTTATATCAATCCATGGCGTCTGACAATAATGATATTAACTTATTACTCAAGCATACTCTAAACAGCATGCCTAATGAAATCCAAGAAACTGAACGCTCGTTCGACGTTTGGAATGATAAAGGATACTGGCTCATAATCTTGCTTCTCCCCTTCATCATGATCGCTTTTCAACGGGGAGTGCTCGTAGCATTTTTTTTGATGCCTTTTTTATATCCCTTCTCAATCAATGCTTTTGAGTGGAACGACTTGTGGGAACGAAAAGATCAGCAGGCAGCGAAGGCATTGGAGTCCGGAAATGCTAAAGAAGCTCAAGCACTTTTTAAGGATGACCAATGGCGAGCCAGCGCAGCTTATATAGCAGGAGATTATCAGTCGGCCGTCGAGGAATTTAGTGCACTCTCCAAAGATGCTGATGCAGACACTCTATATAATTTAGCCAATAGTTTAGCAAACATTGGGGAATTTGAGGCTGCGATAGATACATATGCTAAATCATTGGAAATCGCCCCCAATTCTGAGGATGCATTATTTAACAAAAGATTGTTAGAAGATCTCATGGAGCAGCAGCAAGATCAACAACAGCAAGGTCAACAGCAAGGTCAACAGCGGCAAGATCAACAGCACCAAGATCAACAGCACCAAGATCAACAGCACCAAGATCAACAGCAGCAAGATCAACAGCAGCAAGGTCAACAGCAGCAAGGTCAACAGCAGCAAGGTCAACAGCGGCAAGATCAACAGCAGCAAGGTCAACAGCGGCAAGATCAACAGCTGCAAGATCAACAGCTGCAAGATCAACAGCAAGGTCAATCTGACAATAAGTCAGTAGAAAAAAATAGTCCTCCTAAAGATCCGATTTCTGAGGGGTCCTACGAGACTGATCGCGAAAACAAAGACCAGCGAGATAAGGTTGAGAGATCACAAGAGCAAGCCCAAACAATAAAAGATGAATTAAATCAGGCCGAGGAGAGTACTGAAGCTCGGCAGGCACAGCAAGAACTAGAGCAATTACTGAGAAGTATTCCAGACGATCCTGGCGGCCTTCTTAGAGCAAAATTTCGATACCAAGAAGAACTTCGCAGGAGACAGCCTCAAAGACCAATGCCACCAAATAATGAACAATCTCAGCGTTATTGAGTACACTTGAATGCCGATTCTAAGATTAAATACAATAAAGATAGTCCCCTTGTGCAATAGAATCCCAGAAATAAGTGTACTCCCATTTTTTTTCAGTGCACTGATCCTTTTTGTTGCTCAGGTCTCTTTTGCTAAATCTTCCGGTTTAAGCGTCACTGCTGACCGACTCAATACCTTCATTAACGAAAGTCTAAACCTTACCATCCGGTACAATGGTCAGGCAAGATCAGGCGAGCCTGACTTTACGGCCCTTGAAAATGACTTTGAAATCATTTCAAGCAGCCGTCAACAGCAATATATTGTGCAAAATGGAGATGCAAAGTCATTTACCGACTGGAATCTTACACTGATACCCCTCCGAGCCGGAACTTTACTTGTACCTTCTTTAAACTATGAGGGTGAGGTGAGTGATGCCCTCGAAATAAATGTAGCTGAAGTCGCCCACTCAGAGAACAGTTTATCCAAACCAGCAGTTTTTGCAGAAACTGTGGTTGACAAAAAAACTGCGAGAGTACAAGAACAAATTCTCCTGACATCCAGACTTTTTTACTCTATCCCGCTGACAGATTTTAGCTTAACACCTTTAACGTTTCCTGATGGCATGCTCGAAGAATTCCAGGACAAGCAGTATACAAAAATAATTGATGGACGTGAGTATGGAGTGATCGAGAAAAGTTACGCAATTTTTGCACAGGCTAGTGGACAAGTGAATATAAAGGGGCAGCGTTTTGAGGCTTATGAGGCGGCGAGTAGACGCCAATTTGGGGTCTTCAATCAGAGGGGGAAAAAAATAGTACGGATCACTGATGAGACTACATTAGAAATCTTGGATCGGCCAAAGGATTTTTCTGGTGACAGTTGGTTGCCAACAAAAAAGCTTGAGCTTACAGAAATTTGGAACGGGGATCTCGAAAAGCTAAAGGTAGGTGAACCAATCACCCGTAGCATTACAGTGACAGCTGATGGTTTAACTGGGGCACAGATTCACCCTCTTACAATCGAAACTCCTGAAAGTTATAGAATTTATCCAGATCAACCAAAAATTGAAACAAAAACTAGAGGAAATAACGTTATAGGGGTAAGAATCGAGTCTATGGCAATCGTGCCCAGTCGTGCGGGCCGACTGGAAATACCATCAATGTATGTCGAATGGTGGAACACAGAGTTAAAAACCACAGAGCGCACCGTTATCGAGGGCAGAGTCCTCGAGATTGCAGAAAATGAAATTCGTCCCGATTATGTTGATGCTAACCAAAAAGATGTCTCTGTTCTTAGAGAGGACGCAATCCCGATACTATCAGCCCAGCCTGAACTAAGAGTACCACAATGGCCTTTAATTTTTTCAGTAATCACCAATGTGATGCTGCTTGCATCCATGATCGCTATACTATTTATTTGGCGGCCGAGTCCTAAGAAGAAAGTCGGAAACTCAGAAAAATCTGATTTGACGATCGCCAATCGTCTCAGGACCATTAGTAATGCAGCTAAAAATAAAGATTTTATTGAGATGCGGCAAGCAATAATAGAGTGGGGACAGACTCTACTTGAGGATCCCTCTACGCTAACCCTCACTTCACTCGCGGCAAAATTGGGAAACGATAGTTTAAAAACTCACTTTAAACTTTTAGACTCTCAATTGTACGGGAAACAAGATGAGCAATTTCTCGATCCAAAAGAACTGATTCGAGAAATAAAACGTGAATCTGCGTTATCAGCCAAAAACAAAGATCTTGAAGATCGATTACAGCCTCTCTACCCGACCTAGTTAAGTCGCCAGTCGCCAATATTTTTGTTACGATCCAAAAATATTAAATTTCTGAGAAACCGCAATGAATGATGAAGAATCATGTTCTCAAGCCGAGTCATATTGGAAGGCGAACGTTTGGCTCCTTATAAAGCTTCTTGCAGTATGGGGTTTTGTATCATTTGGTTGTAGCATCATACTAGTGGACTATCTTGATCAGTTTTCTTTTTTTGGCTTCAAACTTGGTTTCTGGTTCTCCCAACAAGGCGCAATTTTGGTTTTTATCTGTCTTATTTTTTTATATACAAAGCGGATGAATACTTTAGATAGAAAATTCACATCCCGTGAATCAAAAAGGGATAGCGAGGAACAATTTTGACTACGCAAACATTGACCTTTTTATTCATAGGATCATCTTTTGCACTCTACATCGCTATCGCAATTTGGTCTCGCGCAGGCTCAACAAGAGACTTCTATGTAGCCGGTGAAGGTGTAAATCCAATAGCCAATGGCATGGCTACCGCCGCAGACTGGATGAGCGCAGCCTCCTTTATTTCTATGGCAGGTATAATTGCTTTTCTGGGTAGAGATGGTTCTGTCTACCTACTAGGCTGGACAGGTGGATATGTGCTTTTAGCACTTCTTCTCGCCCCATACCTTAGAAAGTTTGGTCGCTATACAGTCCCAGATTTTATCGGCGAAAGGTATTACTCGCGAACCGCTAGATTGGTCGCAGTTCTGTGCTTGATATTTGTCTCCTTTACCTACGTTGCCGGCCAAATGCGTGGAGTCGGCATCGTATTCTCCCGTTTTTTGGAGGTTGAGGTTACAACCGGAGTGATAATAGGAATGGCAATCGTTTTCATGTATGCCGTGCTTGGAGGCATGAAGGGGATCACTTACACGCAAGTGGCACAATATTGCGTCTTAATTTTTGCCTATCTGGTACCCGCGATTTTTATATCATTAATGGTTACAAACAATCCTGTTCCACAATTAGGGTTTGGCTCAGAGTTAAATGATGGTTCAAATGTTTCGGTACTGCAGAAACTGGATTCTGTGCTCACCGATCTGGGTTTCTCGCCATATACTGAGGGCCAGAAATCCACAGTTGATGTACTGGCAATCACTGCAGCATTAATGTTTGGAACTGCGGGGTTACCACATGTACTTGTCCGTTTTTTCACCGTTCCAAAAGTCTCAGATGCCCGTTTATCAGCGGGCTATGCCCTTGTTTTCATTGCAATCCTCTACACAACAGCTCCAGCGGTTGCTGCTTTCGCTCGACTTAATTTCGTAGATACAATTCATGAGACACCTTACGAAAATGCGCCCTCTTGGTTTTCCCAATGGGAATCTATAGGACTTGTTGCATGGAAGGACAAAAATAACGACGGAGTGATGCAGTACGGTGCCGGACACGCACTGGAGCCCCAGAGACCAAAGTTTTCTGACGAGCGCGGCCCCAGCGGCCAAAGACTGCTAGAAAATAGTCCCTCGGTGAGCAACAACGAAATATACATAGATAGAGACATAATTGTGCTTGCAAATCCTGAAATTGCGGGACTACCCAGCTGGGTTATTGCATTAGTAGCCGCCGGAGGGGTTGCTGCAGCTCTGTCAACAGCGGCGGGTTTACTGCTGGTGATCTCAAGTGCCGTATCACACGACTTGCTAAAAAAAACGTTTATGCCAAAAATTAATGACCGTCAGGAATTATTTTGTGCTCGCATCGCCGCCGCCATAGCTGTTTTCGTTGCAGGTCTTTTTGGAATTTATCCGCCAGCCTTTGTGGCTCAAGTAGTTGCATTTGCCTTTGGCCTAGCCGCCGCCTCAATTTTTCCCGCGCTATTTCTAGGAATCTTTGTGAAGTCAATCACACGAGAGGGTGCGGTCACCGGGATGTTGGCAGGCTTATTGTTTACTTTCTTTTATATTGTATTCTTCAAATTTATTGAGCCTTCTCAAAATATTCCAGCAAATTGGATATTCGGAATCTCACCAGAGGGTATCGGCACGATCGGCATGATACTCAATATTACTGCGACCATTACAGTAAGCAGATTCACGCCCAAACCGCCTAAAAATGTAGGAAAAATTATAAAAGAGTTAAGGCTGCCGCCGTCCTAATCAAGACATACTCAACAGATGAAAACTAAGTTACAAGGACTTCAACACGATTTCACTGATGTCCTTGGAGAGATTGGGTAACTCAGATAAACGCTGTAATGCCCGTCTCATTAATCTTGAATGAGGAGCTATATACTGCCTCCATCGAGTTAGAGGCACGACGAGCCGCGCGCCGATCTGTGGATTAATCTCGTTTAACATCTTTATATGATTCTCAAGAAAATCATAGCCAGCGCCGTTAGCCTCATGGAAATTGATAAGGTTACTGCTACAAAATGAGCCAATGACGCTCCGAACTTTATTGGGATTTCTGATATTAAATAACGGGTGTTTCAACAATTTTTCGACTCGAGCCAGTGTATTTTTTTGAACACATGCAGACTGAATCTGAAACCATATATTCATCGCAAGTGCTTCATGTTTCCACTGGCACTCAAACTGCTCAGTTGCCATTCGTGCGTAGTTTCCAGAACGAGAGCAATCAACCAGACACCTAAATGCAAAGGACTGATCGGTCATGTTATCTGACTCTTTAAATTGCTGCCAAGCCAGCTCAACTCCTACCTCAGTATACATGAGGTACTCCAAAACAGCATTTTTTAGAGTGCGCAAGCCGATCTGTGAAGACACTGGTTTGTAAGTCTGGTGGCTTTTATGCGCATGGTAAACCGCTTCCAATTTTACTCTTAATTTTCCGGCCAAAAATGTCCGCAAAGATTCCCTCCGCCTATGAATTGCATCAGGATCTACTCCGTTCTTTTTGTCGTGGAGACGAGACTCCCCAGGAAGTTGTAACATCAACCCGACCAACGCAGGATCTATATTTTCTTCAGATAAAAGCTTTTCATATGTGGTTAATAATGCTTTTGCTTGAGAACAAGTGTCAGTTCCCAAAATATTGCTTGGTTCACGAAGCGCGCGAAAAGCAAGCTGCTGGCAGGCGTCCCACCGAACGAATTCATCAGTGTCTTTCGCCGCGAGCAAAGCCAGTTCCTCATTAGAGTACTGATAATTAAGTTTTATAGGAGCCGAGAACCCCCGCAGAAGGGCTGGAGTGGGTTTAGAGGATATATTTTTAAAAGCTACACTTTGTTTTTTATCTGAAAGTTGAAAGATTATCTCATGATCACCGACGGCATTGAGTCCAAATGGCTCTCCATTAGAGTTTAATAACCCCAACCGAATTGGAACTAACAACGGCTTCTTATTTAATTGCCCAGGGCTATCAGGGCAACTCTGTTGGAAAGTAAGCATAAATCTTTGCGAATTCTCTGAGTATTCAGACGTGACTGATACAACTGGAGTTCCAGCCTGCTTGTACCAAAGCATGAATTGCTCCAAGTCAATACCACTTACATCCTCCATGGCGCGAACGAAATCATTTATAGTTACGGCCTGACCATCATGTCTCCCAAAGTAAAGATCTGTAGCTGATCTAAAGTGTTCTGCCCCCAATAAAGTGTGCAACATGCCAACTATTTCAGCCCCTTTTTCATAAATAGTGACCGTATAAAAATTATTAATCTCAAGATATGAATCAGGCTGAACGGAGTGCGACATAGTTCCCGCATCCTCCGTAAACTGGTGGGCACGCAAAAATGAAACGTCTTGTATACGCTTTACTGCCGGTGAATTCATATCCGCAGAGAACTGCGCATCTCTAAAAACGGTGAAGCCTTCTTTCAAACTCAATTGAAACCAGTCTCGACATGTAACTCGATTCCCAGACCAATTATGAAAGTATTCATGCGCCACTATTGCTTCGATGTTTTGAAACGATGCATCTGTCGTGATTTTTGGATCCGCAAGGACTGCCGAGGTATTAAAAATGTTGAGTCCCTTATTTTCCATGGCGCCCATGTTAAAATCATCCACAGCAACGATCATAAAAATATCTAGATCATATTCTCGGCCATAATTAGTTTCATCCCATTCCATGGATTTTTTTAACGAACTCATAGCATGGTCACACTTGCCGAGGTCTTTTTCCTCCACATAAATTTGCAGTAAAACACCTCTACCACTCAAAGTTACGAAACGATCCTCTACACAGCTAAGCTTACCCGCAACTAATGCAAACAGATATGAGGGCTTTGGAAATGGGTCATGCCATGTGATCGAATGAGTTCCATCACCTAATTCCACATAACTGGTGGGATTACCATTAGAGAGCATTACTGGATATTTTTTTTTATCCGCAATAATCTTTGTAAAAAATTTAGACATGACATCAGGTCGATCGAGATAATAAGTAATATGTCTGAAGCCTTCCGCCTCACATTGACTGCAGAACATTTCACGTGACCGGTACAATCCGATGAGAGCCGTATTATCTTGAGGTTTTATATTTACGACGGTTTGCAACACAAACTGCTCAGAGGGCTTCAAGATCACTAACCTACCCTCTTCCACCATGTAGGCGGTCTCAGAGAGCGGTATAGCATTAATCGAGATACTTACTAAATCCAAATCCAACGAGCCATCAAGAACCAAGGGCGATGTCATACAAGCAGCAGTCTTCGGATTCCTTCTGATATGAAGTTTAGATGTTACGACGGTAAATGCATCACCCAAATCAAAACATAGTTCGGTCTTATCGATAAAAAACTTTGATTCACGGTAATCTTTTAAATGAACCATTTCTAATAATGCATCTTTCTCTACGACCACTCCTCACCCCAAAAAGTCTAACTATGGCTATAATTTACACAAATAGAGATTAGAGTATATTCAATCTCTCCAATTCAACAAATCTGTGCCACCCTTGTTTTTTGTGTTACACCCTTCAACGCGCGGCGCGATAAAACCAGTGCGCTCACTCTCCGGCATATCTGATTCATACTCGATAATCGCTTGGATACAAATCTCTTTTTGATCAACCGATAATCCGCTACCATCGGGCCACCTGCCAATCTCCACAGCTCGCTTGAAAGTTTGGTAAACATTCGGCGTAATACTGCGTGCTAAATTTTTAAAGTTCATTTTAGTACCTATAGATTTTTCCCTTCTTTTAGAAATGAGCTTTTTGAGATGAAAACCTACTGATTACAATTCTTCACCCGGGAAGCTAAAAAACCAAAAACAAGACCAAAAAACATGCCCGTTACCAGGCCAATAAAATGAGCAGCATTAGCTACCCCAATGCCTAGAACATAATCTAATGCTCCGCTCATGCAGACTAAAAGCCACAGAAGCATAAATCCTACTAGCTCTTTTGGTAAGGAGAAATGATGATTAGGTGCAAGCCATTGATGCACCCATAAATATCCTAAGAGCCCATAAATTACTCCCGACATACCGCCGAAACGTGCGGAGCCGGACCACAAATACTGACCTGTATTGGAAAATATTGCGATAAATAAAATCAGAATAAAACATTGCGTATGCCCGGCAAATCTCTCTATTTTAGAGCCTAGAAGTGCCAACCAGAGGGCATTAAAAACAAAATGAATAATGCCAAAGTGCAAAAAAATTGGTGTGACCAAACGCCAATATTCGCCACCATCCAAGCCTCCAAAAACAAATATTTGTGAAAATAGAAATAGGTATGTTCCCGTTAGGTAACCCAAAAACATCATTCCAAGTAATGCTGAGATGACGGGTTGTTCTATTAGATTACTCCAAAGTCGAGACTTTAAGCGAGAGGTTTCTTGTTGTTCATCACTCATTTTCGTCGGCTGTTCCTAATCTGCTTCCCCATCCTAATTTAGACCGGCATACGCTGAAAAAGCTATTATCTTTGGGATGGATAAAAACAATCTCCTTACTATGTTTTGAGACTCGAATTTTATCTCCCGGCAGCGCATTAAAATTATTTTGCCCGTCGCAAGTTAGTCGGGGTTCAAACTTATTACGTGCCCCGACATAAATCTCGATCTGCGCATCTCCTGGCAAGGCTATTGGCCGACTACTCAGCGTATGTGGATTTAAGGGTACCACGGAAAAGGCATCCAACTCTGGAAACAGCAAAGGTCCTCCCGCAGACAAAGCGTATGCAGTAGATCCAGTGGGCGTCGCTACAATTAGTCCATCTGAACGTTGGCTGTAGGCGAATGTTCCATCTACATAAAGTTCAAACTCTAGCATACTCAGTGGCATACCAGGATGGAGGACAACCTCATTAAGAGCGATCCCCCTATCCATTTCAATACTATCCCTTGTAATAACCACTTCAAGCATAAAACGCTTTGTGCTCTGAAATTCACCATGCAGAACCGGCATAACACGGTGAGCAATATCTTTTGGCGAGATATCTGTAAGGAAACCTAAGCGGCCACTATTAATTCCCAAAAGAGGAATATCTGCTGCCGCCAGTTTTCTAGTAGCACTCAGCATACTGCCATCTCCACCCACAACTACACCCAAGTCGACTCGACCCGAAAATTCTTCAATCGCCACTGAAGCAATATCTGAGCGTCCAATCAAATTGGCAGCTCCCTCATCAAGCACTATTTGTGAGCCAGCCGCCAAAAACACCCGCTCAAGATTCTTCAACGAATCTAAAACTGCTGGCACATTAACACTCGCGATTAGACCAATTCGGCCAAATTTCAACATGAGCAAAACATTCCCTACTGTGGAATTTAAGTAAACCCTGACTCTAGATTAAGGTCAATTGACATGATAGCACGACCTCCAAATGTTTATATGCGGCATCTTTATCACTCAAAGCTAAAATCTTTCCATATCTGTGTTTTAGTTTAGATAAAAACAGCTACACTGTCTTAATTGTTTGATGAGGACCTCAACCCCATCTTAAGGACGTCCATTTCGGCAAATAATGTGAGCAAAACCTTTTTTAAAGAGATTCATGAACAAACCCGATCAATCGCGCTGATTGGTATGCCGGGTGCAGGAAAGAGTACCATCGGCAAACTTCTCGCGAAGTCTTTAGGATGGGAGTTCGTTGATACGGACGACAGAATCAGGCTACAAGCCGGGCTCTGTCTGCAGGATATTTTGAATCAATCGGGATACCTCTATCTGAGAGAGCTTGAGGAGAAATTACTAAGCAAAATGCAAATAAGAAGGAGGACCGTCGTGGCTACGGGAGGAAGTATCGTCTACTCGCAAAAAGCCATGAGACATATTAGTAAAGCTACCACTATAGTATATATGCGAGTGCCGGTTCCAATTCTCCTGAACCGCATCGATAACTTAGATAATCGCGGTATAGCGAGCCAGCCCAATCAAACTTTCGAGGACCTGTATACGGAAAGAAATTTGCTTTACCAAAAGTACTCTGATTTGTGCATCGATTGTGGTAAATCCGGCGTTGACAAAACGGTTGCTGAAATAAGCATCCAACTATGTGATTATTTTAGGACAGACCGCAGTGACGATACAAGATAATCAATATTACCGGAATTAATTCCCGCCATGTTTATTCTCGTAGAAGAAACGATGTATATCCCAAATTGATCACGTAAAGTTTCCAACTGCGACGCATTGATCCCAAGGAAAGAAAACATGCCTCTCTGCTCTCTTATATGATTAAAATCCATTCCTGCATCATTGTCACAAATACGATCTGTGAGCAGACAACGCATTGAGATTATGCGTTCCCGCACTTCTCTCAACTCTTGTTCCCAACTTCGCCTTAATTCTGAATCTCCCAAAATCATTGCTACTAACAAAGCACCATGCGCCGGAGGCATCGAATACAGCTGTCTCGCTACCGCCATTGCCTGGCCCACAACTATCTCGGCTTTGGCACTTGTCTCCGATAAAAAGGTAATTGACCCCGTACGTTCTCTGTAAAGACCGAAGTTTTTTGAACAAGAGGATGCAACAATTAACTCCGGCAAAGATCTAGCCATAGATCGAATACCATATGCGTCAGCATCAAGATCTACTCCCAAACCCTGATAAGCGGTGTCAATATATGGAATAAACCCTCTTTCAAGAGCAATTTTTGTTACCTCATCCCACTCATCATGGGTCAAATCAGCACCAGTAGGGTTATGGCAGCACCCGTGAAGAAGGACTATATCTCCATCTGGAACACTCCTCAGGGTTTGGAGCATTCCGTCAATATTGATCTTTCGTGTTGCCGTATCATAGTAGGGATACTCTGCGATTCGTAACCCCGCCCCTCCCAACAACGGAATATGATTGGGCCACGTGGGAGTACCCACCCAAATCCTACTATCTTTTTTCGCCCTTAAAATCAATTCAGCACCAACCCGAAGGGCTCCAGACCCACCAGGAGCTTGTAAAGTTTTTATCCTACCGGAACGAAGAACGGTGTGATCTTCGCCAAACAAAAGGGCCAGCATGTGTTGATTAAATTCCGGGTCACCTACTATTCCCTGGTAACTTTTTGTGTTCTCTGACTTTACAAGCCGGTTTTCAGCATCTTTAACAGCCTCCATGACAGGCGTAAAACCACGATCATCCATATAAACACCCACGCCAAGATCGATTTTCTGTTCTCGAGTGTCCGCCCGATAAGCCGCCATCAAACCTAAGATTGGATCGGTCTTAGTTACACTAAGATATTCAAACATTTCCTTATTCCCCAAATGATAAATATTTTAATATTCTAACTAACTAATTCAATCTTCTTCGTCCTAAGTTAGCCATTAATCAAAAACTCGCTGACTAATTGATTAAAAAGTTCGGGTTTTTCTGTATGCACCCAATGTCCCGCACCATCTATTACTCTTACGCTAGCTCTCTTAAAAATTCGGTTTATTTCTTTATAATGCTTATTCTGAATGTAAGCAGAATTTTGTCCCTTTAAAAATAAAACGGGGCATAATGAGGGTTCACCTTGAGGAGCAGCGGTTAATGTTACATTATAGTTTTCAATAATCGCGGCTAGGTTGAGCCTCAAACGGTATTGACCTGAATTCTCTCGCACCAGATTTTTCAGTAAAAACGCTCGCACCGCTCTATCCGTCTCATATTTCGACAAAACATCGTCAGCTTCACTACGACTGATTACTGACATTTCGTTAAGGTGCTGAAGACCATCCAAAAGAGGATTATGTTGAGAGCTATATTTTACAGGTGCGATATCTGCAACCACTAAATTTGTCACTAGGTTGGGGAAGGAGAGTGCCATCTGCATGCCCACCTTGCCACCCAACGAGTGTCCGACTATCGCTGCCTCGCTGATTCCCAGAAATCTCATAGTTTCAGAAATATCTCCCGCCATACCGGATAAATCCATCTTTTGACTATGGTCTGAGGCTCCGTGGTTCCGTAAATCAACACTAACTACCCTGAACATTTCCTCTAGTTCTTTAGCCAATGATGACAAATTAGCCAATGATCCAAACAGGCCATGGATTAAGATGACTGCGTTACCCTCTCCCCGGTCTCGAAAATTCAATTTCACTGCAATCACTCTCCAGATTCGAAAGACCTATGCCTTTTTAAATATCTACGTTTATTTTTTCGTCCCAAAGCACTAAAAAGTGGCCTCAAAAGACGTTGTAAAACAGGAAATGATGCTCCAAATAAGGCGAGAATCCCACCCAAACGAGGAATGGCTATTTCTGCCTTTTCTCCCTCCACCAGATCCTTCACTTTAGCAGCAACTCCGTCGGCGGTGCTCATCGCCTGAGAAAAAACAATGTCATCCACCGAATCCAAATTCTTCATGATAAAGCCGGTATCAATTGGGCCAGGCGAGACAATGGCACAGCGGATATTTGTGTTGATTAACTCCTCTCTTAAAGCAAAAGTGAAAGTGCGTAAGCCTGATTTTGTGCCAGAATACACTGAAGCGCCGGAGAGTGGTCCCATTCCAGCCAATGATCCTACCATAACCACAGCACCTCCCTCTGACTCAGTCAAATATGGCATCGCCGCTGAAGTTAAGTAAATTGGTGCTCTAATATTTACATCTACCATATACGCTATATTTCGGGGATCAATGGTGTCAAATGGTCCACGGTCATGAAACCCCGCATTGTTAATTAAGACATGGATATGACCGAAACGCTTCTTTGCGACTGCCAAAAGCTCATCACAAGCACTAAGATCACACACATCCATTGCATAACCAACGGCCACGGTGAGCTGACTGACCTCTGAAACGATCTTATCAAGTTTTTCTTTACCCCGCGCAGCGAGGACTAGATATGCGCCTGAGGCCGCAAAAAGTCTCGCACAGGAAGCTCCAACGCCTTCAGAGGCTCCCGTAATCACAACAGTTTTCTTGTGCAAAGTATTCGGTTTGAAGCCCCGCATAACCTTTATCATTTTAGGTCAACATGATTAACCGGTGTCCTTACCAAAGAGCGATCCAAGCGCTACTTCCAGGGTATTAAAGGAAAATTTAAACCCGCGATCCAAAAGTACACCAGGAAATACCCGCTGACCTCCCAAAAGAAGTTCATCAGCCAATTCACCAAAAATAAATCGGGCACCCCATGAAGGCATGGTAAAAGCGCTCGGGCGACCCAATGCTTTTCCCAAAGCCTGACTAAATTCTTTATTAGTGACCGGATTTGGAGCACTCAGATTTATTGCTCCGGAGATGTCCTCATTTTTTAAACAAAAATGGATTGCTCTTATAACATCATCAAGATGTATCCACGACATATATTGGCGCCCATTGCCCAAGGAACCACCGAGTCCCAACCTAAAAGCCGGCAACATATTTGCCAGCGCACCCCCGTCGCCAAGAACGATTCCAATCCTAAGAAAACTTACACGACTGCCTAATGCCTCGAAAGCCTTCGCACTTTTCTCCCAGCTCGAGCACAGGTAGTGGGAAAAACCCCCTGATGAACCTGAATTTTCATCAAGTGCTTCACTCGAATGTCCATAAAAACCCACTGCCGAGGCACTCAATACTTGCTTGGGTGGAGGCAAATGTTCAGAGAACGAATTGACAAGACGATCAGTAAATCCGATCCGACTGTCGTAAAACTTTTGTTTCCGAATCTCAGTCCAGCGACCAGATGCAAGCGACTCGCCCGCCAAATTAACCAACGAGTCATACTGAGTCCCTTCCGCAATCTCATCAAGACAACTATAGAGGGTAACGGGTGTGGGCAAAATCTTACGAGCCATTTTCTTATCGCGCGTAATCACAGCTACGTCAAAACCCCAATGTAAAGCGGATTTACAAAGGTTTCTCCCAATAAATCCACTACCCCCAGTCACTAACATGCTCCCCAAATAAACTACTCCCATTGCACTATACTTTTACTGTATAAATGATGATAACACAGAGTTTTTTCTCTTTGCCCACTGATATTCTTATTGGTAATATTAAGTGCTAAACTATCTCCGATTCCGGTGAGATCAAAAGGCAAATTAAAACAATAAAGCTATCAAAAACTCCTCACTGTCTGAACCATACAGCCACTCAATAAGGTGCAAAAAATGGACAATGCAGATGTCGTATTAGATGTCAATTATGACCTCCCAGTCCGCAGTGATCAGCCGGTACACAACGGTAAAGTGCGCTCTGTATATTGGCTCACGGCAAAAGATAGTGAGCGCCTGATCAAAGTGCATAGTTACCCAGTTCCATTAAACTCACCCCTTGCTGTGATGATCATCAGTGATCGGATATCTGCCTTTGACTGTGTTTGGCGTGGAGAGGGCGGGTTACGAGGAATTCCAGGAAAAGGTGCTGCACTAAATGCTATATCTAATCACTGGTTCAGACTTTTTCGTGAGCGAGGCCTTGCAAATAGTCATATCTTAGACATTCCACACCCCTTAGTTTGGATTGTACAAAAAGCTGAACCACTCATGATCGAGGCTATCGGACGACGATATATTACCGGCTCCATGTGGCGTTCTTACGCGAGGGGAGAACGACATTTTTGTGGAATCCAACTCAGTGATTACCTCAAAAAAGACCAGCTATTACCTGAGTTGCTCATAACTCCATCCACGAAGGGTATTCTCAAAGGGATACCAAATGTTCCAGAAGTAGATGATGTAAATATTTCTCGAGACGACATTGTGTCCTACTATAAAAAATTTAAGTTTCGTAGACGGGAAGACATCCCTCAATATGAACGATTGCTTAAGGAGGGTTTTTCACTGATCGAAAAAGAATTAAAGAAACTAGATCAATTGTTCGTCGATACCAAATTCGAATTCGGATATGTGACGAACGTATCAGGACACGAAGAGCTAATATATATGGATGAAGTAGGAACGCCGGATTCTTCAAGAATTTGGGATGGACCCAGTTATAGAAATGGGAATATATTGGAAAAATCTAAAGAGGTCTTCCGTCAATTACTACTAAATTATTTCCCAGAACCTGAAATCTTGTTAGACAAATCGAGGATGAATGAGCGTTTAGCTCTTGCCAAAAAAACCGTACTCCCTAAAAATATTATGTTCACAGTATCCGATACATATTTGAGGGTCGCTCAAGAAATCACCGGCAAGCCTCTCCAGATTTCTCAACACCCTCGAGCAGAAATTATCGAAATCTTAGAAAACAAGTACGGTCTCATTCATAGGTGATTAGGTGTTTAAATCGAAAGAATGATGCAAACAACAGTAGGCTGCTCATGCTAAATTTCCGAACTCTAGAAGACCTGTAATCTCATTTTTTATGAGCGTTTCCGCAATTGTGTCAAAACTGGACCTCTCAAAGATTTTTAATCTGAGTGCAAACCTACTTATTGCCTCATTTCAGAGGCAATCTACAAAGGATATTGATCACTTATATGAATGCTTGAGGGAGGGAAGCCGAGTCCCTGCGGGCAAACTTACTAACGATAAAACCGGTAATGTTATTCCTTTATACCTTCAACTGGACCGGACAAACTATCGGGGTAAATTTAACAAACGGAACTTTCTAAAAGCTGTCCAAATTCTCCTAGAAAAATTTGCCCAAAAGGGTGATGGTAATGAGCAGATCAGTAAACTTGGTATGCGAACGAGTCCAATTAGCGGGGAGATTTTGATAAATGTCCCCGCGGGCATGCGAGTTGACGAAGAAATTAATGTGTTAATGGTCTCCGTGCTTCCCCACGAAGAAAGCTTAGTTATTAGGCTCCTCTTCGTCGAGGGACACGAAGCGGACCGATAATTCGCTTTTGTGATTTTCTTATTAAGTGTAATTTACGGGTTTGCCTTATGAGGAAGAAAATACTATTTCTCCATCTTTAAAGTCACCAATTATTTGTGCTCCTCTTGAGATCTGTCCCGCGAGAATGAGTGAAGCAAGCGGATTTTCCACCAGCTGCTGTATCGTCCTTTTCAGAGGTCTCGCGCCGTAAACGTCATCATGGCTTATGCTGATGATGTGGTCCTTAGCCTCCTCACCTAATTTTAATGTCAGCGCTTGTTCTGCTAGTCGGTCTGCCAGCAAATTGATCTGAATAGAGGCAATCTCGTTAAGCGAATCATGATTCAGAGGATGAAAGACTACCGACTCATCAATTCGATTGATAAATTCTGGTCGAAAATGCTGTGCGACTACATCCATCACCGAGGATTTCATTGATGGGTAATCTGCCTCATCTGATAACACCTGAATCAGGTCTGAGCCGAGGTTGGATGTCATCACAACCACAGTGTTCTTGAAGTCAACGGTTCGCCCATGGCTGTCGGTAAGTCGTCCGTCATCAAGAAGTTGTAACAAAATATTAAAGACGTCTGAATGAGCCTTCTCAATCTCGTCCAGAAGGAGCACAGAATAAGGGCGACGCCTCACCGCCTCAGTTAAAAATCCGCCCTCATCATATCCGACATATCCTGGTGGTGCTCCAATCAAACGCGATAGTGAGTGCTTTTCCATATACTCGGACATGTCTATTCGCACCATCGCATCTGCACTATCAAAAAGGAAATCTGCTAATGTCTTGCACAACTCTGTTTTTCCCACACCAGTTGGCCCCAAAAATAAAAAAGAACCATTGGGACGGCTTGGGTCTGATAGCCCTGCTCGCGAGCGTCTTATTGCATTCGAAACCGCTGCTATAGCTTCTTTCTGCCCCACAACCCGCCTTTGTAAATGTTCTTCCATATTAATAAGCCTGTCTCGTTCGCCGCCTAACATCCTGTTAACAGGGATACCCGTCCATTTAGAGACTACGTCAGCCACTTCCTCTGCAGTGACCCGATTTTTCAGTAATTGTTTTTCCATTATTTTCTGTTCAGAGGCATTTTGTAAACGCCTCTCAAGATCAGGAATAACACTATACTGAATTTGAGCCATTTGCTCTAAGTCTCCACCTCTCCTAGCAATATCAAGTGTCACTTTTGCTTGTTCTAACTCAATCTTGATTTGTGTCTCACCTTGAACCGACGCTTTTTCAAGCTTCCATATAACATCCATGTCAGCATAATCGGCCTCCATTTTATTAATATCATCTTTAATTTTTTTTAGTCTCTTTTCCGCAGAATCTCCAGTCTCCTTATTGAGTGCCTCATGCTCAATTTTTAATTGAATGATTCTCCGATCAAGCCGATCCATGATTTCTGGTTTTGAATCAATTTCCATTCTGATCCGACTACCCGCTTCATCAATTAAATCAATTGCCTTGTCGGGTAGCTGTCTGTCTGTAATGTAACGTCGCGATAATCGCGATGCAGCAACCAATGCCTCGTCAGTGATCTCCACACCATGATGTACCTCATACCGCTCCTTAAGACCCCGCAGAATAGCTATGGTATCGTTCATGCTCGGTTCATCTACCAAAAGTTTTTGAAAGCGTCGCTCAAGTGCCGCATCTTTTTCTATGTACAGTTTATATTCATTCAACGTAGTAGCACCCACACAGTGAAGCTCACCACGTGCTAATGCTGGCTTCAGCATATTTCCTGCGTCCATAGCCCCCTCAACTTTTCCAGCACCGACCATTGTGTGCAACTCGTCAATAAACAAAATAATCTGCCCCTCTAATTTCGATAAGTCAGAGAGTATTGCTTTGAGTCGTTCCTCGAACTCTCCTCGGAATTTGGCGCCGGCGACCAATGCGCCTAAATCTAAACTCAAGACCCGTCTTCTCTTAAGACCGTCTGGCACCTCTCCATTTATAATTCGCTGTGCTAGACCCTCAACAATTGCTGTTTTTCCCACACCAGGCTCTCCAATTATTACCGGATTATTCTTTGTTCGACGTTGTAGAACTTGAATCACCCTTCTAATTTCATCGTCTCGACCAATCACTGGATCTAGCTTTCCAGACAATGCCAGTGCTGTTAGATCCGATGTATATCGGTCAAGCGCTTCTCGTTTTTGCTCAATATCAGCATCCTCCACGGCTTCGCCGCCCCGAATTAACTCGATCGTTGCTTCCGCCTTAGATCTATCTCCAAAACGACGTAAAGAGCTCCCTAAAAACGAAGAGTCATTAAGAAAAGTTGAAAGCATCACTTCACTGGATATGAACTTGTCTCCTCGTTTCTGGGCCAGACGGTCACTTAAATTAATCAATTTCACAAGCGAGGGCGAAGCATTTATTTCTCCAGTAGGTTGCGATATCTTGGCAAGCGAATTTAGATGATTCTCTAGAAAATGCTTCAGCCCAGTGACGTCGTATCCGGCACGCGTTAATATTGATTGAACACTTCCATCCTTTTGACTCAGCAAAGCTGACAGCAAGTGAACTGGCTCGACTAGGCCATGGTCCAAACCCAAAGCAAGCGATTGTGCATCTCCCAAAGCTGCTTGAAGCTGATGAGTCAATTTTTCGAACCGCATATTCATACCCCAAAGAAACCAAATCATTAAAGAAGGTGGGGTTAAATCCGCCGTTTTTCAACTCTGCGGACTTTCAAAGGATGTTTCTGTAGGCTTTGTTATAAAAATTCGTTTTGAATCAGCAAATCGAGGTCGATAAAAATCCACTTAGTCAATCAAAGCTAAAAGTTTATTGAGCGAGCTTTTAGCATCTCCAAAAAACATTCGGGTATTTTCTTTGAAAAAGAGCGGATTTTCTATCCCCGAATACCCTGTGCCTTGCCCCCTTTTTGAAACGAATACCTGTCTTGACTTCCAGCACTCAAGTACCGGCATTCCAGCTATCGGGCTGTCAGGATCATCTTGTGCAGCCGGATTAACTATATCGTTCGAACCAATTACAATAGCAACATCGGTCTCGGGAAAATCACTATTGATTTCGTCCATTTCAAAGACAATGTCATAAGGCACTCTGGCCTCTGCCAAAAGTACATTCATATGACCAGGCAGCCTTCCCGCAACTGGGTGTATTGCGAATCGGACGTTCTTGCCTCTTGATCGGAGACGTTTGGTAAGCTCACTTATAGCTTGCTGTGCTTGAGCCACGGCTAGCCCGTATCCAGGGATTATAATTATATTATCAGCGTCATCCAAAGCTGCCGAAACGCCCTCCGCGTCAATCGCTACTTGCTCGCCATCAATAGAAGCTTGGGAGACGACTGCCCCCCCAAAGCCACCAAGAATTACGCTTATAAAATTCCTGTTCATTGCTGCACACATAATGTAGCTCAGTATAGCGCCAGAGGCGCCCACAAGTGCCCCCGTGACGATCAAAAGATCGTTTTCTAAAGTGAATCCTATTGCCGCTGCCGCCCAACCTGAATACGAATTCAACATTGATACAACTACAGGCATGTCAGCCCCGCCAATACCCATAATTAGATGCCAGCCAATTAATCCCGAGATTAATGTGACGAGAATTAACGTCCATATGCCCGATCCTTGAAGATATAAAAACCCAAAAAATGTACAAAAAAGCAAACCGGCCAAATTTAGCAAATGTCCACCAGGAAATTTAAAAGGCTTGCCGTCAACAGACCCAGCAAGTTTGCCGAATGCGACTAAAGATCCCGAGAAAGTGACAGCGCCGATAAAGATTCCAAGCAGAATTTCAACCTTTAAAATAGATATCTCGACTATAGTTTTCTTGAACAAACTTAAAGCAAATCCAGTTAAATCCGCATCAGCCAGCGTTACGCCAGAAGTCTTCAGTGCAGTTACAGTAGACAACTCAACATCTGCGTTCAGACCGATCAACACAGCTGCCAGTCCTACAAACGAGTGCAATGCAGCCACTAACTGCGGCATCTCGGTCATTTCTACTCGTCTTGCTACTGCATAACCAATCCCCGCACCGCCTCCAATCATGGCTATTACAATCAAGTAATTACTTATCCCTGGACCGAGCAGCGTCGCCAGAATAGCCAAGAACATCCCAGCCATTCCATACCAAATTGCTCTCTTTGCGCTCTCTTGATTGTTAAGTCCTCCTAGGGAAAGAATAAATAGTATTGAGGCAATAATGTATGATGCAGTCACAATTCCAGTACTCATAAAATCACCCTAAATTACGATTTTTGAAACATGGCAAGCATACGTTTTGTAACCATAAAACCGCCGACAATATTGATGGAAGCAATCAATATAGAAATAGCTGACAGAATAATTACTAATCCACTTCCAGATCCGACCTGAAGTAAAGCACCTACAATCACAATTCCGGAAATCGCATTAGTGACTGCCATTAATGGGGTATGTAAGGCATGACTTACATTCCAAATCACTTGAAAGCCAATGAAACAGGATAAAACAAAAACAATGAAGTGTTGCATAAAGCTGGCAGGTGCCCAGAGACCAATCAAACCGATAGATATTATGGCGGATATTAACAAACCAGTTTGTCTTTTAGTTTCTGACCGAAAAGCAATACGTTCAGCCTCCTTTTTTTCCTCGGGAGAGAGTTCTTTTACGTAATTCTTTTTATGCTCTGCAATAGCTTGTACTTTAAGGGGCGGCGGCGGGTAAGTGCACAGACCCTGATGTGTGATGGTCGCACTTCGTATGACATCATCCTCCATGTCATGCACAATTTTTCCATTTTTTCCGGGAGTCAAATCAGCAAGCATGTGGCGAATATTTGACGCATACAATGCAGAGGATTGAGATGCCATTCGACTGGGAAAATCCACATATCCGATGATTATAACTCCATTTTCAGTGACGACTTTTTCTCCTTCCTTGGTAAGATCACAGTTTCCTCCCCGCTCAGCCGCAAGGTCAATAATCACCGACCCTGGCCTCATAGAAGCTACCATATCCTCAAGCCAGAGCTTCGGAGCGTCCCGACCCGGTATCAGCGCGGTACAAATCACGATGTCTAGATTTGGAGCCAATTCCCTAAATTTTTCCAACTGTTTCTCCCTGAATTCGGGACTAGAGGGTGCTGCGTAGCCCCCAAGCGCTGCTCCATCTTGTTGCTCTGACAAAAAGTTAAGGAAAACAAACTCAGCTCCCATAGATTCTATTTGTTCCGAAACTTCCGGACGCACATCAAACGCATATGTCATTGCTCCGAGGGATGTCGCAGTACCAATGGCAGCGAGACCGGCAACTCCCGCTCCAACGACCAGAACTCTTGCAGGAGGAACTTTTCCTGCTGCTGTAACTTGCCCTGTAAAGAAACGACTAAAATTATTACTCGCCTCAATCACGGCTCGATAACCCGCTATATTTGCCATTGAACTGAGCGCATCCATTTTTTGCGCTCTGGAGATTCTTGGCACCAAGTCCATAGCAATAACGCTGATTCCCTTATTGGCGGTTTTTTCCAGAAGATCCTTATTCTCAGATGGATAAAAAAATCCTATTATTAATTTTCCAGAATCGATGAAGTCAATTTCCTCCAAGGTGGGCGGGCGAACCTTAATAAAAATGTCAGAACTATCCCAGAATTCTTGATTACTCTCCGCAATCTCGACGCCCCTTTCAACATAACTGATGTCAGGAAACCCCGAGGCTAACCCCGCGCCCGATTGAAGAACACATTTATAACCCAATTTTAAAAGGAACTCTGCGCTGTCGGGCGTCATAGCCACGCGTTTTTCTCCATTCAGAACTTCTCTAGGCGTACCTATCTTTAATGCCCTAGCCATATCTGTTAAGCCTCAAATAAATAAATAAAATAAAGGATTTCTCTTTCATTAAAACCAAGTTTCTATAGTACCCTATCCACTGAAAACTCTGCCAAATCAATTAGGTCGTCTGTATAGACGTTATTTGGTAGTAACGACAAAGCCTCTTGAGCCAGCAGAACCTGCTTTCTTGCCACCTCCAGAGAATACTCCAAACCACCAGAACTTTTCACAAGTTCTCGAACTTCAATCAAACGCTCGTTTTGCCTGTTGATAACTACGTCTCTTATAATAGCCCTTTCAGATGCACTTACAGAGCCTTGAGCATAGATTAATGGAAGCGTCATTTTTCCGTCCTTGAGATCCGATCCTATGTTTTTTCCCAATATATCTACCTCTCCTTGGTAATCTAAAATATCATCAGTTATCTGGAAGGCTAGACCTAAATGGCGTCCATAATCCGCCATTGCCTTTGTCTGACAATCGGCCAACATTGCTCCAATACTTGCGGAAGCCTCGTAAAGTACAGCAGTTTTCTTATAAATGACCTCTAAATACATTGACTCATCAACATCTGGATTACCCACATAGCTCAACTGCTGAACCTCACCCTCTGAAATTAAATTACTCGCATTAGCTATGGAGGACATAACGGATATATTGCCAATCTCAACCAACATCTGAAACGCTCGAGAATATAAGAAATCTCCCACCAAAACACTTGACGCATTTCCCCACTGGCTGTTGGCAGTGTAACGACCTCGACGCAAAGACGAGCCGTCCACTACGTCGTCATGAAGTAAGGTTGCAGTATGAATAAATTCTATAACCGCTGCGGCTGTAATATGATTTTTACCTCGGTAGTCATTGGCCATTGCACTCAAAATTACGACAAGAGGTCGCAAACGTTTGCCACCCGCATTGACTATGTGGTCGCCGACATTCACAACCAAATCAACATTAGAACTCAGCCGCGCATCAATCAAATGATTAACAGCGCCGAACTCATCTTTCACTGAATTTTGAAACGAATGCGCCAAAAAAACAAGCCAAAATATAGGATGTCCCATGCTAGGCAGAGGCACGGGTACTGTCAATAAAAAAATAGAGCAGTCTGAATTTTTGGGAATATCATGTGATCTACTTTACATAGAAATAGTTGCCGCTGCCTGAAGAACTGGATAGGATTAGATATGTTCAAAATAAAGCAAAATACCCATGGGCTTTTATAGGCGGACCTCCTACAAAAAAGAGGACTTATTACTCTCAGGAAATGCCGGTATCTTTGGTGAAGGTAATGCTAAATTACCAGCCCCGAACATGCTAATGATGGATCGTATCGTGCGCATTAACAATGACGGTGGTGATCATGGTCTTGGTGAGATCATTGCGGAATTAGATATACATCCAAAACTGTGGTTTTTCGATTGTCATTTTAAAGATGATCCAGTGATGCCTGGTTGCTTAGGTTTGGACGCTCTATGGCAATTAGTCGGCTTTTTCTTGGCATGGAATGGGAATCCGGGCCGTGGTCGGGCTTTAGGGGCGGGAACAGTAAAATTTTTTGGACAAGTACTTCCAACTGCCAAAAAAGTAACTTACAAACTTAGTCTAAACCGTTTGATCCAAAGAAAATTGGTTATGGGCATCGCAGACGGAACAGTAGAAGTCGACGGGCGCGAGATCTATTCAGCAAAAGATCTCAAAGTTGGTCTCTTTAAGAGCACCGACAACTTCTAAATATGTTCTTAATCTTTCTGCATATAACAAAGGAAAATCCATGAAAAGAGCGGTAATTACTGGTTTGGGGATCACTTCTTGTTTAGGAAATAACCGTGAAACGGTTACTAATTCTTTAGAAAAAGGACTCTCAGGAATCACGTTTCGGCAAGATTTCTTCGAAATGGGGCTTCGGTGTAATGTTGGAGCACATATAGATATTGATCTAAAAGAGCATATTGACCGGAAAATTATTCGTTTTATGGGGCCATCAGCTGCCTACGCCTACGTTGCCACAAAGAAGGCCATCAAGGACGCAAATTTAAATGATAGCTTAGTTTCAAATCCGCGAACTGGACTTGTAATGGGATCCGGCGGAGTTTCTGGTGAAATGTTTACCGAAACCATTGATGTTATGCGTAATCGTGGTATCAAGCGCGCAGGACCATACAGAGTTACTCAAATAATGGCTAGCACTGTTTCTGCATGCGTTGCCACGCCATTGAAGATAAAAGGTGTGAATTACTCTATAGCTTCCGCATGTGCCACAAGTGCGCACTGTATTGGACACGCCGTCGAACTGATCCAACTAGGTAAACAGGATATCGTGTTAGCTGGAGGGTCGGAAGATATGCACTGGTCAATGGCGGGCATGTTCGACGCAATGGGTGCCCTTACCAGCAAATATAATAATTCTCCAACTCTTGCCTCGCGCCCTTATGACACAAATCGCGATGGTTTCGTCCCGGCGGCAGGGGCGGGATGCGTAGTAGTCGAGGAGCATGACCATGCCCTAGCGAGAGGCGCTAAAGTATTAGCTGAAGTTACCGGATTCGGAGCAACCTCTGACGGTGATGACATGGTCTCTCCCTCGGGAGAGGGCGCCAAACGCTGTATGCAAATGGCACTTAGCACCGCTTCTGGGCCAATCGATTACATCAACACGCATGGCACCAGCACACCAGTTGGTGACATCGCCGAACTGAAAGCAATTAGAGATATTTTTCCGACTGCGTGTCCCCTTATCAGCTCTACAAAATCATTATCGGGACACTCGCTTGGGGCTGCCGGTGTTCATGAAGCTATCTACTGCATTCTGATGATGGAATCAGAGTTTCTGGCAGCATCTCACAACATAGAATGCTTGGATAAGGAGGCGAGTGACCTTCCAATCCTATTAAAAACTAATAAGCGCAAGATAGAACGTTTCATGACCAATAGCTTTGGTTTTGGAGGCACGAATTCAACCCTTGTAATGGAGCGTTACAGATAATGAAAAGGCCACAAAGGCTTGCGGTTTTGGGAGAATATCGTGAAGATTTATAACGCAGACAAGACAGAATCTGCGCTACTTGCAAGCACTCCCAAATCATCCACACCAATCATATTAACCCTGCCATTATCTATGATCATAGCAAATCTTTTTGTCCGCAGTCCCATGCCCCAAACCCTATTGTCTAGAGTAAGTCCGAGGGATTCAGTAAAGTAACCGTTCCCATCAGCAAGCATCTTCAAGGCAGATGCATTCATCGCCTCGCGCCAAGCAGTCATCACAAAAATGTCATTCATAGAAAGACACATAATCATATCTATCCCTTTGTTTCGCAGGGTGTCTGCTTGATTTATAAATCCTGGTAGATGCTGCGATGTACAATTTGGGGTAAATGCGCCCTCAACACCAATCAACACGACCTTTTTATTTTTTACGAGTGCCCGAAATGAAACTTGCTCTGGGCCAGAATCTCCCATTACCGTTAGATCTCCATCTGGAACCAAATCTCCCACCATAATCTGCATTATTTTTACCCCTAAAAAATTTAGCCGATCGATTCTGGCACAAAACTGAAAGTATAAGCCCAAATTGACTTATCGAGAGTTTCCATCAATTGCTATCAGAACGGAATATCGTCATCAAAATCACTGAGATTAGACGAGTTGTTGGTACTAATATTCGGGTTATGCGACGATTTTGACTTTTCTACACTTAAAGAGCTCGATGGATTTGGTTGTGAAGAAGAGAAATCACCCGCGCTAGACCCTTTGCTGTCGAGCATCTGCATCTCATTAGCAACAATTTCGGTAGTATAGCGGTCCTGTCCTGAGTCCTTATCCTGCCATTTGCGGGTTCGCAAAGATCCTTCTACATAAATTTTAGACCCTCTTTTGACGTACTCTCCAGCAATTTCTGCTAAACGATTAAAAAATACAACGCGATGCCACTCTGTCCGCTCTTGTTGTTGACCAGTATTTTTATCCTTCCAAGATTCGGTGGTTGCTAGACTTAAATTAGTGACTGCTCCGCCAGAGGGCATGTACCTAGTCTCTGGATCTTGACCACAATTTCCCACGATAATTACTTTGTTAATTCCGCGCGCCATATCAATCCCCTATTTTCCAATTAAACCCTCTCTTAATAGACATTATTGACACGGGGTTTTCATCTCGAAGAACGCTTCTTAATGCACCCTGTCAATTGATTATAGCTGTAAACAAGACTTAAGCTAAAACACTTTTTTAAATGCATCTATTTTTTGATTGACAAGGGTCTATATCCACGCCGTATAAGTGACTAACACATTCATTAAAGGTAATATCTTCACGCTAGTTCGCTAGAACTTTTTTGTTGTGATCCGTAGCGCATGCCAATTAGTAACAATCTTATTATTGAAAAGTAAAATGTAATCATTTGTATTTGAAGGGCTCAATGATAAAAAATTAGTTAGGAGTCCGTTGCATGATCAACAAAAAGGCCAGTCTGTTCCCAAAAGTTTTGTGTACATAAAATTAAAGTTTAACCGATCAAATTTGATAAGCAGTAGAGGAGAGCATGAGCTTTATTGAAGTTCGCGGAGCACGCACTCATAATCTAAAAAACATCGATGTAAATATCCCCCGCGATAAGTTAGTGGTAATCACAGGCCCCTCGGGATCAGGGAAGTCTTCCTTAGCCTTCGACACTTTATATGCAGAAGGTCAGAGGAGATACGTTGAATCACTCTCAACATATGCGCGCCAGTTCTTATCTATGATGGAAAAACCTGATGTAGACCATGTAGAGGGACTCTCTCCGGCAATATCAATAGAACAAAAGTCAACTTCCCATAACCCCCGATCAACGGTGGGCACCATAACTGAAATTTATGACTATCTTAGGTTACTCTTCGCCAGAACTGGTCAACCCAAATGCCCAGAACATCAACGTCCATTAAAAGCGCAAACCGTAAGTCAAATGGTGGATCAAGTAATGCTGTTCCCAGAGGGTAGTAAGCTGATGCTTCTGGCACCAGTGGTAAAAGATCGGAAAGGTGAGCACCAAAACCTGCTCGGAGGCTTACGCAGCCAAGGCTTTATTCGCGCCCGCATTGACGGCACAGTGGTAGATTTAGATGAGGCCCCTTCTTTAGAAAAAAATCACAAGCACACCATAGAGGTTGTTGTCGATCGATTTAAGGTAAATCAAAACAACTCTTTACGTTTAGCAGAGTCCTTTGAGACGGCGCTTGGACTGTCCGATGGAATAGCTGTAATTACGCACTTAGATGAAGAAAAACCAGAACAACTATTTTCTGCAAAGTTTTCATGCCCAATATGTAACTACAGCTTAGACGAACTTGAACCAAAGCTGTTTTCCTTTAACAATCCAGTTGGAGCTTGCAAAACATGTGATGGACTTGGTAAGCATCAATTCTTCGATGTAGAACGAATAGTGCAACATCCGACTGCGTCTATACCGGAGGGTGCAATACGTGGTTGGGACCGGAGAACATTGTTTTACTTTAACATGCTCGGTTCGCTGGCTCGGCATTATGATATAAACCTTGATCAACCTTGGGAAAACCTTCCGAAAACTTTTCAACAAAAAGTACTGTTTGGTAGTGATGACGAAGAAATCAACTTTAAGTATGTTAATGACACGGGAATGATCCTAAACAGAAAGCACAGGTTTGAAGGTGTGATTAACAACATGGAACGTCGTTACATCGAAACCGATTCTCCCTCTGTAAAAGAAGAACTGGCGAAATATATGACTAGTTCGGAGTGCCCTAATTGCTCTGGAACGAGACTTTGTAAATCAGCTCGAAATGTATTTGTTGATAATAAAACGATTAACGAAATTGTTAGCCTCCCAGTAGGTGAATGCAGCTCATATTTTAATTCTCTAAAGCTACCCGGTCGAGATGGGCAAATCGCTGAAAAGATCATAAAAGAAATCAAACAAAGATTTTCCTTTTTAGTAGACGTTGGTCTAAGTTATCTTAGCCTAGATCGGAGTGCAGATTCACTTTCGGGCGGAGAGGCACAAAGAATTAGACTGGCGAGTCAAATTGGCGCTGGGTTGGTGGGTGTGATGTATGTTCTAGATGAGCCCTCCATTGGATTACATCAACGCGACAATGAGCGTTTATTGGGTACACTCACAAGACTTCGTGATCTTGGAAACACAGTAATTGTAGTTGAACACGATGAGGATGCGATTAAAGCTGCTGATCATATCATAGACATAGGTCCCGGTGCAGGCTTACACGGTGGGGAAATTATCGCTCAAGGCACAGCTGAACAAATATGCTCCAGCACTCATTCAGTCACCGGTCAGTTTTTGTCTGGTACGAGGGCGATCTTAGTACCATCAGTGAGGCATCAACCTATAGGGCAGTTTCTGCGTGTAACGGGTGCTCGAGCCAACAACCTTAAAAGCGTAGATTTAGAATTGCCACTTGGACTTTTCACATGTATTACCGGTGTGTCGGGTTCTGGAAAGTCTACATTGATTAATGAAACGCTCTACCCTGCAGCCGCGAAAGCACTCAACAAGGCCAGTGTGCGCAGAATTGCGGAGCACGATACTATACTTGGCCTTGATAAACTCGATAAATGTATAGAAATAAATCAAAGTCCGATAGGACGGACTCCGCGCTCAAATCCGGCCACATATACCGGTATCTTTACCCCAATAAGAGAGTTATTCGCGGCCACACAGGAGGCGCGCTCTCGAGGATATTCTCCTGGACGTTTTAGCTTCAATGTAAAAGGTGGTAGATGTGAGGCCTGTCAAGGTGACGGAGTTACGAAAGTTGAAATGCATTTTCTTCCGGACATCTATGTAACTTGTGACGTTTGTCTAGGAACTCGTTACAACAGAGAAACCTTAGACGTGCGGTATAAAGGGAAGCATATCAATCAAGTACTTGAAATGACAATTGAGGAGGCTAGACAATTTTTCGAAGCCATTCCAAATGTCACGAGAAAGTTACAAACGCTGATTGATGTCGGTTTGTCTTATATCAAGCTCGGGCAAGCGGCGACTACACTCTCCGGAGGTGAAGCACAACGAGTGAAGCTTAGTAAAGAGTTATCAAAGAGAGGTACAGGGAAGACCCTGTACATCTTAGATGAACCAACTACTGGGTTACACTTCCACGACATTGAACAACTTTTATGCGTTCTTCACAGGCTGAGAGATCAAGGAAACACGGTAGTCGTGATTGAACATAACCTTGAAGTAATAAAAACTTCTGATTGGATTGTTGATTTAGGTCCGGAGGGAGGTGAGGGCGGAGGCGAGATTATTGCCCAAGGAACTCCGGAGCAGATCTCGAATAGCACCACATCTCACACCGGACGGTTTTTAAAACCAATTTTAACCAGGGAGAATAATGTTTTGGACGTAGCCTGACTCGATTCCTCAATCAAACAATTTACGAACGTTTCGGAAGCATGTAAGCGTCGCGTTTTTTCAGATATTCATTTACCAATATACTGCATAAACCTTGATCATAGGGTCTCAAACTAGCGATAACAAGATTTTTCGCTCCAGCACCAATAATTTGTTTTTCCGAACTAAGAGTAAACGATATTGCCACCTTAGCTCGCTTACCTGTTATCTCCATAAACACATCATCTACCTCCGTCGAAACTTTCTCAAAGAGGATCTCTTTCATCGTAAGTGACATTGACTCATAAATGACCAGTGGACGTGAGGGGTTAATCATTACTCCATTATCCGCCATTAATGGCACTAAAATATTTGGGAAATTCTCTCCTGAAAAGCGAACGTAACTTAGAATCAAACTTTTTATTGAGGCAGCGTTGTCATTAACACGCCCGCCAACATCTACCCCAAGATATTTCTTCCCATATATGTCCACAATTTCGAGGTTGTGATCTACATCTTTTTTTACACGCACTGGTATCTCTGCTGGAAGCATCTCGCAAAATGAAAAACCCATCTTTTCGCTAATACCATATTCCTCTAGCGTTAATGCAAATAACAAATCCCCCGGAACACAGAAGCGTTTGTTTTCAACGTCATGAAGCGGATTAAAATCATTACAGATTTCTTTAGCAAATTTACTGCCTTGCTCTTTTTTTATTATCAGACCACTCTCATGACGCGAATAAAATGGTATCAAGAACATAGTTTATGGTCTCTCCTCGAAAATTTTTTTGTGATTAGTTTTCGCAAAACTGAACACAATATTTGTGTACACCGGAGAACTAGTCCAATTTGCTCACGAATAACTCCATCAGATCTAAGGGAGCAACCTCATCTCCTCGCAGATCTTCACACCAATTTATTCCCACCTGCATGTAATCCTTATGCATGCCGGGCAGCCAGTCTTCCAAAAACTCTTCTAAATCGATTGGCGTTGCTGAATAAACATGCCATTCTTCACAGCAGACTTTTTCTGCATCATACTGATTTGCCCAAAACGGCATAACCTCCCAAACGTTTTTCACATGTGACCGCGTCACACCCCAATCCCCCTCAGCAGATCTGAGCCCCCAAACACAACCCCCCATTAATCCTTGACGAACGAATTGATCCAACCGAGCTGAAAACCCACTGCGCATATAAATAAAACTATTTAATCTTTTGATAACAAATATAAATCATAAAGGTTTTTGCTTAATCGCCCATTGTGCCTTTATTCGATTCAGAAAAACTTACCTTAATCTACTTTGGTCATAATTATTTGGCATTAAAATGTTTGTTATGACATTAGTCGAAGCATTACAAAAGCATTCTCTCTGGTGTGATCAGTTGAATTTGAGTAATAGTCTTTTCGGACGTCTATTATCTTAAAACCCATCGTCTTATAAAGTCGAATGGCTCGCAAATTAGAAACTCTGACCTCGAGCATAAGTTTTTTTATCCCCACGGGCAGTTGCCAGATTATCGATTTTATTAAACGACGTCCAAAACCTTGTCCCTGAAACGAAGGCTCTAGTCCAATATTAAGGAGATCTACATGTTCCATACCTGTTGTATATAACGTAAACCCCCGCACATACTCTCCAACAAGTAAGACGCTTCCATTACTGGACTGAAGGCTATCCCGGAACTGAGAAATCCCCCATGGACTTGGAGAAATCAGTTGCTCTATCATGACAACTGAGCGTAAATGCTCGATTTGCATTGGCACGATACACCAATTTTCACTAGTATCAATTAAATGCTGTCTGTCCAATTTCTGATCTCGATCTAAGTATATTCCATGCCCGCTTTTTTTCTTTGGGCTCCCTAAGCATTGTCGCCAGGTCAGAAATTAGCGCTATTTTTATCCCATTAGATAATTCAAAACGATTGACGGAGCCATCACTTAGATCCCCTACCACAGGTATCCGCTGATAATTTTTAAATCCTAAAATAAGCCCTGACTTGACAACGGGTTCATCACTGAACTGTTTAAGTACCGATAAAAAAAATTTGTCGTCCAACGTACGAGGAACATTCTGAATTTCGACTACTTGAAAGTTTAATATATCGGCGCGAATCTCCAAAGATCTTAGAATATTTTTTAACAGCTTAGTTTCACAATCGCTTAGCAACCCATCTCCAACTTCACACATAATAAGAAGGTTATTTATCTGTTGCGCAGCAAGTTTGACGGCACGAGAGTCCTCTTTTTTCAATTTTTCAAAGCCGCCCGCTTTTAAATCCCTCTTTGTAATTTCTGCACTTTTATGAGGCAAGTCACCTATTTTCGTTTCAAGGCATTTATCCGTACCGTTTTGCGCAACGTATGACTCTTGACCATTTCTGTCCAAATTAGAGCCAAACTTTTCGATTTTTGTTTCTGTATGAAGCGGCAGATACTGAGTCACTCCCAAGCAACGAAGATAATAATTTCGAAGTCTATGCACCTAGGGTTCTCTGTGAGTCACCATCTCAATCATTAATCTTACTCGTATGCCTGCAGAATTTTGATTGAAACAAATCCCATGCCCATCGAGCGGGAGCATAAAAACAGAAAAACACCGCAACCAAGAATAATATTCTTGGCGGATCTATGGAAATCAATACAAATACCATGACCATACAGAAAATGACGAAGAACGGAACTCTGCCACGAAAATCTATTTGTTTAAAGCTGGGGTATTTAAAACTCGAAACCATCAATAATCCTGCACTAACTGTAATTAGTGCCCCAATTACATTTAGAGTGACCGATGTTTCCAACAAATGAGTTGACCAAACTAACCCCACTACTAAAGCGGCGGCGGCGGGACTTGGAAGCCCAATAAAATTTCGAAATGAAGACTCTCTCATGCGACATTGAACATTGAAACGCGCTAACCGGAGTGCGGCGCAAGATGTGAAAACAAAGGCCGCAGCAAGTCCTAGCTTCCCTAAGTTACTCAAACCCCATCCGTAGGCAATCACTGCGGGAGCAACACCAAAGGAGACCATATCAGCAAGACTATCGTACTGAGCACCAAAATCACTTTCAGTCTGAGTCAGACGCGCCACTTTACCATCAAGACCGTCTAAAAATAACGCAGTAAAGACCGCTATGCAGGCCCACTCGTGCTGGCCACCAAATCCAGTCAAAACCGCATAAAAACCACAAAAAAGGGCTCCAGTGGTCAACAAGTTAGGCAACAAATATATGCCTTTTCTACGACGCACCCTTGGATGATCCAGCACATCCGATTGAACATGTCGCATTTTAATCACTCGTTCTTCTTCCACCATTCAGTGTCCTAATGTCAATTCGAGAACATAATTTCTTAAAAGTTAGCACATCCGGAAATCAACTTACAAACTTTTTGGAAAAGTTATACTATTCCAGAAAAACTTTTCTTAACGATCTGCGGTGTGACTCCCCAAAACAAAGTGCTCTATCCAAATAGTTTTCAAGACTTCCATAGTTTTGCTTCAACACCGATAAGAATATCTCGATATTATCTCTGTGCACTGAGCAGTAAGGCTCTAACCACTCTCGCTCCCACGACGACACCTCCGACGCGAGCAGGTGAGCCTCAACAACATTGATTAGATTTTCTGTGTCAAAATACTTCTTGGTCAAAAGATAATCATCAATGATAATTTCATCTGGCACATCCAAAGCTGCCAAAATTAGAGCAGCAGCCAACCCCGTTCGATCTTTACCTGCTGCACAATGAAACAGACTAACACCCTCGGCGTTTTCAAGTATTGCATGCATGAATCGGCGATATGCTGGCGCAACCTCCGTGCTGCAACTTTTATACCCGTTTACCACCAAACTATGGGATGAAGAGCTACTAAGGGTACCCTTTGATAGGGTCTCCCAAAATTCCGAAAGACTTCCGATAGATAGACAGTAGTCATTGATAGTTTTCGCCCCGAATTCTGCGCTCGGTTGTCTATTTTGTTCCTCCACACGACGAAAATCATGTATTTGGTTCACTCCAATATTGATCAGAGTTTTTTTGTCATTACGTGTTAGATTTGATAGGTGACCGCTTCTCAAGATTTTACGCCACTTCACGTGTCGTCCGTCTCGGCTTGGGTAACCACCAATGTCTCGGAAGTTTATCCCGCCGTCTAAACCTATTTCCCTCGAATTTGAGATCATGTAATTAAAGATTTCCAGTTCAGAAAAAGTCACTGAACAATAATTAGGGTCAGATTTATTCAGTCATAACCTTTAATCAGTTCTTGGTTTTATCTACAAGTGCATTTTTAGAAATCCAGGGCATCATCTTGCGCAAGTTTTTGCCTACTTTTTCAATTTGATGAGCTGAATTGTTGCGCCTGTTAGCCGTCATAATAGGGTAATTTGCAGAACCCTCCATAATAAACATCTTTGCATATTCGCCATTCTGTATGCGTTTTAAAGCCTCTCTCATTGCAGCTTTTGAAGAGTCGTTAATGATAGCCGGACCTGTAACATACTCGCCAAATTCAGCATTGTTTGATATCGAGTAATTCATGTTCGCGATACCGCCTTGGTACATCAGATCAACAATCAATTTCAACTCGTGTAAACACTCAAAATACGCCATTTCAGGCTCATACCCTGCCTCCGTGAGCACTTCAAAGCCTGCCTTGACTAGTTCAACCGCTCCACCACAAAGAACCGCTTGCTCTCCAAAAAGGTCCGTCTCTGTTTCATCTTTGAACGTAGTTTCAATAATTCCAGTTCGCCCTCCACCGATGCCAGACGCATAAGAAAGTGCTATGTCTCTTGCTCGTCCGGACGCATCTTGATGAATTGCAATAAGATCTGGAATGCCCCCTCCTTGCACAAATTCATTACGTACCGTGTGTCCGGGGGCTTTTGGAGCAATCATTATCACATCTAGATCGGCTCTGGGAACTACTTGGTTATAGTGAATAGAGAATCCATGGGCAAACGCTAGTGTCGCGCCCACACGGATATTGGGTTCTACTTCAAATTTGTATAGGTCCGATTGAAACTCGTCGGGAGTCAGAATCATTATCAAGTCACCCCAACGCACAGCCTCGGCTACTTCTCTGACTTCTAATCCCGCAGCTCTTGCTTTATCAGCGGAAAGCGAATTTTGTCTCAGTCCTACCACAACATTAACCCCTGAGTCTTTGAGGTTATTGGCATGAGCGTTCCCCTGAGAGCCATAACCTATCACTGCCACTCTCAGACTTTTTACAAGAGCTAAGTCACAATCCTTATCATAATACACTTTCATCACTTCACCTGTTTTGTTGACTTACTGCCTTAAAAATTTATCTCCTCGCGCAATACCCAGCACGCCGCTACGAACTACTTCAATGCTTCCTATGTGTCTCACCGCCCCTAAAAATGCGTCTAGTTTATCGCTGTCACCGAGTAACTGTAATGTAAAGGTGGCTGCGGTTACATCCACAATGTTTCCCCGAAAAATCTCTATACATCTCATAATCTCAGCACGAGAATCACTATTGAAAGCGGCAATTTTAATAAGCATCAACTCTCGCTCAACAAAAGATCCTTGTGTTAAGTCATTTACTTTCAAGGTGTCAATTAGCTTATGAAGTTGTTTTACAATCTGCTCCGCCATGCGAGAATCACCCGTCGTAGTGAGGGTAAGTCGAGACAGACTCTCATCATCAGTAGGAGCAACCGTAAGCGTATCAATGTTATATCCCCGCTGTGAGAAGAGCCCAACAACACGCGAAAGAGCACCCGACTCATTCTCCATCAATACTGAAATAATCCTTCGCATTAGCTTTTCTCGTTTTTGTTCAACCATAAGTCCCGCATGGCACCACCCGGCACTTGCATTGGGTAAACATGCTCCTCTGGATCAACAACAATATCCATAAAAACTACACTATCTTTTAAAGAAAAACACTTCTCCATCATTGGACCTAGATCATTTATCTGCTGAACACGCATACCCACGTGCCCATACGCCTCAGCTAAAGCAACAAAGTCAGGCAATGAATTTTCATATAGACTTTCTGCATGCCTCCCACTGTAATTCATGTCCTGCCACTGACGCACCATTCCAAGTGCAGAGTTATTGAGATTTATTATTTTTATTGGTAACCTGTGCTGGGTGCATGTAGACAACTCTTGTATGCACATCTGGATACTACCCTCTCCAGTTACACAAGCAACATCGGCCTCTGGGAATGCAAGCTGAACTCCCATAGCTGCAGGCAAACCAAAGCCCATAGTCCCCAGCCCTCCTGAATTAATCCACTGCCTTGGTTTATCGAAAAGATAATATTGTGCGGCAAACATCTGATGCTGACCTACATCAGATGTGACAAAAGCATCACCATTAGTAACATCATAAAGTACTCTTATAACATCTTGAGGCTTGATTAAATGCTCAGAGCTTGCGGCATGACGAGGTGCAGTATAAATCCCATATCTATCACGCCATTGGTTAATTTTTTCCCACCAAGAGGAAGTATCACAATTGTTATCTCTGTTGGATTTCTTTAAGAGGCTTAACATTTCTCTCAACACTGTGGAGCAACTACCTACTATTGGTATATGAGCGTCGATATTTTTCGATACCGAAGTCGGGTCTATATCGACATGTATGATGGTTGCCTCAGGACAAAACTTTTCAAGTTCGTTCGTTACACGATCGTCAAAACGTGCACCGACCGCAAGGATTACATCAGCCTCATGCATTGCAGCATTGGCTTCATACGTCCCATGCATTCCCAGCATTCCAAGAAATAATGGGTCTGTACCGGGAAATGCTCCCAGCCCCATTAATGTGCTAGTTATGGGATAATTTAACTCCCTCACCAGTTTAGTGAGATGGTCTGATGCATTGTCGATAATAACCCCACCACCAGAGTATATAATAGGTTGCCGAGCCTCGACTAACTTCTGAACAGCACGTTTTATCTGTCCCCTATGACCTTTTTCAGCGGGCTGATAAGACCGCATATTAATTACCCCGGGCCAAGCATATGGAATTTTATAACTTGGATCAGTAATGTCTTTTGGTATATCTACAACTACCGGGCCAGGACGGCCTGTCGACGCGATGTAGTAGGCTTTGGCAATCGCAGCGGCAATATCCTCAGTCCGAGTCACCAAAAAGCTATGTTTTACAATTGGTCTGGACACTCCAATCATATCTGTTTCTTGAAATGCATCTTGACCAATTTTATGCAGCGGAACTTGTCCAGAAATGACCACTAATGGAATCGAGTCCATATAAGCTGTAGCTATACCTGTTATAGCATTAGTTGCTCCAGGACCTGAGGTTACCAATGCTGTGCCAACCATCCCAGTCGCTCGGGAAAACCCATCTGCTGCGTGAACGGCTGCCTGTTCATGCCTAACTAAAAGATGATGAACTGCCTCTTGTCGGAATAGTGCATCGTAAATATGGAGTGCGGCACCCCCAGGGTATCCCCAGATGAATTGGATTCCGGCATCGCGCAATGCTCTTACAACTATTTCGCCCCCTGATAGCTTTTCCAAAACAACTCCTCATATATTGTTTCAGTTACGTATCACATAAACTGACCATTGGGTGGTTTTCAAGAGACATTCACCATTTAGGAAGAGCGGAGGAGACGCGGATATGCGCCTTGCCTACCGAGTATCCTTTCAATACGAAGAATACTTCTGTTGATGACCAATGACCACGGGTTGTGCCAATCTGTCACAAGATACTAGACAAAAATTTACTAACAGGCGGCATAGAATACCAAATTTTTACCGTTAGTCAATGATAGAAAATTAACTCTTTTGATTTCGAAAAATGCTGTTTGCGCCACTGAAAATTTATTCCCTAATAAAAAACATTATCAATTCAGCCTTCTAGACGCTCTATACTGTTGTCACCCCGAAGATACACCAGTCTTGGCCGATGCTCAGGCGCGGCGTCATCACTGTAACTAGCATATGTCGCGATAATAATCCTATCACCTACTTGACACTTACGCGCTGCCGCTCCATTCATAGATATAATACCCGAACCAGCTTTCGCACAAATTATGTAAGTAGTAAAACGTTCTCCGTTTGTTACATTATAAATGTCGATTTGTTCAAACTCAGACATTTTCGCGGCAGCAAGCAAATTGGCATCTATCGCACAAGAGCCGTCATACATAAGTTCTGCACCAGTGACCGATGCCATATGTAATTTAGATTTCAAAAATGTTAACAACATCTTTACCCCCATTTCTACCCTTAGCGACCAATTCCATTTGTATTATCTAACCGAAGTATACAGTTATCAATCAATCTCGCAGATTTAGTGTACATCGCACCGAGTACAATGAGATCTTGATCATCAATTGCAGCCTCTTCCAATGTTAAGCTATTGCGAACTGAAATATAATCTACCTTAAACCCGAGTTGTTCAATCCTCTCTGAGGCTTGCTGCTCAAGACCACAAAAATCTTTATCGCCCTTCGAGAGACAATTTCCTACTTCGAACAAACTTTCCTTGAGAACCTTCACCTTTGGACGCTCATTTGATTTGATAAAGGCATTGCGTGAGCTCATTGCTAAGCCATCCGACTCCCTACAAATCGGACCTCCATGCACTTTAATCGGTAAACACATATCTTCCACCATTCGTCTGATTACTGAAATTTGTTGGAAGTCCTTCAATCCAAACACACTCTCATCGGGTTGAATTATATTAAAAAGCTTGCTTACGACCGTCGTGACACCCTCGAAATGCCCGGGACGACTCCGTCCACAAAGAATATCAGTCATGGACGGACACACCACCCTACTCTGGGTCGCGAGTCCGTTTGGGTACATTTCATCATCACCCGGAGCAAAAAGATAATCACAACCGACCTCTCGCAATTTTCTACAATCCGCCTCAAATGTCCGAGGATATTTATCCCATTCTTCAATTAACATAAACTGAAGAGAATTAACGAAAATGGAACACACCACAATGTCACTTTGTGCCTTTGCCTGCTTTATTAAAGAGATATGTCCCTCGTGAAGGTTGCCCATAGTCGGAACCAAACTGATGCGTTGACCAAGTTTGCGGGAGGGCTGCAGTTGGGATCTCATGTGTTCTATGTGTCGAAAAATAAGCACATTACGCAACTCTGAATAATGAGTAACTACCCTCTCCCAGAGTATTCGTTACTGTGATTTTCAAACCTGGTAAATTGTCCAAGGAAGGTTAACTGACAAGTCCCAATCGGTCCATTCCTTTGTTTACCAATAATAACTTCAGCACGCCCTTTGTCTGGGCTGTCCTCATTATAGACCTCATCCCTATATAAAAAAACGATTACATCGGCGTCTTGCTCGATTGCTCCGGAATCTCGAAGATCCGAATTTATAGGACGTTTATTTGGACGCTGTTCTACATTTCTACTCAATTGAGACAATGCTAAAACAGGACATTCACATTCTCTGGCTATATTTTTTAATTCTCTAGAAATCTGTGAAATTTCCTGAACTCTTCCCTCAACAGCGTTACTACCAGACATCAATTGCAGATAATCAACCACAATCAATGCTGGTTTCGACCGCAAAATCATTTCATCTTCATCGTTTTCTTCATAAAAATTATTTTTAAGATTTTGCAATCTCTCACGCGAAAATTGCTTAATTCTATTTCGGATCTCGAGAGGAGTAATTCCAGCAGTATCGTCAATAAAAAGAGGTCGATCCTTGAGTTTCCTTGCCGCATCACTTAGGCGGGGCCAATCTTCGTCGCTCAAATTACCCGCTCGCATGCGAGTCTGATCTATCCTGCCGACGGATGATAACAAACGCGTAATCAGTTGCTTTGCCGGCATCTCTAACGAAAAAACTAAAACAGGACGTTGTTGCTGTAAGACGGCATGTTCAACCATATTCATGGCGAACGCAGTCTTTCCCATTGAAGGTCGGCCGGCAATGATAATTAGATCAGAGTTTTGCCATCCAGACGTCATTTTGTCAAGATCATTGAATCCTGTACTAATACCTGTAATCTCTGAACCACTATGAGATAGTTCGTCAAGCCGCGAAACCGCATCCCTCAACAAAACATTAATCTCAACAAGACTGCCCTTTTTGGGACGATTCTCAATGATATCCTGGAGCCTTTTCTCTGCCTCTGAGAGAAGTTTTGAACTATCCAAGCCTAGCGGGTGGTAACCTTTACGAACGATCTCACTAGCTGCGGATATCAGCTGGCGTAATATTGAACGCTCCAAAACAATTTGCGTGTAAGCTTCAATATTCGCAGAGCTTGGAGTGTTCTGTGCAAGTTCCAATAAGTATTCGGAACCCCCAATTACTCCAAGGTCGTTACTATTCTTAAGTGATTCAGTCAGAGTAATAGGGTCGAATGGTTGCTGACCGGCGGAAAGTTCCGTCATCGCAGCAAAAATTAACTGATGATCTTTGACGTAGAAATCACTTTTGGATAGCACCTCTGATGTACTATCGAATGCATCGTTTTTAAGCATCAGTGCTCCAAGCACCGCTTGCTCCGCTTCCACCGAATGAGGTGGCGGCTGATTCGCTGTAGATTCCGAGCTAAACATGGCAACAGTTTCCAATCGGTTCACAACGCTTCAATGGCAGCTTTAATTGGTGACTCATCCGAAAAATCTTTCAATCTCAACATCCAACAGGATTACTCTGCCTCAATTATAACCTGCACTGATTGGTGCACGTCCGGATGAAGGACTACTTCAATTTCAAAGTTTCCAGTTTTCCTGATACTGCCATCGGGCATACTAATCTCACCGCGACTTACTTCACCCCCCAATTGAGTGATGGCATCTGCTATATCACGAGCTCCCACGGAACCAAATAATTTCCCCTCATCACCGGCAATTGCCTTAATAACAACATCACCCATTTCTGATAAAAATATGGCCTTTGCCCTTGCTGACTCCAACTTTTGCATCTCATTAGCCTCCAAATCAGCACGTCGAGACTCAAATTCAGCTATATTTTTTTCAGTCGCGAAGACTGCCTTACCACGCGGAATCAAATAATTTCTCGCAAACCCGGCTTTGACGGAAGCGCGATCACCGACTCCACCAAAGCGTCCTAACTTTTCTAAAAGAATAACTTCCATGATTAACTCCTACCTATTTTTTGGTGGCTCATTCTTAGCCTCTAATTTTAATCGCAAACAAAACTGACTATCCACAGCGCCCAAACATGCAATCATAAGTGGAAAAATCGGACTAAAAATCAAAAGACCTGCGTACATTACAACTAAACATCCAGAACTAAGCCTCAACTCTTTTACGGTCCAGTGCACCAAAGCAATGCCTGAAATCAAAAGTGGCACGAGGAGCAGTTGTACCAACATAAAACTATCTCGAAAAAAAATGAGTCCTAAAATTGCTCCTAAAACTAATCCTTGCATCAAACGATTACTTAAACGCAAGTTATGAAATTCTTGACGAAACCCTCCGGGATTATATAACTGAGACTGCCACCATCTTGATATCAGTAAACATATAACTGTGGAAAAAATACTGAAGGTAGTCAATCCAGAGATAAGCCAAAGTTTCTGTCGCTCCAACGGTTCTGACAAAATTTGATAAGAATCCGGCAGCCAAACTATAAAACTATTAATTAATTCATTCACCCCCTCTGGAAGCCACTTTGAAACACTCAGTACAGCAGCCATTGAAAAAAAAACTACCCCACAAATAGTCCACTGCCACGAGGAGGTTATTCTGAGTATCTGTGCACTTAACACGGTTATGAACAAGGTCAAAGTAGTCACAAGAATAAGCAACCGATTAGCGTTATGTTCATCAAAACTGCCTGCAAACCAAGACAGTATGATGGGAAGCGACGCCCAGAGAGCTACGATAGATCCCTCTAAAAATCCCTTCTTCAGAGAAACCAATCCCACTGCAGCCTGACTTACCAATGGCACAAGATACCCAACTAGGGCTACGCCACAGGCATGTCCCCTACCCCGCATGATAAAGTGAGCAAGCGAGCGCATTAGTATTTTGAGGCTAACCGTGACTGTCGGTGAATGGAAGCAGTGCCACGTATCGAGCGCGCTTAATAGCCTCTGACAGTTCCCTTTGGTACCGAGCTTTGGTGCCCGTAATACGACTTGGAACTATTTTCCCCGTTTCGGACACATAGGCCTTCAACGTCTCTAAATCTTTGTAGTCTATTTCAGTCGTCCCCTCCGCAGTGAACCGACAAAACTTTCTTCTCCTGACAAACTTAGCCATCAAACTCTCCTTCGTCCTCTAAAGACTACCCATCCACCGCTACTTCAGATAGTATTTGTGTCTTATCTGATGGATCCTGACAGAGGTTTTCATTTTCAGAAGTCGTAACACTCCCCTCGCTTACATCTTGATCCTGTTTGGCTTTCGCAAGCGCACGTGACTCCCGCATTTCTCGTTCAGCCTTCTCTACATTTTCTTGACTCATAATCGGCGATTCAGAGGTGATCGCCTCAGACCGCTTCAAAACCATACTCCTTAGTATTGCATCGTTGTAACGAAAAGTTGAATTTAACTCATCCAAGACACTTTGATTACACTCAATATTCATCAATATATAGTGTGCTTTGTGTATTTTATTAATTGGATATGCCAATTGACGACGCCCCCAATCTTCGAGCCTGTGTATGCTCCCCCCGCCGGAGGAAACAGCAGCAGTGTACCTGTCTACCATTCCAGGCACCTGCTCGCTTTGGTCTGGGTGTACCAAAAAAATTATTTCGTAATGACGCACTTTACCTCCTTCCGGTTTTTGTCTTTCCTTAAAATTCCAATGCTTAGATTCTTAAGTAAAACAAGGAGTTTTTTCTAAAAAACTTGTAATTAATTGCTCAGATTTAAGGCTGGAATACTCCACATTATTGAGTAGATCACCAATCTCAAAGCGGCGTGATTATAATATCTAGGATGTGTTCTTGCAAGAAAGTGTAGATGATCTGAAGACACAAAAAATGCTGTATTATTCATAGTTCAAAAAATAGCGTTGTCGTACCACCTCGTAAAGTGCAATCCCGGTCGCTACGGACACATTCAAGCTACTTAACGTTCCAAAAGTCGGAATCTGTACAAAAAAATCACAATTTTTTCTTGTTAACGCTCTAAGTCCTTTCCCCTCTGAACCCAATACTAAGAGTATAGGGCCAGTGAGATCTTGATTGAAAATTGATGTAGGAACATCTTCTGAAGCCCCTACTATCCACATACCCTCCTGTTTTAGCCTAATTAAAGTCCTAGCTAAATTTGTGACAACTGCCAGTGGAACAAAATCTGCAGCTCCACATGAAACTTTTCGCACAATTGGAGTCAACCCAACCGCATGATCTTGAGGGACAATTAATACATCTACTCCCGCACATTCGGCAGTCCGCAGGCATGCCCCGAGATTATGTGGATCAGTTACCCCATCTAGCATTAAAAAAAAACTTTTTTCCGCTCTATCTTTAAACAAGGAATAGATGAATTGTTCATTTTTAGGAGAGAGCTCAACACAGTTCGCTATGACACCCTGATGCCTGCCATTAACTTTTTCGTTAAGAAATTTTAAAGACGAGTATTGAAGAGACAAGCCCTGTGTAACTGCTCTGTGTTCTATATTTTTAAGTCGAGCATTACCTCGACCCTTCATAAGATGGATTTCTTTAATTCGTTCAGGGGAGAATTTAAGTAATGTCTCAACTACATTAATTCCGTAAACCCAAGTCATTTGTTATCCCCATGTAAAATCTAATAAGATATCTCACGGTTTGCGACATAATACGATACCTTGCTCACGTAGGCGAAAACTCCTTTTGCACCTAATCATAACTGATCATATAATTTGTACTGAAACAAAAGAAAGGCATCATGGACAAAAAAATCGAGTTAAATGCAACAAGCTCAGAGTCGATGCCACCAGGACTTCTGCGCCTCTTGGCCAGCTTAATTTATGACTCATTCCTTATTTTTGCAATTGTAATGAGCTATGGCGGCTTAATCGTGCTTGTAAAATTAGTGCTATTGGGGAACGAGTCTGCGTTGGAGTACCAGTATAACCCATTGACCAAAACTATCACGTTATTTGGGCTTTATGTCTCGATTGGTAGTTATTTTTATCTTTGTTGGCGCAAACGAGGGCAGACTCTGGGAATGAAAACATGGCAAATAAAATTACAAGATTTAAATGGTAAACTGCCTAGTTCAAAACAGTGCATACTCCGAATCTTGGTTGGTTCAATCGCTTTCGCATTTTTTGGACTTGGTTTTTTCTGGCGTTATCTTACTCCCCAAAAGGCAAGCTGGCACGATATTGCAAGTCAAACGGAGATCATCCTGTTCAAACGAACATAATCCAATTTAAACTAAATTTATGAAGGGTCATTTTATTTACATTTATCGGTGCCTGTTATGATCGAAAGACGGAGAGCCACCCCAAGCTCGCAAGAATTTATCGTCGCCATTGATCAGGGCACTACTTCAACTCGCAGTATTTTATTCGACAAATTATGCAATATCACATCACAACACCAGATTGAGACTCAACAATATTTTCCTCGCAACGCTTGGGTTGAACAGAACCCGATGGACATTTGGAACAACACGCTCAAGACTATCAGACAAGCCATAAACATAGCAGGATTATCAAGCACTAAAATAGCGGCTATGGGAATTTCTAATCAGCGTGAAACGACAGTCATTTGGCATCGTGAAACTGGCGTACCTATCTACAATGCAATTGTTTGGCTTGACAGACGAACTGAAGACGATTGCAAGTTGTTGGAGTCAAGAGGTTTCTCAAAATTAATACAAGACAAAACCGGTTTGATTTTAGATCCATATTTTTCAGCATCTAAAATCTCATGGATACTGTCAAACGTTGAAGGTGCTCGATCTGCAGCCATTAAGGGCGAGTTAGCTTTCGGCACCATTGACAGCTGGCTTTTATGGAACCTAACAAATGGGTCAGTTCATGCGACTGATATAACAAATGCATCCAGAACAATGTTGTTTAATATAAACTGTCAAGATTGGGATAGCGAACTACTTAATCTCTTTGACATTCCAAAAATTCTTCTACCCGAAGTCCTTGACTGTAATGCCTATTTTGGTTCCACCCATCCATCAATTTTGGGTGCAAGCATCGACATATATGGTATTGCTGGTGACCAGCAAGCAGCAGCTTTAGGACAGGCTTGCTTCACGAAAGGAATGATCAAATCGACTTTTGGGACAGGTTGTTTTGCTCTGTTAAATACAGGTGCTGATCGAGCATACTCCCATAATAGACTAATTACTACAATTGCATATCGGATCGGCGGCAATATTAATTACGCAATTGAAGGATCCATATTTGCCGCTGGAGCCGTTATAAACTGGCTTCGCGACGGGCTAAATTTTACTGAATCTCCCGAGGAGTACGACAAATTGGCTGAGTTATCTAATCTTGATGATTCGATATATTTGATACCAGCTTTTTCAGGGCTTGGCGCGCCATGGTGGGATACTGAAGCACGAGGCGCGGTTCTGGGGATGACGCTAGCTACAGGAAAAAAAGAGCTCGCTCGGGCGGCGCTGGAGTCAGTTTGCTATCAAACTTTTGATCTTCTTACGGCTATGAAGCGAGATACACAAGACTTTCCAATAAATTCACTTCGAGTTGATGGCGGTATGTCTAAAAGTAATTGGTCTATGCAGTTTTTAGCAGATATTCTCCAAATTCCGATAGATCGTTCTACCGTAACTGAAACCTCAGCACTCGGAGCTGCATGGCTTGCCGCGTCAAGAATTGGGTTTTGGCCCAATTGCGCACACTTTGCGGATAATTGGAAATGTCAGCAACGTTTCACACCCCGAATGAGTAGCCAAAAACGTCAGAGCAAGCTTTCTGGTTGGCATGGAGCGCTAGAGCGTATTAAAAGTTGATCCTTTAAAATTCAATCTATTTTATTTTTGCGAGAAAAAATATTCCACAGAAAAGACAGAGAAAGACAGGCGCTAATACCGCTAACCACGGGGAAAATCCAACTACAACGCTAGTTGAACCAAGCAAGTCCTGAAAAATATTAAAAACTACACCCACTAAAACTCCCACAAAGATTTTAGAACCTATCGAAGATCCTCGAAGAGGACCAAAAACAAATGATATTCCCAACAAAACCAAGCCGATGATTACGAAAGGTTGTAATACCTTACGCCAGAAAGCTAATTCATAGACATTTGCAGACACTTCCTGATCTTTTAGAAAGTTCACGTAATAATACAACGTAGAGATCGATAACCTATCCGGAGGCAAGATATTAACTACCAGCAGTTCAGGACTTAGATCTGACTTCCAATCACGTGTAATTAATTTGTCTGTCTCTAGGCGCTCAGGATAAAACTTAGTTAAGGAGATATTCTCCTCTACCCAAACTTTGTCAACACTGTTATACGAAGCACGAGACGAATAGCTAGCTTGAATTAATTTTAATTTTTTATCGAACTGAAAACGAGTCACCCCGAATAAAACACCTCCAGGAAACACAGCATTAAAATGCATAAATTCATTACCCTCTCTAATCCAAAGTCCGGAGTTGGAGTCCACCTCCAAATCTCCTTTTCGCAAATATTCTCGTTGTCCTTTTGCAAGCTGATCGAGGTAAGGCGCGAAATATTCACCCAAGATCAGACCAAGAAAAACAAAAAATAAGGCCGGGCGGATAACGAGAAATACAATTTTTGTCGTCGAAATGCCTGCACCGCGCATGATGACTATCTCGCTTCTATCGGCCAATTGCCCCAAGCCAAAAAGACAACCTATAAGGGTAGAGATCGGAAGGTATTCATATATCCGGGAAGGTATGCTCGTCGCCACATAAATAAAAACATCTTCGAGTTTGTAGTTGTTTCTAATCGAGTCCAGCTCATCAACAATTGCAGAAATGGCATCTATACCGACAACCACAACTAAGGAGATAAATATTGCAGAAAATACTGAGTTAGCGATGTGCCCTGACAAAATTCTCATGCCTATTTAGACCGTATATATGCCTGATAGCGCTTAAATGAACCACGAAAAGTGAGAAATAATGCAAGAATGATTAAAATACAATGCATCGGTAAGAGAGTCACCCAAAGCGGCACTGCTCCCGACTCTATCGATCCACGCAATGCATTCAAACCAACCAAATAAAACAAGTATAGCAAAATAGCCGGTAACAATTTTGAATATTGTCCTTGTCTAGGGCTCGCGCGACTTAAGGGCCATGCCAAAAGCGCGACTACAAAGATCATCAAAGGTAATGAAAATCGCCACTGTAATGCCACCTTGTGCTCGACTTCATTTGAAATCATCAAATCAGCTGTCGATATTGACTCTAAGTCGACGTGCTGTTCGTAGGGTGGACTTTCTGAAAGACGTATCCCGTATTCTTCAAACTCAGTAATGTGATAATTTGTGCTACCGGGGACTCCCTCGTATCGAAGCCCTCCGGTCAAGACAATATATTTTTTTGTGTTATTATCAGTGCTCTGTTGTTGTGCCTCTCTCGCAGATACTACAATCGCCGGAGCACTTTTTGTGGCGGATGAAGGAGGGGATAGCACTAAAAATACCTCGGAGAGCACTTGGTTGTCGGATACAGCATCCGCATGGATAACACCATCTCCATCGCGAAATGGATAGAATTTTTTGGCAATAACATCATCAAAAACTCCCCGAGATCTTTGTGCTTCAGCAACAAAATCAGCCCGTTGCATACCCAGAGGAGACAAGATCAAACTCAGATAAGAAACGCTAAGAGCAAACAAACCGGCGATTAATAAAACATATCCAAGCAGCCGCCTCTCTGAGACTCCACAAGCGTTCAGGACACTTATTTCATTGTCAGCATGCATTCGTCCAAGGCATAACAAAAGCGCAAGAAAAAATGCCAAGGGTAAGGTAAGTTCTAGGAGACTTGGAACTCTGTAGCCTAAAAGAGCAATCATTGCACTAAAGTCCATTGTGCTTGCAGCTACTTTGGCTAGATATTTTACCAGCCTGCCACTTATTAAGATCATCAACAAAATTGTGCATACTGCAACAGTGGTCGTTAAAACTTCACGAAAAATATATCGAAAAATAATCAATGAATTATCCTCAAGAAACCTTGGGTAAATCAGAACTAACTGGTATCTTGTGTAAAATTCGATACCGTCAACACTTTTAGGTAAATTTTATGAAGTTTACTGCATCTGCAGCCAGTCCGTTAAAAATAAAAGCGGATTGCATTATTTTTTTAAGTAAAGGTAATCTTGATTATGAACTCAAAAACCTCAACGAGACTTTGCGCGACCAATTTATTGATCTTTTAAAAGCCACTAATTTCACCAGTGAAAAAGGGGGCTTAAAGCATATTTATACTCCGACACTTCCATTCAAGCAGACACTGTTGGTCGGTATTGAGAGAGAGACAGACAGACAGAAAGAGATAAGTGTAATCGAATCAGCTGCAGAGCAATGCGTGCGTGTCGGGGCTAGTACAATTCTTTGGTTAGATTGCGCAATAGAGGGCGATTTATCATGGATGGGGTCGATGATCTCACAGAAAATGGTGCGAGCCAGCTACAAATTCAAACACAAAAGCAAAAGCGAGAGTAAAGCTCCTTCTGAGATAATTTATTGGGTAAAAGACCAGCGCAGTATCCCACCAGCGCAATCAGGACTAAATTTCGGTGCGGCCGTGGGTGCGGGTTTAAATGTCGCAAAGAAATTAGGAGACCTGCCCGCAAATATTTGCACTCCATCATACTTGGCCGACTTTGCAAAGAATATGGCCGAGAGCAACTCCACTCTAAAAAGTATAATTTTAAACGCAAATGATATGGAAATACTTAAAATGAGCGCTCTATTATCAGTCACGGCAGGCTCAGTTGAGGACCCCAAATTTATCGAAATGCATTATGAAGGGGGCAATCAAAATGAACCACCGGTGGTGTTAATAGGTAAAGCAGTGACTTTTGATTCTGGCGGTATAAGCTTAAAACCCAGCAGTGGTATGGATGAGATGAAATTTGATATGTGTGGCGGTGCCTCAGTCATAGGAATAATGCAAGCTTTGGTTCTTAGCCAACTAAAAATTAATGTTATCGGTCTCATTCCAGCAGTAGAAAATATGCCAAGTGGGAGCGCCACAAAGCCAGGAGACATAATTACAAGCATGTCAGGCCAGACAATTGAAGTACTAAATACTGATGCCGAGGGCCGTTTAATTCTTTGTGATTCACTTACTTATTCCACTAAATTCAAACCAGCAGCGGTAGTTGACATCGCTACCTTAACAGGAGCTTGTGTAATGGCACTAGGGAAACACGCATCGGGACTTCTATCCAATGACGAAGAATTGGCTGATGAATTACTTGCGAGTGGAACAGAAGTTGGAGACCGAGCATGGCGATTACCGCTTTGGAATGATTATGACAAACAACTCAAAAGTAATTTTGCTGATATGGCGAATATCGGTGGACGCGAGGCAGGAACAATAACGGCCGCTTGTTTTTTGGCTCGGTATACGAAAACCATTCGTTGGGCTCACCTTGATATTGCTGGCACCGCTTGGTTATCTGGCACACAAAAAGGCGCTACGGGGCGACCTGTGCCTCTACTAATGAACTATCTCAGACGACTTACTCTCTAGTCAAAGAAATGTAGCAGAAAAGTCATGACAAAAATCTCGTTTTATAAGGTGTCAGGAGGAGTTGCCTCAGCCATTAACTTAGCTGCGAAACTTACCGAAAAATCAATTGAAGAAAAGTGTAATGTATTGTGGCAAGTGTCAGATGAAAAGTTTGTAAAGCACGTAGACCAAATGCTTTGGGGCTACTCACATACATCTTTTCTTCCTCATGGTACTGGTCCTCTGTCAGGCCCTGTAGGTATAAGCAAAGAATCAACTCCTGGAATTCACCACGAGGTTTTGATGAATTTTCAAAAAGATATACCAGCATGGTTTAGCCGCTTTGAGCGGCTCATAGAATTTATATATGAAGATCACACGGACATGGAGTTAAAAAGACAACACTTTCGTTTCTTCAAAGATCGAGGTTATGAGACCGATTATATTGACTTAAGTAACGAAAAGTTTACCCGAATAAAAAAATGCTCCATCTGAAGAACTTAAAAAAATACTCCTTCTTTCTTCGGTGGACGTTAACACATGTTCAGGATTAGTGTCTCGATTAGTTCATGCGGCCTTGTTAAAACGAGCTTGGAAATGAGGCACATATCAAAATATAATTAATCATTTAGGAAGGGACGAAATAAGCTATTTTAAGGCATTTATGAAGAGTGTATTTGAACCGCATATCATTGAAAAATTTTGGTCAGAAGAGTGGGAAAAAAAAGGTTATTTCTCCCCAAAAGGGAACGGTGAGCCATTTTCAATTCTCATTCCTCCACCAAACGTCACCGGTAGCCTGCACATGGGGCACGCTTTGCAATACGCGATTATGGATACACTAGTCCGTTACAAGCGTATGCAAGGCCATAAAACTTTGTGGCAAGTCGGAACAGACCACGCGGGAATAGCGACTCAAATGGTGGTAGAACGCAATTTAGCCCAGCAAGGACAACCGAACAGATTACAAATGGGGCGTGAAAATTTCATCGAAAAAGTTTGGGAATGGAAAGAAGAATCAGGTAATACAATAACCCAACAAATGAGAAGACTCGGCAACTCAGTTGACTGGGAAACAGAGCGGTTCACTCTGGATAAGCAATTCTCTGAAAGTGTAACTGAGGCATTCATCCGCCTTTTTAGTGAGGGATTGATTTATCGAGGCAAACGATTAGTCAACTGGGATCCGAAACTACACACTGCAATATCGGATCTTGAGGTAGAAAATCGAGATAAAAAAGGAAATACATGGCATATTCGTTATCCACTCTCGTCAGGTGCCGTCTCGCAAGATGGTAACAACTTTGTTGTGATCGCTACCACGCGACCCGAAACTCTGCTTGGTGATAGCGCTGTAGCCGTTAACCCAAAAGATCCGAGATTTGCAGATCTAATCGGTTTATCCGCCGAGCTTCCCCTAGTAGGACGAAGTATCCCAATCATTGCAGACGAACATGCACAAATAGACAAGGGAACCGGCTGCGTTAAAATAACGCCGGCTCATGACTTTAATGATTATGAAGTTGGACAACGTCACCGCCTACCCATAATAAGAGTGCTGGATGAGGATGCCAAAATTATGCGAAAGGCTGAGTGCCTGAATGCAGATGGAAGTGATAACGACACCATCAAAGCTAAATTACCTGAAAAATATGTTAATTTGGATCGGTTCGAGGCACGAACCCAAATAATTTCCGACTTGAAAGAATTAGGACTTTTAGATTCCGTTCACCTCAATGATATGACTGTACCCTATGGCGACCGCAGTGGAGTAATAATTGAACCCATGCTAACAAACCAATGGTTTGTAAACGCGCGTGAGCTTGCAGGTCCCGCTCTCAATGCTGTTGAAACAGGAAGAATAAAATTTGTGCCAGAACAGTATAAAAATATGTATTACTCATGGCTAAAAGATATTCAAGATTGGTGCATATCCCGACAGCTTTGGTGGGGACACCGTATTCCCGCTTGGTACGACGAAAATGGTATTGTTTATGTAGGAACGTCCGATGATGAAATCCGAAAAAAATATCGGCTTGGAGACACTATTTTACGTCGAGATCCCGATGTTTTAGACACATGGTTTTCCTCTGCACTTTGGAGCTTTTCCACTTTAGGGTGGCCTGAAGCTAACTCACGTCTATCAACATTTCACCCAACTTCTGTTCTTGTTACTGGATTCGATATCATTTTTTTCTGGGTAGCGCGCATGATTATGTTGTCCATGCAACTTTTACGGGACGAAAATAAAATACCTCAAATACCTTTCAAAACTGTATATGTGCATGGTCTCATTCGCGATGAACAAGGACAAAAAATGTCAAAGTCGAAGGGAAATGTTTTAGACCCTTTAGATATGGTAGATGGAATAAGTAAAGAGGACCTACAAAAGAAGCGTACTTCAAATATGATGCAAGCAAAGTTAGCGGAGGAAATCGCAAACCGTACTGCAAAACAATTTCCAAATGGAATTCCCAATCATGGTACAGATGCATTGAGATTCACCCTTTGCGCACTTGCATCCCAGGGACGCGATATAAATTGGGACATGAGGCGACTTAGCGGCTACAGGAATTTTTGCAACAAACTTTGGAATGCGTCTCGATTTGTACTTCTTAACACAAAAGACCAAGATCTTGGCAATAACCAGTACGACGACCAATTAAGTCTGGCAGACCGGTGGATTAGATCTAGACTTCAAACGACAATTAACGACGTTTTAAGATACTTACAACAATATAGGTTTGATTTAGCAGCACAATCAATTTACGACTTTGTTTGGAACGAGTACTGTGATTGGTTCATAGAGTTGTCAAAACCAATTCTATGGGACCCAGAAAGTTCGGACGTTAAGAAAATCTGCACAAGACGGACACTTACTCTTACGCTAGAAACTACTTTGCGATTGGCTCATCCTATGATTCCCTATATAACTGAAGAAATTTGGCAATATATATCTCCTATTGCTGATATTCACGGTAATACAATTATGCTTCAGCCATACCCACAATCAAGCTCAAAATTCATGGATGCTGAGGCTGAAACAAAAATTAATTGGGTTAAATCTTTAGTGACTGCGATTAGGACTGTAAGAGCAGAGATGGGTATTCCGCCTGGGACACATCTCAATGTCATGCTGGACAAAGGCTCTGATGGAGATTACAAATTATTAGAGGACACTTATCAGTTACTTATAAAACTAGGGCGCTTGAAGACTATAAAATGGGTTGATCAAAGAGTTGGAATTCCCCCGGCGATCGCGGTATTAGCTGGAGGGCTTGAGATATTAGTCCTAATGGAAAGTCATGCCAACATGACTGATGAGCTAAATCGTTTAGAAAAAGAAATGAGAAAAATTGATGCTCAATGCCGCGTGCTAGAGGTAAAACTGAGTAACCCTGATTTTTCTAATAAAGCCCCTAAGGAAGTGGTTGAAAAAGATAGAAAAAGGCTTCAAGAGTACAGAACAAATCATGCTAGATTGAGTTTGCGCAAATCCAAGATAAGGTCAATATAAACCCCACCGATCATTGGAAAATAACCCACCGATCATTGGAAAATAAATAGTAACAAGATATATTGAAGACAAAATATCAAACGTTTTTTGTGATCACTGCGCTCACAAAGAAACAAGGTCACAACCAAGGCAAAGCTAGTAAAGCTGGTTGACAATTTTATTCGCGCAGGGAAATCATCATGAAAGATTTATTTCTGCTACTTTCAAAAATCACAAAACTTAAAGTATAAACGGTATAAAAACCCCAAGGTTTACCCAGCCACCTATTATAGTCAACTCGTTACGTAGGTTTTAAAATTTGGTGACTTAGCTCTTGCGTAAATTATTTACACGATCACGCAACTCCTTACCAGGCTTGAAGTACGGAACATATTTACCGTTTAATTTTACAGAAGTTCCAGTTTTTGGGTTACGACCCAACCTTGGAGCTCTGTAATGTAAAGAGAAGCTTCCAAAACCTCGCACCTCTATCCTGCGGTTGCTCGCAAGCGAGGTAGTCATCCTCTCCAATATCATTCTTACCGCTAACTCTACGTCTCTTGGTGACAGATGATCTTGGCTCGCAGAGATTTTTTCAATTAGTTCTGATTTCGTCATTTTGCCGTTGCATGTCAATGGCCGAGGCCATGTTCAAATGTTTCGATATAAATCGTCCACTTCTCTAATAATTATGATAATAGATAGACACAATAAAGCAAATCTTTATTGATTAAAAAACCACCTGCTCCTCTGTCACACACAGTGCGGAGGAGTATGTTACTTGTCCATCTGAGCTTTTATTAAGTCTCCAATAGTAGTTGGCGCATTCGAAACCTCTGGCTCACTCTTACGATGGGCTCTTATTGCAGCTTTTTCTTCTGACATATCCTTGGCTTTAATCGATAAATTTATCGTTCGATTTTTATGATCAATCAAAATTATTTTAGCCTCAATCTCTTCACCAATAGCCGTCAAAAGTCGAGCATCATCCACACGATCTCGGGACATTTCTGCTACTTTCATAAAACCTAAAACATGCTCCGCCAGTTGAAGCGTAACTCCTTTTTGATCAACTTCTTTCACCGTTCCCACAACCACCGTACCTTTATCGTTACTCTCGACATAACCGCTAAATGGATCATCCAAAAGTTGCTTTATACCGAGGGAAATACGCTCTCTTTCGGCGTCTATACTAAGGACAACGGTGTCCACCTCCTCACCCTTTTTAAAATTACGAACAGCTTCTTCTCCAGAATCAGTCCATGAAATATCTGAAAGATGCACAAGCCCATCAATTCCACCATCCAGACCAATGAATATTCCGAAGTCAGTGATAGACTTAATCTTTCCTGAGATTTTCTTGCCTTTCTCCATACTACTGGCAAACTCATCCCATGGATTTGGATAACACTGCTTGATACCAAGTGAGATACGCCTTCTCTCTTCATCAATGTCGAGCACCATAACCTCTACTTCATCCCCTAACTGTACGATTTTAGATGGATGTACGTTTTTGTTAGTCCAGTCCATTTCAGAAACGTGAACCAAACCCTCTACTCCATCCTCCAACTCAGCAAAGCACCCATAGTCGGTCAAATTAGTAATTTTTGCCGTGGCCCTTGCTCCCTCTGGATAACGACCTTTTATGTCTCCCCAAGGATCCTCTCCCATTTGCTTCATTCCAAGGGAAACTCGGTTACGCTCTCGATCGAATTTCAGTACTTTGACATCAATTTCGTCACCCACATTAATCATTTCAGACGGATGCTTTATCCGTTTCCAAGACATGTCTGTAATATGCAGTAATCCATCAATACCTCCCAGATCTACAAATGCTCCGTAATCAGTAAGGTTTTTAATTACACCTTTAATGGATACACCCTCTTCCAAATTTTGAAGTAATGCGTCGCGTTCTGCAGAATTCGCACTCTCCATCACCGCACGCCGACTGACAACCACATTATTGCGCTTTGGATCCAACTTTATAACTTTGAACTCTAAATCTTTGCCCTCTAAATGTGTAATTTCTCGCAAAGGACGAACATCAACCAACGAACCCGGCAAAAATGCACGCAATCCCCTAACATCAACAGTAAATCCACCTTTTACTTTACCACTGATAATTCCAATGACGGTTTCATCCGACTTGTGCGCGGCTTCCAAGTCAAGCCAAGACTCAGCTCGACGAGCCTTTTCCCTTGACAATCGCGTGGCACCGAAGCCATCCTCAACAGCCTCCAGAGCCACTTGGACTTCATCCCCGACCACAACTTCGACGGCACCTCTGTCATTAAAAAACTGGTCTACAGGTATGACCCCCTCGGACTTCAGGCCTGCATGCACGGTAACCCAATCTTTATCAATGTCTATAATCACTCCCGTTATTATTGCACCAGGGTTCATTTCGACGGTTTTGAGACTCTCTTCGAACAATTCTTGAAAATTTTCACTCATTAGTTCTACCTTTACACTACAATTATGAAGTTGCTGAACAAACCTCAGTTATATCCAAACTTCAATGCTTCGCACTACCAGTTAGTACGACGTTATTAATTTCGTTGCAACCGAAGCCCAATGACTGGCAAGGCCCGAATTGCAGGCTTACTTACAAATGCCGCGAGCCACAATCATGTCCATGAGGGCATCAACTACCTCCTCTGCTGACATATTAGTACTATCAAGCTTAATGGCGTCAGTCGCAGGTACTAGAGGAGAAACACTTCTCTCAGAGTCTCTTTGGTCTCGTTTCTGAAGCTGGCGCCAAACGGCGGGCAGACTAACATTATCCCCCCTCAGGAGCAACTGTTTATAACGCCGTTTAGCTCGCGTCTCTATGGTTGCGGTTAAAAATAATTTCAATACGGCATCCGGAAATACCACAGTTCCCATGTCACGTCCATCAGCAACCAATCCAGGTGAAATAGCAAAAAGGCGCTGACGCTCGGTTAATGCCGTTCTTACTTCCGAGTATAAGGCCAATACTGAAGCCCTTGCCGCCGTGCGCTCAAGCGCAATATCCCCCGATATATCCTCGCCCTCCAAAAAAACTGTCATACCCGACCCAGTCTCAGCTTGAAAAGATATATCCAAATTAATTGCAAGCTTTTTAAGGAGTTTTTTATCATTTAAGTCAACATTGTGCCGCTCTACTGCCACCGCTAACGCTCTATACAGTGCACCGCTATCTAAATAATTGTATGACAACTTCTTCGCAATGCTCACTCCAACGGTGCCCTTGCCCGCCCCACTCGGTCCGTCTAACGTCACAACATTCACAGTACCCACAATCATTGAGTCTCCACAACCACATCGAGTCCTGCTTCACCAGATAGTTGAACGAACGTAGGAAAAGAAGTTGCAACATTTTTACAATTTAAAATACAAATCTCAGATGTAGCCCTTAATGCGGCAATACTAAACGCCATTGCAATACGATGATCACCCAAACTGTCCACTTCACCGCCGCCAATTACTCCGCCGACCACGGTTAAACCGTCAACCGCCGGAATTACCTCGATTCCCAACAACTTTAAGCCATCAGACATTGCTTTTATTCGATCACTTTCCTTAACACGAAGCTCGGCTGCACCTGACAAGCGAGTTGCGCCAGAAGCACATGCTGCCGCCACAAAGATTGCTGGAAATTCATCGATTGCCAAAGCTACTTGGTCTTTTGGAATATCAATTCCAACTAAAGGTCTATATCGTATTTGAATGTCCGCTACGGGTTCTTCCCCTTGATTGAAAGTCTGCAAAAACTCAATATCTGCTCCCATCATTTTAAGGATGTTAACAACACCGATGCGTGTAGGATTGACGCCTATATTCCTTAATAGTAGTGAAGAACCTGGAGTTATGGCTGCAGCGACCATAAAAAATGCTGCTGAGGAAATATCGGAGGGAATCTCAATGCTCTTCCCCATTAGAGGCGCACCACCCCGAATAATTATCTTAGAATTAATGGTTCTTACGTCACCTCCAAACTCCTTTAGCATACGCTCTGTATGATCTCTAGTCGGAGCAGGTTCAGCGACGGAAGATTCTCCATCGACATATAGACTTGCCAGAAGAATGCACGACTTAACTTGCGCACTTGCGATCGGCATTTCATAGGCTATATTCTTAAGTTGTCGATTGCCCTTGATTTTTATGGGTGGAAATCCTTCCTCAGAAGTCTCTATGATTGCACCCATTCGCTTCAAAGGGATTGCAATTCGATTCATTGGACGCTTTGAAAGCGAAGTGTCTCCTTCCAATTCAACGTCAAAATTTTGGCAAACTAAGATACCGGTCAGAAGTCGCATGGATGTTCCAGAATTCCCTAAATAAAGAGGCTTTTTGGGCTTTTTCAGACCATGTAGCCCCACACCATGAATTATTAACCTTCCGTCAGAGGGGCCCTCTATTCCCACTCCCATATCCCGTAATGCCTGTAAAGTCGCTAACGTATCCTCGCCCTCCAAGAAACCAGTAATACTGGTTAATCCTTCAGCTAAAGCACCAAACATGAGGGATCTGTGTGAAATTGACTTATCGCCGGGAATTCTCAGATCGGCACAACAATGTCCTCCTGGCTTAATTCGGTATTTAATTTCTTCAGAGCCCTTTACATGAATAGAATTGCTTTCGTTCTCTGTTCTATTGAGATTGATTTGACTGAAGTACTTCCGCGCGTTTTGAGCCTTGGTGAAAACTTCCATTAACGTATTTGAATCACATGAATCGACGGCATTTCGCAAAATTTGAAGATCCGCTAATGAACAGTCCAAAGATTTCACTATGGCCCGTCTGTTAGTAAGTGCAATATCTCTCCACATTGTCGGATCACTGGCAGCAATCCGAGTAAAGTCTCGAAAACCGCCGGCGGCAAAACGAAAAATGTCTTGATAATCCGCTCTAGATGCTAAGGTTGCGACAAGAGAGTAGGCGAGCATATGAGGAAGATGACTGGTTGATGCAAGGATTTTGTCATGTCGTGAGGTATCCATATAGCATACGGAAGCTCCAAATCTCTCCCATAGGGATTTCACATGCTGAAGGTTTTTCTGACCCGTTTTCAAAGTAGGAGTCAAAATAACGAGGTGATTTGCAAATAACCCCGGAGCCGCTGCTACCATTCCACTTTTTTCAGACCCAGCTATGGGATGACCCGGAACATATTGGACTGGCTCAAAGCCATAAACTGCTCTCGCAGTCTCGACTGTATAACCCTTCACACTACACACGTCAGTAATGGTTACACAGTCTCGCAGTAATCTCCGGCACTCACGCAAGACACTTTCAAATTCTAGCGTCGGCACGCAAATAAGTATCAAATCGTTCTCATTTAGATCTGATGAGATTTCGGATAGATCTTCGATTGCTGTGTCAATCACACCGGTCTCTTTTGCTGACATGAGGGTGGATAATTGTCGATTTAATCCAATGACCTCTTGACATAACTTTCTCTTTTTTGCTGCAAGAGCAATGCTTGCACCAATCAATCCTAATCCGATTATGACAATACGGTTAAAAAGAACGTTTTCTACTGACAATTCATAGCTCATATGCATACTCAGCTTGTAGATATTTAGCAGGATTGATAGAAACTTATTTTTGTGTGCCTACAGAACTGATTGAGGATAAGAACCAAGAAGCTTTGTGTATATACTTTCACTTTTCAGTTCTTTCAACAACTGCTCAATTCTCGGTTCATCACTATGGCCCACAAAATCAATGAAAAAGACATAAGACCACTTGCTTCCTTTAGCGGGCCGACTTTCAACTCTAGTCAAATCTATACCGGCACCATAAAAGATCTTCAATAGACTATATAACGATCCTGGTTTGTTGTGCATTGAAACTACAATTGAAGTTTTGTCGTGCCCACTTGCCGATACTTTTTCTCTACCGATAATCAAAAATCTCGTGGCATTGTCTGGCTGATCCTCGATTTTACTTTCTAATTGTTTAAGCCCATATAAGTCACACGACGAAAGGCCGGCGATTGCTGCAGAATTCCATTCCCCTAGCGCGAGCTTCGCAGCGACAGCATTACTGCTCACGGGAATTTGTTCTATTTTTGGATAATTAGAATCTAACCATTTCCTACACTGTGCTAAAGATTGTGAATGAGAATATACCCGAGTAATTTTTCTCGCATCCGAATTTGGACCTATGAGAAGATGATGATGTACCTGCAGTTCAACTTCTCCAATAATTGAAAGCGTCGTATCTACAAAATTATCTAATGTCTGATTTACCATACCCTCAGTTGAATTCTCAACGGGAACCACACCGAAGTCACACTCTCCCGACACTACTTCTCTAAAAACGTCTTCAATAGCTAATTGGGGAGCGTTTATGACGGATTTTCCAAAATGCTTCAAAGCCGCCTCATGGGTAAATGTTCCCTCCGGCCCCAGGAATGCAACTTTTAATGGCCTCTCCATCGAAAGACACATAGACATTATTTGTCTGAACACCAGCGCCATGGCTTCGTTAGTTACAGGACCAGTATTTGCTTCCATTACACGTCTTAAAATTTGCGCCTCGCGCTCTGGTCGATAAAAGCTCCTATCTCCCTGTTTTTGTTTTAACTCTCCAACTCGTTGAGCACATCTCGCACGATTGTTTATTGCTTGACAAATTTGATTGTCTATAGTGTCAATTTCAGAGCGAATGACGGAAAGAGGGTCCTTGTCTTTCATATTAAAAATCTATCTCACCTAAATTAGGTTTCATCAGATCTTCCAATTAAATTTATTCCTTCAGCCTCAGCAATTCGGGCTAGACTAACCAAACGCTCATTCCGTTTTAAACGAATTACTCTTACGCCTTGCGTATTTCTTCCGACTACTGACACCTCTTCAGAACGCGTTCTCACCATAGTTCCCTGATCTGAAATCAACATTATTTCATCCCCTGTAAATAATTGAGCGGCACCAACAAGCGGACCGTTGCGGTCACTTGCCTGTATTGCAATCATGCCTTTTCCTCCTCGACCTTTAGTGGGAAACTCCGAACATTCAGTTCGTTTACCAAAGCCATTATCACAGACTGTCAATAGATACCCGTTGTCCTCTGGAATAACCATTGATATTACTCTGCCTCTGTTTTTTAGACGCATACCTCTGACACCCTTTGACACGCGACCCATTGACCGCACATCCGTGCTCTGAAAACGAACGGCTTTGCCTTCACTGCTAAACAACATAATATCGTTCCCATCGTTGATTATAGCAGTTCCAACCAGCACATCTCCCGCAACAAGCTCAATCGCACGCAGTCCTGCTTTGCGTGGATTTGAATATTGAGACAACTGCGTCTTCTTTACGGTTCCGTTAGCTGTTGCCATTATGACGTATTGGTCACTGCTGTATCCATCTACTGGTAATATAGAGTTTATCCTTTCTCCATCATCCAAAGGAAGTAAATTTATTATCGGTCTGCCTCTGGAATTACGACCGGCTAAAGGTATCTGATACACCTTTAACCAATAAACTTTTCCAGCATTTGTAAAGCATAGAATAGTGGCATGTGTGCTAGCAATTAATAAGTGTTCAATGAAGTCTGCATCTTTGACGGCGGTAGCAGATTTCCCCATCCCACCTCGTCTTTGTGATTGGTAATCAGAGAGGGGCTGCGTCTTAGCATATCCCCCATGAGAAATGGTGACCACCCGCTCTTCCTCAGCAATAAGATCCTCAACAGTTAGGTCGTGCTGTGATTCTACTATTTGAGTCCTCCTGGGATCACTGAATTCCCTTACAACGCTCTCCAATTCATCCTTAATTACAGCCATCAGTCTGTGAGTATCTGACAGAATGTTTTGGTACTCAGATATCTCATCAAATTTAAGCGTTGCCTCATCTAATATTTTCTGCTGCTCCAAACCTGTGAGACGGTGCAGTCTTAAATCAAGTATGTCTCGCGCTTGACTTGGGGATAAGTAATATTGTCCATTTATTAATCCATATCCATCTTCACTCGGAAAGACAACAGAAGGCTCAGCATCAACGCGTTCCAATAGCGATTCCGCTGAGCCTGGATTCCATGCTCTACCAAGAAGCGCAGCCCTTGCTGCAGTCGGATTTTCGGCATTTTTTATTACAGCTATTATTGGATTAATATTCATCAACGCTACTGCATAACCCGTTAATGTGTGTGCTCGCGCACGTGCTTTCTTTAACAAGAAAATACAACGCCTAGTAACTACTTCGCGCCTGTGGGAAATAAAAGCCTCTAGTAATTCTTTAAGATTTAAAATCTTCGGTTGACCATCCACTAATGCAACAATATTTATTCCAAACACAGTCTGTAACTGAGTCTGTGCATATAAATTATTAAGTACGACTTCGCCAATCTCTCCTCGCTTAATTTCGATAACGACTCGTAATCCATCTTTGTCCGACTCGTCTCGCAATTCAGAAATTCCTTCAATCTTTTTTTCTTTGACCAATTCTGCAATACGTTCGATTAAGCGTGCTTTGTTCAACTGATATGGAATCTCTTTGACAATAATTGTCTCTCGACCGCTTTTGTCGTTAACCTCAACATGGGCTGACGCGCGCACGTATATCCGTCCTCGTCCTGTCTTATACGCTTCAATAATGCCAGCTTTTCCATTAATTATGGCTCCAGTTGGAAAATCTGGGCCAGGGATATATTGCATTAACTGATCTATGGTGATGTCACTATTATCAATCATAGCGAGACAACCTGAAATGATATCAGTGAGATTGTGAGGAGGTATGTTAGTTGCCATACCTACAGCAATTCCGGACGAACCATTTACCAATAAGTTTGGAATACGAGTCGGCATAACTACCGGTATTGACTCGGATTCATCATAATTTGGTTGATAATTGACTGTATCTTTCTCTAAATCCTCGAGCAACGCGTGCGCTATCCTCGTCATTCGAATCTCGGTATACCTCATTGCGGCAGCGGAATCACCATCGATTGAACCAAAATTACCTTGTCCATCTACTAACATGTGTCGTAACGAGAATGATTGTGCCATCCGAACAATGGTGTCGTAGACAGCACTGTCACCATGAGGATGATACTTACCAATAACATCACCGACGATTCGAGCAGACTTTTTGTATGGCTTGTTCCAGTCATTATTCAACTGGTGCATCGCAAAAAGAACTCGTCGATGCACCGGCTTTAGGCCATCTCTAACATCAGGTAATGCTCTTCCGACTATGACGCTCATAGCGTAATCAAGATAAGATTGTTTTAGTTCTTCTTCAATCTTGACGGGTACGATATCTTTTGCCAGATTACTCATATTTCTCCGTGCACATCTCAGACTATAAGCATATTTGTTACTTAGATTTTTTTTATAAAAACATTCGTTAAAATGACCACTAATCTGTATATAATAATATCACATTTCGCCGCTTTGCGGCGTAATTATATTTGCGAGAGATGAATAAGAAATTTCAGAAATTCCCCGTGGATCACTCTAAAACAAGTGGATTCGGCCGGGCTTGATACTTTGCTTTAAGAGACTTCAATGTTCATTGATACATTACTAAACTGCAGATGGGTAATACCAATAATCCCACAAAATTGTATATTTGAAAGGGTTTCGATTGCGATTCATAATAAAAGGATAATCGCAATTTGCGAACAATCGGAGGCCTCACAAAGGTTTGAACCATCTGTCACTTATGCCCTAGACCGACACTTAGTTTTGCCTGGGCTTATTAATAGCCACACTTACGCATCCTTAAATGTATTAGCGAAAATTATTTTTGAGCAATCCAACCAAAGCTGGTTAGGTACGTTACCTCACGTTCTTGCTGAATATTCCGTTAACTCTGAATTGATTTATGATGCAACACAAATTGCTGTCGCCGAAATGATAAAGACTGGCACAACATGCTTTGCAGACGTAGCTCTATTTCCAAATATTGCCGCAAATGTTGCCAGAGAATGTGGCATCAGGAGTCAAATTAGTTTCCCCTTGACTAAGTCTTCAAAACTCATGGATAAAAGTTGGGAAGCCCAATTAAATGTTGGCCTTCGGCTTTTTGATGACTATAAGAACAGCGCCCACATAAGAGTAGCTTGCGCACCACAATCAATCTCGTCATTAGATAATAACAAGCTAACTGATCTTGCCACCTATGTTCATGAAATAGAACTTCCTTTGCAGATCTGCGAGCGGAATTGGCTCGAGGAAATTTCAGTTTCATCAAGAAAGTTCAAAGCAAGACCATTAGAAAGATTGGCAGCATGTGGTCTGCTCACTCCTCAAAGTCAACTAATCCATATGACCCAGCTAAAACAAAGGGACTTATTGCTCTTACAAGAGTTTAATAGTCACATTGTTTACTGTCCCCGATTCAACCTCATAAGTGTCAGCGAATTCTGTCCAGTTGGAGAACTGAAAAAGATGAATATCAATGTGGCTCTTGGATCTGGTGGGTTCTCGCGAGACCTCTCCTTCGATTTGCTAAACGATTTGCAATTCGCATCCTTTCTCAGCAAAGCTCTAGATAAAGATGATGGGGCACTATCACCTCTTCAATCACTTCGCATGGCTACCTTAGATGGAGCAACAGCGTTAGGTTGGCAGGAGGAAATTGGTACTCTTGAAATCAACAAACTCGCTGATTTAATTGCGATTGAGATTAAATATAGCGATGAACAAACTATAAACAACATCGCCGCTGGAGTCGTTTATAAAAGTTACAACCATAAGATCAGTCACAGTTTTGTGGGAGGACTGCCGCTAATGATAAATGGCAATCTTGAGACATTAAATGAAGAGCTTTTACATCGCAAACGTAAAGATTGGGTCACAAAGATGGTTCAAGTTGACTATTAGTAAAACTTTGGCCTACAGATTGGGAGATCTATGAATAACATCGCTTTATCCGAAGTGAACAAGTTTAACTCCACTGCACGTGATTGGTGGGATTATAACGGAGAGTATAAGACTCTGCATAAAATCAATCCACTTCGTGCAAACTGGATTGACCAAATCTCTCCAGTAGTAGGCTGTCACGTTTTGGATGTGGGGTGCGGAGGAGGAATCCTGTCAGAAGCTCTTGCAAGACGCGGTGGTGATGTCACTGGTATTGATGTTGCAACAGCCGCCTTGGATGCCGCTAAGAGACATAGCCTTGTATCGGGGCTAAAAATAAATTATGAGTTCTCAACAGCAGAAAACTTAGCATCCGAATGCTCTGAGAGATTCGAAATAATAACATGCTTAGAGGTTCTAGAACACGTCCCACAGCCGGATTTAGTAGTTGGGGCCTGCGCCACACTATTAAAACCTGGTGGTAGCGTATATTTCTCCACAATAAATAGAAATATAAAATCGGCGTTGTTTGCCATCTTTGGAGCCGAATACCTTTTACGTTTACTGCCCATCGGAACTCACCAATATAAGAATTTTATTCGACCATCGGAGCTAGCCGGTTGGGCTAGAGGATATGAACTAAAGATAGAGGACATGACTGGATTATCCCTCAATCCTTTCACAAAAAACTTCCGTCTTGAATCAAGTCAAGTCGATGTTAATTACATGATTCACGCAAAAAAACGAACCTAACGAACCTCTTTGATAGGAAGTGTAATGATTGCTTTTAGCGGCCTTCTCTTCGATTTAGATGGAACACTCCTTGATACAGCTCCTGACTTTGTGACGTCTATAAACTCCCTCTTGGATAGGTATAAACGTGCCCATCTTGATTTTGATCTTATTCGAAACCGAGTAAGTGATGGGTCGGCTAGTTTACTTGAACTTGCGTTTAACGTTACACCCATCGACCTAAACTTCGATACCTTGCAAAACGAATTGTTGACTCTGTACCTTAAACATCTTGGAGACAAGACTAAAATTTTCCCACATATAAACCAAATACTAACTGAATGCGACCAGCGGGCGTTACCATGGGGCGTTGTTACAAATAAACCTTGGATGTATACAGAACGTTTACTGAAGAGATTAAATCTAATTAATCGCGCCCGCTGCGTGATATGCTCTGATCATGTTAAAAAGCCTAAGCCACATCCAGAGTCACTTCAACTTGGCAGTATGCACCTCAATATAAAAATTGATGAGTGTATATATATAGGTGATCATTCACGAGATATATTGGCTGCCAAAAATGCTAAAATGCGTTCGATCGTGGCTGCTTGGGGATACATAAACAAACATGAGGATATCTCTTGTTGGGATGCCGATTGGATCGCGCTCACCCCAAAAAAACTCTTTGACCTTCTTTTTAAAGAGCTAGAAAATTGAAAAAGTTCTCAGTCTCCTCATATACAGCATCGAGTGATTTATTGAGTGGACGCGTTATTTTGATAACTGGTGCAGGTAATGGCATCGGCAGAGCTGTAGCAATCGCAGTTGCTCGGTATGGCGCAACTGCAATTCTCACGGGTCGAAATATTAATTCCCTTGAGGCCACATACGACCAAGTAGTGCGCGACAGGGGCTCCAAAGCGGTAATTTGCCCCCTCGATTTGGAGCACGCAAAAGATGCTGACTACTTAGAATTAAAAAATCGAATTGAGGTCGAATTCGGAACTTTGGATGGATTAGTTAATAACGCAGCGATTTTAGGGGATAGAATGCCGCTCAATCAATATAGGTCAGAACTTTGGGAGAAAGTACTTCGGACTAATGTAACCGCTCAATTTCAGCTCACCCGCTCACTGATGCCTCTCCTTGAACAATCTACTTATGGCGGATCTATAATCTTTACTACCTCTGGAGCGGGGCAATCGAGCCGCGCATTCTGGGGTGCATATGCCGTTTCTAAGTGCGCAGTAGAAGCACTCATGCGAGGCTGGGCCGCAGAACAAGAAAATTTAGGGGAGCTCAGGATTAATGCGATTAATCCCGGAGCTACTCGCACGGCAATGCGTGCAAAAGCTTACCCGGCAGAAAATCCAAGTGACTTGAAAACCGCCGATCAAATCATTTGGGCATACCTTTATTTGCTTGGTAATGACAGTCTTGGCGTAAATGGAAAAACAATTCACGCCCAACAGTGAAATGAGTTGCTTAGAATCTCCTTCAGATTCTTTTAAGGCACCTCCGGAAATGTTTATAAGAATTCTTTCCTACCCTTTATGAGGTTCTTTGTCTTGAATGTATGTTAGTATTACCTCTCGCCCGTAATTTTTTTTCATTGCGCCTACGCGTATCTTTATCAATTTCCTTTTCCGAATAGTGAGTCAAGTCAAGCCGGACAACATCTAATAAAGATCTAGTTTGCAATTCGTCCAAGTACATGAATTCGCCTCTCCGGACAATAGAAGGAAGTTCAATTGGTCCAAAACTTATTCGCTTCAGACGATTAACTTCAATGCCTTGCGATTTCCAAAGGCGTCGCACTTCTCGATTTCGACCCTCTGAAATCGAGATACGATACCATTTGTTAGATGAAATTGTTTTATAATCTGAGCGAGGATGAAGATTGGGTTTTACGGTGTCAAATCTACTAAAACCATCACTCAAGACGACGCCTTCAGTTAAACGATGAATGATTGACAGGTTAACAGCTCCGTAAACTCTTACTAAATATTGTCGAGAAATTTCATATCGAGGGTGCATAAGGCGATTGGCTATCTCTCCATTATCGGTAAACAAAAGTAAGCCACTAGTATTGATATCTAACCGACCTACAGATATCCAACGCCCCCTTGGAAGACGGGGTAATTGCTCATAAACTGTCGGACGACCTTTTTCATCAACAGTACTGCAGATTTCTCCCTCTGGTTTGTTGTACATCAAAACTCTTGGGTACCCTTGATAAATACATGGTACCACTTTCCCATCCAGCATAATTTTGTCCGAAGAACCTGCTCGGTCGCCTACCTTGGAAATACTACCGTTCACAGATACTCTTCCCTCGGAGATCCAACGCTCAGCCTCTCGGCGAGAACCTAGACCGGCCGCAGCAAGTACTTTGTGAATTTTTTCAGACATTAATTTATCCGATTTATTGAAGTTGACAGGAGTACTAATGAAAAGTGGTGTATCTTAAACTAATTTTACGGTTCTAGTTCTTAGTAATTTGACTGCTTGCGCCCTACAATGTACTTAGCGTTGGTTGGATAACACTAGCCTCCAAATTTTCAACGACTTTCAATTTTGGCAACTGCTCAAGATCACTCAAATTAAAATAATTTAAAAACTCTTTGGTGGTCGCATAAAGCGCTGGCTTACCCGGCACATCACGATGTCCCACAATTTTTATCCACTCTCGTTCTAGTAAAGTTCTTATCATATCAGAACTTACCGCCACCCCACGCACCAACTCAATATCTCCTCGAGTAAGCGGTTGCCGGTATGCAATAAGTGCAAGGGTTTCGAGCATAGCATTAGAATACCTCTTCGGCTTTTCTTCCCAAAGTCGATGCATCCAACTCGCTAATTGCTCTCTTATTTGAAACCTAAAACCGCTAGCTACTTCCACCAGTTCATAACCCCTATCTCGGCAATCTAACTGAATATCCTCCACAGTTGCGAGTATTTGATCTCTCTCGGGTCTTTCCGAATCGGAAAATAATTTTTCTAATTCTGCAATCGCTAGGGGCGTTGGAGACAAAAGTAACGCACCTTCAATAATTTGACGCAACAACAATGATTTCATAACTCTTGCGCCCTGACATAGATCATCCCAAAAGAATCGGTTTGAACGATGTCAACTAACCTTTCTTTCATCAATTCCATCACGGCCAAAAATGTGACAATTACCCCTAACTTTCCCTCTACCGGGTCAAATAAACTGCCAAAAGTAACAAACGTTCGCTTGTTTAAACGACTTAAAATTTCCGCCATACGCTCGCGAGTAGAGATAAATTCCTCCGAAATTTCATGATGCTTCGACAAACGAGAACGTTCATCTACCGATTCCAAAGCCTTTTTTAAATCTTGCAAAGTGACAGTTGGTCGGAGGATAACGGGATCAGGGCCACTAAATTCTGCTCGAGCAATAAAAATATCGCGGTCAAGTCGAGTTAGCTTATCTATATTCTTGGCCGCATTTTTAAATACCTCATATTCTTGCAGCCTGCGAATCAATTCCGCACGGGGATCCATTGCCTCTTCAATCACTTCAGAGACGCGGGGAAGAAGCATTTGCGATTTAATTTCTGCTAGCATAGCAGCCATAACTAAATAGTCCGACGCTAGCTCAAACTTTAGATCTTGCATAATCCTAATATAGTCAGTGTACTGCCGAGTAATCTCGGACACGTCAATATCCAGAATATCCAAATTCTGTCGTTTTATTAGATATAGCAGCAAATCTAGAGGGCCCTCAAACGCCTCAAGGATTATCTCCAACGCATCTGGGGGGATATAAAGGTCATCAGGAAATACCGACAGCTTTTGCCCCTGCACTACTGCGAAAGGCATCTCCACTTGCCGTGGAAAGGCATTCTTTTGATTATTTTTGGGAAATATGGGGGACAAAGAAATCCTTTTTTAACAAATTTTTCTATAAACTAAAGGTTGCTTCAACAATCGGTATTGCATCTCAGATTAAGCAGTCTTTAGAGACTGAGTTAAGCTTACATTATTGAGGCCATATCGCCTAATCCCAAGCGCACAAGTTTCGGCACCTCTCCCGTTAAATCAACCACTGATGTAGACTCAACACCACAATATCCTCCATCAACGATGCCATCAACAATGCTCTCAAAACGTTGTCTAATTTCTTCAGGGTCAGCTACACCATATGGGTCATTCTGTACTGCTAAGGTGAGACTCATTAAAGGCTCTCCAAGAGCGGTTAACAATGCCAGAACAATATTATTTTGCGGTATTCTTATTCCCACCACCTTTCTTTTGGGATGAAACAATCGATTAGGTAAAGAGGAGGAGGCTGGCAATAAAAAAGTGAAAGGCCCTGGGGTCTTTGCCCTCAAAATACGATAATTACTGTCACTTACTTTGGCAAACTTTGCAACCTCAGAGATATCTCGACATAAAAGCGAGAAATCTTGATCTCTTCCAATCCCACGGATCATGCGAATCCGATCAACAGAACGCTTCTCGCCAATCTTACATCCTATCGCATAAACAGAATCAGTCGGATAAATAATTACGCCGCCTGAATTAAGTATATCCGTGATTTTCTGGATCAAACGAATTTGTGGGTTTTTGGGATGAATTGTCAAAAACAAGCTCATAGGTAATTCCGGTGTGAAATGGCTGATATTGCTTTTACTTAATTATAATTTTTCAGCATAATAGAGGTTCCAGGTTTTGTATCTAGCAAACTGGCCATTAACTTATAAATGGTATCATTTTATGATCTTTACCAAGAAATGGATAGATGTGCTATGAGCGTATGGAGAGAATTAGAGCTATAAACTAAAGATGAGTTATTTTAAAAGACCCAAGGCCCAAGATGTTGGTGACGATGTAAACAAAAAAAACTCTCATCAGGAGAACTTGCTCCTTAATATTGCCTGTAACTTAATAATTCCCTCCTTCACCTTCATGAAGCTTAGCGAAGAGAATTATTTAGGAATAAAGCTTGCCATTATAACTGCTCTCCTGTTCCCTTTGATCTACGGCATTCGGGATTTCATAGTAAGAAAAAATTTAAACTTGTTTTCTGCCCTTGGAGTGATAAGTATTTTGTTGACAGGGGGTATCAGCTTGATGGAGCTGAATGCTTCCTATATTGCCATTAAAGAAGCTTCTATACCCTCCCTTCTTGCACTTGCTACCCTCATTTCTCTCAAATCATCAAAGCCGGTGATTCGTATATTTGTCGAATTTGTTTTCGAAATAGAATTAATAAGTGAGGCACTAAAGAAAAATGGTCGTGCCACAGAATTTGAAACCCTTTTAGTTAGCGGCTCTTGGATTCTCGCGGGCGGTTTTTTAATCTCAGCCGTCCTAAATTATATGCTCGCAACTATCATTTTAACCGCTACACCAGGAACTGTGGAATTTAACGAGCAACTTGGCGCGATGTGGGCTCTCAGCTTTCCTGTGATAGCGTTACCAGTAACGCTAATTTTGTTCGCAAACCTCTATTATCTCCTGACAAGTATCAAGCGTATTACAGGCATTCCCCTTGAAGATCTGCTCAAGAAAAAAATGACAAACTGACGTATGTGGTATGTAATTAACTGTGAAGATTATCCAGACACCGCCGATTTAAGATCTTCGGCAAGAGTGGAACATTTAGACCGATTGCAGCGACTCAAAGACCAAGGACGCCTATTGGTAGCAGGACCATATCCTAAAATCGATAATACAAATCCCGGAGAACATGGTTTTAAAGGTAGCTTGATAATTGCGGATTTCAATTCACTCCAAGAGGCAGAGGCTTGGGCAAGCGAAGATGCCTACTTAAAAATAGGCGTTTACAAAAAAATAGAAGTGAATCCTTTTAAATATGTACTACCGTAGTTTTGTTAATAAGATTTTGAATTCTCGTGCTAAGAAACCGCGTAATATCCTCGCAAACCAAAAGAGAACATTTATGCTAAAACTGATGCTTTATGGGCCACTTCTTGCGTTTGGCAGCTTCACCCAGCCTATCGTCTCCCAAGAGCTTCAAGAATCTGATAATAATCCTACCGAAACAATCATTATTGAACGCAACAATATTGATCCCAATCCTGAAAATGAGGCGATTGAAGACATCGACCCCAGAGTGTCTGATGAACTAACTAATTTTCAAGCTCAATCAACCAATAATTTTAGTCAATCGTCTATCCCTGCAGACACTGTGCATGAGAAGCGCAGTTACATAAGCGATGAGTATTATGTTCCTGTCAGGAGTGTACCCAATCAAAATGGAAAAGTTACCCACAACGGGCTTAAGAGCGGTACTCCATTAACAATTATTGATAGCGATGGGCAATGGAAAAAAATTCTGACTGACTTTGGTCAACAGGGTTGGATTGAAAAACGATTCATATCAGAGAGTCCAATTTCGCGCACATTGCTAATCGAGGAGAGAGAGGCAAAAAAAGCTCTGGAGCAAATGTTGAAAGAAGAGCAAATCATTTCGAGGAAGTTAAAAAATGCGCTCGCACAAAAAAATAATGAATATAATTCTTTAGTTATAAGTCACGGAAATGAAAAAAAAATAATGTCTGGGAATAGTAATAACATCCCCAAACCGGTAATTGATGGAAATATTGAACAATTAGTTAAAAGAAATCATTTGCTGATTCAAGAAAATGACGTGTTGACGGCGCAATTGCAGGTATCACAACAAAATGAGGGACAACAGTTCTTCTTGTACGGTGCGATATCAGTTTTCTTAGGCGCACTACTAACGGCATTAATTCCGAAGATTCGAGGAAGAAAGCGCTTATCAACTTGGAAATAAGAGATGTCATTTTGAAAAAAAATATAAGTCTTCCAACCAATATCATTCTCATCATTTGCTGCATGACCTTCTCCCAACTGGCCGTATGCAAATGTAACAAAGTTGAATTTGTAACAGATTCTGGAAGATTTATCATCGAAATCTATCCCAATCATGCCCCGCTTACATCCTCAAACTTCATCAAATTAATTAATGAATTTCATTATGACGGATTAATCTTCCATCGGGTTATACCCCAATTTATTGTCCAAACAGGGGGGTATACCTTCGATTTTACACTCCGTCACAACCAAACCCCTCCCGTGCCAAATGAGGGAAATAATCAATTAAAAAATGTCCGAGGAAGTGTCGCCATGGCGAGGACTTCAGATCCGCATAGTGCTCAATCACAGTTTTTCATAAATATGACGGACAATCCGTCGCTTGATTCAACTGCGAGCCATTACGGTTACGCAGTATTTGGCAAAGTTGTCGATGGAATGTCTACTGTCGATGCTATTGCCGCTAAAAAAACTCATAACTATGGAATGTTTAGGGATGTCCCAATCCAACCAATAAGGATTATTAGAGCAAGAGAAATACAAGAAAGTCTATGTTAGACGCCGGTCGTGAACACAACTAAAATATAGGTTTGGATGGAAATTGATTGCCCTCAGCGTAAATGTTAATAAAATTGCACTACTTAGAAATTCTAGGCCGGGAAACTTTCCTTGCGTGCTCACTTTCGCCGAGAGTTGTATCAACCTTGGGGCACATGGTATAACCGTGCATCCGAGGCCGGATGGCCGCCACATTCAACCTAGAGATGTGAAACAACTTTCCAATCTCATAAGCCCGTTGAAAAAAATTGAGCTAAATATTGAAGGGAATCCCTTCTGCATGCCGACTGAAAAATATCCCGGATTCCTAGCTTTAATAGAGCACTCAAAGCCGGACCAATGCACGCTGGTTCCGGATACCAACGAACAGTTAACTTCTGATCACGGTTTTAATTTACAGGACTACGGAAACCTACTTGCGCCAATAATAGATCAAATAAAATCCTTAGGGATTCGCACTAGTATTTTTATAGATCCGGATCTGGAACAAGTCAGGAGAGCCGCTGAATTAGGTGCCGACTGCATTGAACTATACACCGGCCCTTTCGCCCAAGCTTGGGGGACCAAACATGTAGAAAAAATATTTTCTCAACACCTGACCGCCTCAAAGCTTGCGGCAGATCTGGGAATGAGGGTCAACGCCGGTCATGATCTAAACCTAGCAAATTTAAAGCAATTTGCATCAATACCTGAGCTTGCTGAGGTTTCTATAGGTCATGCGCTCATTGTTGAGGCACTCAATCGAGGATTAGAAGAGGCAATTCATGCCTTTCGCTCAGCATTGAATTGATTAATCTGCCTTTTATCAATTTCTCAATTTCCAGAATAACGATCAACTTACGCAGCGTTTAAAAACCTCTTTAAACGATTGAGTCAAGCCAAAATTAGGATTCATGTATATGAATGACAAAATCGATAGCCCGCGTTTTATAACTAGAAAAGAATCTCTGAAGCATGTGATCACAGTGTATGGCCGCAATACATGCCTGGAGGCTCTATGTGACGAGAAATTGAACATATATCGACTTCATTTAGCAAACACAAATAAATACAACAAAACACTTAAAAGGCTAGTGGCACTTGCTGATAGCCGCAAAGTAAGTATTCGTTGGCATAGTAAAACCCAGCTCGCAAGGATTTCACGAAATGGCAAACAGGATCAAGGTGTAGCTTGTGATATCCAATGCCCGGGATATCGACATTACAAGGAAATCATAGATTGCATGCCTCTCAGTCAGACCACTAAACTAATTGCTCTCGACGGGATTACCAACCCAATCAACCTGGGCATGATTATCCGAAGTGTGACCGCAAGTTCCGCATTCGGTATTTTACTTCCATCAAGAGGAAAGCCAGTCCTTTCACCTTTAGCGATAAAAGCCAGTGCCGGAACTGCTTTTAAATGCAACATTCTTCGTTGCGAAGAGCTTGTTACGGCACTTACTGACTTTCAGCAAAGAGGATTTCAAGTAACGATTTTAGATCCGAGTGCTCCCAATACAATTTATGATTTTGCTCCCTCCTCTCCAATAATTCATATTCTTGGAGGCGAAAGCGATGGCATAAGTGCGGCCATAAAACAAGTTTCCAATCATGCGCTCAGAATACCCATGCGGAGAGGTGTCGAATCTCTAAATGTTGCCGCTGCGGCTGCAATCCTAGTTTTTCTAGAATAATTGAAGACCCGCACCTTGCCTTAGGGATTGGTTGTCCGAAGATTCCAAAGTGGAGAAAATAAAGAAAGTAATATTGCTATTATTATACTAGGTAAAGCAATTAACGTAAAAGCAATGCTTATTCCCAAATTATTTATCAGAACACCACATAACCAAGCCCCCAAAGGCGTGCCTCCGACTAAACTTATCTGATAAATAGACAAAGCTCTAGCGCGATAAGATTCAGTAATGTTGTTATGAAGAATGGTTCGACCCACAGCCATCGACAATCCTGTAGAGAGCCCCCACAAAAAAACAATGGGAAATAAAATCCAAAGAGGAGGCGAGAGTGCGGCAAAAACAAATAACGTACCACGCCATAAAAAAGTTATAACCATTAGTTTGCCTGGATTGACGAAATTTGTTGCCCTTCTTGCAACTGCAACATTGGCTGAAATAACTCCACAAGTAAAAAGCAATTGAAGCACCGACAAAAGCATAGCTCCACCATCATAAACTTGTTGCACAAGAACTGGCATCCCGACTAAATAAACCCCAAAAGGTAATAATCCAGTTGCAAAAACAAGAAAAAGAAGATGCAAAAAGCTCTTGTTGTTGACAAACAATGTTAGAGCATTTACCAGATCTTTCCATGAAGGTTTACTGACTATTGTTTGTCGGGACAAATTTTTATTTACTCGGTGAGCCCGGGAAATCAACAATGATGATAATCCGAACATAAAAATTTGAATGCCCAACAGAACAGACAGCTCTATGTAACCTAACAACCCGGCTAACCCAAAACCTACTCCTTGTGCAATAAATTTGACAACTATGGATTTAGCTACGGACTGGTGCATTAAATGTGATGGCGTATAAACTAATAAACTTTCACGAGCAGGTTGCACAAAGGCATTCAGAAATCCAAACATAACTCCACTTACAATCAATAATTGGAACGTCAAAGTATTGAATGCGTAAAACCACCAGAGCATTGACAAGGGCATGACATAGAGCATATACAAGAGAGATAGCCATGCCCCACGGTGAATTCGGTCTGAAATTACTCCGCCGAACAGAAGGAAAATGGTATTCGGAAGCAGGATAGCCATCTGTGCTAATCCTAATTCACTCGCTGATGCCCCAACAACACCAATTACCAACCAAGGGAATAAAACGGAATGAATACCCGTGGCTATGCTATTTGCTCCGATTGCTCTTAAATAATATTGAATCGAGAACGTGGGACTATTCATTAGTTACTCTCAACCGTTTCTTAAACCCCAAATCTAGATAAAAAATACAAAACGATTAACTTCCTATTCGACAAGTTAAAACGACCACGTTGGATGAGCATGTGTATCTGTAATTTCATAAAGTAACGAAACTTGCAGTAGCTTTAAATCAGCTAGAGAGAGACGACAAAAGTAGTCCGCATGGCGATTCTGCATAAAAAAGCCCCAGTCAAGAAATGTTTAAAGGTGTTATGTCTAAGTATTCGCTATAAATTGCAAAAACTGTTTTTCATCAAATACGGGAACATCAAGGGCATTTGCCTTTTTAAGTTTAGAACCTGCTCCTGACCCTGCCACCAACTGACTTGTTTTTGAAGAAACTGAATCAGAAACTCTAGCGCCCAATGCTTGCAACAAATTTCTAGCCTCTCCTCGGCTCATTGATTCCAATCGTCCAGTCAATACCCAAACCTGTCCATCGAGTGAGATATCTCTCACCTTATCACCGGTAGTAAGAGGCCAATGCACACCTTTTCTCTGTAGCTCCCTAATAACCTCACATGTGTTTGGATCAGCGAAGAAAAATTGGATGTGCTCCGCTAAAACTGGTCCAATTCCCTCAATCGACAACAATTCATTTGTTCGAGCAGCCATAATCTCTTCAATCGTTGCAAAGTGCTTCGCCAACAAGCGAGCAATATTTAATCCTACTTCCCTAATTCCAAGAGCGTACAAAAATTTCTGCAAGGTGGTTCTCTTACTACTCTCGATGGCATGAAGGAGATTACGTGCTGACTTATCTCCCAAGCGCTCCTGTTGTGTAAGTATTGGTAAGGTTAAGTCATAAAGATCCACAATTGAAGCTATACAACCGGCATCGACTAATTTATCAACCAGCCGGTCACCGAGGCCATTAATATTCATCGCGCCCCTTGATGCAAAATGCTTAATCGCCTGTTTAACTTGAGCAGAGCATCTCAGACTTCCGGAACAACGAGCGACAACCTCCGAGGGATTATTCAGAATTGGTGCGGAGCAAACTGGACAAAATTTTGGAAACAACACTAGAGACGAATTTTTCTGCCTGCGCTCATAAACCACCCGAACCACCTGAGGAATGACATCCCCAGCACGACGCACGACCACAGTATCTCCTAGATGCAGACCCAATCTACTTATTTCGTCAGCATTATGCAGGGTAGCACTGCTAATTGTAACTCCGCCAACAAACACAGGACTTAAACGTGCAACCGGTGTTACGGCTCCTGTTCTTCCCACCTGGAAATCAACGGCCACTAGTTGAGAAAAAGCCTCTTCAGCAGGAAATTTACGTGCGATCGCCCACCTGGGAGATCGCGAGAGGACACCCAAAAGCTTCTGCTTCTTTAGATCATTGACTTTTATCACAACACCGTCAATGTCGTAAGATAACAAAGCCCTTCGCACAAACAAACTATTGCAGTAACTTTCACAAGCATCAATATCAGCCGCAAAAGAAATGTCAGGGTTGATTCTAAAACCCAAGCGACCAACATACTCTAGCATCCCCCACTGCGTATCCGGAGATCCAGAGTCTGAATACTGCTCAACGCTATAAGCACAAAAGTTCAATGGTCTGCGCGCTGTTACCTTGGAATCTAGTTGACGCAAACTCCCAGCTGCAGCATTTCTTGGATTTACAAAAGGCTTTTCACCGCGTTCCTTCACAAAGACGTTTAATCGATTAAAGCCTTGTCTCGTCATGTAGACTTCACCGCGTATTTCAATGAACCTAGGCGGAAGATCACTCATCAATTTTAAAGGTAGTGACTTGATTGTTTTTATATTTGAAGTTACATCCTCGCCAATAGCACCATCTCCCCTAGTCGCCGCTCTGACTAACATACCTTCCTTGTAGATTAAACTGACAGCAACTCCGTCCAGTTTTGGCTCACACAGGTAGGACACTTTTGCAGAGTCTTGTAATCTTTCGTGGACACGACGATCAAAATCTCTCAATGCTTTTACACTAAAAGCATTGTCAAGCGACAGCATCGGAACCGTGTGTTGTACTTGATTAAACTCAGAGAGTGGGTCTCCACCGATTCGCTGTGATGGAGAATCCTTTTTTATCAACTGCGGATACTGTTTTTCTACCAACAAAAGCTGCCGCATCAACCCATCATATTCAACATCCGAAATGCGTGGATCATCCAAAACGTGATAATAATGATTATGCGCTTGTAAATCGCTAACCAACCGTCTATAGCTGGCAATTATCCCATCATCTATAGTGACCATGAACTTATTTTTTTTTCTCAACTAAGCGCATGACGCCCAGCCACTTCACGCGCTCGTTGCCGGTAGTGATCAATTGTTTGAGGGGTGATAGAGCTTCGTGATTCGTCCAAAACATTTAGCTTGAGACTTTGGGCCATTGTGCGTGCAGTAGAAATCATTAACTCAAAACCAGCACACGCATCTTCTACGTCATTTAAATTTAAAAAAAGAGTCACCCCGGGAGTTTTTATTGCGGAAATCGTCTTTAAATCAAAGGTCCCAGGATTAACTAGGTTTGCCAAACTAAAAAGAACTGGCCCTTCTCCCTCCTCTTGCGCATGGCGATGGAATATACCCATTGCCCCATAGCGCAAACCCGCCTGTAAAAGCGTTTCAAGCAAATTGGAGCCAGATAACAACTCACCCCTATTCGCCATCAAATGAACTATTATAATATCAATCTCATCACGTTTAGCATGATCATCCGAGCCGCTCTCAAGCCTAGGGACAGAATTCTCACCAACCTTAGAAACGAGTTCTGAGCGCTCGAAATCAATATTAGTTTGTCTTAGGTCGTTGGTACGTGAATAGCGACGACCTATGTCTTTCGGACTGAGGAGAATGTCCTCTAATCCTGCTTCACCTGCCACTTTAATTCCATGCTTTTTATTTAAAGACTGATCAGCGCTGAACAAATTCTCCACATTTTCGACTTTGTTTCCTCGCTTCTCCATTTTGTCAAGGTGAGTTGACATCTGGAGGTTTTCATATCTGTGTCGTTTCGCACGGCGCATTCCATCCAAAATGATAGCGACGAGAACTAACCCCGCAACCACAATGAGAGTTTTATTTGCAGCCAGAAATTCCATGTCTGTTAATTAGTCCCGATCACTAAAAGATAGTCGTTATTGTAATTGGCCTTTTAAAAAACAAAAGTGTTTTTAAAAAAATTGTTAGCTTAGCCAACCAAATTAGATACTTGATTAACTCCTACAGACACTACTCTTGACACTCCAGCTTCAGACATTGTAACTCCTAGTAAGGTATCGGCTGCTTGCATCGAAATCTTATTGTGTGTAACCATAATAAACTGTACTTTTGATGACATTTCTTTAACCAAGCCAAGATATCGACTGACATTCATATCATCCAGCGGTGCATCAACTTCGTCTAAAATACAGAATGGTGATGGGTTAAGCTTAAAAATAGCAAACACCATGGTGAGTGCCGCGAGAGCTTTCTCTCCTCCCGAGAGAGCTTGAATAGAGCTATTTTGCTTCCCCGGCGGTTTCGCCATTAAAACAACACCTGCCTCCAAAAGGTCATTCCCAGAGAGCTGCATGTAAGCCTCACCACCACCAAACAACTTTGGAAATAATTCTCTAATATAGTCATTTATTGAATCGAAGGTTTCTTTGAACCTAGCTTTGGTAGCTCGATTTATTTTTTTTATAGCTTCATTGAGAGTTTCAAGTGCGGATACAAGCTCATCATTCTGGCGATCTAGATAATCCTTTCGCTCAGACTCAATTTTATATTCTTCAACGGCCGCCAAGTTAATTGGTCCCAACTTGCCGATTTTTGCCTCTATTACGTCCAGCTCAGTCATCAAGGAAGTAATGTCGATGCCATCGTCAATATTTTCAACTAACTCAAGTAACTTAGATGGATCGGATGTAATTTGTTCTCCCAAAGTGCGTTGCAACGTCATCGATTCACGTCTCGAAAGACGCGCATCCTCCAAATGTTCTCTTGATGAGTTTATCTCCGAGTTCAGTGTGACTCGCATCTCTTCTACTTCACGGCGCTTTTGCTCTAATGACAACATAGCAGATTTAGCATCTTTGTAATCCTGCTCCGCTAAAACTCGATTCTTTAACATTTGCTGTAGTTCTTCGTGCATCAGAGGCACCGAGGGATCATTCGTAGTTGTGTTCTCTATTTCAGCCTTTCGAGTCTTTAATCGTTTTATCTGCGACTCCAAACGCGTAATAAGTTCCTCAATGGTATTTCGTTTAATTTCCAATGCTTTAATCTTCAATTTTAATTCTGTAAGCAATAATTGTTTCTCTCCTAATTCTTTTTGGTAACCACTATATTCAGTTTGAAGGCGGTCCTTCTCCTCCTTAAATTCATAACCTTCTTTTTCATCCAGCCTCGCTCGATCGCCTGCAATTGCCAACGCATCTCTCGCATTTTCTAACGCCTTTTGGTCCTCGGCTAGAAAAACTTCCACCTCAGACAATTCCTCCTCTGCCCGCTTTCCTCTGGCGGCGTATTGATCAAGTTTTACCTCAAAAGCGCTCAGTTTAGCTCGCGTCTCCGAGCTTTTCTCCTGCTGCAACTTTATTGCAGAAAGGTTTTTCTTTTGATTTCTTTCCGCAATTTCAATTGCTTTCAGTAAATTGTGACGTTTTACCGATAGTGACTTTATTCGAATATCCAGCTCCTCAACCTGATTACCAATCTCTTCTAATTCAATCTTTCTTTTGAGGAAGCCATGAGTTTTATTGATATTTCTTGCAACTCGAACCCAATTAGATCCGAGCCAGATTCCATCTTTGGTTACAATTGATTCATATGACCGAAGATCTGATTGAAAGGATAGTGCTTCCTCCAAGTGCTCTGCCTTGAAAACATTTGCGGCTACTGATAAGGAATAATCACACTGAATGACTTCGCTCAACCTTGGGAGGTTAATTTTCAGATTATCTTGCTCCTCAATTCGGATACTAGAGTCGATTATACTTATGTCACCCGCATCAAATTTTCTCAACTGGTCGACTTTACCCTCAAAATTAGATACAACAAGCCCCTTCAAATAACCTCCTAATACTATCTCTACAGCCTCTTCCCAACCTTCTGAAACTTCAAGTGAATCAGCGAGATGTGAGTAATTCCACTCAGATTGAAGTAACCATTCTTGCTTTTGTTCGTTATTGTCGAGTGAACTTTGCAATGCTTCAAGAGCTGTGCTGCGTCCAATCAATACCTGATAGCTCTCTCTCAACCCATTCAATTCTTCTTCTAATTGATACTGTAAACACCTTTTTTCTGCAATATCATTCGCAAGCTGAGCTCTTTTATCCTCATTACCTCTCTGCGCAGCGGTTTGCTCGCAGAGCTTCGTTCTTAGTGTTTGCAATTCATTTTCCTGAAAATCCAGCTGAAAGCTGCTAATTTCCTTTCGCAGTTGGCTCTGTCGTTGAAAAAGGTCAGCGATTCTTTTCTCCAAGTCATAAATACGGGATTGCTGAACCTTGAGTTGTTGTAGGGGCTCAGCTCGGCGTCGATGAAAAACGTCTGCACGCTCTTGCCACTCTTTTATGGCAGCCTGCACCGACTCAATCCTCATAGAAATCGATTTCTCGTACTCTTCAACTACTTTCAAATTTGGCAACACCTCGGCATACTCTGAATGTAATTCTTCAGCTCGTTGTCTATCTTTAATAAGGTGCTGCTGAGATTCATCAACACTCCCTGTTATCAAATGAAGTTCTCGTTTTAACTCTTTTTCTCGTTGTAACTGATGTTGAATTTCTTGCTCTATCCGAGTAACTTCACTATTAGTTTGAAAGAAATAAATTTGTTTTTTTTCAACTTCATCAGAGTGGTCCAAAAGCTCAAGTCGAAAGCGCTCAATCCTCGAATCTAACTCTCTTTGGTTAGCTATGAGTCTAGATTTTTCTAACTCCAGATTATTGATTTTACGAGAATTGTTTTTAATATCTTCGTCAAGAGAACGCCATCTAAGCACTTTTATCTGAGTTTGTTTGTAACGCTCTTTTTCTCTCAACTCAGTATATTTGTGCGCCGACTTGGATTGTCGTTCTAATCTCATTAACTGTCGATGCAATTCTTCCCGAAGATCGGAGAGGCGCTCCAAGTTGGCATGCGTACGCGCTATTCGATTTTCAGTCTCTCTCCGTCGGTCTTTATATTTAGAAATACCAGCAGCTTCCTCTAGAAAAAAACGTAATTCATGTGGTTTTGCATCAATTAACCGAGTTATAGTGCCTTGCTCTATGATCGCATAGCTCTTCGGCCCCAAACCAGTCCCCAAAAATAAATCAGTAATGTCCTTGCGCCGACAAATCTTTGAGTTTAAGAAATATTCCGATTGCCCATCACGATTTAGAGTGCGACGTACGACAATTTCACTGTATGCAGAAAGTTCTCCTTTCAAATGCCCCTCAGAATTATCGAACACCAATTCTACTGATGCTTGACCCACCGGCTTTCTTGCTCCAGAACCATTAAATATTACATCTACCATGGAATCACCACGCAAGTTTCGTGCTGATGACTCCCCTAGCACCCACCTTGCAGCATCAATCACATTTGATTTTCCACATCCATTTGGGCCGACTATGGCGCAGATTTCACTAGGAAAGTAAATCTTCGTTGGATCTACGAAAGATTTGAACCCTGAAACTTTGATTAGTTTTAATCGCATCAGTACTCTTTTTTTTCCTTCAGTTCTTCTTTTCCCTAATCGCCGGGCTTTCAGAAATCGATATCATGATCCGTTATCACAGTTAAAAAGCATCAGCTATTGAGGGGCTTACCCATTTTAGGCCGTCTGACTCTAATCACGGCTTTGCAGATTAATTGTTACCCTAATCGGCAGCGGTTCATTTATGAGATCTATGGAACGAGACCTAAGCTCTAATTTTTTTTCTACGAGAGAACCTCGCCCCTGACCATAGATTCGGGCGACCACCTCCAGATGTCTGAGATCTGATGCCAATTGCGATGGATCCAACAAATCTAGATTTGAAAACTCAACATAAGCAGGCAAGGATGTCAATCGCATACTTTTAGCCATCAACGGCACATCCGATGCTCCAGCTTCAAATATTAACAAAAATAACGTATCGCTAGAAGAACGCACAGAAATATTTCCCAATCTAAAATCGATTGCGCTAGCGTCATTAGCTTGGCTCTCCTTAACACCGAAAGGCGCATCATCTTTGGAATCCTCGGTCGAGTAACTTTCAACTGGGACACTCAAGGCTCTTGTTGCTCTCTCGATACCTTTTTGCATTGCAATCACATCTTCACTATTTTCATCCAAACCTATTTTCGCCTGTTGCCAGAACCTTATTGCGTCCAAAAACCTTTTTTCCGTGAAGGCCTCTATACCCTTAAGTCCTAAAACTCTTGAGGACTCTGGATCTGAGATAAATGCAGCTTGGATCGCTTCGATTACTCTATCGGTCAAAAGGCTACCATCAGCAAGGAATAATACTTCGGCATAATTTGCTAATATAAAGCTATTATTGGGATCCAAAGCTAATGCGGAAGCATAGTAATCAACTGCATCTCGATATTCTAAATTGCGCTGAGCAAATTTTGCTAACAACATCCAGTAATGTATATTTTTCGGCCGCTCCTTGATCCTTTCCTCTATAAGGGATACAAGAACATCAATATCATCGCCGTAAGCAATATCAGTCTCATCTCCTATCGAATAGCGAGAAAGGATATTAAAAATCCTCTGATCTCTCTCACTGCCAAGATATGAATACATAAGATAAACTGAAGTAAATAATGCTACGATGACCAGAGGGATTATCCTAAGACTATTGCTATGACGATTTGTCACAACAATATCCTCAGTCTGATTTAACAATATCCGACGCGCATCCAATATGAGTCCTGAAAACTGACTTTCAGATATTGCGCCGATCTGAAATTGGTTTACAAAATAACGACACTGACTCTCATACAACCTGTTGTTCGTCTCTTCCCTTTCTGCGTTATTGATATTTTCTGGGGTATGGCGTCCAGCTAACCACGGAAAAACGATAAATGGGATGGACAACAACAACAACAAATATAATGAATCCAAGTCGACCTCTGCCTATTCTCTCTTAAAGGTTTCTGAAACTATACCCGATCCTGATTGATGAAGATGAGGCTGATCTCCCACCAAATGCTTATCACTCGTGAGCGAGCTACTATTTAGTCGTTGAACAAATAAAAGCACACTAATCGCAATCAACATAAAAAACAAAGGTCCGACCCACAGCAAAAAGGTGTGATAGCCGACCACAGGTCGGTAAAGGATATACTCCGTGTATCGCTCAGTAAGATAAGATTTAATCTCTTCATCACTCTTACCTGTCTTCAATAGTCGCTGAATTTGATTTTTTAAATCAAGTGATACGGTCGAGTGAGAATCTTGTAAATTTTGATTTTGACATTTCGGACACCTAAGCTCCTGGATTAAAGTGACGTATCTCCTTTCAAGCGCAACATCAGTGAAATCAGGAGAGTTCGTTTGCGCCGAAACAAAATCAACATGAAAAAAAATGCAACTCAAAACAGCATACTTGCACGCCAAAAGATAAAAAAACACACGACCTTTTATATCGGGCATGATTTTACTCCTCAGAATCTAAATAATAATGAGAGAACTCTTTTTCCCACACCTTTTGGTCTAATATGCCAACTCGCCGGTGCAAGATTATTCCTTGCTTATCAATTAAAAAAGTCTCAGGAGCACCAGAAACACCAATATCCAGTCCCAATGAACCCTCTTTATCAAAAATAATTACCGAATAAGGGTTTCCCAGCTTTTCAAGCCAAGTAATCGCCGCCTTACGGTTATCTTTATAGTTTATGCCAATAATTTTGACGCCGTTTGAAGCTAGCTTTTGTAGATAAGGATGTTCCAATTTGCAGGCATAACACCATGTGGCCCAAACGTTGACAAGAGCCAAAGCTCCGCTCAAATCCTCAGCAGACAAATATTGATTATGTGCGCTTAATTTTGTCAAAGAAAATTCAGGGAATGGCTTTCCTATGAGTGCAGAGGGTAACTTTCCGGGTTCTCGCTCAAGAGCGGACCACAACAAGATTGTAATAGCGAAGAAGACCATCAGCGGAGCAAAAAGAATGATTCGCACCGAAGTCACAGCTCTGAAGCAGATTGTACTGGTAAGTTCGCACGATCTCGCGAGCAAATTTTACGTCTTCGATAGCGCTTATCTAGGACAGCAAGTAATCCGCCCAATGAGATCATTGCCCCCCCCAACCATATACACCTTACAAATGGCTTTACATGGAGTCTGATTGCCCAATGATCATCATCCAATGGCTCTCCCAGCGAAACATATAAATCTCTCAGTAGCCCTGGGTCGATTGCGGCCTCCGTCATGGTCTGCGGATTAGAGAAATAATGACGTTTTTCTGGATTAAGGGTCACTACTTCTCGGCCTTCCTTTGAAACAATAATCTCCGCTTGAGTAAATGAAAAGTTGGATCTTCGATCACGCTTTATATCAGATAAATAAAATGTGTACCCTCCGAGGACGGCGGAATCGCCTATACCCATCTTGACATCTCGCTGAATTCCCGATGCAGCATATAAACCAGCTCCCAAAACAGTTACTGCAACTCCCAAATGAGCCAGAACCATCCCATAGTAGCGGACAGGTAAGAGCGTAAAACTTGACGACTTGATTTTGTCTCTTAAATCTTTAAAAATCATCACAGAAACCCAAGATACACATGTCAATGTGACTATCGCTAAAAGTGAGTTTTCCTTTTCACCCACCCAATAGGCTAGCGTTGTCGACCCAATGAGGCCCAAAAGCAGACTCAATAAAAGCGGTTGCATTAACCAGCTTGACAAAGCCTTAGTCGATACATTTCCCCAGGATGAGCGCATGGCTAGGGGTATAAAGATCAACAAGACGAAAGTTAATGGCACAAAAAAGAAATTGAAGTAAGGAGGACCCACAGAAATTTTACCGAGTCCAAAAGCATCAGATATCAATGGATACAAAGTTCCCAGAAGAACAACTGCAACTGCAACTGTGAGGATAAGATTATTAATTAAAAGGAATGTCTCTCTTGATGTGCCCGAGTATGATGATGAAGACATCAAAACTGGTCCACGAATCGCAAACAACGCCAGCGTACTGCCAACAACTATTGATAAAAAAAGCAAAATATATATACCCCTCTCAGGATCACTTGCAAAAGCATGAACTGATGTCAAGACTCCGGACCGAACTAAAAATGTTCCCAATAAGCTCAGTGAAAAGGCAAAAATTGCTAGTAAAACGGTCCAACCACGAAAAACACCCCTCTGTTCAGAGGCAATAAGGCTATGTACTAATGCAGTGGTAACCAACCAAGGCATCAGGCTAGCATTTTCTACTGGATCCCAAAACCACCAGCCTCCCCATCCCAGTTCGTAATAGGCCCACCAGCTTCCCAAAAATATTCCTACAGTTAAAAAACACCAAGATGCAATGGTCCAAGGACGACTCCAATTTGCCCAAGCACTATCAAACCTTGATTCCAATAACGCTGATATAGCGAAAGCGAAGGGAACCGCTAGCCCAACATACCCTAAGTATAAGAGTGGTGGATGCAGAATTAATGCAATATCTTGTAAAAGAGGATTCAAATCTTGACCATCAATTGGCGGCAATGGAAAGGTCCGTTCAAACGGATTAGATGTAAGTAACAGAAAAAACCCAAACCCTACTGAGATTAGCCCCAAAATTGCAAGAGTTCGGGATAAAAATTGTAACGGAAGCCGACTGCCTAAAAGAGCCACAGCGGCAGTCCACATGGATAAAATTAGCACCCAAAGCAACAATGAACCCTCGTGTGCAGACCACACCGCGCTAAATTTGAAGTATGTTGGCAGTAAGGTATTGGAATTCTGGGCTACGTATCGAACCGTAAAGTCGTCGCTCAAAAATGCATTTAATAAACACAAAAATGCAAGAAAAACAAAAAACAGATTTCCGCAAGCTAATGAGCGTCCCATTTGCATCCACCTAACTGTACCGGTGTATGACCCTGCAAGTGGAATAAGAGCTTGGACAAATGCGAGACAGGACCCGATAATGAGAGCTATGTGGCCCAGATCAGGGCTAAGGAAAACACTCATGTTTAAATTTACCTATATTCCTTGGTTTTCATACATTTCAGCTATTTCTGGAGGGGTATAATTTTCATCATGTTTGGCCAAAACTTGAACGGCATGGAGTGTGTTTTGGTCATCAATCTTGCCGGTAACGACTGTGCTCTGACCTTCGCTAAATAAATCAGGAAGAATTCCTTCATATTTTACTTTGACGCTATGCGAGCCGTCCGAAACGAGAAATTCAATCGCCAGGGATTGTTGAGCACGTTTTAGACTTCCTACAACCACCTCACCACCGGCGCGCAACGAGACACCTAATGGAGCTTGTCCGATTACAATTTGAGACGGTGTATAAAAAAAATTAGCATTTTGTCGAAGCATATATGCAATAAGAGCAGTGGCTACTGAAGCGGAAATTAGAATGAGACAGATCCACTGCATTCGCTGTTTTCGTAGCGGATGAATCATTTTTTTACATCCGCATTCCGCAATGATCTTGCCTCAGTTTCCATAGCGAGTTCTATATTTCTTAAAATCCGACTGTGCGACAAAATAGGAAGTAGAACCAGAATTAAGAAGATTAGAAGCGAAACCGAGACAGCAGTCCAAACGAATACTCCATGTCCGTCCATGTCAATTAATTCATACAACGAGGCAAACTGCATTCTCATTACATCACCCCGACTTTTCCTGTCTTCGCGCACAAAGGTCTTTTACCCAGCTGGTAGCTTGTTCGTGGTACAGGATTTCAGCTCTCAAAAACAGACAAATAGTAAGCGCATAGAATAAATAAAAGCCTAAAATCATGACCAAAAGCGGCTGTAACATATCGATGTGGATTGTGGATTCCGATGTAAGTTTCAAGGTGGCGGGTTGATGTAATGTGTGCCACCAATCAACGGACTTATATATGATCGGCACATTAACGGTCCCTACTAAAGCGAGAATTGCACCATTCTTTTGGCCATATTCTTTGTTATCGAAAGCCCTTATCATTGCCATTACGCCAAGGTAGAGAAATAGTAAAATTAACATTGATGTCACGCGAGCATCCCAAACCCAATAGGTGCCCCACGACGGTCTTCCCCAAATCGCTCCGGTAAATAATGCCAAGAAAGTCATAGATGCTCCGATTGATGCAGCGGATTTCATAAACCAAAATGATAATTTTGTTCTCCATACCAGTCCGACTGCACCAGCAACTGCCATGAAATAATAGCCTGCTAATGCAAGGAACGAAGATGGCACGTGAATATATATAATTCGAAAACTATCGCCCTGACGAGCATCAGGAGGCGCTACCAAAAGACCCCAAAACAATCCTAGCGTTAAGAGTGCCACTGAGACCGAAAGAAGCCAAGGAATTGCCTTACCACTGATGCTGTAAAACAATTTCGGCGAACTGAGCCTATACAGCCACTTCAAACTAAAAAAAGATCGAATCAAAAAAACCACCCTCAAAATAGAATTGTATAACGAAAAATCGCAGCAACAGCAATTGGACAGATCGCGGTCGCTAGACATAAAAAAGTGCCCATTACTGCAAGAGGGAATAACCAATCCATTCCACTGATTGCGAAGTCAATTGTTGCAGTGCCAAAAATTATTATCGGCATATACAGTGGAATCACTGTGATCGGCAACAAAAAACTTCCTCTCCCCAGCGACACAGTCAACGATGCACAAACTGAGCCAGCTAAACTTAAATAAGCACTGCCAATTACGATGCTTAAAATCATAGGTATATATCCGTCAGCTGGAAGCGATAAAACGAAAGCCATAATCGGTGAAGCAAGTGCCATAGGCACTCCAGTCATGACCCAATGTGCTACAAGCTTCCCAAATATGGGCTGGGTCAAAAGTTGTGGCGATATAAGCAATTGCTCCAAGGACCCATCTTCATAATCGAACGTAAAAATCCTCTCCAGCGACATCAAAGAAGCAAGCAGGACCATGATCCACACGATTCCGGGTGCGATACTGCCATGAGAGGCTGCACCCGGAGGCAGCGCCAGTGGAATAAGCGATACCCCCATACACATAAATACTAAAGGAGCGATCGTGGCCTCGAACGTAGACCTTGCCATAGAAAGCTCTCGGAGGAAATACGCGAAAAAACCAATATCGTGCCGTGTCTGCGAACTCTGCATATCAATGACACCAAACTGACATGTCAATCTTACGAATGTTTGATAACCTCAGATCTTGATGACTAGTCATCAAAACACTTCCATTCTGCTTCAAATGCCTCTCAATTAATTTTTCTATGATCGACACCCCAGAAAGATCCAGCGAAGCAAATGGCTCATCCAAAAGCCACAACTTTGCATCACTCAAAATTAGTCTAGTTAAAGCCACTCTTTTAAGTTGCCCCGCTGATAAACGATAACAAGGTAAACCGCTGACAGAGCTCAGACCCATTTCATCCATAGCCTCAAAGATATGCTGTCTTCCTCTTGTTGAGGAAGCCGTCCAGTAAAGATTATCCAAAGGGCTTAAAGCTAATTTCAAGGCCAATTGGTGTCCAATAAAAATTATATTACTTAGGTATTTATGCCTATCAGCATAGATATTTTCACCATAAGTGCTGACAAAACCTTGTTGAGGTTTAATTAGAGAGGTTAAAATACGTAGTAGTGTGCTTTTCCCACAACCATTCCTGCCCTGTAGCAAAAGTAGTTCACCCTCACTCACATAAAAATTCACCCCACTAAAAATGGTGCATCCATTTCTCTCGAATGCGAGGTTCTCTGCTTGTAAAACTTTATCGTTAGATTTCGTCAAACCCAGTATGCTCATTAAACGAAAAGGCGATGTAAAAAAATTAATCAACGCGTATCATGTTAGCAAAAATATGTATAAAAATTCTTTCATAAAAATTCCAAAATTTCGGCCTCAGAGTTTACTACATAAACATGTGCCTCTACTATTGGGACCTTGAGGCGAGCGCAGTCAAGTATAAGACAGGGAGCATGTGCCCAAATTATTGGGCTTGCCCAGATGGCCCTGTGCAACCATTAAGGAAATAGTGTAGTGAAATTTTATCGTGTCGGCGGCGCTGTAAGAGACAAATTGATAAATTTCCCGAGTAATGAAAGTGATTGGGTCGTTGTGGGTGGCTCTCCAAAAAAAATGATTGAACTTGGCTTCCGTCCAGTCGGAAAAGATTTCCCTGTATTTTTACACCCAACTAGCAAGGAAGAATATGCGCTTGCACGAACTGAAAAAAAGACAGGTGCAGGCTACCACGGCTTCACTTTTTATTCGTCTGCCGAGGTAACACTGGAAGACGATCTGAGGCGCAGAGACCTCACCATAAATGCAATCGCGGAGACTTCGGAGGGGTGCCTCATAGATCCATTTCATGGTCAAAAGGACATCATTAAAAAAAAAATAAGGCATGTGTCGAGAGCATTTCGTGAAGATCCTGTCAGAGTCCTCCGTACAGCGCGTTTTGCGGCACGATATTATCATCTGGGTTTTCGTGTTGCCAAACCCACAATTGAAATCATGCATGAGATAGTATCAAGCGGAGAACTCAGCTTTTTGGTTGCTGAGCGCGTTTGGAGGGAGACGGAAAAGGCCTTAGGAGAAAAAAATCCCCATATCTACTTTAAAATTTTACGTAAGTGCGGAGCGTTGAAACCTCTTTTTCCGGAATTGAACTCTATAATAGAATTATCAGAAGATTCCGGCTGCAACAAGATAAATTCATTTATTCAAAATCCTTTAGACTCGCTGATGAACGCAGCTCAATTATCCGAAAAAATAGTTATTCGATTCGCAGCCACTTTTGCCCAGATTTACCAAAGAACTGAAGAATGTGACGCTCAACTGAGTTTAACCGAGGAGAAAGCATTGGAGTCACAACTGGCGGATGTATGTGATCGATTAAAAGTTCCCAGTAAATTTAGGAGACTTGCGTTAATTGCACACCGGAATCAAAAATTACCTCAAACAATCCATGAAATTAGTTCAGAGGGAATACTGAAGATTTTACTCAGTGTAAATGCAACTCAATCAAACGACGATTTAGAGAACTTACTGATTTGCTTAGACGCTATAACAAAATCGGGTTATCCTTCTCAGGCGTCGTCCTTCTTAAGAGCAACGCAAAAAATAGTAGCCAATCTTGACGTATCAGATATAATTAAGCTCGATTTGAAAGGTGATGAAATTGGAGATTTAATAAGAAACAAACGTCTCCAAGCCATTGAGCAATGCAAATTAACTTTTCATTTTTGACTAGTTAAATGAGAAATCACTCTTAATGTTTGAATCAAAAAATAATCAAATTATTCTCGTAACCGGCGCCGCTAAACGTATTGGTTCTGAGATAATAAAGTTGTTCCATGCAAGAAATTTTAACGTAATTATCCATTACAATAAGTCTGCGGCTGAGGCCAACCGTCTCCGTGATAACTTAAATTCAAAACGCAGAAAAAGTGCTCTGTTGGTGCAAGGCGATTTGAATGAACTTATCTGCGTTAAAAGAATTATTAGTCTGGTTGAGTCAGTCGGACGCATTGATGTTCTCGTAAATAACGCCTCCAGTTTTTATCCAACTGCACTAGAGAACGCAAATGAAAGTCATTGGAATGATCTGATCAACTCCAACCTCAAAGGCCCCTTCTTTTTAAGCAAGGAACTGGCGCCTTTACTGCGAAAAAGTAATGGTTCTATAGTAAATATTTCTGATATGCATGCTAGACAGACGCTTAAAGAACATTCCATATACACAATTGCCAAAGCCGGCAACATTGCAATGACCAAGTCCTTAGCCCTTGAACTTGCACCTGAGGTGCGAGTAAACAGTGTAGCTCCGGGGGCAATTTTATGGCCAGCACACGAGAAAGATCACAAGCTCAAGCATGACAAAATTCTTGCGTCTATTCCAATTGGCCGACTTGGTGCAGAGTCTGATATTGCAGAGACAACGTTTTTTTTGTCAAATGTCGCGACATACGTTACGGGGCAGACGATCACGGTTGATGGAGGCGCCTCAGGTAGCCTTCTTTAATCCTTCTTCATCAAACATTTGAAAAAAAGCTTAAACAAGTTAACTAAAACTGATTTGTCTTCCTCGCCAGCTAAAGTTCACCCTCCGAAGGTCCTGACTGTCCTTATCGAAGATTTTCCAATGATTGGCATAAGTTAATCCGGTACAGGGATGTATACAATCTGGAGCAATCTCGGCCAGTGGTAATAATACAAATGCATTCTCAAGAATCTCCGCGCGAGGAAGCCTGATGCCATCAACATCACCCCAGCGGTCATCAACGCATAAGATATCTATATCCATTGTCCGATCTGAGAATTTTGGTGCGCTCCTATCTCTATTAAGTACGTCCTCAATTATTTTAAAGACCTTCAAAAGCTCATTTATCGGAAGATGAGAATGAATAGTCACCGCTATATTGAGAAAATTTTTCCCCTGGAAACCTAAAGATTTACTCTCATACACTGAAGAAATACGACATAATCCAAACTGCTGCTCCAAGGCATCCAAAGCAGCACGTATATTTTTTGGGGCATCAATGTTGCTTCCAAGACTCAAATAAATTAGGGACAAAAATTTTTTTCTCCACGCTCTATAATTATACCCACGTCCTTTGACCCCCTAAGGGCACCGGGTTTGCTGACCCGCAATCTTAGCCAAGTTACTGAAAACTCTGCTAGGATGAGCTTTGCGACCTCCTCAGCCATCCGCTCAACCAAAAAAAATTCACTTTCCTGTATAAACTTAATCACTTTTTTTGCAATAGCCTTGTAGTTGATCGCAAATTGAATATCGTCAGTCTCCGCAGCTTTGCGAATATCTGTTGCCATTTCGATATCAAGACTCACAACTTGCTTCACTTCCCTCTCCCAATCAAATATGCCAATCACAGTCTCTATTTGAAGATCTGATATGTAAACTATGTCCATTGATTGTTAAGCTCCTAAAAGAGACAACTGGGAAATTGGCCATCGCGGCTTTATGGAGATAGATAGGCTACTGGATTCTCCCGCGAGTAAACGCTGGCAGCCAGCATAAGCAATCATTGCTCCATTGTCGGTGCAAAATTCAGGCCTTGCATAAAAAACTGACGCTCCAATGTCTAACATTACCTTACTGAGTTTTTCTCGTAATCTAGTGTTAGAAGCCACGCCGCCAGCAATAACTAACTTCGATAACCCCTCTGATTGGAGCGCCCTCAGGCTTTTCACGACCAATGTATCGACTATCGCTTCTTGAAGTCCCGCACAAATATCCGCGATTGTGTCAGGGTGAGGTAAGCCTTCCGATCCACAATTATTTAAGACTAAATTTTTTGTATGAGTTTTTAACCCAGAAAAGCTAAAATCAAGTCCTGGACGGTCGGTCATTGGACGCGGAAAATTAAATCGAGTCACATCCCCAAATCTAGCCATTCTCGAAATTTCGGCACCTCCGGGATAACCTAAGCCCAATAACTGAGCTATTTTATCGAATGCCTCCCCCGCTGCGTCGTCTCTAGACTCTCCCATAATTTTATATTTTCCAATAGCCTCTGCGAGCACCAGTTGGGTATGCCCTCCTGAAACGAGGAGTGTTATGAACGGAAACTTTGGAGGGTGTTCCTCCAACATTGGCGCCAATAAATGGCCTTCCATATGGTGTATGCCCAATACTGGAATTTTCAATGCAAAGGCCAACGATGATGCCACCCCAGCTCCAACCATTAGAGCGCCAGCTAATCCTGGACCTCTCGTGTACGAAATTGCATTCAAATCAGTCTTTTCAAGAGCAGCATCTTTTAAAACTAAAGATATTAAAGGCAATATTTTTTTTACGTGATCGCGCGAAGCAAGCTCTGGAACAACTCCACCAAACTCAGAGTGAATAGGTGCCTGAGAGTAAACACGGTTTGCTAATAATCCAGCTTTACTATCGTAAAGCGCAATGCCCGTCTCATCACACGAGGTTTCAATTCCTAAAACGCGCATTTCTGTGATTTCCGCCAATAACTGTTAATTTGTGACACTCACACTCAATAAATTACTGTTCAAATTTTGCAACTAAGCTTATTGAGCAACTAAGTTGTCTATATTACCTTTTATTATCTCACAAACTTAAGCGTTGGGATCTTTGCATGATAAAAAATACTCGTTATAATCGCCGACTATTTTAATTTAAAGTGACATTTCCATATGAAATGGTTGACAGACAGGAAGACAATTCAATGCCAAGCGTGCGAATAAAAGAAAATGAGCCCTTTGACATAGCGCTTCGCAGGTTCAAAAGGTCATGTGAAAAAGCGGGGATACTTGCAAAAGTAAGGAGTTGCGAATTTTATGAGAAACCTACATGGGAACGAAAACGAAAGGCAGCTGCGGCGGTAAAAAGGAATCAAAAAAAGGTCTCCAGAGAATCCCGAAAATTCACAAGACTTTATTAAATGTAGGGACACTGCATTACGTTAGCTAGTTGAATTTGAAGTACAGGCGCCGTGTAACCATTTCAACTTTTTCCTGCCACCGAGTACACTATGTTCAACCAAGTTGTAATATGTGTGTCAACTAAATGTCCGGACTTATACCACAGCATTTCATCGACGATCTTCTATCTCGCATTGATATCGTTGATGTTATCGGAACAAGATTAAAACTTAAAAAAACAGGTAAGAATTACACAGCATGTTGTCCTTTTCACGATGAAAAAACACCTTCTTTTTCAGTAGCACAGGATAAGCAATTTTATTACTGTTTCGGATGTAGCAAGGGAGGCAGTGCACTAAACTTCATAATGGAATTTGACAAAATCGATTTCGTAGCCGCGATAGAGGTGCTATCTGCAATCGCCGGAATTCAAGCGCCATCAGCAAAACTTAGTCTAAAAAACGAGGACGAAAAACGAAAAAGCTTATACTCCACTCTCAAGCAATGTGACAATTTTTATCGGCTTCAGTTACGAACCCATAAATATTCAGCTAAAGCAACGAGCTACTTAAAACGGCGTGGTTTAAGCGGTCAAATTGCAGCAAAATACGGTATCGGTTTTGCCCCTCCCGGCTGGGATAATCTTCTTCTAAATGTGGGATTGGACACACAAACAAAAGGTCTCCTAAATGAATCTGGGATGATTGTCAAAAAGAAGGATGAGAGTAAGCTGTATGATCGTTTTCGTAATCGCATCATTTTTCCAATTCGTGATAATCGAGGACGCACCATTGGTTTTGGCGCGCGCGTAATGGATGGCAGCAAACCTAAGTATATAAATTCCCCAGAAACACCCATATTCGTAAAAGGTCGAGAACTATATGGACTATACGAGGCTCGAAGAGAATTAAGAAACATGGCCAAACTACTCTTAGTAGAGGGGTATTTTGATGTAATAGCTCTCGCCCAACATGGTATACACAACGCTGTAGCTACTTTAGGGACATCTATTAGCAAGCACCATCTTGAAAAGATTTTTCGTAACACTTCGGAAATAGTATTCTGTTTTGATGGAGATATCGCCGGACGCGCTGCTGCCGTTCGCGCTCTAAATACCACCTTAACAGAACTTCATGACGGTTTAACTGCTCGCTTTCTTTTCTTGCCCGGGGGTCATGACCCTGATAGCTTAATTCGTGACCGCGGAAAAAAATTTTTTATGAATTTAATTGAGTCATCTCTGCCGCTATCTGAATTCTTTTTCACTCAAATGATGAATGGGATAGACCTCAACTCGGCTGATGGAAAAGCAAAATTCAGTAAAATATGTGCTCCACATATCAATAAAATCCCGCATGGTGTCTTTAAACATCTCATGCTCGAAGAGCTTTCTCAAAGAACAGGAGTACCAAAGGACAACTTGAAGTATTTGATATCTGAGAACAACAGAAATAATTCCGAATACGTCAGTGCAATTGGAGGCTCAATGGATCCACCATCAACAGGAACATTCGTGAACAACAGCACAAAGACAATATATGAAACAACACAATTAGAAGCACCTAATCAAAAACCAAAGAGAAAACTGAGATTATCGCCAATTCATTACCTCACGGGATTACTGATCAATTACCCAACTCTCTCACAACATATCCACGACATGTCAATACTTCAACAATCCGAAAACAACGAAATTGATATATTCGTGCGGTTACTAAATTTTATTAGAAAACATCCCGACTATAGCACCTGCCAAATTTTGGCTTATTGGACAAGTGATCTCGAACTCAAAAAAGATGTCGATTACTTGACTAGTTTTACACTTGATGACATGTACAGTGCACCCTACGATACAAAAAGACGGAATTCGGATGAATTCTGCGATGCATTTGACCACGTTTCTAAGGAACTTTTTTCTGCTCTGCCCCGTGTTCAGCAGGCGAAAGTTATTCTAAACCGAGAGCCCCTTGGAGAAGGAGATGTAAAACAGTTGTATAAAATACTTTTCGAACTGTCCGACGAGTATCCCGAAAAAGACATAAAAAAAGATATAAAACATAAGCTTTTAAGTACCAAAAAAATGGGCAACAAGACAAAATAGTCTGAGACACTTAGTAACAATTCAGCTATACTGTCGCGCCGATATTTAGTTTCATTACTCATATGTCTGACAATAATCACAAGCAACAATCCGGAATCAAAGACCTCATTGCCAAAGGCCGCGAACAGGGTTATCTCACTTATGCTGAAGTGAACGACCACCTACCTGAACATATCGCAGATCCAGAGCAAGTTGAAGATATAATACAAATGATCAACGATATGGGTATTACAGTGTTTGAAATAGCTCCAGACGCTGAGACACTTTTGATGCTGGCAGGGGACAATACTCCTGATGAAGTTGCCGCGGCAGAAGCAGCAGCAACGTTGGCATCCGTCGAATCAGAGCAACACAGAACTACCGATCCTGTTCGGATGTACATGAGGGAGATGGGATCCGTTGAATTACTGACCCGAGAGGGCGAAATAGAAATAGCAAAACGAATTGAAGAAGGAACGAGAGAGTTAATGGCCGCCATCGCAGAGTGGCCAAATTCAGTGGAAAAAATTATTTCAGAATATGACAAGATTCCCTCCGGAGAACGACGCCTCACTGATATCATATGTGGGTACCTCAATCCCATGGATCATGTACCGTCTGCCTTGGCCCAGCAACAAGCAGCCGAGGCCATGAAAACCGAAAATGATGTGGACGATGGAGAAGATCCTACTTCTGAAGAGGAGCACGAAGGCGGCCTTGATCCAGAAGAAGCAGCAGAACGCTTCACAGAATTAAAGAAGCAATTCACTAAAACAACTAGGTCAATTTCTCGATATGGTCGGATGTCTAAAAGCGCTATAAAAAATATGCATGAATTAGCTAATCTGTTCAAATTTTTCAAATTGACACCCAGACAATTTGATCCTCTTGTCACTACCATTAAAACCTCTATAGACGGTGTCCGTCGCGAAGAGAGGCACATTCAGGAGCTCTGCGTACGACGTGCTAAAATGCCAAGAAAATTATTTATTCAGAACTTTCCCGGAAACGAAAGCAACCATGAATGGTCGCAAACACTCGCTATGCCCGGCTCTTCATGGGCTGAAAATATCAAAAATGAACTGGCTGAAATCCAAAGATCTCAGAAGAAATTAGGGAAAATAGAATCGGAGACCGGATTTAGTATCGTCCAGATCAAGGATATTAATCGTCGCTTAACAATTGGAGAGGCGATGTCTCGACGCGCAAAAAAAGAAATGGTGGAAGCCAATTTAAGACTAGTAATATCGATTGCGAAAAAGTATACCAACAGGGGCCTTCAATTTTTAGATTTAATTCAAGAAGGAAATATAGGCTTGATGAAAGCCGTGGATAAATTTGAATACAGACGGGGCTATAAATTCTCTACCTATGCGACATGGTGGATAAGACAGGCAATCACCCGTTCTATTGCTGATCAGGCGCGCACTATACGTATTCCTGTTCATATGATAGAGACCATTAACAAACTTAATAGAATATCACGCCAAATGCTGCAAGAAATGGGGCGTGAACCATCTCCGGAGGAGCTCGCAGACCGGATGGAGATGCCCGAAGACAAGATAAGAAAGGTTTTAAAAATTGCGAAAGAGCCTATATCCATGGAGACTCCGATCGGAGAGGATGAAGACGCCAGTATTGGTGACCTCATTGAGGATATAACCATAGCCTTACCTGTCGAGGAAGCAACAAAGAATAACCTTACAGAATCCACCAGAGGCGTGTTGAGCAGTCTTACTGCGCGTGAAGCCAAAGTACTTCGCATGAGATTTGGAATAGATATGAATACCGACCACACACTTGAGGAAGTTGGGAAACAGTTTGACGTTACTCGAGAGCGCATCCGACAAATTGAGGCAAAAGCCCTCCGAAAATTACGTCATCCGACACGATCGGAGCACCTACGCAGCTTTATTGATGAATGATACGTCTGAAGGATTGAGGGGCCCATAGCTCAGCTGGTTAGAGCAGTCGACTCATAATCGATTGGTCGTAGGTTCAAGTCCTACTGGGCCCACCATTATTTCTACCAAATAGGTAAATCGACAAATAAGTTTTCAATCGATTGTCATTCAGCAAGAATCAAGCCCGAAAAAGACCCTCAAAATACCGTCAGTAGAGTCACAATCGATTGGTCATAGTTTCAAGTCCTTTTGGACCCACTATTGATCAAGAGTTGGAGGATATAGCGATAGTAATCAAGAAAAAATAATGCGAATTTACATGAGTTAAGTGCTTACATTTCACCGAAGTCAACGTAAAGATATTTTTGAATTTGCATAGCAAGTGTCACAAAGACACTGAAACTCTAATTGAGGATTTATGAGAGCAAAACCAGCGTTTTTAACTAGTTTTTTTAAATCACGCAAGAATTTAGAGGACATCGATATTTCTGTTGCAATTGCACAGTTGTTACATAATAAAAATTGAGGAGCCTCATGGGTGTGATCACAACTTATGTGAGAACACGTCACATATTTATTGTTTAAGCTCAATTTGTGCACTAGATTAAGAGATACAAAAAATTGGAGAATTCGGTATACGGACATTGGAGGCATTTTTTCATTGGAAGATTGATTGTAAAGGTTAGCTATTTCATAAGCTGAAAGAGGTATATCTGCTTGCAACATAATTTTAAAGATCCGCGCACGTTTCTTTGTGAACCGCGTTCCGGCCCGATCACAAACACCTTTGGCTTTTAAGATAGTTTTTTTGATCTTTTCTTGTTGACACACTTTCTCCGGCAAGGAGTCAAAGCAATGAAACCGACTCACCACGATTTATGCCGCCTTCCACTCTGGAAATGGGTCATAAAATGTTGCCCAATACGCCTTACCTTTGAGAACATCTTTCATCGGTAACAAACACTCGTCAAGTGCCTTACTGAGACCCGCCTCGTCCATATTTTGACCAATAAATACTAACTCCTGCCGCATATCACCAAAAGGTTCTGCCCAAACTTTGTTGATTGAGGCCAAATAGTCAATATCGGTGGGCCAATCTTTTTTGGGAATAGCCTTCCAAAACATACCCGCAAATCCATAATGGGCAATGCCTCCAGCTTGACTCCATTGACCCACATACTCAGGTCGTGTGGCCAACCAGAAGAACCCCTTAGAGCGAATTAGCTTCCCATATTTATCTAAGCTGTGCAATAAGTTGTGGAATTTTTCAGGATTAAATGGTAGCCGAGCCTGATAGCTAAAACTACCAATACCATACTCTTCGGTTTCTGGAACGTGTTCTCCTCGCATTTCCTTGAGCCATCCAGGCGCGGTCTGGGCTTGCGCAAAATCAAATAGACCAGTATCCAAAACCTCTTTTATATCGATTTGACCTTTAGCAATTGGAATAATCTTAGCATGGGTGTTTAAGGTCTTAATTATCGCTTTGAGCCGCTCAACTTCCCTCGAGCTAGCAATATCCGTTTTGCTTACTAGAATTATATCTGCAAACTCCACCTGATCAACAAGCAAATCGGCAACAGTTCGCTCATCTTCGTCACCAAGAGACTCCCCGGTTTCCTGTAGATACTTTGCCTCATCAAAATCCTTCAGAAAATTAACAGCATCAACAACTGTCACCATAGTATCAAGGGTAGCAACATCTGATAGCGAAATCCCATCCTCATCAGCAAATGTGAAAGTTTCAGCAACTGGAAGTGGCTCTGAAATACCTGTTGATTCAATCACTAAATAGTCAAAACGTTTTTCTTTTGCCAGGGCTGTTATCTCCTGCAATAAATCCTCTCTCAATGTACAACAAATGCACCCATTACTCATTTCAACTAACTTTTCTTCACTCCGGCTTAAAGAGATTTCATTCTTTACAAGTGACGCATCCACATTTATTTCGCTCATATCATTAACGATAACGGCCAATTTAAGACCTTGACGATTATTTAATATGTGACTAAGAAGAGTGGTTTTCCCCGCTCCCAGGAACCCGGATATTACAGTAACAGGTAATTTGTCCATACTTATAAAACCGTGATGCTATCCATTGTTAATATAAAAGTATGATATAGTATATCATTCATACTTGTATCCCGATAAGAAAATTCCATTTTTTCTTGCTATAAAATAAATAATCATCATGCGCAACTAGGGCGCATGACAAAATCAGATACAAGAGACAAGATTTTAGTTGCAGCTGTCAAGACAAAAGTACTCAACGTTAAGTTTTAGCCATCCGACATAATCTTTGAGGCATTTACAAAGAAGTGCCCAAATACAAAATACATCTTAATTGATTAGGTTGAACGATTTATGTCGACTGTATTACTTAATGAGCCTAAATAAACTTACCGCGAACTTTTTATCAGGTTCAAGCGATTAATCAGCTCTCTGCGTAATGACTGTACTGCATACGGTTTAAGTGTCTTCCATTTTTTGCACTCATCGCGAGTTCTGCCGCAACCTAGGCACCATCCCCTCGGTCCTGAGAACTGGCAGATATCAATGCATGGACTTTTCTGACGCTTCATCTTTATAACTCAACAAACTTTCAATACCAAAATTATTATTACAGAGATTACTTACTTATTCTCCAAGTAGTCACCTGGCCCTTCCCATCTGTAGCTGCCAGAGCACGTCCATCTGGACGCCATGAAATATCGCTTACTTGATCTGTCATCATAGCCGCACCCACCGCATTACCATCACCATCATTTTTTAACGACCACACGATAACTGTGCCATCCCGCGAGCCCGACGCTAGTTGTTTTCCACGAGGTGCGAACGAGAGACAAGAGATTGGCTTACTTTGTAACTCGAGTTGCCCGGGTCGAGTGCCTTCGGGACCACTGTTCTGAAAGCTCCAAACCGTAACTATCTCTCCTCCTCCAGTCGCAAGCAATGTTCCACTATGATCAAAATCCAGACTACTTGGCTTGCCAGGATAACCGGACATCATTGAATCACTCGCTGTTGATCGACGCCAAAAGTGTACTGAGTTATCTTGACTACCACAGGCAACAATATCTCCATCAGGACTTAATACCATAGACACTAAAGATCCTTTCCACTCTAGCTTTTGGCTTAGCTTAGATGATTTGACATCATAAAATGCAACCCTTCCGTAGCAAGCGGTTGCTAATTCATTTTTTTTGGACCATTCAATTGCACTTACTGTACTGGGATGAGGTTCTGATTTCCAAATCTCTTCACCTTTTTCATTGATAACATGCACATTTCGAGAACAGGTCGCTGCAAGATATTTTCCATCTTGAGACCAAGACAGATGCTCTATCCATCCAGAGCCAATTTTAAATTTTGTCGCACAAATACCACTCGATAAATCCCAAATAAAAACATTTCCATCCTGTCCAGCTGTTGCAACTAAACTTCCTTCAGGATTCACTGAAGTTGTAAGTAGACCATTATCATGAATTTCAGTAAATTCCCAAAGTAGCTTTCCTGACTTACCATTGAAGGCTTTGATATCGCCCAAAGCATCACAAACTACTAGAACGTCACCATTAAGTCCCCAATCACAACCAATCGCATAGTCATTTACGTGAGCTGTCCAGCCCTCTCTCAAAATCCCGGCACGTCTGGAAGATTTCATATCAGACAGCCATCAAAACCCTCACGTATCTCTTCTTCATCCAAATTTCTCCCAATGAATACAAGTTGATTTTGACGCGGCATATCGCCCCACTCTTTTTCAGGTTGCGCATCAAAAAGCATATGGACTCCTTGAAAGACAAAGCGACGAGATTCACCAAAAATACTAACGAAGCCTTTCATTCTAAATATATCAATGCCTTTCTCCGCCAGGAGCTTGCTTAACCACGCATTCATTAGTTTTATGTCAACATCACCATCTCGCTCAATCGCGAATGAACCAACTTCATCGTCATGCTCATGCTGAGCTACCCATGTTCGCTCAACCTCGATAGGAATTTGAGTGGAAGATGCATCAGAATCTGATTTAAATAATTTCATATCGAACTCTTCAGCAGTGTGCTGAGTGAATAAGCCAATCTTTGTAGGCTTATCTACCTCTATACAAAAGGACTTCCTACCGTCTGACTGCAGTTGAAGATCAATATGCCTCTCCGGAGGAATTACAGAACCTGGCGATAAAACCTCAGGACTTTCTGCATATCTTCGAACACACCATTCTGCTCCTTCATTTAGAGACGGGTCATCTGTACCCTGCTCTAACCTTATCGCAATGGACATATTCGGATCTGGACCTTCCTCCAAGGTGAGCGCATATGTTCCCGCCTCAACCAAGTATACTCCAGTCCATTCAAATGGATACTCGGGTTCAAGAAAAGTAGGTCGACGCTCAAGTACCTGATCAAGATCAAAAGCACCTAAGTTAAGGACTGTATCTACAGGCACATTAGCTTGTTGACTCCGCACCACTCTGGCCATTTTATTCATGCCACGTAATCTGGACTCAAGCTCATCGAGCGATTCATTGGATAATAAGTCTGTCTTGTTTAACACCAAAACATCTGCAAAGGCCACTTGCTCAGAACTTTCATCACTTCTCCCAAGTTGTTGATCAATATGCCCGGCATCCACAAGCGTTACAATTCCATCAAGAGTGAATTCATCTCTAATCTCATCATCCATAAAGAAAGTTTGAGCGACTGGACCTGGATCAGCAAGCCCTGTTGTTTCAACTAAAACATAATCAAATTTGTCTCGGCGCTTCATTAGATTGCCAAGGATACGAATTAAATCTCCTCGAACAGTGCAACATATGCAGCCATTAGACATTTCGAATACTTCTTCATCTGCATTGATCACTAAACCCTGATCAATTCCAACCTCGCCGAATTCATTCTCAATTACTGCAATTCGTTTACCATGCTCTTCTGTAAGAATTCTATTAAGTAGGGTTGTTTTCCCCGAACCCAAGAACCCAGTGAGGATTGTCACAGGAACTTTTTCATTAAAATTCATAAATTATCTCCAACTATTTTAATATTTTGTATATTTGGTGGAATACGTCCAAGAATACTTGATCGCAGTGTTGGAGGACGCTGTCCTCGTGGCATATCTCCGTGATTACTTTGAATATAAGTGTTGACGCATTCGACTATATCTTCTGCCGTTCTATCAGCATCCTGATCGCCGAATAAATATGACCAAGATCCGGGTGAAGACAGTGCAATGCCGCATGGCCTGGAGCATAGACTTAGACAATCTGCTGGCAAAATGTCGATCTTATCTTTTAAATTTTGCTCTTCTAAAAGTTTATCAAGTTGATTGTAAAGACAGAATCCAGGGCGGTTTTCTTTAGCCTCTCTGGGAAATCCAGATGGTCGACAAGAAACACACACATGAAGGGCGAAACGATTATCATTATTTGAATTAGCTTGGCGATTAGGCGGGTAATCTGCGCGATTGAATTCAGTATTTTTCATCACGTTCCTACCACCAAATTAAAAGCATTAATCAGCGACTCCATATTATGTCGCATCAAATTCAAATACGTAGCAGCAGGCCCCCCCAACCCACTTAATGCGTCCGAGTATAGTCGTCCTCCAATTTCAACTCCTGACTCCAAGGAAATCATTTGTAATAATTTTGGATTATTGATATTTTCTAAAAATAGGGCTGATACATCACGCTCTATAATTTGGTCAATAACAGAGGCAACATCTGCTGCAGAGGCCTCAGCATCAAGACTTAGACCTCGGGGGGCCATAAATTCAATTTGAAATTCGCGACCTAAATAGCCGAAAGCATCATGACTCGTAACTACGATTCGATTGGAGAGAGGAATTTCATTTAAACGATCAGTAAGCTCATCCTCAAGTTCAATTACGGATAGTAAATAAATATCTCTTCGATCTAGAAAATATTGACTGTGCTGAGGCATCATACTAATCAATGTATCCGTAATATTATTGATATATATTCGAATATTCTTAAAACTCTGCCAAGCATGAGGATCAGTCTCACCAAATCTTTTTAAAACTTCTACACCCTCGGTAGCAACGACATATTCAGTTTCACTTTTCGCTTCATCTAATAATCTTGTTATCCAGCCTTCAAAACCTAACCCATTAAAAATAACTAAATCTGCATTTGAAATTGCAATTGAATCTGAGGGAACGGGTAGATATGTATGCGCATCACTATTTCGTGGAACTAAATTTATAACCTTTACATGTTTTCCACCGAGTTCATTAACTAGGTCCTCTAAAATGGTGAAGCTCGTCACAATACGCGCCTTATCTAAGTCCGCATTTGCGATGGGTAGGTGAAAGATTAAATAAATAACAATGCCTATATTGAGAATTTTTCTTTGCATAGATGTTCTATCCAGTTAGATGACGACTTTGAAAACGATTTCGGAGTAAACCGCCATTTTCTCCAATCAAAATTGATAATATGCAAATAATGCCCATTGAAATAACAATAGCTGGGCCTGATGGCAAATCGAAATGAAAGGATAGAAGCAAGCCAACATAACATCCTAAAATTGCAAAAGTTGAAGCAATAAACATTATAAAATCTAATGATTGTGCCCAGAATCTCGCAGCAGTCGCAGGAAGCACTAAGGTTCCGATAGCCATAAGTGTCCCAAGTGCATGAAATCCTGAAACTAAATTTATAACCATTAAAAATAAAAAACCATAATGAGCTATAGCGCTTGATTTTCCTGCACGTCGAAGAAACGTTGAATCAACACATTCAATTACAAGAGGTCGATACAAAACTGCCATTACAATCAAACTGATCGTGCTTATTGAAGCGAGCAAACTCAGTGCAGCATTATTTAGTGCGAGAATATTTCCAAAAAGAACATGAAATAAGTCAACATTACTTTGCTGCAATGAGATTACTAGTACACCCAGCGCAAGAGATATTAAATAAAACGCTGCGAGACTGGTATCCTCTTTGAGATGCGAACTACGAGCAACCCATCCAGCTAGGGCTACAACTAAAAGCCCAGCCAAAACTCCACCAACAGTGAGTCCAAACAAAGATAAGCCCGATATCAAGTAAGCTATAGCCACCCCAGGTAAAATAGCATGCGCCATGGCATCTCCTGTTAAGCTCATTCTTCGCAAAGTCATAAATATTCCAACGGGAACAGCGCCAAGGCACATTGCGAATCCACCAACCAATGCTCTTCTCATGAAGCCATATTCAATAAATGGACTGATTAGAAAGTCATACATTCAAACTAACCTGCACACCAAACTGCGTGTGTATCAAATGCCTCTGATAAGGCCCGAGCATGTCTTAAGTTTTTTTCTGTTAAAACGCTTTTTGTAACTCCAAAATCAATACACTCCCGGGCTAAAAGCAATGATTTTGGACAATGTTCCCTGACATAATCAAGATCATGTGTCACCATAATTACAGTGCGATTATTCTCGTGCCATTTCTTGATGATACTTGTCAAATCAATCAAAGTTTTTGTATCGATAGCATTAAACGGTTCATCTAAAAGAATAATATGCTGATCTTGAATCAAGACTCTGGCAAATAAACTCCGCTGCAGCTGCCCACTGGATAGCGAACCAATCAAACGATTTTCAAAACCATGCAAACCCACTGCCTCCAATGCCTCCTCGCATTTATTATGCTGATTAGCATTAAGACCTCGAGAAAATCCTAATTCATTCCATAATCCTGTTGAAACTAAATCATAAACAGTGATGGGGAAACTTTTATCAAGCTGGCTTTGTTGGGGAAGATAAGCAATTGACTCAGGATAAAGCCCTTCTATATCTCCCTCATATTCAGTTACAACACCAGCTAATGCATTTAATAATGTTGATTTACCTGCACCATTTGGACCGACTATCGCAAGCCAATCTCCTTGATTTATGAGCATATCTAAGTGATGAACTGCGGGACGGTGATCATAAGAAATTGTAAGGTTGTTTATGCGCACACTCATAAGGTCAGACCATTAAAAACAACAACAGCCAAATAGAAAAACTTAGAGACAATGCGAGCCACATCCTGCTCGATAGGCTCCAATGCAGGAAGGATTTATTACTACCTTTTTTCATAAGTTTTTAAAATTTTCCGACTAAATTTGGAAACTAAAAAAAGCTCAAGGTCTTTTCAAATATGACTCTAAATCCGAAATAGCCAATAGAGATGATACATCATATCATTTAATCACTTCTATAATGAAGATTTTATTTGTAAAGCGAGTCTGTTTTGAGGGACGATCTATTCAGATCGCATTTTTTTGGAATGGATGAAGGATTTTACAGAGAGCACAGAAAAATAAGCTCCGGTCACCAAAAGCATTGTTTTTGACGTATTCGCCCACGGATTATCCCCAAGAGCTCCAGACATAACATTCCTGATCACATCTTGTCCTCCCCAGAATATTAATAATCCAATTATTACGACTATATGCATTAACTTTTTTTTTGTACTTAGGTGCTTTTAATTCCATAACACCAAGAAATTGCATAAACCAACCGAACATATTAGGAATATATGCTGTTACAGACGTGCTCCCATTAATAAATGTCAGTGCAAGACCCCAAAAGATTAGTATTCCGCCAAAGATTGCAGGCATTTTTTCTATTGAAAATCAAAAAAAAAGAACTCGGTATTTAATTTTGTGGCGTCTTTATCCAATGCTTATTCCTTGTTGTGAGCGGCAAGACGACCTAGGAAAATAAAGTTTATTTCTTGCTTTATTGAAGGTGTCCAAATCGTCTATTAAAGTTAGCCACTCGCCCTCTGCTTTCGCCACCTGCTGCTTGCCAAGGTAAAACGGATGAGATGGGGATGAAGTCTCAACAATATAATATGGATGGGTCTGGCCATCTGCCCGGGGTACTTAAAGCGCCTCAAAGTAGACAAAATATCATTTAATGTATCTGAACCGATACATCTAAAATAATAATATCGAGGAACCCTCCCCGCCCCCATAAACAGTCTCAAAAACAACCTAAGATAGGTACAAAAGAGGTAACAGCTGTCTTGACACAGCAATAATTATCTTTAATATGGACACATCAGGAAACCGTAAATATAGTTGTAAGTAACTGTTTTATTTGGGTAAATAAAGTACACCATAGCTCAGCTGGTTAGAGCAGTCGACTCATTATCGATTAGTCGTAGGGTCAAGTCCTACAGAGCCCACCACTTTATATCCTATATGTTTTGATACCGTTGTTTTCATGAAGCTATATTTTAATTGAGTTTTTAAATTAAGCATAACTTAATAGCCCCCTCAGTCAACTTGCCTCACATTTTGCGCATAAGGACCGATCGAAAAGGAGACTTCAACAAACCCTCCCCGAGCTCCCGTTATTTCCTCAAAATACAAAATAAAATGGTAAAAAAAAGTAACAGGTATCTTGGCAAAGGAGTAATCACCGTTAATTCGGAGCTATCAAAAAATAATTAATCTACTTTTAATAATTTTTATATATAAGCAAAATAAAGGATTTCATGGCTTATCCGGTTAGAGAAGTCGATTCAAAATTGATTGCTCGCAAGCTCAGGTCCCTTCGAACCAAAACACTAAATATCTTAAAAAAATTTTTTACTCTAAAAATCTGAGCATCAGATATCGAGGAACTCTTTCACGCCGAGCAAACTGAATAAGTTGCTTTCTAAGAAGGTTACCAAAGCTCTGAAGCATTATTTTATTTTGTGCTTTAGATTGTGCTTGGCTCTAGACTGAGGGTCTGCGGCATAATACATAATTTGGAAGATGACGTTTTGCTCTTTAGTCCCCACCGCTAGATGTGCCCCCGGTCCCCGGGCATAAAGGGACAAGTCCTCTCCCGAATGAGTTCCCGCGTGTGAGGCAGTCAGTGCTTCTTGATGAAATCGTCTACCTTCAGTGTCAATGGTATTGAGATTCTATCGACCTACATTTGTATGGAATTCATGCACGTAATCTGCATTAGGAGCGCCACTAAAATCATGAAATCCTCGGCCATTTTGATAACCCAAGGTTGTAAATGGCAAGCCTTGTTTATCAAGGACCAGCTTTCTACTTTGAAAAGAGATCACTTCAACTATAATGGGGTTACCCCGTTTAAAGTAGCCAGAGATAGTCATCACATGTCCATGGTCAGCAGTGACCAAAATCAAAGTATCCCCGACATTTGTCAAATTGACTATTTCTTTTATCGCAGGAGAAAATTCGATCGTATCATGTCGTGTCATAGCGTGTAATGCAGAATAAGCAATATTTGCATGATGAACATCATTTATGCGACCAGACCCAACCATCAGAAGGAAAACTTTTGACCATTTGACAACTTATCAATAGCCGCTCCGATCATCTTAGATAAGGACGTTTGGAGAGTGCTCTTCGCTTTCGTTCCTCCTCATAACCCATATCAGAATCACTAAATAATCCAAGCGAAGGACCTGCACACTCTCCAGGTGCTCGGTTGAAAATTTGAAATCATCAATATAACAACTGCTAGGATACCTCTTACCTCACTCTTGAACTAGATTTTGTCCATCACTTCAAAGCTCTGAGCCTGCCTTAGGTGAAATATCCTCGGAAGTATGCTTATCAGCAACGCCCGAAGTGTTAGGTCGTCTAGTTGAAGGGAAAAAATGTTGGCGACCACCACCCTTGATCACGTCGCCGCCATTAGCACGCACCCCTATACACCTTTCTTTCCGATTAACCCCGAAATTCACCGCCTGAAGTACAATATCTTGGCAACCATCCATTATATCGTCGCTGAGTATAAGGAATATGTCCTCCCAACCACGGTCCACACTATTGGCGTAGGTCGCAGCAGGAGTTGCATGCGTAATGGGAGCGGTAGAGACAATATCGGTGGACATCTCTGCCATGTCAGCAAAAACTGGAGCCGAGATCAAACGATTGTCACGCTCACTCGAACAATCTCCACGAACCGCCTCCTCATCGACACCCAATAATCTAAATTTCGTTTTCACGCAGCTCATTATCGCTGTCATAGTGCCTGCCGAATCCGGAACTTTAGCATCGACATACTATGTTTTAACGAACGCCGCATATGGAAAGTAACCAAAGCTTAAAAAGCCTTCCTCCCTAGGGTGCCTATCCAATTGACCCACTAAAATACAAGACGCAGTTGTCTTACCGACACTCATGCCGTCTCTGACAAATAAGATTATGTTTTTTGCGGCTTCATGCCTAATTTTTCAAGACTGATAAAGAACAAGTCTCCTATCAATTTGCTCTTGAACATTTTGGTGCCAAGCGTTACGGAGAATATCTTCAAATGCATCATCCACAACAAGGTTGCTAACCGCGTTATCAACATTTTGGGCATTTTTTTTGCGCTGCATCCAGTCAAAATTAAAATCTAAAAAGACCAAATTATTAATTTATCCATAATCGCTAATTAGTCTTGTCAAGATGGGGTAGAAAATTGTGTTAAAGAATATAAATTTGTTATTATCCGAAATTGTGTCTATGACGAGTCATTGATCAACACGCAAGACGGATACATCTCAGCCTTTACAAGTAAGGCTATCAAATACCGGTAAAATATCTTAATTAGATCTTTCCTATATGACGCACATTTTGTAAAGTTCAGTATGAGAGTTCTCGAGAAACCCAACTTAATGTCCGCTGAAGAAAATAATTTGAAAATCACTACTTCTTCTTGGCAAATTGATTTCTTAGAACGTAATGTTCTGGAAGATGATTATTTAAAAAAAGCTGCGCGACTATTCGATCCCATTCTGCAAGCTGAAGAAGTAAATTTAGCTCGCTTAAACAAACCGCTTATTATCGGAATCAACGGTGCGCAAGGATCTGGGAAATCGACACTTGCCGATTATCTTAAAAGCTATGTGTGCGCTGAGGGTCGTTCAGCAGTATCTTTATCGTTGGACGATTTCTATCTCACGCGAGAAGAGAGATTTCAATTGAGCAAAGATACCCATCCTCTATTAGCTACGCGCGGAGTTCCCGGTACACATGATATACCTCTTGCAATGAACACATTGAGTCGACTTTCTCAAAAAGCAGGAACTGTTGCGATCCCTCGCTTTGATAAGTCACGAGATGACAGACATTCAGAAGAGGATTGGGATATAGCGCAGTTACCAATCCAACTCATCCTTCTCGAAGGATGGTGCCTTGGTGCAAAACCGCAGCCAGCCGATTCCCTTTTAGTGCCAGTTAATGAATTCGAAAAAAATCATGATTCAAATCAAGCTTGGCGAGAGTATGTTAACAAAGCACTTGCAACGAATTATCAATCCTTATTTCAATTAGTCGATAAATGGATTATGTTGCGCGCACCATCATTTGGTGCAGTCTACAGGTGGCGACTTCATCAAGAGGAGAAGCTCATAAAAAAAATTCTTACTGAAGGCAAACCTTTGCCTGCTGAAATTATGCAACCGAATGAAATCAAACGCTTTATCGAGCATTATCAACGCATCACCGAAAACACTTTGATAGATTTACCAAAAAGAGTTCATTATCTCTACCACTTGGATGAGTTTAGAGAGATCACAAAGTATGAGAGACCTATACCTTAAGCTTGTGGAATTCCGAATTCAAAACAGTCGAACGGCAAACGAAACAATGTACTAAGATCAGGCTAGGCATAACGGTTCCGTTGCGGTTTATCCCTCAAATACAGCGCAGGGCAAATTCTAAATCACTAATGAGATCCTCACAATTCTCGATACCGACTGAAAGCCTTACCAAACCATCAACGATACCCAATGAATTACGAATAGATTCCGGCACGGAGGCATGAGTCATTATTGCGGGGTGCTCGATGAGGCTTTCTACTCCACCAAGACTCTCCGCAAGAGAAAAAACTTGCGTATTTTCCAGAAAAATTTTAGCACTTTGCAGACCGCCTTTCAGCACAACGCTTATCATGCCTCCGTAACCCTCCATCTGAATTTTGGCTAGTTCATGTTGCGGATGACTAACAAGTCCTGGGTAGTATACGCGTTCAATCATTGGATGTTTTTCAAGAAATTCAGATATGGCTTTTGCGTTTTTGCAGTGTTCTTTAATCCGAATGGACAGCGTTTTCAAGCTGCGTAACACCAAAAAGCTATCGAAGGGACTCATAATTGCACCAACCGAATTCGATACATAGTTGATTTGTTGTGCTAAATCCTCTCGATGCAAAGCACATACGACAATACCTCCTATCACATCAGAGTGGCCATTAAGGTACTTAGTGGCCGAGTGCACTACCATATCAAAACCAAATTCGAGCGGCCGTTGTATAGCTGGCGAACAAAAGGTGTTATCACACACAGAAACCAACGCATGGCGTTTTGCAAAGGTAGTAACCTCCTTCAGATCTACGAGCTTTAGCATTGGGTTGGTTGGGGACTCGACCCAAATCATTTTAGTATTTTTGCGTAAAGCCACCTCCAACTGCTTGGGATCACTCATATCAACGAACGTAAACTCCAACCCTGATGAACGTTTTCTTACGTTCTCAAATAACCTAAAGGTACCACCATAAAGATCATCTGAAGCGATTATGTGATCTCCTGAATTCAATATCTCCATTACTACAGCAGTAGCCGACATACCCGAGGAAAAAGCGAATCCTTTGCATCCTCCCTCCAAGCTACTTATGCATGCCTCCAAAGCTCTTCGCGTGGGATTATGACTACGCGAATATTCATACCCTTTGTGTACACCCGGACTTTGTTGAACATACGTGGAAGTGGCATAAATCGGAGTCATTATTGCTCCGGTCGACGGGTCGGGACTCTGCCCAGCATGAATAGCTCGTGTCTCAAAGCCAAGTTGATCACTCTTTCTGTTCATAGTTATCCCTAATTATTGAAAAAAAGATTTCTCTCATAATTGATTAAATCAATTTTTGTGATAAAACCCAAAAACACACTTCCGTCAAAAATTATCGCCACTTTATTCGAAGTCAAAGCTGTCCTCAACACCCGCAAACTCGCGTCCTTCTCAAGCACTTCAAAATTGGTGCACATATATTCAGATGTTGTTTGAGCAAATGCTGAGCTGTTGGTACTGACAGCCTCGAGCAAATTTTCTTCATCTAAAATGCCAACGAGTTTCTCTTTATCCAAAACGGGCACCTGCGACACGTCAGCGGAGCGCATACGATTATATGCGGTGTTCAGCGTGTCGAAGGGCGCAACAGAAATCATATCACCACTGTCTGCTCTGCGACTTATCATATCTGTTAGGTTACCGACATATGATTTTTCGAGTAACTGATTGTCATGCAACCAGCTTTTATTAAACGCCTTAGATAAATACTTATTACCTGTGTCACATATAAATGTGACGACTCGTTTTGCCTGTTTCTGTCTCTTACACCATTTGACCGCCCCTGCCACCAGTGTGCCACTAGAGGAACCTCCGAGGATCCCCTCTTCCCGCAAAAGCACCTGTAATGTTTGAAAAGCCTCCTCATCAGAAACGATTTCCGCATCATCTACTAGAGAAAGGTCTAAGTTATCAGGTATAAAATCCTCTCCAATCCCTTCGACTAACCATGAACTGCCGTCATAAACGAAATCACCTGTGGTGACAGCATCCGCTACTATGGAACCTTTAGGATCAGCAACGACCATCTTGACGTCGAGTTGTTTCTCCCTGAAAAATTGGGCCATTCCAGTGACTGTGCCACCCGAACCGACACCACACACGACAGCGTCAACTTGCTCTTCCAACTGCCGCCAAATCTCAGGAGCTGTGGTTAAACGATGAGCCAGAGGATTCGCCGGATTAGAAAACTGGTTTGCTAAAAAACTTCCAGGCATAGATGCCGCAATTCTCCGCGCGACTGAATGGTAATAGTCTGGATGTCCTTCTGGAACATCGGATCGAGTTAAGACCACCTCCGCTCCCAGACCTTCCAGATGAAGAATCTTTTCGCGACTCATTTTATCCGGGATAACAAGGATAATACGATATCCTTTTATTGCGGCAACAAGTGCTAATGCAATCCCCGTATTCCCTGCAGTAGCCTCAATAATTGTGCCTCCAACCTTGAGTGCTCCACTTTTTTCCGCTTCTTCAACAATTGTGAGGGCTATCCTGTCTTTTATCGAGCCTCCAGGATTTTGTGATTCCAATTTTACAAATAACTCACAGGAACCTGTATCAAAACAGTTAATCTTAATGACGGGGGTTTCGCCGATAAATTGGAGAATAGAACTAGTATTGCTTGTACTCATTAAAACCACCTTTTTATCTTTATCTAACCGTGAATATGCAAAGAGTAAAAACTTTTCTGATAGCCAGAGTTGATTAAAATTTAAAGATCATCACTTCGAAACCGTCAGAAATGGGTCATAGTTTTTTTATAAGACTAATGTAGGAATTTATTAACATCGACTCCTCCGATTTTTCACTAAGACAATGGGTGATTAAGAATTACTGTGTCATCTCTATCTGGCCCAGTGGAAATAATGTCGATAGGGATCCCAATAAGAGTCTGAATCCTAGAAATATATGCCTTAGCGTTTACAGGGAGCTTGTCAAACTCTCTTATACCTTTGGTGCACTCGCTCCAACCTTCAATCTTTTCATATACTGGAGTTATTTTACTGTAATCATCAGCATGCTGCGGAAAAAACTCGCTGGAATGATCCCCTCCACGATATCCAATACAGATATTTAAAGAATTAAAGCCATCAAGCACATCGAGCTTCGTAAGACACAAGGCTGATAGACTATTTGTAACAACAGCTCGACGCAAAGAAACAACGTCCAACCATCCGCATCTCCTCTTTCGTCCAGTGGTTGTGCCAAATTCCATACCCAACTCAATCAGTTGTTCTCCTAAAGCACAGGTTAACTCAGTTGGGAATGGACCCTCTCCAACCCGAGTAGTGTATGCTTTCGTGATTCCAACGACAGAATCCAAATACAGCGGGCCAAGTCCGGTGCCTGTGGAAGCCGCGCCCGCGGTTGTGTTGGATGACGTAACATAAGGATACGTTCCATGGTCAATATCCAACAAACTTCCTTGAGCTCCCTCAAATAAAATGTGCTCTCCCGCCTCTCTTTTTTCCTGCAAAAACAAACTTATATTGGCCCGTAGCGGCAAAAGTTTTGAAGCCCAGTTAACAGCGGAATCCAAAATCCGGTCGAAATCAACGCTGGGCCTCCCGTAATACTTAGTCAACGAGAAATTATGAAAATCTACTAATTCACCGAGTTTGTTAGCAAAATTCTCTAGATTGTCTAGGTCACCAAATCGTAATCCTCGACGAGCAACTTTATCTTCATAAGCCGGCCCGATACCGCGACCAGTCGTACCGATTTTATGGCAACCCCTAGCTAGTTCCCGTGCTCTATCCAATGCAACATGATAATCCATAATCAGTGGGCAATTTCCTGAAATCTTGAGTCGCTCTCGCACACTCACTCCACGGTCCTCTAGCATTTTTATTTCTTTAATCAGAGCGTCAGGTGCTAATACTACTCCATTGCCTATAACGCATTTCACTTGAGGACGTAAAATTCCTGAGGGTATCAAGTGAAGTGCGGTCTTTATTCCGTTTATTACAAGTGTATGTCCTGCATTGTGTCCACCTTGAAACCGAACCACGATACCAGCCCGATCCGTGAGCAAATCAACTATTTTACCTTTACCCTCATCACCCCATTGCGATCCCAGAACCACCACACTTTTACCCATAAATATCCTTTTTTTGGCAATCTGACCGATTAATTTTTGAGCTTTATAAGTCGCGAACTACAATGCGCCCGTTATCATTGAGCAATTGTTTATCGCCGCTTTTTACGAAATCTGAGCTTCCTTCTTCAAATAATTGAACAACACGATGTCCAGCTTTACGCAGTTTTTTTGCTTCATTAATTAATAATTGATCGTCGCCAACAAAACACCAGACAGCTCCTTTCGACGAAATTTTTCTGTCACTCAGCTCTGCCAATAAATTCAAGTCAAACGCAAAGCCAGTTGCTGGCCTATTGCGCCCAAACGCTTTTCCGATACAATCATACCTTCCTCCGTTTCCCAAAATTTTTCCGTTACCTGTACAAAACCCTGCGAAGACTAATCCTGTGTGATAATGGAAACCGGGCATCTCAGCAAGATCAAAGTGCATTGATAATCCAGATTCTTCGACTGAACTCGCCAAACTAATTAATTGCTCAATAGCTTTTAATACCTCATCGGGCGCCTCAGAGAATTCTGCCAATGCTACCTGCAAAATATCACTGCCCCCAACCAAACTGGGCAGAAGAGATAACCATCGGGCTAGGCGCGAGTTTCTTATATTCCTAGTTATCCAATTTTCAATTTCTGTTCCCGCTTTTCTTTGAAGTAAATCGTAAAACTCTGATTTAAGCATGGAATCTACACCCGCCGACTTGAGCAGTCCTCGACATATGTCAACATGCCCAATATCAAGGCAAACATCACTAATGTCAGCTAAGCTTAGACTTTGTAAAAATAGGGTTACCACTTCAATGTCTGCATCCACAGACTTCTCACCGAAAAGTTCAACCCCTATGGAGGTAGGTGCTCGAGATGACAGCGGTCCTCGTGCCCTAGCATGCAAGACCGTGCCTGCATAACACAACCGACTTATTCCTTCCCTAGCAAAGCTATGTGCATCGATCCGTGCCGTTTGTGGCGTTATATCCGCCCGAATTCCCATCATCTTACCACTCACCTGATCCGTAACTCGGAAAGTAAGCAGGTCCAAGTCTCTTCCAGCCTCAACCAAAAGAGAATCGGTATACTCGAGCATCGGCGGTATTATCAGATCGTATCCCCAGGTATCGAAAAGATCTAGCAAATCTCGACGCAAGTACTCCACATTCACAGCACGATCTGGAAGCACATCCTCAAAACCATCCGGAAGAATCCAACGATCTATCCCAATCACCTATAATTTCCTCCATCGGCGGCATGCCTTCATCGAGAGAACACGAGAAACCAAGGTCCAATCAGAAAGCTTGATAAACCGAACATTTCAACCTTATCGGTTCAACCGGAGCCATAATCTGCAGTAGTTTATGCCAACGATCAGACATAAAATAAGGGGAATCCCCTCCAATAAAAATAAAAGTCCCCGTTCAGTTACTGTTCATGAAGCATGATTCCTACCTTTTTTCACACGTCATGTGTTTATTAAGCTCAGTCTTCTGGCGCACCAAGGCGTTCATGTGCTCTCAGGTGCATGATGAAAGCGAGGACGCACTCCTGCTCCTTTATGATCCATCAGGTTGTTTGAGATATCGAAAAAACTCGCTGGTTGGCTCAACCAACATAATGTCCCCTTTATTTGCAAAAGCCGATTTATACGCATTGAGGCTTCTCATAAAAGCATAAAATTCTTCGTCTCGACTAAAAGCATTAGCATAAATTGATGCAGCTTCAGCATCTCCCTGACCGCGCAACTGCTCTGCATCTCTGTAAGCATTTGCTAGTTCAATAGTGCGCTCCCTATCTGCCGAAGCTCGTATCTTTTCGGCGCGCTCTTTGCCAGTGGATCTCAGTTCGGTTGCCTCCTTCGTCCGTTCAGCAGTCATTCTTCTATAAACTTGATTACTGACTTCAGAGGGTAAATCAATCCGTTTTACCCTCACGTCGACCACCTCTATACCGAGACTTTGTAATACAGTTTCATTGAGGCCCTGTGTGATATTTCTCATCAGCAATTCTCGCTCACCTGAGACCACTTCCTTTAATGTTCGTGTACCAAATTGGTTCCTCAACCCATTATTTACGCGGTTAGCAAGCCTATTCTGCGCAATGGACTCTACACCGCCCGTCGCTTTGTAATATGTTCCTACATCTTGAATACGCCATTTAGCGTAGGAGTCAACAATCAATCTTTTCTTTTCAATCGTAAAGAAACTAGCAGGTTGTGCATCAACTGTAAGAATTCGTCCATCGAAAATACGCACCTGTTCGGCCAAAGGCAACTTGACATGGAGGCCTGGACTCAGATCATCATCCACTAGTTTACCGAATCTTAGCTTCACTCCGCGCTCAAATTCAGTGACCACAAACAAACTACTCGCCGCTATAACTACAAGTCCGGCAAACGTCAGTGATATTCCTACTAATTTATTCATCTCCGCCCCTCTCCCTGCCTCGTGCTGTTCCTCTGAATTCTGTCCAATACTTGGTCAGCCACTCTATCAACATCAATCGCATCTAAATTACTCGTTTCGCGAGCTAGACTCCTACTCCTCATTAATTGATCCAGAGGCAGGTAAAGCATGTTGTTACCTCCCTTTGAATCAATCAGCACCTTACTTGTTTGCGTCATGACTTCTTCCATGGCATCGATATAAAGTCGTTCTCGCGTCACAACAGGAGCCTTTTTATATTCTGTGAGTAATGCCACAAAGCGCTCAGTTTCACCCTCAGCTTTTGATACTACCTGCGATTTATATGCCTCAGCCTCCTCTCTTAGGCGCTGTGCTTCACCGCGAGCTTGGGGAATAATGCCATTTGAATATGCTTGGGCGTCATTAATGTAACGCTCCAAATCCTCTCGCGCCTCTATGACGTCATCATATGCCTCCTGCACTTGCGTAGGTGGTCTAGCCTCCTCAATATTAATTTTCACCACATTGATTCCACTATCGTAAACATTTAAGTAGTCCTGGAGCTTCTCGGCGGTAGCTACCGCAATCTGCTCTCGTCCAGTGGAAATCACATCATCAAGTCCAGAGCTACCCACTACATGCCTGAGAGCACTATCGGTCGCTTGCTGGAGCGTTGTCTCTGGATCTTTAATATTCAAAACAAAGGCCTTCACATCAGAAATATTATATTGAACTGTGAGAGTTAGTTCTGCAATATTTTCATCCTCAGTCAACATCAAGCCTCTCGCAGAGTATTGCCGCTCCTCAGTTACTCTTTCAATTTCTACAGAATCGATCAAAGGGGGATTCCAATGCAAGCCAGGACCAACAGTCTCACTATATTTTCCTAGACGCAAAACAATAGCCTGCTCTTTCTCATCAATTTGGTAAGCCCCCAGCATCGCCCAAAGAAGCAGAACGATAGTAAGCGCAGCAGTTACTAATGATTTGCCACCAGTACCAAAACTGTCGCCTCCAGAGCCACCACCGCCGAAGTTTGAAAATTTTTCCTTCAATTTTCTCAGCGCCTCATCAATATCAGGAGGACCATCACCACCGCGATTTCCTCCCCACGGATCTTTTCCCCCACCTTGATCATTCCATGCCATAAATCACTCCTATTGCACACTCCATTAAGTTGACTTTAATTGATAATCCACCCAGTTTATTTATACAACTCTTCAAGATTCTCATCTAACAAGCCATAGTAAAAATGTCAGCGAATTCTTTATAACGCTTTGAAACGCGAGCATACTCAATTCTATTTATTCTGACGTCCACCACAGAGACGCCTCTATTATCAATACTCTCTTTCGTCACCGCTCCACAATTATAAAGCTCAGCTCTCAACGATGCGAGTGCCGGTGGCAAACTTAGTTTTCCTGTAAGAGCGCCATCGTCACTGCATTCCACGATAGCATCAACCAACAAGGTTATTCCCTCACCAGTTTCTGCGGATACCCAGACAGCAGTGGGAAAACCCCCTGCATCTCTGTCTATTCGACATTCGCAACGGTCCAGCAAATCTACTTTGTTATACACTATTAAAACACGAATTTCATTTGCGCCAATTTCTTTCAGAACGGTATCTACACTGTGTTTCATTGACTCAACATCTATTGCTGACGCATCGATGACATGAAGGATCAATGAAGCACCTCGAATTTCTTCCAAAGTACCTTGAAATGCCTCTATTAGGCTATGAGGTAGATGCTTTATAAATCCCACTGTGTCAGAAAAAACTGTGTCTCTAATTTTCTCGATTTTGCCTCGGCGAATTGTCGGGTCTAATGTCGCAAACAACTTATCTGCAGCATAAACTCCACTCTGAGTCAAAATATTAAATATAGTTGACTTTCCTACATTAGTATAACCTACTAATGATATGGTTCTGGTATTCAATTTGAGCCTAGCCTGTCGCCCAAGAGATCTTTGCTTTCGTATTTTTAACAAACTATTTTTGACGCTGGAAATGCGAGATTTTACCAACCTTCTGTCAGATTCTAGTTGTTTCTCGCCTGGCCCCCGCAGACCGATACCGCCTTTCTGTCTTTCGAGATGCGTCCAGCCGCGTATTAGGCGTGTCGAAAGATGCTTTAGCTGCGCCAATTCTACTTGCAACTTGCCCTCGTGTGTCCGAGCACGTTGTGCGAATATTTCAAGTATCAATCCAGATCGATCCAAAACTTTGCACTTTAATTTCTCCTCGAGATTTCGTTCTTGGCTCGCTGATAAATCGTGATTAAAAATTATTAAGTCCACATCTTTCTCAAGTCTGAGCGATGCGATCTCTTCTAATTTTCCCCTACCTAAAAAAAATTTGGGGTGCGGAACTTTTACAGAGCCCGTAACTGACCAAACCGCGCTCCCACCGGTCGACGCCACCAATTCTTCAAACTCAGAGGTTTCCCCCGCCCAAACGTCGGACTGTATCCTCAAGCTAACCATTAAAATTCTTTCTCCGCTAATGGGTCGCCCAAAAAACAGCATATTTTGTTAGAAATTGTCTTCAGAGAACGTATGCGTATTTCCTAGGTCGTAGCGGCTCTCGTTGGTTGCAGAGGAACCCGGGCTCGGCAAAGGAAGTTTTACCGCTCGGGATGGCACCACCGTGGAAATTGCATGCTTGTATACCATCTGGCTAACTGTATTCTTTAATAGAACCACAAACTGGTCAAAAGACTCAATTTGCCCTTGGAGCTTTATACCATTAACAAGGAATATCGACACAGCGACTTTCTCTTTCCTCAGCACATTGAGAAACGGATCTTGTAAATTGTGTCCCCTGGACATTGTTCAGTCTCCTAAAACAGTCAGCACGCTTTCGCAACATTTTAACAACTATTGAGCTCTCCCAATAGACTTTTTGGAAATCAGTAGATGAGATCTTATTGTAGAAGATGGGGTTTTACACGCGTTTTTTCAAGCGGTTCAGAATATTTTTTTTCTCTTTTTCTCTATTGCTCATTGGATCAACATGCACAATATCAAGATCTGACCAACGTCGCATCCAAGTTAGTTGTCGTTTGGCTAGCTGCCTGGAAGCAAAAATACTCAAATTTTTAGCCGTCTCTAGATCGTATGCACCTTGAAGAAATCCCCATATTTGTCTGTATCCAACTGCCCTAATGGCAGGAAAATCAGGATGTAAATCCCCACGAGCGCAAAGAGTCTTTACCTCATCACAGAATCCTCGTTTTAACATAGATTCAAAACGCTCTTCAATGCGTCGATGGAGCAACGCTCGATCAGAAGGCCACAGTCCAATTTGGTAAATTTCCAAAGGATGAGGCAAGTTAGTGGAACTTTTTTGGACTTGTAACTCAGATAAGGGCGTACCGGTTAATTCAAATACCTCCAGTGCGCGGAGTACACGTTGTCTTTGATTCGGATGCAAACGAGATGCAGTATGTGCATCAATCCTTTTCAGGCGATCATATAAACTTTGCAGTCCCTCCAACTCGATCTGTCGATTCAACTTTTCTCGAACTGTCGGGCTGGCAGGCGGCAAATTAGACAACCCATTTACCAGCACATTAAAATACATCATACTGCCACCCACTAGGAGAGGAAATTTGCCTTTCTGCCGAATTCTTCCGATAGCATAATTAGCGTCGCTCAAGAACCTTGCAGCGTTATAAGTATCTTTGGGATCCGCAACATCTATTAGCCAATGTGGTACCTCTTCTAGAATAGCTTTGGACGGCTTAGCGGTGCCTATGTCTAGGTGACGATATACTTGAGCAGAGTCCACACTTACTATTTCGACCGGCAACTGACGGCAAATTGAGAGTGCTACGTCAGTTTTACCAATTGCGGTCGGGCCCATCAAAATAATTAACGGTAATCTTGTATTTCGACGCGCAAAATTTGTTGCTCTCAAAACTTAACGACCCCGCATAAAATATTTATCAATATCCTCTACTGGAAACTCAGTCCAAGTTGGTCGACCATGATTGCACTGATTAATTCGTTCTGTTTCTTCCATTTGCCGAAGAAGAGCATTCATTTCCGACAAAGTAAGCTTTCTATTCGCTCTAACTGATCCATGGCAAGCCATTGTGGCCAGAATGAGATGGATCTCGCTGCTTATTCGATCCGAGATATCATTTTGAATCAAATCAGCTAAAATGTCTCGCAGGAGTTGCTCTACATCCGACCCCCTCAGAATAGCCGGAATTTCCCTTACCAATAGCGACTCTGACGATGTCCTATCAAAAATTAATCCAAGTTTTTTTAACTCCTCCGCAAGATGCTCTCCCAAATCAGCTTCAGTTTCACTTACTAGAACTCCTTGCGGCACTAAAAGAGGTTGAGAAACCAGTCCTTGTTCCTCGTAGGTGCGCTTCAATTCCTCATAAATTATTCTTTCATGGGCGGCATGGGAATCTACCACCACTAATCCAGTCGCATTTTCTGCGAGAATATAGGCATATCTCAATTGTGCCAATGCAAATCCTAGTGGTGGGATTGGCTCGCAGTCATCTTTCTCTGCAATATTGCCACTATTCTGATCATTAGAAAATTCGGCAGACCCTGATCTTAGGGCAATAATTTCTGATTTTTGTCCACCGATGTTGCGATCAGCATTCTGGAAGAAGCGATTAGACGGAAACATTTCTCCGTTAGACACATTTCCTTTTTGAAGTTGATGTCCCGAGACCTGGTTAAACTCCGAATCTCTAAAATTATCATTTTTTAGATGTCCCTTCGCTATTGCAGAATTTATTGCGGTGTAAACAAAGCGATGGATTATTTTGCTATCCCTAAATCTAACTTCATGTTTCGTCGGATGCACATTCACATCAACATCCTTTAAATCAGTTTCTAAATACAACACGAAGGCCGGATGTCGTCCCTTGTACAAAACATCCTGATATGCCTGCCTTATTGCATAAGAGATGGTTTTATCCTTGACATACCTTCCGTTAACGTAAAGATATTGCAAATCAGATTGACTTCTACTAAACGTTGGTGAAGAAATCCATCCTCGAATTCTCAAATTCAAGCTTTGATTATCAAGGTAAATGGCGTTGTCTACAAAAATGTTTCCACATATCACACGAAGTCTCTCCAGCTCATCCACATAACAACTCGCCGCATGAAGGTCTAGCCTCAATCGATCATTATTCGTGAGGGCGAACGTTACCTCAAAGCGGCTGAGAGCTAACCTCTTTATACAGGAGCTGATATTGTTGAATTCTGTGGCTTCAGAGCGCAAAAACTTTCGTCGTGCAGGAGTATTGTAAAATAATTCTCTGACCTCAACCGTGGTTCCCTTTGGATGTGCTGCCGGACGTAAACTTACATTGGTATCACAGCCCTCTGACTGTGCAAGCCATGCAGATTCAGAGTGCATAGATATCAATGTTAATTGCGAAACCGATGCTATGCTTGATAAAGCTTCACCACGAAATCCCAAAGTCCTTATGGAGTTTAAATCTACTAAATCATAAACTTTGCTGGTAGAATGTCGACTCAATGCCAGTGCGAGCTCATCTGCTGGAATCCCCGCTCCGTCATCACGAACTTTCAAAAGGTTCATCCCACCTTTCTCCACCTCAACATGTATATTTGTCGCCCCAGCATCGAGACTATTTTCTACAAGCTCTTTCACCACAGAAAAAGGCCGATCTACAACCTCCCCAGCGGCGATTTGGTTCGCCAATTGTGTACTTAAAACACGAATTTTTCCCATTATTTTAGACCGCTATTTAGAAGGTGGTAATGAAATCCTTTGACCGACTTTGATTTGTTTCGAGGATAAATTGTTATAACGTAATAAATAATCTACCGTGGTTCTATACTTTTGCGCAATTTGAGAAAGCGTATCACCTTTTAGCACAATATGTGTTTTTAAACGTTCAGTTTTATTAACCGCCAGAGATGTTCCCGGAGGTGGATTGTCTAAGTAATATTGAACCATGCCCCGATAAATAGCCCTTGCCATATTCTGTTGGTAAGTATTACTTGAGAGAAGTTTCGCCTCCCGTGGATTTGAAATAAATCCAGCTTCGATAAGTAGAGAAGGGATATCTGGTGATTTAAGGACCAAAAATCCGGCCTGCTCCACGCGTTTTTTATGTAACCTCGCAAGTCCATCAATATTTTTCAACACATATTCACCTGCGGCTAGACTACTACTTAAAGTCGCAGTCATTGATAGATCTAACAGAACCTCAGCAAGAGCATCTGGCTTATCTCCCAAACTCAACGATACCGCACCCCCAATGAGATCAGCACGATTCTCTTTAGATGCAAGATACCTGGCAGCCTCGCTAGTGGCTCCTTTAGTTGACAAGGCATAAACAGAAGCTCCATAGGCTGCGGGACTAGAAAATGCATCGGCATGGATAGATATGAAGAAATCTGCAAGACTGTTGTGCGCAATTTCCGTCCGCCTACGATGAGCCAAATAATAATCTCCCTTTCGAATTAGAACTCCAATAAAATCGGGATCCTCATCGAACAAAGTCTTGAGACGCTTTGCAATTTGCAACACTATCACCTTTTCCCGAATCCTTCCCGGACCCAAAGCTCCTGGATCTTCTCCTCCATGCCCAGCGTCGATTGCAATGACAATTTTTCGATTTGCCTGTTCAATAATTCCAGCTAATTTTTTACTCGTGCGTTTTTTTATATCGTAAAGATCCACAACTAAACGGTTACCATAGCGTTCGTTTGATTGGAGACTAAACACCTTTGAACTGACTTGATCTGCCAAATCGAATACCATTCTTAAATTAGTGCTGCCCCTCACGCCAGTGCGGATGCGGGTGATGGGAGTGTTTGAGAGATCGAGTAGCTCAAATGCTGCATTTAACCTCGAATCCAGAATATCGACAACCACACGATTTGGATTTTCTAATGTGAACGTGTGGTATCTGACTGCCTCGTTAAGATCCAAGACGATACGGGTTCTGTCTGGGGATCTGTAGAGCCTCAGTCCCTCAATTTCCGATGACTCAGCAAAGTCACTGAAGATCAACATAATTAAACACGAGATTAAAAAAGTCAGCATTTAAACATCCGACACTGCTTGCAAAAAATAGACGAATATGCATCGACTGGAAGCAAATCTTTTACTCTATATGTGTTGCAAATGCTCATTCGTAATCTTTCCGGCGAGAGTATGCGCTCTTCCATTTACAATTCGAGCAACCCCATCAGATTTTATCGACAATTCCAAATCTATATTACGAAGGAATCCAGCGCCACGCTCCGGCCACTCTACGAGACATAGATATGCATCACCTAAACAATCTCGGTAACCGAGGAATTCCAATTCTTCAGGGTCACTCATTCTATAGAGATCAAAATGATACACCGCACCGCTGTCCAAGTGGTAGGCTTCCAACATCGCATATGTTGGACTTTTTACTATTCCAGTGAAACCCAAACCTTGGATCAATCCTCTCGCCAATGTCGTCTTACCGACACCCAAATCTCCAGAAAGTGTTATTACCAAACGAGGCACTAGCGCCCTCGCAACCGAATGTCCGAACGCTAACATTGCCTGCTCATCAACAATCGTTCTATAATTGGCCCAATCGTCGATGCATAAATTTTCGGAAACGCTTTTCAAATTGACTCACCTGATCGTTCTGGGGTCATCAATTGGTCACTGATCGATCTCAATAGGTCAGTTGCCAGCAGTCCTTGTTGACCTATCTGATTGACCATCAAGTCTGCAGCGTAAGAGTGTAAACAACACCCCAGTTCCGCGGCAGAAATGCATGACAATGATTGAGCTAGAAGACCACCAATAATTCCACTCAAGAGATCACCCATTCCAGCGCTTGCCATGCCTGGATTGCCGTATGGACATATACTGACCAACTCTGAGGTATGGCCAAAGACTATGGTCCCAGACCCTTTCAGAACTACTGTTGTGCCATATACCTTTTGAAGTTTGATTGCCGCTGAGATGCGGTCTAGTTCGACTTCCTTAACAGAGATATTCAACAAGCGAGCGGCCTCTCCCGAATGAGGAGTAATCACACAATTCTTTGCATGTTCTCTACTAATTTTTACTTTCTTTGATGAAATTATATTAAGCGCATCCGCATCAATAACCGTTAATATTCTTGTGTCTAACGCTCTTTGTAGTAGTTGCTCAGACCAAGCGGAAGTGCCCAAGCCTGGACCTAAAACCAACACACTTGGCCGACTCAAAAAAGGCTCCAGCTCTTGTCCAGATGACACTCCGATCGCCATAACCTCGGGTTGTCTCGTTAACATAGCTGCTACGTGTTCGGGACGAGTCGCGAGAGATACAAGTCCCGCTCCAGTCCTTGCAGCGCCTTGAGCGGCTATTATCCCGGCCCCAGCATAACCATAATCACCTCCGATAACCAAAACATGTCCATAATTTACTTTACAGGAATAATTCAGTCGACTTGGCATAATTTTGTAGAGTTTTTCTCGACGCAGAATCCTTGCACTAGCCCACTCGTGCAAGTTCTCCTCACGCCGCATACCCAAGCGTCTTAAAATGATGCTACCACAGCATGAAGGACCGTATCCTGTGAAAAAACCCTGTTTATTAACAAAAAAGGTTACCGTTACATCTGCATTTACGGCCACATCAAGAACTCCGCCGGTGCTAGCATTTAAGCCCGAGGGCACATCTATTGAAAGTGTAGGTAAGTTTGAGTAATTAATTCTGCGAATAGCGCATCTATATTTTTCGCTTAGTTTTCCTCGCAAACCGATCCCTATCAGCGCGTCAACAATAACCTCACTCTCAATTATCTCCTCACCTGAAAATCTTTTCACCTCAACATTTCTAGTCAGCGCCAATTCTCTAGCACGAGCTACGTTTGGGCAAAATTGGAGTGGATCCCCAAGTTCTAAAACTTTAACCGATATTGATTTAGTAGAAGCTAGAGCAGATAACAAGTATCCATCCGCAGCGTTTTTGCCTCCCCCGCAAAAAACAGTGATGGACTGCGGCTGCCCAAACTTTCCGGTTAACTCGTACAAGAGAGCTTCTGCGGCACTCAGAGCAAGAGCATATTCCGTTGAGTTATTTTTTTTGATGAACTGTTGTTCGATTTTTTTAACATTAGACACATCAAATAAAGAATTATCATCCGTTTTTAGCGACATTAAATTAAGATCCAAGTAAACTCATGTAACCATAGTCTAGCGGATGTCACCCAACATGTCTCGAACGTTTGACTCCCCCAAAAACCTCCATGACTTAGCCACAAAAATTAAAAATTGGGGCGCAGACCTTGGTTTCCAACAAGTTGCAATTATCAAACCTGACTTATCTGAGGCTTCAAAAAATCTCCGAAAGTGGATAAGTGATGGATACCACGGAACCATGGATTGGATGAACACACATGGAGAAAAGCGATACAAAATTGATAAACTCGTGGACCAAGCGATGCGTGTCATCTGTTTTCGAATGGATTACTTAACCGATGATAAAATGGTGGCAGTACTTAGAAATGATGATAAGGCCTATATATCTCGGTACGCCCTGGGACGAGATTATCATAAATTAATAAGGCGCCGTCTTGGGGAACTTGTGTGGCGGATACGGCAAGAAATCCCTAACCATAATGTCAATCAACGAGCTTTCGTAGACAGTGCGCCAGTGATGGAAAAACCGTTAGCCGCGCAAGCAGGCTTGGGCTGGATTGGCAAGAATACCCTTCTCCTTAATGAAAAAGCAGGTTCTTGGTTTTTTATTGGCGAGATCTATACTTCATTAGAGCTCCCAATAGACATTGGTAAAGCAGAAAATCTGTGCGGTAATTGTCGTGCATGTAATTCCATCTGTCCTACCAATGCTTTCCCCGAACCATACATTTTAGATGCAAGACGTTGCATTTCATATTTGACTATAGAAAACAAACATGAAATCCCAGAAGAAATAAGACCTCTTCTGGGGAATCGGGTCTTTGGCTGTGATGATTGTCAAATAATCTGTCCTTGGAATCGCTTTCCAACTAAATCAAAGGAGTCCGATTTTAAACCAAGACATAATTTTGATGATATCGAACTGCTAACTCTCTTCACTTGGAATGAGGAAGAATTTTTATTTAAAACACGTGGATCAGCAATCAGGAGGATCGGGTATCAGCAGTGGCAGCGCAACCTTGCCGTTGGTTTAGGAAACTCAGAAGGCAACACAGAAGTGTTAGCAGCACTAAAACGGCGACTTGAGGCTTCGAGCTCTCTCGTTAGAGATCACATTTCTTGGGCTATAAAGCAACAGCGTAAGAAACTCGGACATATATCAAATTGAACATTACTCAACAGAAATAAAATTATCACGGTAATATTTCAGTTCAGCTATCGAATCGTGAATGTCATCAAGCGCAAGGTGTTTAGAGTTTTTATTAAATCCTCTCAGTAAACTTGGCTTCCAGCGTTGAACAAGTTCCTTTAACGTTGACACATCTATATTACGATAATGAAAAAAATTAGCTAGCTCTGGCATATGTCTGACCAAAAAACGCCGATCTAAACAGATAGAATTTCCACACATCGGAGATGTTTGGAAGTCAACCCATTTTTCAAGAAAATCTAGAGTTGTCCTCATGGCAGAAGTTTCACAGGCCGAACTTCTTCTTACCCTGTCGATTAAACCGGAGCGCGAGTGTTGGGTGGTATTCCACTCATCCATCGTGGTCAATTCCTCTTCCGACTGATTAATTGCGACCACTGGCCCCTCCGCCAAAATTTTTAAGTCGCTATTCGTTATAACCGTCGCTATCTCTAAAATGCGATTCTCAGACGGCCGTAAGCCAGTCATTTCTAGATCAATCCAGATTAAATTAGTCGACAATTTTTCCAATCTTGCCTCTCCCTAGCATAAAAATGAGGGTCCAACAACAAATTGGTCCTATCACTCATAAGATTGAAAGGCTCACCATTGTCACGAAGTTGGATTATGCTATATCCTGAACATTTATGGAAACGGTAATATTTTATATGCAGTCGAGAGAATCCTTTGAACAAAAAAATTTTAAACAAACAACAAAAGAGACGCATAGCACAAGGTAATGAAGTGGCAAGAAAAAATATTATCTTCAATGATTTGGAGAGTAGCACTGAGGGGCTGGAGCCTGAGGCGACCGGCCTTGTTATCACAAATTATGGCCTCCACATTCTCATTGAGGGTCTAGATGGGGCACATTGCGGAAACCATTATCGATGTTATAAACGAGCAAATGTACCCTCTTTAGTGGCAGGAGACCTTGTGATTTGGCGACATGCCAACCCATTTGGGGTAGTCGTCGCGAGAAAAAATCGCTCATCTAAACTGGCCAGAGTTGATATCAGTGGCAAAACAAAGTCAGTTGCTGCAAATGTGAGTCAAATTTTTGTTGTAATAGCTTGTGCCCCCCTCCCGAAACCAAACTTGATAGATCGCTATATAGTGGCCGCTGAGGCAGAGAAAATAGTTGTGAGATTGGTAGCCAACAAAATGGATTTAACTAACCATAAAAATTTGACGTACTTAGAAAAAGTTATAAGCAAGTATCAGCACGTCGGCTATCCAGTGATACGCTCGTCTGTTAAAATACCACTTGGGATTAATTTGATAAAATATCATCTTCGAAATGAAACCTCGCTCTTTGTTGGTCAATCCGGCGTAGGTAAGTCATCGCTTTTGAATCTCATTGAGCCCACAGCAAACTCTCCGACGAGAACCTTGTCTATAGCAAACGAACAGGGTTCTCATACGACCACTGCCTCGAAATTATTCAGAGTATCGAGTGGCGGGAATTTAATAGATTCACCGGGCACACACGCATTTTCGTTAGCTCATCTTGACTCCCGGCAGCTTATGCAGGGCTTCAAAGATTTCCATCCGTTTCTTGGACAATGCAAGTTCCGAGATTGTATTCATGATGAACAATCAGGATGCGCAATTGTCGAGGCCACAAAAAAAAATTTGGTATCGGCCACGCGATTAAAAAATTATCATCACATCAGGGACGAATTAAAAAGAACATGAGTGGGTTTTTAGTTAGCAAAACGTAAAACCTCCCACAAAACGAGCCAAACTTACATAATGAAAATAAAATTATATTTCATAGTCAATCTCCAGAGGTTACTACCAAAACATCTTCTTTCAAAATTGACTGCTATTGTTGCTGAATCGCAAAGAGTATGGCTAAAGAACTTTCTTATCCGAGGGTTCATCAAAATTTATAAAATTAACATGAGTGAAGTGGAAAATCCTGATATCAACTTCTACTTATCTTTTAATGAGTTTTTTACTCGTCGACTATCGGCAGACGCCCGCGAATGTGATGAGAATGACCTATCGATATCTTCACCAGTTGATGGCTCAATCAGTCAAATTGGTCAAATTTACAAGAACAAAATACTCCAAGCTAAAGGCAGAAACTATACCGTTGAGGATTTAGTTGGGTGCGAAGACATAGCCCAAACATTTCATATGGGGAAGTTTGCCACTATTTATCTCTCGCCCAGTAATTATCACAGAGTTCATGCTCCCTGTGATTGTAAATTAATCAAAACCTGCTATTTCTCCGGCGATATATACTCCGTAAACACAGAAACCTGCCAGACCATACCCAATTTATTTACTCGAAACGAACGATTAGTCTGCTACTTTAGGTCTCCTAACTTTGGTGATTTTTGCTTAATATTTGTGGGAGCACTTTTGGTTCGCGGCATAGAAACAGTTTGGAAGGAATCCGCTAATATGGAGCAACGTTTGCCTAAGTACAATAGCTTCGAAGAGAAAAATTTACTGTTTAAAAAAGGAGAAGAACTCGGTTGTTTTAAGTATGGATCTACCGTGATTCTGTTGTTTGTGCCAAAATTTCAATGGCTAGAAAATCTTACTTCAGGAGCTGACCTCCGAATGGGTGAGCGACTAGCTTTACGTTCCGAATAAATCTCTAGGCCCCAGAATATCGATGGACAGCTTCAATGAACACTGAGACGTGAAGGGGGTCAATGTCTGGAGTAATTCCATGACCCAAATTAAAAACATGGCCACTTCCGCTGCCGTAGGAATCAAGAATTCTTCGAACCTCTGACTCGATACATTCTGGATTACTTCGCAACACCGTGGGATCCATATTTCCCTGGAGAGCCACTCTCGCACCAACTCTTCGTCGTGCCTCTCGCAAACTTACGGTCCAATCTAAGCCAATCGCATTGCAGCCACTGGCGGCTATTTCTTCAAGCCAATTTCCACCACTTTTTGTAAACAAAACTACGGGAACCTCACGATCTTCATAACGTGAAATCAAATTAGTTATAATTTCTCTTGTATAAGCAAGCGAAAATTGTTCATAGGCAGCATCACTCAGAATTCCTCCCCAAGTATCGAAGATTTGAATCACTTGCGCACCACTAACGATTTGAGCATTCAAATAATCAATGAGGGAGAGTGTTAATTTTTGTAGTAACTGATGCAAAATTTCTGGATGCTGATACAGCCAGGTCTTGGCGAGCACAAAGTCTCTGGAGCTTTTCCCTTCGATCATGTACGCCGCCAATGTCCATGGTGAACCCGCGAATCCTATCAATGGCACTGAACCATCTAATTCCTTTCGAATCAATGATACCGCCTCTAGGACATAAGCAAGATCATCCTCGGAGTTTATCACTGAAAGCGATTTAATATCTCGCTCAGTTCGAAGAGGTTTACGAAATTTTGGTCCCTCCCCTTCCACAAAATGCAAACCTAGACCCATAGCATCCGGGATTGTTAGAATATCGGAGAATAAAATTGCTGCATCCAATTCATACCGACGTAATGGTTGCATTGCTATTTCACAGGCAAGTTTTGGATCACGACAGAGACTCATAAAATCGCCAGCTTTACGTCGTAATTTACGATACTCAGGCAAATGTCTTCCGGCTTGTCGCATCATCCACACGGGCGTACGCGAAGCCGGCTTTTTTAAAAGGCTCCTCATGAGGCAATCATTTTTAAGCTCACTCACTACATCTTCCCCAAACAGATCGGCTTACCCACATATAAACACAATGCACTGCATACGTTAAGCATCACTGAGCGGTACAGTGAAGTGATAAGACTTTTTGTAAATTAGAATCACCGTACTCAGTAGAAACTGTTGCGAGACCAAGTGTCTGTAAAATAACCAAACGCAGTTGACCATCTATAACTTTCTTGTCACGCATCATAATAAGGTTGAAGTCTTCAGCAGTCATCAACATCGGTGGCGATGTTGGAAGTCCACATCGTTCAAGCATTACTTTAAGCCTATCAAAATCAGTCTCCGAAATACTGCCGAGTAAGACCGATAATTTCATTGCCATTAACATACCAACGGCAATTGCCTCACCATGAACCCAGTCTCGATATTGAAGAAAAGTTTCTATTGCATGTCCAAAGGTATGCCCAAAATTTAGGGTTGCGCGATGTCCCTGTTCAGTCTCATCTTGCGATACGATTGATGCTTTTATTTGACAGGACACACGGATAGCATATGTCAATAAATTCGAATCATGAGTCAACAGACCATCTAAGTTTTTCTCAATCCAATCAAAAAAAGACCTATCAGCGATTAATCCATATTTAATTACTTCAGATAAACCAGCTGCAAACTCTCTCTTGGGTAAAGTTTTCAATGTCATCGTATCCGCTATGACAATTGATGGCTGGTGGAATGCGCCGATCATGTTTTTACCCAAAGCATGATTAACGCCAGTCTTTCCACCAACTGCAGAATCAACTTGCGCTAGCATGGTCGTCGGGATTTGGAGGAAATCAATCCCTCGCTGATAAACGGCGGCCGCGAAACCAGCCATGTCCCCAATTACTCCTCCACCCAATGCGACCACAGTGGAGGTTCGATCGTGACCGCGCTCAAGCAATGCCGAAAGAATGACATTAAGACCCTCGAGAGTCTTAATCTTTTCCCCATCAGGGAGCACTACTTTGTCAACCTGAAATTCTTTAAAATTTTGAGCAATGTTTTCGAAATACAATCGGTCGACTATTTCATTCGTTACAACCATCAAACGGCGACCAAAAATATGGTCTGCAAATACTACCTCCTCCATAGCCCCAGGACCAATGATAATTGAATAACTTCGAACTCCCAAAGTCACGTTTACTATGTCACACTGTGATTTAGGTCTTAAGAGCGACGTATCCATTTCGTAATCTTTTTCCTTAGCAAGTATTGTAATGCCTACTGGCGTTCTAACTCTGCAGAATCATGTTGTATTAACTACATCGCTAGTACCTTTTCTGCAAGTTTCTTTACCGAATGAGAGAGCCTCCCCTGTCCAGAGTTGACTACGATATCAGCAACTTGACGGTATAACGGATCTCTTTCTTCCAATAATTTTTCGATCACACTTTTTCGATCCGCGACTTGCAACAATGGTCGTTTTCTATCCTTCCGAGTACGTTGATATAATTGTTGTGAACTGGCACATAAATAAATTACTAATCCATGATCAAGCAGTAATCGCCTGTTCTCTTCTCGCAAGACGATGCCTCCTCCGGTCGCAATTACAGCATTCGTATTCTCTGAAATAAGCATTGAAAAAATTTTTGATTCCCGATCACGAAACCCCTGCTCTCCATCCATATCAAAGATCCATCCGATGTTAGCTCCTGTTTGCGATTCGATTTCAGCATCAACATCGAGAAAATTCCGGCAAAGAGTTTCAGCTAATGCCTTCCCTACTGAGGATTTTCCTGACCCCATCGCTCCGACTAAAAAAATATTTGATCCTTCCATACCTTACTCAAAGATTTAATCTTTTAACCAATCATTTCGACTATTCATGCATACCATGCAATCCATGTAATTTTATGAAAAATCCATCAAGATTTAATATAAATTAAAGGTTATACGTGTTATCTGGACGTTCAACCTCTATTATAAGCGTTTCATGATTTAAAACTAACAAATAAGTGAAGGGAAAAAATTACTTTTACAAGTGGCACATCTATAATGAAGAAAAATCTCAAAAAGCCATAAATTACATTATGTTAAAGTACAATAAATTTCTGAAAGCTGTCCTATTTTTAGGCATTATTCTCTTTAGTAGTGGCTTAGTACTTACGTCATGCTTATATTTATACCTCAGTCCGAAATTACCCTCTGTCGAAGAACTAAGTGAAATCGAGCTGCAAATACCACTCCGCATTTACTCAAATGACTTAAAAATTATCGCAGAGTTCGGCGAAAAAAAACGAAGCCCAGTTTCATTCCAAGAAATTCCGAATACTATGGTGAATGCATTTTTGGCAGCAGAGGACTCAAGTTTTTTCGAGCACAGTGGTATCGCTATCTCTGGCTTAGCAAGAGCGGCTCTTGAACTTGCACGAACAGGGTCAATCCGCAGTGGAGGAAGCACGATTACCATGCAAGTAGCTCGGAATTTTTTTCTAACCAGGAAGCAGGAGTTTACCAGAAAATTTAATGAAATAATCCTTGCCTTAAAAATTGAGAAGGAATTTTCAAAAAAAGAAATTTTATCCTTGTATGCCAACAAAATTTATATGGGAAATCGTGCCTACGGTGTAGGCGCCGCCGCTCAAGTGTATTATGGAAAATCCCTGAATCAACTCAGTTTAGCCGAAACTGCAATGATAGCTGGCCTGCCCAAGGCTCCATCAAAATATAATCCCCTTGCCAATTCACAACGGGCTCTTCTGAGACGTGATTGGATATTGGGAAGGATGCTTGCGCTGGGAAATATCGATCAAGTAGAGTACCAAAATGCAATCAGTGAGCCGGACGAGGCTTCTTATCATGGATCGTTATCGCAAGTTGAGGCTGACTATTCGGCGGAGTTCGTTCGTCAAAAAGTGATCGAAAAGTTTGGCCGAGAAGCTTATACGAGGGGATACAGTGTAATTACAACGATCGACTCTAATATGCAAGAAAATGCAGTTCGAGCTCTCCAGTCCGGAATATTAACTTATGACAAAAGGCACGGTTACAGGGGCCCAGAGAAAAAAGCTATTGCGTCAACCGAATGGCTGTCCACCTTAAAAAGTACTCCTATATTTGCCGAATTACAGCCTATGATTATCGTTGAAATAAATGAGGAGTTTTGTATCGCTCTTGATGCTGAGAGTCGTTTCCACACAATTAATTGGAAAGATAGCCTTCAGCACGTACGAAAATACAAAACAGTGAATGAGACATCTGATCCCATCAAATCGCCCAATGAAATCTTCTCAAAGGGCGACCTAATACGTCTTATTAGAACGAAGGACCGAGACTGGCAATTAACACAGGTGCCAAAAGCGCAAGCTGCATTGATTGCCATGACTCCCAATAATGGTGCAATTAAAGCGATGGTGGGAGGTTTTGACTATCAGCATAGTAATTTTAACAGGGTAACACAAGCTTCCCGACAACCTGGATCTAACTTTAAGCCATTCATTTATGCAAGCGCCCTAAAGAACGGTTTCACCGCAGCAACTTTGATTAACGATGCCCCAGTAGTTTTTAACGATGAAAAACTGGAAGAAACCTGGAGACCTGAAAATGACGGCGGAAAATTTTTTGGTCCTACAAGATTACGGGAGGCATTATATCGATCACGAAATCTTGTATCAATCCGATTGCTCCGCAGGCTTGGCATTGATCGTGCGCTCGAGGGGCTGCAAGGCTTTGGGTTTGAAACAGGAAATATGCCTCTGGATCTGTCGCTGGCACTCGGCAGTCACGCACTTACTCCACTTGAGATTGTGTCAGGTTACGCGGTTTTTGCTAATGGCGGATACCGTATTAAACCATTCATAATTGAAAAAGTTATTGATAGAGATGGGAATATAATCTTTGCAACCGAGCCGTTGTCAGCATGCCCAAAATGTCTAGAGGGACAAAATATAATGCCCGATACAAAACTATCTGAATTAATTAATGTCGATGTTGCTCTCGAGAACTTGTTCTCCGAGCTAAGCGATCGAAAAAAATTGCAAAGTGATAGAGTAAATAAGCAAATGTTACAACTTGCTCTCAAACGGCCAACCAGTTTCACCAATTCTCAAGCACCTCAAGTGCTCGATCCTCAGACTGCATTTATAATTGACTCAATTCTCAAAGACGTTATTCAACGTGGAACTGGAATGAAAGCTAAAATCTTAGATCGTGAGGATCTGGGCGGGAAGACAGGCACAACAAATGGACCTCGCGATGCTTGGTTCTCAGGGTATTCACCAACTCTTGTTGCAACAGCATGGTTAGGCTTTGATGATAATTCGACAATTGGTAAAAACGAGTATGGCGGTTCAGCGGCACTCCCAATATGGATCGAATTCATGGCAAAAGCACTCAAAGATACAAAGCAAGTGCCAAAATTGCAACCGAGCGGACTAGTTCGTGTAAAAATTGATGAGGAGACAGGAAAAAGAATTGGTGCAAATCAGGAAGGGATTTTCGAGTACTTCAAAAGTGATGAGGTTCCAGAATTATTGAAGGGGACAGGGGAATTACCAATAGATCAGCAGAATCCAATCCCTGAGGACTTATTCTAAGGAGGGAACAACATCACAGCTTAAAATAGTATTCTTTGCCAATCATAGGTGATATCACCAACAGCGTAAAAAAAAGGATTCTTTAGATCTGTCTTTGTGTTGTACGAAAGAACTTGCATCTTTTCGTCCAGTATAGCACCCCCAGCTGCCTCCAGTACTGCCTGTGCAGCCGCGGTATCCCATTCACAAGTCGTCGAAAGCCGCGGATAAAGGTCAGCTTTTCCCTCCGCAATCATACATATTTTTATAGAGCTACCGACATTTTTGACCTCACAAGGTCCTATGAAGCGTTTAATTTTTTCTACTAACTCAACAGCTTTTGTATCTCCGTGCCTGCGACTCATCATGACCACCATTGCATTTCTTCCCCCTAAAACGGAAGCCACAGAGCGACAATTTATTTCCCTCTGACCCAACGAATCGCGCTTATAGGCGCCGCCATGAGAACCCCCAAAATAGGTAATTCCCTGAACCGGAATATCAACGACACCCATTATGGGTTTATTCGATTGAATCAACGCCACGTTGACACTGAACTCTCCATTCCCTGCTAAGAACTCCGATGTGCCATCCAAAGGATCCACAAGCCAATAGCGCTCCCACAAAGCCCGATTTATCCAACTAATTTGCCTCGACTCTTCGGATAGTATTGGAGTAGTTGATTCTAACTTTTGTAGGCCATCTGATATGATTTGATGCGCTGAAAGATCAGCACACGTCAACGGGGAGCCGTCATTTTTCTTACATAAATCGTAATTTTTAGATTTATAAATTTCCAAAATAGATGCGCTTGCCGCTGCTACTATTTCTAGGACTGAATTCATTAATTTCCAATCCATGCCATTTCCTCTTAATAGAATTATATCATCATGAATAAAACATCAATTACTAAGTCAGAAAACTTTATAGTATACTAAATAACTGCAAGTGTATTTTTCTACGTGGATAACTATGGTTGTTGATTGGAAGCTTATTGATACCGTTTTTATCGATATGGATGGAACGCTCTTAGACCTGAATTTTGATAACGAATTCTGGTCACGTCACTTACCTTTACGATACTCAGAACTTTTTAATCAACCTTTAGGAGAGGTTCAAGACAAAATTCGCTCGCTCCTTTTACAGCATGTAGGAACTTTGAATTGGTACTCGGCGAAATTTTGGTCTAATGAACTGTGTGTAGATATCCTTGAACTGAAGAGAGAAATTAGCCATCTTATTAAAGAACGTCCCGGTGGCATGATATTTCTCAAGACCCTCATGAACATGAACAAATCAAGGATTTTGTTAACTAACGCAGACAAAGGTGATCTAAGAATAAAATGTTCAAAGACGGATCTCATACATAATCTTGACTTGATAATATCTTCACATGATTACGGCTTCCCAAAAGAAAGCCTAAAATTCTGGGAACACTTGCAGCAAGATGTAAATTTTGATCCAAAGAGGACACTTTTCATTGATGATTCCGAAGATATCCTTCAATCAGCTAGGACATATGGAATTGCTTTTCTGACTGGCATTGAAAAACCTGACAGCAAGGCTAAAAAAAATCAATACCGTGATTTTAATGCATTGCCACACTTTGACGACTTGATGAGAGCAAACTAAAAATTTTTTATGATAGTAAGAATCGATAAGTGGCTCTGGGCCGCAAGATTTTACAAAACACGGTCGATGGCTAAAGCCGCCATTAACGCCGGCCACATAAAGATTGATAAAGAGAAAATAAAGCCGGGTCGAAAAGTTGAAATCAATCAACTTGTAAGCATCAAACAACCTGTAGGTGAGAAAATTGTTGTTGTGCTTGCAGTAAGCTCAAAAAGAAAAGGAGCTCCCGAAGCTCAGAAGCTCTACTCGGAGACCGACACAAGCCATCAAAAGAGGCAGGTACTAATCGAGGAGAAGAAAATTTCATCACTTTCAAATCCAATTGCAACTCGACCAAATAAAAAACAACGTCGGCAAATACACCAACTGCGAAAACTTAGGTGAGACTGACCAAAGACCCACGTGAAGAAATGTTTAAAGATAATACATTGACTAAATTTATTTTCGATAACACTAACATTAAAGGGCAAGTAGTGACATTGTGCTCGTATTTTAGAGACGTAATCTCGATCAATAGCTACTCTCACGACGTCAGTAAACTGCTCGGGGAATTTCTCGCAGCTGTTTGTTTACTCAACGCAAATCTTAAATACGACGGTCGTTTGATCCTTCATGCTCAAAGAGCAAGAGGCCTGTCAAGTATTATGGCTGAATGCACCTCGAAAAATAATATTAGAGGAATTGTACGTGGCGATTTCTCAATGCTTTCGGACCAAATCGATTTTTACCAAATATTTAAAAAAGGTACTCTAAGACTCACTATGGAGCCCGAATATGGGGATAGGTATCAAGGAATCGTCCCGATTTGCGAAAAGACCCTAAGTCGTTGTTTAGAGTATTATTTCGAGCAATCGGAGCAGCTAAAAACTAAAATCAAACTCGCTGGCAATATGCAAACTGCAGCCGGCATACTGCTACAAAAAATGCCGGAACAGACTTCGAATGACAAATGCTCCCAAGTTTGGAGAGAAAAATCTATTCTGCTAGAAACACTTCGTGCGGAGGAACAAATTAATCTGCCCCATGACGATCAACTTACTTCTTTGTTTTCCAATGATGACATCCGCATTTTATCTGTGGAAAATCCAAATTTTTGGTGTAGCTGCTCACGTGAAAGATTTCTAAAAGCACTTCATGAACTTAATTTAAAAGAACCACCATCTTTATTTCAGGAAGGGGATTCAATCTCGGTAAACTGTGAGTTTTGCGATAAAAACTATGAGTTTCATAAATCGGAGTTCAAAAATACGCATAATTAACAATTGGAGAATAACTTGTGTAATATATAATTAGAATCAAAATTTTCATTCAAAAAGAATAGGCAGACTGGCGTTTCTAAGCTACCATCAGAAGTAAAGAGACTGTAGTCGAATAGCCTGATATTTAAATAAGGGTCTACTTCAAGGTTAAAAATACTTAAGCTATAAACTTAAAATGGCCAAAGCAATCTCCCATAACGACTTAGGCGTAGCTGAATTAATTGAACTATCTTTAATTCGTAGAGAGGGACACCTGCTTGACAACGGAGCTTTGTGCGTGTTTACAGGAAATCGAAGTGGACGTTCTCCACTCGACAGATTTTTTGTGGATGAGCCCACCACCGCCGAATCAATCGTTTGGGGGACAACAAACCAGAGGATGAAAGAGAGCAAATTTAACCTTCTCTGGGAAAAAGTTGTGCTTTATTTAAATCAACAAGAGCAATTTATTTCTCACCTCCATGTGGCGCAGCATGAAGAACACTATCTACCCTTAAAAATAACAACGCAAACTGCTTGGCATAATTTATTTGCCCGAAATATGTTCGTGAGGACCAAGCAATATAATCCAAAAAACAAACCTTGCTGGGAAATGCTGCATGCTTGTAACTTCGTCTGTGATTCAGCTGCGGATGGAACGCGATCTGAGGGTGTGGTGGCTATCAACTTTTCTATGAGACGCGTTCTAATCGCCGGACTAAGCTACGCTGGTGAAATTAAAAAAGCGATGTTCTCCGTACAAAATTTTCTTTTACCCGCTCTAGGCGTAATGCCAATGCACTGCGCTGCAAATGTTGGAGATGACGGAAATACTTCCTTATTTTTTGGCCTCTCCGGTACAGGAAAAACCACACTCTCTGCAGACCCACGGCGTGCTCTCATTGGAGATGACGAACATGGTTGGGCTAAAGACAGTGTGTTTAACCTTGAAGGTGGGTGTTATGCTAAAACAATAAACTTGAACAAAAAAAATGAGCCTATTATTTGGAATGCTATCCGATTTGGTGCCATTATTGAAAATGTATTCGTAAATGCCTCCAATCAGCGCATCGCAGAATTCGATAATACCTCAATCACGGAAAATGGCAGATGTAGCTACCCACTTGAACACGTGCCCAATCGAAAAATCGAAAATTCTTCTGGTGAACCAAAATATATCATTTTCCTAACCTGCGATGTGAATGGAGTGTTACCTCCTGTCTCATTGCTGAGCCAAGAGGCAGCAGCATATCATTTTTTATTGGGCTACACTGCACGAGTGAGCTCGACTGAAATAGAGACTGAGAAAGGGATATCCCCCACTTTTTCACCTTGCTTTGGTGCCCCTTTCATGCCAAGAAAAGCAGAAATTTATGCCAATCTATTGTTAAAGCGTATTGAAAAATTTGGATCTGAGGTATTTTTAGTCAACACTGGCTGGTTTGGTGGTTCTGGCGGACCAAACGGAAAAGGAAACCGCTTTCCAATACCTGTCACAAGATCAATTGTGTCTGCCATAGTCAATGGCGACTTAAGTAACGCAGAGACCCAATATCTAGAGATCCTGAATCTTCACGTTCCCGCAGACATCCCCGGTATCGACGATAAGTATCTTAATCCCAGAACAACTTGGAAAGATTCAAAAGAGTATGATGTACAAGCCAGAAAACTAGCCAATCTATTTACAGAAAACATGCAGAAATTCGAAGTCTCAAACTCTATTTTAGCGGCTGGACCACAGCGAATAAGTGGCGTCTAATCACACACAAATAATAATAGTCAGGATTGGAAGGCGGCTCGATGAGGCTTTGAAAATACGGTATATCGGTCAGAGCAGGGCCAAATATCCGGCTAACCTATCAGTGTTAAGCATGAAATTAGATTTATATTCCTCAGCCGCAATTTTTACCTCACTGATGTTAGTAGCCGCCCCAACCTGAATCACCCCAACCATTGCCATCATCGCATGAGGATCACATTGGTATACATAAACGCCCTCAATATCTAAGACCACACTTATGTCTTGGTTTATCAATCCGGCCCACGACTCAGCGCCAGGCGGTATCATCGAATTGATTGTTGCAGAATTATGCGACATGTCTACTGCTCTGAAGTGAATAGTATCACCCTTGGACACTTTAATTACTGGCGGATCAAAAATCATGTTTCCTCCATCACCGGAATTTAGCATTTCGACTACGTGCTCATTTCCCTGTGACAATGCTACTTTGTCTAACATCATTTCGGAGGAAGCATCACTTTTTTCTTGAATCAAATCCTCAACTTTTACAATTGATCCCACCGGCGCGATGCGCTCTGCAATCATAGTTTTTTGTTTTTCCGTTAGCGGTGCTTTGTCTCCCCCAAAACCACACCCAACGAGAAGGAAAAACAAGACAAAATTGTTCAAAGGAACAATTCGACTAAACATCCAAACCTCCACATCTTTGCATTAATACCTAGTGAGAGTATACAGCTTTTTTGAGGTGCAAACTGATGATTAAAAAATTTAATTTTAAAATCAGGACAACGGCCTTATGCCAACCGCATCGCGCAGATTTTCAATCATTATTTTCGATTCTGCGCGGGCCTTGTCTGCTCCTTTAATCAAAATGGATTCTACTCTTTCAGGATTTTCCAAAAACTTATAATAACGCTCCCTTGGTAATTGAAGTTCTGTATTGATTAAATGACATAATTGTTTCTTCGCTTCGCCCCACCCAATGCCATGTTCAAACCTTTCTCGCATTTCCTGTGTTTGTTGCCGACTTGCAAATGCCCTCCAAATCTGAAAAACCGCAGAAGAATCTGGATCTTTCCTCTCTCCGGGTTCCAAAAGGTTAGTCTTTATTTTATTGATAAATTTTTTGAGTTGTTTCTCTGGGAGAAATAGTGGGATCGTATTATTGTAACTTTTGCTCATTTTACGGCCGTCCAAGCCTTTTAAAAGCGATAAATCTTTATCCACCCCCGCCTTGGGCAAGACGAAATATTCTCCAAATTTATGGTTGAACCGCTGAGCGATATCTCTTGCCATCTCAACATGCTGCACTTGGTCCTGTCCTACCGGTACCTCATGTGCATTAAACATCAATATATCTGCCGCCATAAGTATTGGATATCCAAATAATCCCATGTTAATTCCAAAATCCTCGTCTTCTCCATTATCAAGATTTCCCTGCACTGCATGCTTATAAGCATGGGCTCTATTCATCAAGCCTTTCGCCGTCATGCAGGATAAGAACCAAGTCAATTCTTGAATTTCTGGAATATCTGATTGTCTATAAAAAGTCACTTTTTCCGGATCAAGACCAAGTGCCAGCCATGTCGCCGCCACTTCTAACGTAGACTGATGCACCAAGAGCGGGTCTTGCGTTTTAATTAACGCATGATAATCCGCCAAAAAAAAGTAAGCATCATTAGACTCAGATCTGCTGGCATGAATAGCCGGTCTGATGGCTCCCACATAGTTTCCTAAATGTGGTGTCCCAGAAGTGGTGATGCCCGTGAGAACGCGTTTTTTGCCAGAAAAATTGACCATATTTTAATGCAAACCTACACTGAAACTGAGTGCGGAAAATTAAAAAACTTCTCCAGTGCCTTACTTAAATAAACTGGATCTTTTACACCAGCTGTTTCTCTGCACGAGTGCATAGCCAGCTGCGGTATGCCTACATCAATTGTGGGTATCCCCAAACGAGCCGAGGTCATAGGCCCAATGGTACTGCCACAACTTAAATCATTCCGAGAAACAAAAGTTTGAACTGGCACTTCAGCATTCAAGCATATCTTTTTAAAAATACTAGACGTTAGACTGGTTGTAGCGTACCTATGTTTGGCGTTTACCTTTATGACTAAGCCTCCATTTAAGACTGGCTGATGCCAGAAATCATGTTGTTTTTTATAGTTTGGGTGAACAGCATGGGCATTATCACATGAAATAAACATAGAGCTTGTAAAAACGCTACTCAAAGGCTTGCTGACAAAAATTCTTTCAAAGACCGATTCTAAAAATGAACCGCTCGCTCCACAGGCAGAAATACTTCCAACCTCCTCATGATCATTACAAACGAGTACACAGAAATGCTTTGAATCCGCACGGGACAGTGCCTCAACTCCTGAAAAACAACTTAATAAGTTATCCAGCCTGCCTGATGAGAAAAATTCATTCTGCAACCCCAACTCTGTCGCACCCAAAGAATCATAAAGATATAACTCGTAATCAATTATTATTAATTCCTCATTGAGACATTCTTTCTGGAGGACCTCTCTCAGCTCTTGATTTTTATTTAATTGCAGTACAACAGGCGAAAGATCTGTTTGCGGATCAATAGTGCGATTCTTGTTTGCCTCTTTATCAAGATGTATCGCAAGACTAGGAATGAAAGCCACGGGTCTTTTTAAATCTATGAGATGAGATGACAGTTCACCCTCAACTGACTGGCAAACCAAGCGGCCCGCGATAGATAAATCGCGGTCAAACCAGGGATTGAGAAGTGCGCCCCCATACACCTCTACACCCAATTGAAGAAAACCATTGTCCCTTATTTCCGACTGGGGTTTGACCATTAAAGCAGGGCTATCCGTGTGAGCTCCCACCACGCGAGCTCCAAACTCTGCGGGGTCACTCTCTCCTACTATAAAACCAATCAACGCGGACTGATTTCGAGTGACAAAATATTTTCCACCTGTCTCTAAACACCAGTCTTCCGTCTCAAAAATTTGAGTGAACCCTGCTTTTTCCAGAATTTGGGACATCTGCGAGACCGCATGAAAAGGAGTCGGAGAGTTATCTAAAAAACTGTACAACCTTTGATTCAACTCTTTCAATTTCATATCATATGCCAATCAGTTATACCTCCGAGTTTGTTTTTGAAAAAACCCCACCCTAACTAATTCAGGCCAACAAAAAGTAACACGCTACCGAGTATCAACCGATAAATTACAAAAGGCATCATTCCGACGCGTTGAATAAAACGCAAAAAGATTCCTATACAAAAATAGGCACTCATTGCTGAAACAATAACCCCTATGAGAAGCGGTATCAACAGTGTCTCCTCCCAAATTGATTGTGTTGTTTTATAAACACCGCTCAGAAAGATTATCGGTACAGCCATTAAGAAGGAAAAGCGCGCTGATACATTCCTAGAGTAACCTAATGCCAATGCCGCGGCCATTGTTACTCCAGATCTTGAAGCCCCGGGTACCAAAGCACAAATTTGCGCGCAACCCACAAGAAACGAATCTCGCCAACTTAGAGTCTCTGACGGTGCATCTGTCTCTCTCGATATATCTGCCAATCCAAGTAACAGTCCAAAAAAAATAGTAGCAGAAGCAACTACACTTAATGAACGGAAATGCATTTCAATAAAATCACTAAAAACCCAAGCAACCACACTTGTTGGTATCGTGACAACAAACAACTGCCAGGCCAATATCGCATCTCCATCCACGTGCCTCTTAAAAATACTAGCTAACCAAGAATTTGTTAGGCGGGTTAAATCTTTTCGAAAGAAAACAATGACCGCAACCAAGGAGCCCAAATGAACGGCAACGTCAAACTCCAGACCTTGATCTCTCCATCCTAAAAGATTGCTTGCTAGTATCAAGTGCCCCGAGCTGGACACGGGTAGAAACTCTGTAATTCCTTGAACTAAAGCCAAAAAAATAGCTTGGAAAATATCCATTAGTTTTAAACCTAGTTATCTTTTAGATTTGGACCACGTATTGCTTTCCCTTAGATAGGTGAGTGCGATGTTTCCTATTTTATCTGCGTTTTTACTAGACTCACTTGCAAGCACTATGACATCAATGGCATGAGGACAAAGCTCTAAAACTATGTGAGCATGCTTATCGCGATTCATATTTTCCTTTTCAAATAATACACCCACATCTCCTACTACCATTTCAGGTTGTTGCTCGCATATCAATTTCTCTGCCCTATCTATTTCCATTAAGCAAACTGCAATTTCATTTGACCAAAAATTTCCATTCCACCTATACCCGCCAAGAGCGCATTGACCCATGCGGGCGTTCAACAACGAGATTACCAATCCATTTCCGGTTTTCTCGATATGTGTCCTTCGATATGTAGCGGCAAGAACCTCCAATGTACACAGCGGAACGACTGGGAGGTCTCGAGCAAAAGCTAGTCCTTGGATAACTGAAAAGCCAACCCGAAGCCCCGTAAACGATCCGGGGCCAACTGTCACAGCAAGACAATTAATCATTGAAAACGAAACTTCAGCATCCTCCAAAACATCCCCTATCATATTAATGATTTTCTTACTATGTGAGCGAGGTTCTTTAGAATAACGAAAAAATGTTTGGTTACCATCAGACAGAGCGACCGAGCAAGCAGCGGTTGCTGTTTCTACTGCGAGCATCATTTCAAAACTCCACTACTAAAACAAAGAGAGAAAGCTGGGCGTAAGCAAATAGTATTGCCACATCATTGAAATTCATGAGGCACACTAATTTCTATGAAACAACATGTTTAGTGTGGCCAGTATTTAAAGATCATCGCAAAAGTACTTCTCTTATCTTACACTGAATAAAATCCAGGTTTCCGGAGCCATCTACAGAGGCAAAGCAGGGCACAATGCCAGAACCCTCGCTTGCAAAACCTTTATAAAACGCGACTAATGGCTTAGTCTGCTGCCGATAAACTTTTAGCCGATTACGAACCGTATCCTCCCTATCATCCTCGCGTTGAATCAAACGTTCACCAGTCTCATCATCAAGTCCTTCTATTTTTGGCGGGTTATAAATTACATGATAATTGCGTCCCGACCTTTCATGCACCCTCCTTCCGCCAAGCCTAGTCACTACTTCGTCATCATTTACGGAAATTTCTATCACATATTGAATGTCCACACCTGCTTCCAACATTGCCCTGGCTTGGGGGATGGTTCGGGGAAATCCATCAAAAAGAAAACCATTAACGCAGTCGGGAAGAGCTATTCTTTCTTTGACCAACTCTACAATTATTTGATCTGAAACTAATCCTCCCGAAGTCATTATATCCTGTACTCGAAGACCTAAATCTGTGCCCGCCTTTACAGCAGTCCTAAGCATGTCGCCTGTCGATATTTGTGGAATACCAAAATAATCAACGATGTACCTTGCTTGCGTACCTTTTCCCGCTCCCGGTGGACCTAACAAAATAATTCTCACAATGCTTAATACCTTTTTCCCAGAGACACTTTAACGCGAACAAAGTTGTGAGCACTTTTCTTTTGCGTGCACTTTAAAAAACCTTTATTTCGGGAGCACCTTACACTGATTGAATATTTCAGACAAGAAGTAACAACTTAACAATCCTTCAAGGAATTATTTTCATCTAACTTTGCCCTTTGCCACAGCGCCTCAAGATCGACACTGGCCAAGGTCGTCAGCCCCTGTGCCTCGCATAAGGCCTCTACCTTACAAACTCTTTCAACAAATTTAGCATTTGCTTTTCGAAGCGCCTGCTCAGAATTTATACTTAAATGTCTAGCTAAATTGACACAACTGAACAACAAATCTCCAAATTCTTCCTCTATAGAAGCCTGATTACCCTCTTGCATAGAATCTCCTAATTCCCCGAGTTCTTCTTTGACCTTCAGGAAAACTTTGTCAACATTGTCCCAGTCAAATCCAGCTTTGGATGTCCTTTTTTGAATTTTTTCCGCTCTCGCCAGCGCTGGTATCGCAAGAGGAATATCAGACAAGAGTTGATCCTGTCCTTTTTTGACGCGCTCAGCTAACTTAATTTCTTCCCATTTGGCTGAAATCTGTTGTAAACAGTTGTCATCGCCAATAATTCTCTTTGAGAAAAGTGTGCCGTCGGGAAAAACATGAGGATGTCGCCTAACTAGTTTAGCTACAGATTCCGCAGCGACTTCGTCAAAATCAAAGAGTTTTTTTTCATCAGCTAACTTACACATGAAAATTACTTGAAATAATAAATCTCCTAATTCCTCTTTCAGATGCGAATAATCGCTTGTCTCCACGGCATCAACAACCTCATAGACTTCCTCAAGTATGAATTTAACAATGCTCTCTAAATCCTGACTGATATCCCATTCACATCCAAGTTCGGGGTCTCTAAGACGATCAATTAAATAAAACAAATCATTGAAAACATATTTTTTCATTGTCATCTAATTTTTTTCAAAACATTAAACACCACGCTACGATACTATCATGGCATAAGCAATGGCATAACTTCGCTCATCACTTATACTTAGTAAAACGCGAGTAGCTCCAAAACTCTCCAACAAGCTACCAGCCTTATCTGATAAAACAACAAACGGCGCACCTTTTTGATCATTTTTGATACTTATGTCCTGAAAGTTTATGCTCTCAGAAATACCGGTCTTAAGAGCTTTTGAGATTGCCTCCTTAGCTGCAAAGCGGCGCGCCAAAAAGCCTTCAGTGCAACCTCTCCGGTACCATTCACTTATTTCGCCTTGGGTCAATATTCGTTGGACGAAACGGCCGCCGAACCTCAAAAGTACCTTTTTAACTCTCTCAATTTCAACAATGTCTGTTCCTATTGATACAACCATTTTTTTTATCCAAACAAAAATACAAAAGAATTAAAGGTTACGAAGCTAAGACGCCAAAAAAGACTTATAAAGTCGCCGACTATGCAGGGGTTTTCCATTGAGACGGAAATCTATTGTCTTTCTTAAAATTATTCTTGCAATCAGTAAAACCTCGCGCCGCTCCCAACATCCGGCATGTAATTCAAGCAAATACTTACCTAAAAATAGGTTATCGGATAGGTCATCCTTCAATGCCTTGTAAAAACCTGATTCCGGATTGAACTTGTAAAAGTTTTCCGGATTTACACTTGCCCCACTATGGACATCAACATTTAGTAAAAGACCAAACCCGAGTTCTCTCAGTAATTGCATCTCAATTTTTCGCAACCGTGTTTCATCAGCACCAGTCAATATTAAAGAACTTATAAAATCTCTATAAGCTGAATAGAAACCATCCAAATACTCTTGACAATCAACCAAACGATAAATTAATTCGTTCAAGTACAGCCCATAATAGAGAGGCTCTCTATCTAAAAATACTGGTGGCCTTGCCAACTCTGCACTCGTGAGTACCTTTAAATCATTTTTACCATGCCAACATAAATTATATTCAGAGTGCGGAAAGAGCGACTTAGTGCGCCCATTTTTACGCCCACCCCTGAAGCCTTTAGCAATGCACTTAATCCTTCCATATCCAGATGTTAATAGGTCTACAAGAAGACTGTTCTCACTGAATGGCTGCGTGTGCAAAACAAAACCAAGTTGTTCTTGGAATCCCTTCACTTAACAACTATCCAAGTACCCAAGGCTTCTCAGAGCCCGCTCATCATCTGACCAACCACTGCGGACCTTCACCCAAGTCCTCAGCATGACTCTAGAATTAATTAAGTTTTCAATATCAACACGCGCACTTTTACCTATTTCCTTTAAGCACTTGCCTCCGTCACCAATGATGATTTTTTTTTGGCCCGCCCGCTCCACTAATATCAGTGCGTCAATATGGGTGATACTTGCCCCAGTGCTAAATGCCTCTATTTCTACTGTTACTTCGTAAGGTAATTCAGCTCCGAGTTTTCTGGTAATCTTTTCCCGAATTATCTCGCTACACAAAAATCGTTCATTCCGATCAGTTATTTGATCTTGATGAAACAAGTGCATATTTGTCGGAATGAATGGCCTGATCGAAGACATCAGTCTAGAAATGTTGATTTTTCGAAGCGCGGATACAGGTATCAACTCTTTAGGCTTGCATTTGTGAGACAAAAATTTTAACTGAGGTAACAAGAGCTCTTTTTCACTTAACATATCGATCTTGTTAACTACTACCAACATCGGCACACGACTATTCTGCAGATGTTTCGCTACATACTCGTCCTCAATCCCCCACACAAGACGATCAACCACGAAGAGCACCAAATCTACATCTTGTAAAACGCTGATTGCGGTCTTATTCATTACACGATTAATTGCACGATCTCGATTCGCATGAATGCCGGGGGTATCGACAAAAATTAACTGCATTGCTCCCTCTGTGAAAATACCCAAAAGTGTATGTCTGGTAGTCTGGGGCTTCCTGGAAGTAATACTCAACTTTCTTCCCAAGATATTGTTGAGCAGCGTCGACTTACCTACATTTGGACGCCCAACTATTGCGACATAACCGCACTGATTTGTTGTTGAGGCCACTATGTTTCTCCTATTTCATTAAGAAGCTTTTCCGCGACAATTTGTTCTGCTTTCTTCACGCTACTTGCTGAGGCTTTGGCTTCGATGTCAATTGATGAAAGAACACATTCAACAGTAAATAATCTCCTGTGCGCCGCTCCTACCGTATCCATCAGTCGATAACAGGGTAAGGGCTGTCCCCTCTTTTGCAACCATTCTTGTAATTGAGTTTTTGAATCTTTGGATGGGTATTCATATGACACTTTGATCAATTCTTTTTCAAACCAACGCAAGACGCAGTCGCTGGAAGAATCTAAACCAGAATCAATGTAAACAGCACCAATGATTGCCTCTACAGTATCACCCAAAATTGAATCACGCTTTACCCCGCCCGCTTTCATCTCTCCGGGGCCTAGCAGTAGGCAACTGCCCAAATCCAATCTTCTAGCCACCCCAGCCAAAGATTCGGCGCGAACTATCTGCGCGCGCATTCGACTCATTTCACCCTCTCTCAACTGACGATAATGTCGATATAAATAATTCGCTATTATCGAGCCAAGAATTGCATCACCTAGGAACTCAAGTCGTTCATTATTTTGTGAACCGTAGCTACGATGAGTAAGAGCCAATACCAAAAGATTTTGATCAGAAAAAACATAATTAAGTCTTTCCTGCAGTAATCGTTTTTGCTCCATTTCTGCATGCTCAACTACACGGGTCATACCACTAGCCTTCGCTAATTATTTAAAGTCCAAGCTTTTTTAATTTATGTCGCCAATGGGCGCGTTAATTCAGCCAACCTACCCTGCTAAAGCTAGGAAAACTGAGAAATTTGTCCCAATACATCCATCGCGCAAAAGCTTTCCCTACCAACCGATCCTCAGGCACTGGCCCCCAAACTCGACTGTCACTGGAATTATCGCGATTGTCACCCATCATGAAGTAGTGACCCTCAGGCACTATTGCCGTGTGATTCAAGCTTAAACGGGTGGGAACTAGGCGTTTTTGGACCTTATGCTCCGACTCTGCCAGTCGCTCATTCATTATGATGTGGTTAGCAGTCGCAATATCTCCTGAAATCTTCTGTGAGATTTGGCGTCCGTTAATATAAACAACTCCTTCAATGATACGCACCTCATCCCCAGGCAATCCAATCAATCTTTTTATAAAATACCTATCATCATGAGGAGGGAAAAATACCATCACATCTCCACGTTCCGGCTTGCCGAAATCATATAATTTGTATCGTAAAACCGGCAGTCTTAAACCATAAGCAAATTTATTTACCAGGATAAAGTCGCCAACAAGCAAGTTTGGAACCATTGATTTAGATGGTATTTGAAAAGGTTCGATAATAAATGATCGCAGCAATAAAACTACACCAAGCACTGGCGCCATTGATGCGATAAACTCAATAACACCATCTTGTCTTTTCAATAGGAAGTAATTACTAAGCCAGAAAAGTGCTGACAGTATAAACAGCAAAGTAAGTATCAATTCGAAGTTAAGATTCACAACTCTTCATCTCAAAGTTAAACCCATACTTAAGTTCTTAAAACAGCGAGAAAAGCGTCCTGAGGAATGTCCACGCTCCCAACTTGCTTCATACGTCTCTTCCCCGCCTTCTGTTTTTCTAAGAGCTTTTTCTTCCTAGAAACATCTCCCCCATAGCATTTCGCAGTGACATTTTTCCGTAATGCTTTTACTGTAGTTCTAGCGATGATATGTCCACCAATAGCCGCTTGAATTGCCACGTCAAACATCTGTCTAGGAATCAACTCCTTCATTTTCTCGGTTAGCACGCGGCCCTTACGAGACGATTCTGTTCGGTGGACAATTGCTGCCAGTGCATCAACTCGATCACCGTTAATCAAAACATCAAGTCTTACCAAAGGCGCTGGATCGAATCGCAAGAAATTATATTCTAAAGAGGCGAAACCACGACTGACCGATTTCAATCGATCGAAAAAATCCATGACAACCTCGCTTAAGGGCAATTCATAATTAATCGCAACTTGTCCACCAACATATTGGAGGTCAATTTGAACACCACGTTTTTCTATGCAGAGCGAAATAACGTTACCGACGAATTCCTTTGGCACGAGAATGTTTGCAACACAGATTGGTTCGCGCAATTCAACTAAGTGCGTTGGGTCAGGTAGATCAGAGGGATTCGAAATACTAAACTGTCCGCCCTTGTTGGACACTACCTCATAAACCACTGAAGGAGCAGAAGTGATCAAATCAAGTCGATATTCGCGCTCTAATCTCTCCTGAATAATTTCCATGTGTAACATACCTAAAAAGCCACAACGAAATCCGAATCCTAACGCATCGGAACTTTCTGGCTCATAAAACAACGAGGCATCATTAATCGCCAATTTTGAGAGCGCATCACGAAAAACTTCAAAATCATCTGAGTCCACAGGGAACATTCCCGCGTACACCTGCGGCTTTATAGTTTGAAATCCTGGTAGCGATAAAACATCAGCGGTATTATAGTGAGTTAAGGTATCCCCGACAGGAGCCCCTTTGATATCTTTTATGCCCGCAACCATGAAGCCTACCTCTCCAGCTTTAAGCACGTTCTTCTCTTGGCGCTTTGGTGTAAATACCCCAAGGCTATCTACAACATGTGTCCTTCCAATAGATTTGGCGATAATTCTATCTTTTACACAAAGCGTGCCTTCCATTACACGAATTAAAGAAACAACTCCAAGATAGTTATCAAACCAAGAATCAATTATCAAGGCCTGTAATGGATTTTGTGTCAAGCCTCGGGGAGGAGGAATCTTAAGGACTATCTGCTCCAACACATCAATAACACCCAATCCACTTTTTGCACTGCAGTGAATTGCTTCACTGGCATCAATGCCAATGATGTCCTCAATCTCTGAGACAACTCGTTCCGGCTCAGCTTGAGGTAAATCCATCTTGTTAAGTACAGGAAGAACTTCCAAGCCTTGATTTATTGCTGTATAGCAATTAGCTACGGACTGGGCTTCAACGCCCTGCGCTGCATCAACGATCAATAATGCACCCTCACATGCAGCAAGTGATCTTGACACCTCATAGGAAAAATCTACATGTCCAGGTGTATCAATAAAATTAAGTTTATAGTGCCTGCCGTCCACGCCTTTGTATGAGAGCGACACACTCTGAGCTTTGATGGTTATACCCCGTTCTCTCTCTATGTCCATGGAATCAAGAACCTGGGTGTCCATTTCCCGCTCACTCAACCCACCACAAAGCTGAATAAACCTATCAGCCAATGTTGATTTCCCGTGATCAATGTGCGCAATTATGGAAAAATTACGGATAGAGGTTAGTTCTGACACGTGTGCTAGTCATCCACTTGTCTGGATATACAGTTTATCTTATTTATGGCTTCGTTACCAAAGTAATGTTTAAACATCAGTAATCTCTTTACGCGCAGCGAACTATCAGTCAATCTCTATTGTCCTAAATACTGCGTTACCGCGCCGCAGAAAACGGATGGCAACTGGTCGATTCTTCGGCATCTGCCGGACCGTTTTGTCGTATTCTTTGGAACTCGAGATTCTCATTTTTCCTAACTGAACGATAATATCTCCTTGCTGCAATCCGGCCATTTCTGCCGCAGATTTTGGCGCGATATATCGAATAACCACTCCAGTTAAACCATCTTCGGGTATTGATAATTTGGTTACATCTTCTACTATCAGACCAAGCCGATCGCCACTTTCATTAGCTTTTGATCTCTTCTCAGCAATTGGTTGATCACCATCTAGAGCCGCTACTATTACGTTCAACTTCTTGATCTTTCCGTCCCGCACTATCTCAACCGGAACACGACCACCAGGCGCCACCTGCCCAACGAGGGGCGGCAAATCACTGGATTCAATAACTGCCTCTCGATTAAAACTTATTATGACGTCGCCCGGCAATATTTGACCTACGTCAGCGGGACTGTCAATTTCCACCGCACTCACTAAAGCTCCCTTGGCCTCTTTTAAATTTAAAGATCGTGCTAGTTTTTGATCTACATCTTGAATAGCCACCCCTAACCAACCTCTATCCACGCGGCCAGTAGATTTTAATTGTTGGACCACATCGAGCGCCAAATTAGCCGGAATCGCAAAAGAAAGCCCGATAGAACCGCCTGATCGGGAATAAATTTGTGAATTAATACCAACTACTTTTCCTGACAAATCAAAAAGAGGCCCTCCAGAATTACCCGGATTAATAGCTACATCAGTCTGTATAAATGGCACATAATTTTCATTCCTTTCCGTCGGGATACTTCGCCCAATGGCACTTACAATACCAGCAGTAACTGAGTAATCCAGTCCAAAAGGCGATCCTATTGCTAAAACCCAAGCTCCCACTCTCAAGTCGTTCTCCGTGGCAAACTCTAAAGTTGGTAGGTCATTTCCATTGACCTTTAGAAGTGCCAAATCAGACCGCCGATCTGTACCAACCATTTCAGCTTCGAACTCACGCCTGTCTGCAAACGACACTTGGATTTTAGTGGCACGCTCCACCACATGATGATTTGTAATAATGTACCCATCCGAAGAGATTACGAACCCCGATCCCATAGAAACCCTATCAGGTCTTTCTCTCAAGTTTCGCTGTTGCTCTAACAATTCACGAAAAATATCAGGTAAATTTCTACCGTAAGGCTGCGATTGTAGTGAACTTTCTCCACTGAAGGATACATTGATTTTTACAACTGCTGGGGCTACCCTCTCAACGAGTTCTGTAAAATCTGGAAGTGAGGCAACGGCCTTTGATAGGGTAATACCAGTCAACAATAAAATAAGGTACATTTTCACTAACATCTAAAACCCTCTAAATAAGCGTGAATTCAACGAACTGAGCTTGCTACTACCCCTTTCGACAACCGAAATCCATCGGTAGTAAAGCGTTATGGATCTATAGTGCCTAAAATTTTTCGCACATTTTGATACTTCTTCATAAAGTAAGTGTCCTGTAAAATAAATCTCTTAATTGTTTCTTTGATTTGGCAGGTTGCCAGCAGAAGAGCTTAAATTATACAGATTGGTGTTAGACATTGGCAAAAACTTCAGATTTTGATGCCCTGATCAGTACCGACTTGAATGTTAATCCGTCACCAAATAAATTTTTCTCCACTAACAGCACATCATTGCTATATCCTCCAAATGTAACATCGATTAACACCAAGTTCGTCATCAAACACATCTTTGATTTCACTCTCATTTAATTAAGTTGACCGATGAGTGCCAGTTAATTACCTCCGCATTAGCCAAAATAAATAGACTCTCGAGTCTTTTTATATAGAGCATAATGTACCGAAATTATGATCTATCCGAACATATTCGCCCTTTTCAAGGACGATGCCACGAAAGAACTGTAGTGCGTATAATATTTTCAATTCACTCCTCTTGTACGAATTTCTTATGTTAGCCGGTTTAACGGTACTCCTTTCTGATAGGCCAAACAACCATAATTCGCTGGTTTTGAATGCTCAATTAACAATCTTAAATGGTGACCTTCAATCGTTACTTTAAATCATTAATCACTGCACAATGATTTCTCCGAATATGACTATTAACAGTTCGATACATCCCCTCTGAACACTCCAAGTCCATAAGTGCATTATCTGCATAGCTACGATTCTTTGCTTTTGCAATCCTTCATTTTCCCAAATATTCACTCAGAATGAGACACAAGGATCCCACGAAGTGTTAAACAGCGGCAATTTGAAATTTGGCATCTTCTTCACGCCTTAAGCCAGAGCAACACGACGATAAGGGCACCAGTACCAATAAGATCACAAGAAAGCGATTAGTATCATGTGAGCCTATAACACTTGCTACCTCATCGACTTGCAGAATTTACATTTTGCAGGCTACAGCACTTTGTTTTATCAGGTGTAATTTTTGTCTTGTTGAGCTTTACATACGGTTCTTGCGATCATGATCAATGTGTGTGGACTGACGATAATACTCTGAGACCTTACGATCAATATGATCTCGAATTTTATCATCCTGAAATAGGCGGGTATCTAGAGACACCTTTGGTTCTGACTTTCTTATCGAGCCAACACTAACGGTCTGAACATTAATATTAGGTTTGAATCCGTTGGGGAATTGTGCAGCCGGACCCGCACTAGCTTCTACTCCGTTTGACTCAACTTTAACATTATGCCGAGTTTGATCAACCATATCACTATTATTGAAATACTGAACACTAAATATTGTCAACACCGCTACCGAAGCCGCCAAACCGAACTGAAGGATAGCTTCTGAAATTTTATTTGACTCGGTCAAATGGCGGATTGGTTGGTTTTTTATCGCGGCTACAACATCACCGCTTACATCGAACCCTAGACCGAATGTTTCATTTCGGATGCTATTAGACGCAAGATTATAGCGACGCCAAAGCTCTCTTACTTCTCTCGCGTTCTCGCCATCCATGGCAGTCAAAATACTTTGAACTTCAAAGTCATTTGCTTCACCGTCCACCAATGCGCAAAGATCTCTCCGGCACTTATCGTTTAAATGAATCTTTTTCTTCTCCAAGCCCTTTAGCCTCCAAAATTATCCAACGATTACTTTGACACCTATTTTAAAAAAACGTTCAAATCATTTTTTACCTGCCATTCAATACTGCCGTCATTTTCTCGTCAAGAATTTCTCTGGCCCGAAACAATCGCGATCGCACAGTTCCTATGGGGCATCCCATTATTTTAGCGATTTCCTCATAGCTCAAGTCTTGATTCTCTCGAAGGGAGATTACAGATCTAAGATCTTCCGGTAATTGACTTATAGTTTCTTTTAATATTTGATCCATTTGCTCACACAATAAAATGTTATCTGGCGTATCAATATCGTGGAGTTGATAATACCTGTTATAACTTTCCGCATCAGATACTTGAATATCAGATGTGGGTGGTCGTCGATTTCTTGCAACTAAATGATTTTTAGCCGTATTTAATGCAATTCTATGTAACCAAGTATAGAACTGACTATCCCCTCGAAATGCTGACAAGGCTTTATATGCTTTAATAAAAACTTCTTGGGTTAAGTCATTCAATTCATCTCGATCTTTTACGAAACGTGCCAAAGAATTCTGAACCTTTTGCTGATATTTAATCACCAATAATTCAAATGCTCTCTTGTCTCCCCTTTTAGCCCTCGACAAAAGCTTACAGTCTGTTACATTTGAAATGTTGTGATCTATCATTAAGTATCAACTAAATAACAATTACCTCTAACGATACCGGAGACTTGATTCCTTCGCCAGGGAAAACTCCCATGGCTACACAGCCGTTAGGCTATAATCACGTGAAGATTATTTGAGAATGTTAGTATCATGAAAAACTTATACTATGATGTGCTAGTGGTGGGGAGCGGCACCGCTGGACTGACCCTCGCTTTGCATATCGACAGAAATAAACGTGTAGCTTTAGTGAGTAAATCAACACTCAAAGCAGGAGCCTCTTGGCTGGCTCAAGGTGGAATTGCCGCCGTATTTGATGAAAACGACAGCACAGCTCTTCACATGAATGATACCCAAGTCGCTGGAGCAGGTTTGTGCCACAAGGGTGCTGTTGAATTTGTGATCAAAAATGGGCCCGACGCCATTCATTGGCTAATCAATCAGGGAGTAAGTTTCACCCTACAGGACGACCAAAAGCAATTTCATCTTACGCAAGAAGGCGGACATAGTCATAGACGAATTCTTCACAGCGCCGACGCGACTGGGCGTTCTGTTACGGATGCTCTAGTACACCGAGTCATTTCAGCATCGAATATAGACGTTTTCCAAAATCATCACGCTATAGATCTCATCACGAGCGCAGATAAATTAGTTGAAGATGTAACTTGCATCGGCGCTCATTTGCTTGATATTGACGAGAATAAAATAGTTACCTTTTTGGCTCACGATGTGGTTTTGGCTACTGGAGGAGCAAGCAAATGCTATTTCCACACTAGCAATCCCGATGGAGCAAGTGGAGATGGAATAGCCATGGCCTGGCGAAGCGGTTGTCGAGTTGGCAATTTAGAATTTAATCAATTTCATCCTACTTGTCTGTACCATCCAAAAGCTAATTCATTTCTGATAACGGAAGCTTTGCGAGGGGAGGGTGGGAAACTACTGCTACCTGACGGAAGTCGTTTTATGCATCTATACCACGAGAAAGCAGAACTAGCTCCCCGCGATGTAGTTGCTCGAGCAATAGATCAAGAAATGAAGAGACTAAAGTGTGCCTGCTTATACCTCGATATTAGTGAGCAATCCTCGAAATTTATCATCGAAAGCTTTCCCACGGTCTATGAACATTGTCTAGCCCTCGGTATAGATATCACCAAAACACCCATACCCATCGTACCAGCTGCTCACTACACTTGTGGGGGGATAGTGGTAAACATGAATGCTCAAACAGACATTAGAAATCTTTTTGCAATTGGCGAAAATGCATTCACCGGTCTCCATGGCGCAAACCGAATGGCTAGTAACTCACTTCTTGAATGCGTTGTGTATGCGCGGGCGGCTGCAAGCTTCATCAACCAAAAAATAATATCCCCTCTCCAACCAAATGAAATTCCGAGAAAAAAGTTTGAGAAAACAAAAGTAATTAATCAAACCGCTTTCGTTGATGAAAACATGCGATTTTTACGGATGCTTATGTGGAAACGTGTAGGTATAGTGCGCACAGATCGCGAATTGCAAAAAGCAAAATTAAAGATTCAAAAACTTAAACGCAAGATTGATGTGCGTTTTAAACAAAGTGATATTAATTCTCAGTTTTTAGAATTACGTAATATTGCTGCGACCTGTGAACTTATTGTTTGGTCTGCCTTAAAAAGACGGGAGAGTAGAGGCCTTCATTACAACTTGGATTATCCTCAAAGGGAAGAGACCGCTGTGGACACAATTTTGACACCAAGTAAAGAGCCGCAGTAAACAAATCATCCAACAAACGGATTCTTTTGATGTGTACCAAAAGAAAAGGTAAGTAAGCTAATCAGCTCGAGAAAGTAGCTCGTATCAAGTCCACAATTCGTTTAATGTTCAGGTCACTGGGCTCAGCTAATTTCAAAAACCACCGTAATAAAGTTTGATCATCTTTTTCAAGTAGTACCTCAAAACGCAGTTTGTCCTCTTGATTTAACTTTTCATACTCATTCTCCACAAACGGCTGCAACAACAAATCAAGCTCCAACATCCCCCGTCTTGCAGCCCAGTTGAGTCTATTTTTATGCATACATCGCCATCCTTTCTAAAACCGGAGTATAATCTTACTTGCAATGATGAAACAAAACGCCCGAGATAAAAATGATAATCTCAAGCCTATATACTACGCAGATATCTCATCTAGATGATGGTTACCATGAGTTAATGCTGCCTTTGCAAAAGCTCCCCGCGAATTTCAACTTAACTCTTAAGAAGACAATTATTTGTTCTAAGCAAAGAGGATACATTGCTCTCTCTGGTCCAGAAGTAATCAAATTTCTTCAAGGACAAGTAACTTGCGATATCAGTCAAGTTAATAATCAGTCAGTCGTTAAAGGAGCGCATTGCTCTCCTTCAGGGACAGTAATCTTTACTTTTAGTGCGCACAGTTCGTCAAACGGCGACATTCTCTTGGAAACTAATCTATCCATGATTGAAGTTGCCATTAAAAGCCTTCAAAAATATTCGAAGTTCTTCAAATTAAAAGTGCAGGACGTCAGCGAAAAGTTTTGCAGTTTTTTTATTGCTGGTCCTAAAGTCCAGACCGTCATGCATACTCTTTTCGACTCAGTTCCCACCATTAAAGGTGGCAGGTGTGAGAACAGCATAGGGTGGCTAAGCTGTATTGAAGAGGGTCAATATTCATTTACTTGTAAACAAGGTCTTAACTTTGCTGGACTTCAATCGCTAAGAGGTTTGATTTTTGTGGATACAAATTTCGCTGACTTACTAACACTCAGGACCGGTTTTTCTGAAGTGACTCAAGCAACCTCAGAGCGTTTTATTCCTCAGATGTTAAATTTAGATAGCCAAGGTTTTATAAGCTTTAAAAAAGGTTGCTACACAGGACAAGAAGTCATAGCAAGAACGCATTACAGAGGTTCAGTGAAAAGACGCATACGCGCCTTCCGTTGCTCACTTCAAAACTTACCTGAACCGGGTAGCAAAATATCTTCTTCCAGCAATAAATTACTCGGGCATGTTACAGCAGCGGCATGGGTAAACAGAAAGGAAGTCGAAATGTTGGCTGTTATCTCCATAACATGCGAAGACTTTAACAACCTTCAAATAGCAGACGACACGCTAATCCATGCATCTGAAATCCTGATAGAATATTAATGTGCCAACAACTCCAAGAATTAAAAAAAAGTTAAGTGTAATAACATCTAATCGATTGGCTTTATCTTTACGACAAATTGAAATTTTTGTGTTCTCGCCAATGAATGGAACTTACTAGAACAAGGCAATGATTATTTCTTTTTTAACTAGTGTTGGGTTAAGTTCGATTATTCAATGCCATGTAATAAAGGTAACTGCCAGTCGATAGGTGTTTTACCAATGTTTTTTAAGTACGTATTGCATCGAGAAAAATGTTTGCATCCATAAAACCCTCGGTAAGCCGAAAGTGGTGATGGATGAGCGGCCTCTAGGACCATGTGGCGTTGACGATCAATTAAAACTGCCTTTTTTCTGGCGTAACTTCCCCACAAAAGAAATACTAAATCCTTGTGTTTTTCATTAAGCAAAGTAATTATAGCATCTGTGAAAACTTCCCAACCTTTTCCTCTATGTGAACCGGGCGCTGATTTTTCTACTGTTAAAACGGAATTAATTAATAATACACCTTGTTTTGCCCAGCTATGAAGGCACCCATGCAAGGGGAGCAAACAACCAACATCATCCCTCAACTCTCGATAAATGTTTGCCAGAGACGGGGGTACAGCAACACCGGGCATCACTGAAAAGCAGAGACCATTTGCTTGATTAGGGCCATGATAGGGATCTTGGCCCAAAATTACGACACGGACATCATTAAATTGAGTATGCTCAAGCGCCGCAAAGACTCGATTTCGGGGCGGATATATTGTTACGCAGTTCTCATATTGGGCTTTTAAAAATGATTCCAGATCTAAAAACTCTGATTTTTTCAAATATTCTCCCAATATAGTAACCCATTCACCCTCTGGCAATTCCAAAAGCTTTCTATTTCTTCTTTTGATTGTCATCAGAAACTCCAGAATTTTTTAAAATGTAATAATAGAAATTAGTCAATGAATACAAGATCGGTAGTCATCAATTTAAGACAACCGACAAGGCCATGATTTCTCATCATCAGACAATAAATCTTTTCCCAGCTTTAACGCCAAAATCTTATCAAACATGCATGATTTGTCATTTCCCAAAACATAACTTTATTTGTCTTGTCGTTTCTATCAAAATTTTTTAAATTTGCCGAGGTTGGTCTGTTCGATAACTACCCGCGTAACACTGAAAAAGTTGCATTATAATGTTTTTTATTTTAGGTCCCGCAGAAATGTTATCCCGGATTTCCCTCGCATTATCGTCAGCAAACCCGTCCACTGAGCTTCAAGCTTACTATAACAAGCAAATCATCTTATGGCTTTCTGCGTGTGCACTCACAATATACGGCATGATTTTATTAGGTGGTGTGACTAGACTTACTGGTTCTGGATTATCAATGGTGGAGTGGAGGCCAATCATGGGTGTTATTCCTCCATTGAACACAAATGACTGGGAGATCCTTTTCGTTAAGTATCAACAATTTCCTGAGTACAAACTTATAAACAATGGAATGAGTTTAAACGAATTTAAAAAAATATTTATGTATGAGTATCTTCACCGAATGCTCGGACGCTTCATTGGCATCATATTTTTGCTCCCTTTTCTTTTTTTATGTATCACTAAGCGCATCCCGAAAGGTTTATCGCCCAAATTATTTGCAATATTAGTGTTAGGGGCCGCACAAGGTATTTTGGGCTGGTACATGGTGCAAAGCGGCCTGACTGACGATCCTAGAGTTAGCCAATACCGACTCACTGCCCACCTTTCAAACGCGATTATTATCTATAGCTCTATTATTTGGGTTACACTCGACTTAGGAAATCGACCAGAACGACAAGCCACTCATTTGCTATTACCCTCTTGTCTTATATCGGTGCTTATCTTCTTTATGATTGTGTCTGGAGGATTGATGGCTGGCACGCGCGCCGGTTATGCTTACCCTACATTCCCATTGATGGGTGATTCTTTTATACCGGCCGAGGTTTATTCAATGCAGCCGAAATGGTTATCGATTTTTGAAGACATAGCGACCATACAATTCAACCACCGAATACTTGCGTATCTGACAACTCTGTCGATTATTCTGTTTGTTATCAAAGCTTTACGCTCTGATATGAGTGACGCGTTTAAGACCAGCACAAAATGCATTTTCGTTTTAATTACACTACAAGTAACTCTGGGGATCTCCACGTTACTTCTACACGTTCCAATACCGCTCGCTGCAGCACACCAATCAGTTGCGGTGGCTCTTTTGACAGCATCAATCTTCATAACTCATACGCTCTATCGGGCAAAAGTTCCGCTGAATCCTGACTAAAGTTGATTGCGCAAGAGAGCCTTGAATCCAATTCTGCGACCTGAGACAGATTAAACAAAGTAAACTACTCCAATTTCATGTGCGGAAACAGCAGAACATCTCTAATAGATGAAGAATCAGTGAACAGCATCACAAGGCGGTCAATACCAATGCCCTCCCCAGCAGTAGGAGGCATGCCATATTCCAAAGCTTTGATATAATCCTCATCAAAATACATCGCTTCTTCATCGCCAGAATCTTTTTGGTTTAACTGTGCACCAAATCTATTTTCCTGCTCTTCAGGATCATTAAGTTCTGAGAAACCATTCGCCAGCTCTCGTCCGCCTATGAATAATTCAAATCTATCAGAGACACTAGGATTGGCGTCACTTCGCCGCGCAAGAGGAGATACTTCAATTGGATAATTCGTTACAAAAGTGGGTTGTTCTAAACGATGCTCGACAGTTTTCTCAAAAATTTCAATCTGCAATTTACCAACACCCCAATTTGCATCAACAGAAATTCCAAGATCTACAGCGACGCGCTTTGCTTGCTCCAAATTTAATAATTCATCAGAGACAATAGTTGGATTAAACAATAAAATTGCGTCCATGACCGATAAGCGCCTGAATGGCTTGGAGAAGTCATATTCCACTTCACCCAATTTATTGCCGTATTCATCTCGCTTTGTATTAATCACCCGATCGCTGCCGAGAATTTCCCTTGCGATACCACTGAGTAACCGCTCAGTAAACTTCATCAGGTCATTGTAGTCCGCATAGGCCTGATAAAATTCAAGCATAGTAAACTCGGGATTATGCCGAGTTGATAACCCTTCATTTCGGAAGCTACGATTGATCTCATAAACTCGTTCAAATCCCCCAACTACCAAACGCTTTAGATACAATTCTGGAGCTATGCGGAGGTACATATCAATCGCCATTGCGTTATGGTGGGTCACAAAAGGTCGTGCAGCCGCTCCGCCGGGAATAGGCTGCAACATAGGCGTCTCTACCTCCAAAAAATTTTCGCTATTTAAAAAATCACGTATATAAGTAATGATTTTGGAGCGTGTACGGAATGAAGAGCGAACATCTGAGTTGACAATTAAATCAAGATATCGCTGACGATAACGCATTTCACGATCGGCTAATCCATGAAACTTGTCAGGTAAAGGTCTCAAAGATTTAGTGAGCAAGGTAAATGTTTCTATCTCGACATAAAGTTCTCCTCTACCTGACCGGCATAACATACCCTCAACTCCAATAATATCGCCCAAATCGAGGTTCTTCACAAAAACTCTGGAATGTTTTGTTACGTAGAGCTGTATGGCTCCAGAGCGATCTTGTATGACAATAAAAGAACCTCTATTGCGCATAACACGCCCAGCGACAGAGGTTTGATGTCGGAGCGCCTCCAAATCTTGTTTAGTTGCCAGTGAATAGGTTTTCTCAAGTTGGTCGGCAAGTGCTTTAGGTTTAAAATCATTCGGGAAGGGCGTATTTGCTCCAGACCGAAGTTTATTTAACTTTACTCTGCGCTCCGCTATTAATTTATTCTCATCTCGTTGTTCGGTCATTAGAAATATTTTCTCATAAAAACTTACCCACTAGCCCCAATAGATTGATCAAAGTCCTGCCTTGAGCGATGCTTTAATGAATACATCAAGTTTACCATCCAAGACCGCTTGCGTATTACGTGTTTCAACATTTGTTCTCAAATCCTTTATTCTGGCGTCGTCTAAAACATATGATCGGATTTGACTTCCCCATCCAATTTCAGACTTGGCATCCTCAGTCTCTTGGGCAACCTGTTTTCGTTTCTGAACCTCAAATTCATATAGTCTCGCACGAAGCATCTGCCAACATTTTTCTTTATTTTGATGCTGAGAACGCTGACTTTGAGATTGAACCACAATCCCGCTAGGTTGGTGAGTCAATCGCACTGCCGAATCAGTTTTATTCACGTGCTGGCCGCCCGCTCCAGAGGCTCGGTATGTATCTGTTCGAACATCAGAGTGATTAATATCTATTGCTATATTGTCGTCAATTTCAGGGGACACAAAAACGGCGGCAAATGACGTATGTCTTCGATTACCGGAATCAAACGGTGATTTTCGAACAAGTCGATGAACTCCAATCTCTGTGCGTAACCAGCCGTACGCATAGTTTCCACTTACTTGCACAGTAGCGCTTTTCACTCCGGCGACCTCACCTGCGGAGTACTCGATCAAATCACTCTTAAATCCTTTATCGTCAGTCCAACGGAGATACATCCGTAATAGCATCTCTGCCCAATCTTGCGCTTCAGTGCCTCCTGATCCTGCTTGTATTTCAATGAAGGCATTATTACCATCCATTTGTCCAGAAAACATACGCTTAAATTCAAGTTCGGCTAGTTTTGCGTCTAGCGAGCTAATTTCAGATTTCACCTCATTAACAATATCAACGTCAAGCTCCTCCACAGCAAGTTGTAAGAGCTGACGCGTATCCTCTACGCCTCTGTCAAGTGCTTCAATTGTTGTAACTATATCCTCGAGTGAAGCCCGCTCTCGACCTAACTCCTTAGCTTTTGATGTATTCTTCCATACACGAGGTTCACTTAGTTCTAACTCAACCTCGGCAAGTCGCTCTTTTCGATGATCATAGTCAAAGGTACCTCCTGAGCACATCTGTACGCTCTTTCAAGTCACCGATCAAATCTAAGATTAGATTCACTTCCATAATTGGCTTGGACCCCTTAATTCGAATTTTGCGTATAGTAGATGTGGTGTTATATCACACCTAAGAAAAAATTCTTTTCATTTCATAATTTAATTAAGCTACTCACTAGAAAAAGTTTAAGCAGAAAAATAACACTCTCATTATAATCAAAAAGAGGCAAGAACTTTATCAACTTGAGGCGATTTTTATGGGTGTCATATCAAAGAGACTTGAGCAACATTTCTTTAACTCTTTCAAAGAATTCGATGAAGAGTATTTCAGCTCTGTTGCACCGGCACCACTTCAAAAGCCTCAATTGGGAAATGTAAATGATTTACTAGCCAGAGATCTGGGGCTGGAAGCAGATTTCCTCAAAAATCGTGAAACATTTAATCTTTTATCTGGTTCAAATATCCCCATTAACATAACACCAATATCCCTTGTTTATTCTGGCCATCAATTCGGAGTTTGGGCAGGACAACTAGGTGATGGGCGAGCTATAACTCTAGGAGAGCTCTCGGTTGACGGTGATTTATGGGATGTCCAACTCAAAGGGGCAGGGACAACACCTTACTCACGGTTTGGAGACGGCCGTGCTGTTTTACGATCCAGCATACGCGAGTACCTATGCTCCGAAGCAATGCACGCGTTGGGTATCCCGACAACTCGGGCACTCTGTATTTTCAACAGTAAAACACCAGTTTACAGGGAGTGTACAGAAAATGCCGCGGTAATTTGCCGCATAGCGAGAAGTCATATTCGTTTCGGGTCATTTGAACATTTTCATCACAGAGGCGAAAAATCAGCTGTAAAAAATTTAGCACAATACGTAATTCAACGGCATTTTTCAGACTGGAATAATTGTGAAACTAACTACAAAGAACTATTTAGATTTGCCGTTCTAAATACTGCTCGAACTATTGCCAAATGGCAAGCGATTGGTTTTTGTCATGGCGTAATGAACACAGATAACATGAGTATACTCGGGGACACTATTGATTATGGCCCGTATGGATTTCTCGACGAATATACTCCGAGTTTTATATGTAATCAATCTGATCATCAAGGGCGTTATTCATTTCAAAATCAGCCCAAAATCGGTCTTTGGAACCTCAATGCACTTGCACTTGCCTTTTCTACACTGATACCGAAAATAGAATTAGAAGAAATTCTAAATGAATATCAGCCAGAGTACGAAAAAGTTTACACCCGACTAATGGCAGATAAATTTGGTCTTGAGCACACTCCCTCTAAAAAGTTAAAAATCATAGAGCGCTTATTGGAGCCTATCGCAATTAATAAAATTGATTATAGTATTTTTTTTCGATCTTTAAGTCACTACAGGCTAGCAGGTGAGAACTCTTTTATAAGAGATATGTTTTCATGTTTGGGCGATTTCAATAAATGGGCCGCAGATTATAACAAGTTGCTGCAACACGAAATAGTGTCCGAAGAAGTGCGTCGCAAAAAAATGTTGAATGTCAACCCCAAATACATTCTACGTAATCACATGGCGCAAGAAGCGATAACACTTGCCGAGTGTGGAGACTTTAGCTTGGTAACAGATCTCTTACATTTGCTCCAACATCCATATGATGAAAACTCAGCAATGTCGAAGTATGCATTAAGACCTCCCAAATGGGCGTCGACTATAAGCATAAGTTGCTCATCATAGACTTCTATAAAACCTGTTCATCCTCCTCACACACTTATGTTTTAAATAACAAAAAACTCGCCAAACTAGGTTCGCAATAGATACAATGAGGTTGGGCCTAAAAATCGGACATCGCACGAGAAAATCACGATGAACAAGTGCAATGCAGTTCTCAAAAAGAGACAAATAGAAATTATTAGCGTCTTCAGAGGGGCCATAATAATTCTGGGATTGACGTTATCCCAGATCGCATCGGCAGATATATTTTGGGCCTTTCGAAATGAGGATAGCAGCACGAACTGGCAGTATGTTGCAAATTTTTCGAGCAGCATTTTAATTATCGCTTTATCTCTGACCGCTTTGCGATTATTTTTAAGCCAAAGGCAAGTCAACCGCTATAACAAAGAATTAGAAGCAATCCGCAGACAACTTGAAGAACGAGTCGAAGAACGCACTTCAAACTTAAACCATTCAAATCAGCTACTACAAAATAGCAATTTAGCACTTGCGGAAGAAATTAAAGAACATCTTACTACAACTAAACGACTTGCAAGTTCAGAGGCATACATTGGAAGTATTTTACACTACATGCCGTTCATGCTGGTGGGGCTGGATGAAAAAAATATAGTCACACAATGGAACCTTGAAGCTGAAAAAGTAAGCGGATTCAAGAGAAGTGAAATAAAGGGACAGAACCTTTGGGAACGATATCCTCAAATCACACTATCAAAAGACCAAGTTACTCAGGCGCGTACGGAAAAAAAAATCCTTTCGTTTAAATCGTATCGAAAAGATCACAAGTACTATAATGTCACAATCTATCCGCTTCAAGAGCGACAGGAAACCGGCGCAGTTATCCTTATTGATGACGTGACTGAACAAGTAAATGCAAACAATCTTATTCTTCAGAGAGACAAAATGTCATCTGTGGGGGAAATGGCCGCCGTGATGGCACAGGATATTAATTTACCTCTTAACGCTACTCTGAAGGATTTACATTCAGTCCGACAAGCTTTATCCGAAGAATTGCTGGATACGATTTGGCTCAACGAACTCATAGAAAACGCACTCATTCGTGGTCAGCAATCCAAAAATGTTGTAGAAAATTTACTCTCTTTCTCTAACACAAAAGGGAATAAAAAGTCGATTGAACAAATGAATACAATAATCGACCACAGTCTTGACCTTGCCGTGAGTCTACTCTCAGTGAACTCTGGGTTAAGATTCCGAGATATCGATGTCGCTTGTGACTATGAAGATAACACCCTTCAGATACGATGTCACGTAACAGAGCTACAACAAGTTTTCCTAAGTTTGTTTCGACATTCCTGTCAGCAGCTAGGGGAGATAGATGAAGATGACCATACACCGCAAATTAATATTCGGGTTTTTTCTGACGAAGAAAGCATCATTATCCAAGTCAATCACAATGGATCTTCTATGAGTTTGGAAGAGCAACGGTTAATATTCGAGCCATACACAGATCATGCGCCTCCCACAGATAAGTATCTGCCCGAAAACCGTCTTTCATTCACCAAGTTTATCGTAGTTAATCAGCACCATGGTCAGATTACTGTTACATCAAATAATGCGGCTGGTACAACATTCCACTTGACGTTACCTAGAACAGGCTAAATATAAATTTGAAAAGGGTTTTAATGAAACAGAAGCATCAACCGTCATTCTTTTACCAACATCCCCTCATTGATAATAAAATTTATAATTTCTGGAAGCCCTTCTCCGCTTTTTAAATTAGAAAAGACAAATGGTTCTGCATTCCTCATTCGCTTCGCGTCCCGATCCATAACATCCAGGGATGCGCCTACATAGGGCGCGAGATCAGTTTTGTTTATTATTAGTAAATCTGATTTTGTAATTCCAGGACCACCCTTTCTTGGTATTTTATCGCCGGCTGATACGTCAATTACATATAAAGTCAAATCAGATAATTCTGGAGAAAAAGTAGCACTCAAATTGTCACCACCACTTTCAATAAAAATTATATCCAAACTTTTATGACGAACTCCCAGTAACTCAACAGCCGCAAGGTTCATAGACGCATCTTCTCGGATTGCAGTATGAGGACAGCCCCCTGTTTCTACTCCTAAAATCCTGTCTGCACTAAGTGCTTCATGCTTAGTGAGAAAATCAGCGTCCTCCTTAGTGTAGATATCATTTGTCACGACTGCGATCTCATATTGAGAGCGCAAATTCATACAAAGTGCCCTTAGGAGCGCAGTTTTTCCCGACCCTACCGGCCCTCCGACACCGACTCGCAAAGTTTGTTTATCTTCCATATTGACTCCTTTAAGATCTAAATAACCGAGTGTATTGCGTTTCATGTAAAGCACTTGCCATCGCTAGTCCAGGCAGAGAACTCCCGATTTCTGCATCACTTGCAGACTGAGAGGCGCTCACTGCACCCGGAATCATACCAATCAAATCATCCAATATACGTTGCGCTACACTTTGTCCAAGTGGAAGTAATTTTGTGGCTGCAGCTACTTGATTTTCCATCCAAGACCACACGAACCCATGGCAAGCTACTCTTACATCAATCTTCCAAAAAGAAACCGCGAATGCATAAGCTGCTACAAAAGTCAGAGATTCTTTTAGAACAGTACCCTGACAAACCTTTATGCCTTTGAGTAGTTTAACAAGCGCTTTTCCTGTCGCTATTTCTGCTTCGCGTAATTCCAGCGTCTCACGACAAGCTAGCACATGCAAATTCCAATACCTCACGCCCTTGAAATCATGAGTTTTAAACGCTTCAACAAGACGAATCAGTAATGGTAAATCAGTCTTCGCTATGGCATGCTTTAATACAGTTGCGATCCAATCGCGGACATCAGAAGAATCTCTCAACCAATGTTTCTCTATCGCAAATTCAAGACCTTGTGAAAAGGAGTATCCGCCGACTGGCAAAGCGGAACTGCTGAGTTGGAGTATTCGCAGTAATCCCAGATCAGATAATGCGTTCATGATTTTTTACGTGTTTGTACGCGCCTTGTTCTGGAACAAAAGCCGATTTTTCGTGTTTCAAAGTCATGTTCAACCTTGTGAGCATTTCCTCAAGAACATGATCGGGCAATATCCTTAGCCACTTTTCGCCTATTTGAACTTTCACATGCCTGTTCCCAAGATGGTAGCAAGCCTTGCTAAACTGACTCCAATCGTCCGTCGAAGCTCTAACCACATCCTCTTTTTTTGCGGTTACTAAAAGAACCCTCCCGCACCTACTAATCAATGCATCACCGACCTTGAGTACGTTCCCTCGCTCCAAAAAAAATCCAACTGCCTCTCCTGTGAAAATGGCCGTTTTAAACCGACCCTTTTCTCGCTGCAAATGACAAAGTTCTACCTCCCCATAAATATCGAGCCCCGTTGCAGATGACAGTCGTTGGTATATTTCTAACATCGAGGTTCGAGAACTAAAATAAGTTGTAAAGTTGTGCCAGCGGGAGTACTTTTGCCGGCTCGCAGGTCATTAATAATCCATCCGCATGAACTTCGTAAGTCTGAGGATCCACGGTGACCTTAGGCATCCATGCGTTATGAATCATGTTTCGCTTGGTAATTGATCGAGTGTTCCTGCATGCCACGAGCCGGCGAGAAAGATCTAACTTTTTTGCAAGACCGTCCTCAACGGCCATTTTTGAAGTGAAAGTAACACATGTTTGCGACGGAGCCTTCCCATAACTCCCAAACATCTTTCTGAAATGCACTGGCTGCGGTGTTGGGATTGATGCATTTGGATCACCCATAGGAGCCGCAGCAATTATCCCACCTTTAATAATCAGTGTGGGCTTAGTCCCAAAAAAAGCCGGTTTCCATAGTACAAGATCTGCGAGCTTCCCGACTTCGATAGAACCGATCTCATCATCAATACCATGAGTTATGGCCGGATTGATAGCATATTTTGCAATGTAACGCTTGGCTCGAAAATTATCCATTTTTTCATTATCTTGATCTAAAGGCCCCCGCTGGACCTTCATTTTATGAGCCGTTTGCCAAGTGCGTGTAATCACCTCTCCTACTCGACCCATTGCTTGAGAATCCGAAGCAATCATACTGAAAGCTCCAAGATCATGAAAAATATCCTCTGCCGCTATTGTCTCTTTACGGATTCGCGAGTCCGCAAATGCTATGTCCTCAGGAATGGACGAGTCTAAATGATGACACACCATCAACATGTCCAGATGCTCGTCAATAGTGTTTACAGTGTATGGACGCGTGGGATTAGTGGATGAGGGTAAAACATTCAACTCCGCACAAGCTCGAATAATATCAGGAGCATGTCCGCCGCCGGCACCCTCTGTATGATAGGTGTGAATTGCCCGTCCCTTAAAAGCCGCGATGGTGTCATCGACAAATCCCGACTCATTTAGGGTATCAGTATGTATAGCAACCTGTACATCATTTGTTTCCGCCACACTGAGACAATTGTCAATGGATGCCGGCGTAGTGCCCCAGTCCTCATGTAATTTTAGACCACATGCTCCAGCCAAGAGCTGCTCCTCCAGCGCAATGGGTGTGCTAGCGTTACCTTTTCCCAAAAATCCTAAATTCATTGGCATATCGTCAGTAGCTTGTAACATCTTGCCAATATTCCAAGGTCCAGGTGTACACGTTGTAGCATTGGTTCCTGTGGCCGGCCCTGTTCCACCACCAATCATGGTAGTAATACCGGTCATAAGAGCCTCCTCAATTTGTTGCGGACAAATAAAGTGGATATGTGCATCAACGCCGCCAGGAGTCAAAATCAAACCCTCTCCTGCTATAACTTCAGTGCCAGGCCCAATAATGACCGACACGTTATCCTGGATATCTGGATTACCCGCTTTTCCTATGGCAGCGATTCTACCATGATTTATGCCGACATCCGCCTTAACAATACCCCAGTGATCTAAAATCAGAGCATTTGTTATTACAACATCGACAGACTCACTGCAACTGTGTTGGCCTTGCCCCATGCCGTCTCGAATAACTTTTCCCCCACCGAACTTTACCTCCTCTCCGTAGCAAGTAAAGTCATCCTCTACCTCAATAATAAGCTCTGTGTCTCCCAAACGAACTCGATCACCCTTTGTGGGACCAAACATGGAAGCATAGGCCTTGCGATCAATATTAGTCATTTTCAACCTCCTCTAGAGAACCCATAATCTCTCCTCGGAACCCGAAAACATTTCGCGTTCCAGCAAGAGAAACAAGTTCAATTTCCCTAATCTGTCCTGGTTCGAACCGAACCGCAGTGCCCGACGCGATATTCAAACGAAAGCCGCGCGCTCTGATTCGATCAAACTTTAGTGCGGGGTTCACCTCATAAAAATGATAGTGCGAGCCAACCTGAACCGGTCGATCTCCTACATTAGCCACCTCTAATTTAATTGTGTCCCTATTTTGATTTATCAGAATAGAGCCGCTGCTTACAAAAACTTCACCAGGAATCATATCAATTACCTCATCGGTTCTAATTTATAGGGTCATGCACCGTGACTAACTTTGTGCCATCTGGAAATGTTGCCTCTACTTGGACTTCTGAAACAAGTTCCGCTACACCATCCATCACCTGGTCACTTCTTAAAATATTCTTTCCATCACTCATCAACTGAGCAACGGACTTCCCATCCCTAGCTCCCTCAACAATTGCCATAGAAATATAAGCAACAGCCTCGGGATAGTTAAGTTTTAATCCGCGACCGAGCCTTCTCTCAGCGAGAAGGGCCGCGGTGAAAGTGATTAATTTATCCTTTTCTCTGGGCAGTAATTCCATTATAGTCTCACTCCTTCTGGGGTATTTAGGTTAGCCAAATTCGTGGTTCACAAAATTCGCGTAGCATTAGAATTGGCCTTGCTAACTTCCACCAGTTCACAAATATTTTTTTAGCATGCTCCGCACTGTTTCCTAAGTAGCGTCCGATTAGAAAATTTCCAACCCGCGATATAGACATTAAATGGAGAGATTTAGCCCTAAATTCAATCTCACGCATCCTTGATACTAAAGAATCCGCACCATCAACAAAAGGTCCGAGTATGAGGAATCCCGACACCATGAAGCCTTGCAACCCCGCAAGCTTTGAAAGAAGTGAGTTTTCCTGATCACACAACTCGAGTCGATCCACATAAACAGGCATGCCATCCTTCTGGAGAATATATTTTTGTTCAAAACTTCCGAAGTCAAAACCTGAAAAAGAGGCAGGCATGCCCAGTGAGCATATATCCCAACCTGCGAAACAACTCCCTTCTGACAAATTTATTTTGGTTGAAATTTGTGAACACGCACCGCTAAAAACAATCGTTTCTGATGGGAACCACTCCACCATGGCGTTAGCTCCAATGTTCAAGTCAAATTCTACTCGCTGAACCGATACATCCTTACGAGCCCTATATATCCTGGAGGCTCCGGGTGTAGTTAAAAAGACTCCCGCGTTCTCTCCGACATTAACACTTACTCTAAGATGATCGCCAGAAACAATTCCACCCGGGGGATGCAACAGGTAGACATGTGCATGCTCTAAACCCTCCGGATAAAACAATTTCTGCACGTAAAGGGGGCCCTTGTGCACACTCTTGATCAAACGAGTCTTCTTGCCTGGCATGTCAAAGGTGAGACCTAAATATGCCGGCCATATTTTTGAGCCATCTGAAGAGCAGCGCTCTAATTCAGTCAACATAAAAGCACTTGTCTAATTTGAGGCACTGAAACGCACGTTGTCGTATAGTCGAGTGCATAAGCGCTGCCCAGATAGCAGTTAAACCAACAATCAGTATCTCCCTCAAGTGCAGAAAATCGAAGAGAAAATGGACGCCAACACTCATATTGTTCCATGTATGAATCCCGTCGTGAGCTAATATAGTCCCACTACCCGATACGACCATCACCAAAACTATCGACCTGACAAGATTATTACAAGTCATTTTTAATGTCCTCCCTTTAAAGATTAGGTATTTTATTTAATTTAGACCGCCAAATGTTGTGAGATTAAATCATCACTTAACTCCGCCATTCGACCCGATGCCACAATCCGACCTTTTTCCATCAAACGGAACTCTTTACCAACTTTTCTAGCAAAAGAGATTTTCTGCTCTACTAGAAGAACTGTTATTCCCTCAGTCTTATTCAAATATGTTATGACTCGTCCAATTTCGGCTACTATATTCGGTTGTATACCCTCATTAGGTTCGTCTAGGATGAGAATCTTGGGGTCAATTACCAGAGCTCGAGCAATTGCAAGTTGCTGCTGTTGCCCTCCTGATAGGTCACCACCCCTGCGTATCAGCATTTCATGCAGTACCGGAAAAAGCTCAAATATCTTCTCAGGGATAACTGAAGCGTTATCCGATCTAGCTCCTAATCCAATGCGCAAGTTCTCTTCAACTGTCAGTAGTGGGAAGATTTCACGGCCTTGAGGCACGTAGCCGATTCCCTCTCTAGCTCGCTTATCAGGAGATTCCCCAGAAAAATCTGTATGAGAAACGCTAATTTTCCCGGAAGTTAATGGCAACAACCCCATCAAACACTTCAACAAAGTAGTCTTCCCAACACCATTACGTCCAATTACGCAAACACACGATCCCTCCTCGATCTCTAAATCTAGGTCCCAAAGAATCTGAGTTCCCCCATAGTGTTGATTAACACCATGCAAGGCGATCACTGTTCTTCACCCAAATATACCTCAACCACTGCCGGATTATTTTGAATATCCGACATACTACCCTCAGCTATAACCGAACCTTGATGCAACACCGTGACTGTGCGAGCAATACTTCTTACAAAGTCCATATCATGTTCAACCACAACCACAGTCCGATCTCCCGCAAGTGAAATAAGCAGCTCTGCTGTCCGCTCAGTCTCGCTAGCAGTCATTCCCGCAACTGGTTCATCAATAAGCATAAGTCTTGGATCTGCAATAAGTAACATCCCTATCTCGAGCCATTGCTTCTGACCGTGGGATAGTGCACCTGCTAACAAATTTTCTTTCGAATCGAGTCCAATAATTTCTGTAACTTCCTTTATCCAATCCAAATCGGTTGAGTTTAACTTGGAGAATAAGGCATGCAAGATACCTTTGTCTCCTCTCATCGCCAATTCGAGGTTAGAAAATACCGTTTGGTTCTCAAAAACAGTAGGTTTTTGAAATTTTCTTCCAATTCCCAACTGCGCTATTTCAGTCTCTGTTTTACCCAGAAGATCAATGGTTTGACCAAAATATATATGCCCTCTGTCTGGATGAGTTTTTCCAGTTATAACATCCATTAAAGTGGTTTTACCAGCTCCATTTGCGCCAATCAAGCATCGAAGTTCACCGTTATTTATGTATAAATTCAAGTCATCGAGAGCCTTAAAACCATCAAAGCTTACCGACAGAGACTCTACATACAAGATCACGTTATGAGATACATCCACTGCTGACTCGCTATTATTCCGAGCCGACCTAAACGGAGGCACTGCACGACGCACATGCTCTATTTTGGGGAAGTTAAAGATGGTCATATTATCTTTTTTCTACCCTCTTATTTGGTTTCGCCATTGTTTTGCATCGAAAAAGCCCATCAGGCCTTTAGGTAAAAAAATCGTCGTTCCAACAAAAAGTAGTCCTAACGCATATAGCCATTCATCTGGAAATTCCGCTGTGAATTTCGTCTTTGCATAGTTCACCAGAATCGCTCCCACAACTGCGCCATATAAAGTGGCACGTCCTCCAACAGAAACCCACACAACAATTTCTATTGAATTTAACGGAGAAAATTCGCCAGGATTGATAATACCTACCTGAGGCACATAAAGCGCACCAGCAATTGCAGCAAGCGCCGCTGAGTAAACAAATAAGGAAACCTTGTAATTTTCAGTCTTAAAGCCAATGGATCTAGTTCTGGGTTCCACGTCCCTAATGGCTACCACCACTCTCCCATAACGAGATTGCAGGATTAGCTGACTCAGGAGATAAGCCAATGTAAGCGCAATTGCCGACAAACAAAAAAGAGCAACCCTCGTCCTATCTGACTGAAGATCAAACCCTAGAATATCTTTGAAGTCGGTAAGTCCATTGTTTCCTCCAAATCCCATTTCATTACGAAAAAAAGCGAGCATCAATGCATAAGTCAGTGCCTGCGTGATGATCGATAAGTATACCCCCGTAACGCGAGATCGGAATGCGAGCCAACCAAAAACAAATGCTAAAGCTGAAGGTACAACCAAGGTCATTAGCATTGCAAATCCAAAGCTGTCGAAGCCATACCAGAACCAAGGAAGCTCTTTCCAATTTAAAAATACCATAAAATCAGGTAAGACCGGATGACCATAAACACCACGCTCCCCTATTTGCCGCATAAGATACATTCCCATGGTGTATCCGCCGAGAGCAAAAAAGGCTCCGTGTCCAAGACTCAATATTCCGCAATAGCCCCAAACAACGTCCACCGAGAGTGCAAGTAAAGCAAAACACAAATATTTTCCGAGTAACGTTATTGTGTATGTGCTTACATAAAAGATTGAATTATCTGGAATAAATAAGTTACAAAAAGATGCATAGATAACCACTCCAAAAAGGACAATTAAAAACACACGTCCATTTTTGTGTAAATAATCCGTTCTAACTTCATCTCGGTAATACTGAATCATTCCGCTGCCCTTCCTGTTTGAGGAAACAAACCGCTGGGCCGCTTTTGAATAAACAAAATTATGAAAATGAGCACAAAAATATTAGCCAAAACTGGTCCGGTAATTGGCTCTAAAAATTTATTTGCAACCCCGAGCGTGAAACCGCC
>CACETF010000002.1 GCA_902562425.1 Porticoccaceae bacterium | reverse complement strand
TCTAGCGGGGTCGTTATTGCATCGACCTGTAGCTATGGCATAGCGAAAGACCAAACCTGCTGTCTGCTTGGCTCTATGCGCAATATCAACGGTCCGCGATTCTATCTTAGTTAATACCGCCAACACTTCTGGTGCAGTAATGTTTGATACAGGGCGACTGCCTAAACTTGGGAATAGGTCTTTCTCTAGAATGCGCATGGTACGCTTTTTGTGGCCATCGGACATAGACGACATTTTTTGGTTAAACCACTCTCTCGCGATAGCTTCAAACGAATCGCTGCTGACAAGGTTCTTCGTCATCTTCTTAATCTTTTTCGCTTGCGACGGATCGATTCCAGCCGCGATCTGTTCCCGAGCTATCAAATGTGACTTGCGAGCATCAGCTAGGCTAACATCTGGATAAACTCCCAGAGCAAGGGTTTTGCGTTTACCTGCAAAGCGATAGTCATAGCGCCAATACTACCCTGCGGTTTGACCAGAAGAAACAAACCACCACCATCAGTCATCTTGTAACTCGATTCCCGAGGCTTTGTTTGTTTCACTGCTGTCGCTGTTAGCTTTTGCATAATAAAAATCCAAGATTGACGGTACCTGTATATTATACAGACAAAATACCGTCATAAATACCGACAAAAATACGGTATCTTAGTGGACGCATGTGGATTATCATGGATACTATAAATACAAAAAACCATATATAACAGGGCTTTAAGGACTATCTTGGGCGATAGCAGATAATTATTTGGTGGAGGCGGCGGGATTTGAACCCGCGTCCGTCAGTTCTCTGCCTATAGCTCTACATGCTTAGAGCAGTCTACTAAATTTAACCATTTGCGACCCGACTGTCAGGGAGTGCATTTGGCGATTTCGGTAAATTTTTAATAATTCCACCCCGAACAAGTTTCATTACGATCCTATGAAATATGACACCCGATCGTCTTAATTCCGAGGAACTTCAGACTCTGGACGCACAGGCACGGCTCCAGTCAGATGGCACTACACTGGTTTTTAAGCAGCTAGCGCGTAGTTGTCGTCGTTGGCAACTATAAGTTTGTGACTTTGGATTTACGAGATTGGTCACCATCTCGGCATGCACCACAGGTTTCGTAACCGGCGTCGAATCCAGAACGCCCCCATACCAATTATTCTAGCATATCTGCTCACTGCTAACATGGAGCGAATTGAGGAAAGACTATGATTTGTTGCAAACTGAGAAAGGAGCCTCAATTATTGTCCATAACGCTGACGGAGTTAAACCATAGCTGGCACAAATAATCAATAACGACAAGTTGCCCAAATCATTGATGAGGCTTTCAAAGATACGGATTTTAAAATTCATCCACACACCGTTCGAGGGGACGAATTACCCGCTTGCGCTAGCGACTTCGATCACTTTTTAAATATTTTATTTAATCAGCTAGACATTGACGGTATATTTAATGACTTCCCTGATCTGGCAGTTAAGTTTTTAAAGAAACAAAACTCATTACTGAGGTAGCTTTTATGCAACGCGGCCAGTTTTCGTCCCGTTTAACGTTTGTTCTGGCAGCTTCGGGATCGGCTGTTGGCCTTGGCAATATCTGGGGCTTCCCTACAAAGGCTGCTGAAAATGGTGGCGGGGCATTCCTATTGATGTATCTTTTCTTAGCCTTTCTCTTGGCGTACCCCGCACTAATGGCCGAATTAACCCTTGGCAGATACGGCAGATCCAACATGGTCAGCACCCTAGATTCAATTGCATCTGGATGGTTGCAGAAGCGTCTTGGCCAACTCACAGGCTTTATAGGAGTGCTAACCGCGACCATGATTCTGTGTTTTTACAGTATTATTGCAGGCTGGATGATAGCTCACACTCTTGCCTCCATCGCGCAAACACTACAGTTGTTCGAAATTGCCGAATGGCTGGTTACTTTTAGTCTTTTTCGGAATATCTCCTTTTCTACAGCATTCATTGGTCTAACCCTCTTGGTGATAAGCGCTGGCGTCGAGAGAGGCATAGAAACATGGTCTAAACGGTTAATGCCTTGCCTGATACTTTTAATGCTAGGTCTAATCGTCTATGTGCTGTTGCAACCCGGAGCTGAAAGAGGTTTGAAGATGTTTATCGTGCCTGATTTCAGACAGTTGGCAGACCCGCAGCTCATAGTGAGCGCCCTCGGACAAGCCTTTTTTTCGTTATCATTGGGGGTTGGCACAATGCTTATCTATGGGTCCTACATCCGATCTAACGAAGATTTACCTGTTGCTGGCGCATTAGTGACTTTCAGCGATACAGGGGTGGCCGTGCTTGCTGGAATGTTGATTATTCCTGCTCTCTTTGCCGCACAACAACTAGGAGTAGATATATACGCCGAAACTGGCAAATTGATTTCAGGTCCTAGCCTGATTTTCCAAGCCCTACCAGCACTGTTCGAAGAAATGGGCGAGGGAGGAAAACTGGTAGCACTAGCATTTTTTACCCTCATGTCGATTGCAGCTCTCACCTCTTCTATTTCTATGCTTGAGGTCCCTGTCTCTTGGGCGATAGAAACTCAAAACGTAACGCGCCAAAGGGCCAGCGTCACCGTTGGAGTTTTTACAGTTATAGTCAGTGGGATAATCTCTTACAAATTCACCTCGATCTTCGAAATCATAGTCGAAGTAACTACCGAGTGGGCTCAGCCAGTTTTGAGCTTGATGCTATGCCTGTTTTGCGGTTGGTTGATGCATCGGAATCGCCTTTTACAGGAACTAAAACAAGGTGTACCTGATTTGGAGAGTGGCCTATTTTGGCTCATATGGCCCACCTACGTAAAAATCTTCTGTCCTCTTTTGATAGTCATTATCTTAGTTCAAAGCTTTTTACCCTCAAGCTAAAAACTACTATTTACGCACAGCTAATATGATCTTGCCAAAGTGCTGATTACTCTCCATATGCCGATGGGCATCTGCAGCATCACTCAAGTTATAAACACGATCGATATATGGTCTTATTTGGCCACTAATCAGTAGCGGCCAAATAAATTGACGCAGTTCAGCGGCTATTAACGCTTTTATTTCCGTGCTTTTTGGACGCAAAGTTGAACCAGTCAGTGTTAACCGTTTCAACATCATCTGCATAAAATTCACTTCGGTTTTTGGTCCCTTTAGAAAAGCTATACTAATAATACGTGCATCTAACGCAGCACAATCAATATTTTTCTGAATATACTCGCCGCCGACCATATCAAGTATGACATCAACACCTTTCTTACCCGTAGCGATCATGACCTCATCAACGAAATCTTTCTCACAAACGTTGATCGTCACGTCAGCACCGAGTTCCTTACATGCCAAACATTTTTCTTCTGTCCGTGTAGTTGCATAAACATCTGCTCCAAAAGCTTTGCCAAACTGAATTGCGGTAACACCAATACCACTGCTACCACCATGAACAAGTAGAGATTCTCCCGCCTTTAGACCAGCACACTGAAACAAATTTGACCAAACCGTAAAAAAAGTTTCAGGCAACCCTGCAGCCTCAATAAAACTCAAATTATCGGGTATTGGAAGACACTGTCCTGTGGGGACCGAAACGTACTCCGCATATGCGCCACCATTACAAAGTGCGCAGACTCTATCACCGATACTCCATCCTTTTACCCCCTCCCCCATTGCAGCGACCTCGCCCGATGCCTCTAATCCAAGGATCTTTGACGCGTCAGCCGGCGGAGCATATAGACCCATTCGCTGAAGGACATCGGGCCGATTTACTCCTGCCGCGTGGACTTTTATAAGAATCTGATTCTTGGCAATATTCGGCACATTACCCGAAGCGAGGTATAGCTGCTCCGCCTCACCGCTCTCGCAGAAATCTATATATTGCATTATATTGAGCTACCGGTTTTAGAGAGTCGTTTTGAGTGGGTCGTCATACAATAATGGAACCTCGAGCGCATTACAGGCAACTTTTGCGGGTCCTCCAATCATTTCATCGTAGGCACTGACATGCCGCAACACAGACGCCTTGACCTGGACTTTTACCATTTTTTTTTGGAGTTCATGAAGTTTAAACGAGCGCATCAACGTTCCGTTCTCACTTGTTATAAAGTATTCTTGTCCATCGATTATCGCTGAAATCTGGTAAAGACTTTGCTCAAGAGAGTGATATATTAACTTATCAACAACGAAATATTTCTGAAGCTTTGACAAAGACATTAACATTGGAACAAATCTCGATTCTTTCGCTCAACTGTATTCCCAAATCAAAGACGTCGCAAGCAAAGTTTAAAAGGCAATTAGGTATAACAAAATGCTATTATGGGTGGGATAACCATCATATTTTAAGTGTACTAGAAAGGCAATAATAAGGAAATCGCGTGTTGCTTAATATCGCACAAAAATGCTTGCAACTAATTGGACCAGAAAAGGCTCACGACTTTACGCTCAGTGGCCTCAAAATTACTGCAAATACGCCCCTAGAGTGGTTCTACCGCCAATCTTTACCGAATAAGCCGGTGTCAGTCATGGGAATCGAATTCCCAAATTCTGTGGGTCTCGCAGCCGGCTTAGATAAAAACGGTGAGGCAATCGATGCATTTCACTCTATGGGCTTTGGTCACATCGAGGTGGGCACTGTCACTCCAAGGCCTCAGCTAGGAAACCAAAAACCTCGCTTGTTTCGAATTAGAAAGAAGAATGCAATCATTAATCGCATGGGGTTTAATAACCTTGGCATAAACAATCTAATTACCAATTTACAGGCAAAAGAATCGCCTGCAATTGTGGGTGTAAATATAGGTAAAAATCGAGATACTACCTTGGAGCATGGATTGTCAGACTACATTCACTGTATGAAAAAAGTTTATGAGTATGCCAACTACATCGCGGTAAACGTGTCATCGCCAAATACTCCAGGACTGCGTTCACTCCAATACGGCACCTTGCTGGACGAACTATTGGAAAACTTAAAGCAAGTACAAAATGATTTAACCAATCAAACAAATAAATATGTTCCATTAGCGCTTAAGATTGCGCCTGACCTTGATAGAAACGAAATCACCTCCATAGCGAAAGCAATTACACGAAACGATTTCGATGGTGTTATAGCAACAAACACAACCCTCACAAGAAATGATGTGGAGGGGCTTCACCATTCCGATGAAACGGGAGGGCTCAGTGGAGAGCCTCTTTTTAAAAGAGCAAACCAAGCATTAGATTGCCTTCGTCAATGCCTTGATCCATCAATTCCAATAATTGCTGTCGGTGGAATAATGAGTGCTAAAGATGCGCAGAAAAAATTAGCGATTGGTGCTGACTTAGTTCAGATTTACACGGGGTTTGTGTACAAAGGTCCAAAACTTATCAAAGACATCGTCCTAAAGATCTGAGTGGTAGTGTTTTATATTGTATTTACCCGATAGTCTCTAGAGCGATCTCACTAGTTAAAACAAAACTTTCTTAGCAAAAGGAAAACAACATGGATTACCAAACCATCCTCTACCACGTTAAAGATCGGATACTCACGCTCACGCTCAACCAACCCGACAAGCTCAATTCTTTCACCATAGAGATGTCACATGAATTAATCCATGCCTACCAACGCGCAAGTGAAGATGACTTAGTTAGCGTTATTATAGTCACGGGGGCTGGCCGCGCGTTTTGCGCAGGTATGGATCTCAATATTGACGGAAATGTTTTTGGACTCAACGAAGAACTCAAGCCAACCATTGAGGATATGCGAGAGCGCTCTGAGGACGAGGAAATAATTCGAGGAGTGAGGGATGCCGGAGGCCGTGTTGTCTTGGCAATGTACGAATGCAAAAAACCAATTATCGGCGCAATAAATGGAGCTGCCGTGGGAATTGGAGCAACTATGACATGTGCAATGGATATACGATTAGCCTCACAGAAAGCTAAAGTCGGCTTTGTTTTTAATAAAATTGGGATAACACCAGAGGCTTGCTCAAGCTGGTTCTTACCGAAGCTAGTGGGTCTTTCCACCGCACTTGAGTGGTGCTATACAGCCGAAATCCTAGACCCAGACACCTTGAAAGATGCTCGATTTATAAAAGAAATTTGCGAGCCAAAAAATTTATTGAGCAAAGCTAACCTGATAGCTAAAAAAATTATCAACTTCAGCCCAGTTGCTATCGCAATGACACGACAGATGATGTATAGAAATTCTGCGGAGAACGACCCGATGAGAGCTCATGAAATCGACTCACTGGCAATATTTTACTCAAGCATGGGAAGTGGAAAAGAGGGAGTTAGTTCGTTTTTGGAAAAAAGAGAGGCAATATTTACCGACACAGCCTCGAGGGACATGCCTGATTTCTATCCATGGTGGAAATAAATTAGAACATAGGCACTAAGTTGCCATTTCAAAATCAAGAAAACTAGCCATTATGGAAGGTCATCGATCAATTCGCCCTTCTCGGGAACTATTAGATCCTCTCGGTCAATATTCATAGCCAGCATAACAGTAGCAGCCACATATATCGAAGAGTAAGTTCCAATAACGACTCCGGCCATAAGCGCGATGGCAAAGTTATGGATTAGCTCTCCGCCCAAGAAAAATAAGGACAATAAAACCAAAACGGTAGTCATGGAGGTGTTAATTGTTCTCCAAAGAGTCTGGGAGAGTGACTCATTGATAATATCTGCTGAGGACACATTTCGTATTTTCCGAAAATTTTCCCGGATACGATCAGAAACTACGATGGTATCGTTCAAAGAATAGCCAACCACCGCCAGAACTGCCGCCAATACTGTTAAATCAAATTCTAGTCTTGTTATAGAGAAAAATCCCAATACAATCAACACATCATGTCCCAATGCCAATACGGCGCCAATTGCAAATTTAAGCTGAAACCTAATGGCAACGTAAATCATTACTACAACAAGAGCTGCAAGCATCCCAAGTCCCCCATCCTCACGCAGCTCCTCGCCTATTTGTGGCCCTACGAAATCTACTCGACGTAACTCGACAACTTCGTCTTGATCCATAAGCGCTTCATATACCCTATCTGCCAGTCCTTGATCAGGCATCCCCTGCAACCGAATTAATACATCACTGTCCGAACCGAAGTGAACAACAATCGGACTCTCAAATCCCGCTATTTCTAGTTGTTGACGCAACAACTCAACATCAGCAGGCTGCTGATATCCCACTTCTACTTGTGTACCGCCTGTAAAATCAAGCCCGAGGCGCAGCCCTTGCGTCATGAGTGAACCCAACGACGCAATCAATAATAAGGAGGATAAAACCACCGCATGCCTGCGGATGCCCATAAAGTTATGGACTTTAATTTTCTTTCTCTTATGTTTGTCTGCTAAATCCATAAACGTTCTACTTTACGATTTCCATAAACTAGATTAACCATACCACGCGTGAGGACTATAGAGGTGAACATAGACGTTATAATCCCGATAGACAGTGTAACGGCAAATCCTTGAACGGGCCCAGATCCAATAGCATAAAGAATTAAAGCGACAATTAGGGTGGTGATGTTAGCATCTAGAATTGACACAAAAGCCCGATCATAACCTGCAGTAATTGCTCCTTGAGGTGATAAACCACCAGCTAATTCTTCTCGTATCCTGGAGAATATTAGAACATTTGCATCAACCGCCATCCCTACTGTGAGCACAATTCCCGCGATACCTGGCAGGGTCAATGTTGCACCCAACAATGACATTATACCCATTAAAAGGAGTAGATTCGAAGCCAAGGCAAAATTAGCAAAAATTCCAAATACTCGATAAATCAGTAACATAAAAATCAAAACTGCTAATAGCCCAACAATCACTGATTTGATGCCTAACGCTATGTTTTCTGCTCCAAGAGAGGGACCGATAGTACGTTCCTCCACAATATACATAGGCGCCGCGAGCGCACCAGCCCGCAATAACAACGCCAATTCTGATGATTCGTTCTGACTATCCAAGCCAGTGATCCTGAATTGCTTACCCAATTGTGCCTGCACAGTTGCGAGACTGATAATATTTTTTTCCACATACGGCTCAGGAACTAACTCAAGGACACCCTCTTCGTCGATGACTTTTTTCAGACGAGTTTTAAATTCGATAAAAAGAACCCCCAACCGATTACCAATATTATCGCGGGTGGCATGACCCATGGCCCAACCACCGCTGCCGTCAAGAGTAATATTTACCTGTGGCCTACCATTTTCGTCAAAACTAGCTCGAGCATCAGTTACATTTTCACCCGTTATGATCGGTCGTTTTTCTAAACGAGCATCCACTCCTTGAGAGCCCGGTTTGCGGAATTTGAATAGCTCTCCCCCCCGCGACAAAGACTCCATTCGAAATTCTAGATTAGCTGTTTTACCAATGATGCGTTTTGCCTCAGCTGTGTCTTGGATGCCCGGCAACTCTACGACGATGCGGTTCCTCCCCTGTCGAGAAACTATCGGTTCTGACACACCGAGCTCATTGACACGATTTCGTAAAGAAGTTAGGTTTTGTTTGATCGCATTATCTTCGATCGCATTTTTTTCAGATTCGCTTAGTTCCAAAATCAGCGTGAGTTCGTTTTGACCAGGCATGTTCTGAGGCTGTAATTTATTAAACTTTGTCCTGACGATCTTTATGGCTTCCTCAACTTGAGTATCGCGTCGAAACTGACCTATGATCTGGGTCTTTTCAAGTATAAGACTTCCATAGCGGATTCGCGCCTCTCTCAATGCTCCTTTCAAATCTTCAAGATCACTCTCTAATCGAGTCTCAAGCGCAGCATTTAAATCAACCTCCAGCAAAAAATGGACGCCTCCACTCAAATCAAGTCCCAATTTCATTGGTTTTCCACCGAGACCGGCAAGCCATTTGGGAGTCGTCGGGGCAAGGTTCAGCGCTACAATAAAATCATCTCCCATAGTTGCCTGAATAATATCCTTGGCCCGAAGTTGATCCGAGCTATCAGTCACTCTCAAAAGAGCACTTCTACCATCAGAATAACCACCAAAATGATTTATTCCCACTTCATTTAAGGAATCCCTAGCCTTTTTTAGGACAGCATTATCTATCAACATGCCACCACTTTGTCCTGACAGTTGGATCGCCGGATCAGGTGGATAAATATTTGGCATTGCATAAACAAGGCCAAAACAAATAATCAAAATAATTGTTAAATTTTTCCACAAAGGATATTTATTCGGCATAGACCCTCATTAACCAGAAACACTAAACGTTAGTTATTATAACTGCATTAAGCACTCAATAGGATCCTGACAGTCTAATTAAGTGGTGTAAATTTCATTCGGATCCTTTCCTTTGCTTACTGTAAAAAGAGGCAGTAAACGAATTTAGGCGTCCCTCAACAATCGATTTTCGAATTTTCGTCATTAAATCTTGGTAATAGCTTAAGTTATGTATGGTATTTAATTGCGCTCCCAAAATCTCGCCACACTTGTCAAGGTGGTGTAGATATGCCCTGCTGAATCGTGCGCATGTGTAACATTTACATTCTGGGTCTAACGGATTCAAATCAGATCTATATTTTGCATTTCTGATTTTGATTACACCGTTGCTCGTGAAAAGATGCCCATTTCTAGCATTTCTAGTCGGCATCACGCAGTCGAACATATCCACTCCCCGTTGTACTGATTCTATTAAATCTTCTGGCGCACCAACTCCCATTAGATATCGCGGGCTGTCCTTTGGCATCCTCGGGCCTACGCAGTCAAGTATCCTCAACATATCTGATTTGGGCTCACCTACTGAAAGACCCCCAATGGCATAACCATCAAATCCGATATCCGTAAGCCCTGACAGAGATCGCGCTCTCAAATCTTCATACATGCCTCCCTGCACAATTCCAAAAAGTGCTGCTTGATGGGAGCCGTGAGCAGTTTTACACCGCTGAGCCCACCTAAGTGATAACTCCATCGACTTTTCGGCCTCTGAGTGAGAGGCTGGATGTGGTGTGCATTCATCAAAGATCATAACAATATCACTACCTAAATCACGTTGAACTTTCATTGAAATTTCAGGATCCATGTAGACCTGTCTCCCGTCGAAGGGAGACCGAAAATGCACGCCAGATTCACTCACTTTTCGTATTTTACCGAGACTGAAGACCTGAAAACCCCCGGAGTCAGTTAAGATAGGTCTCCTCCAATGCATAAAATCATGCAACCCGCCATGTCTCTTGATCACCTCACTACCCGGCCGCAACATAAGATGGAACGTGTTACCCAATATTATTTCCGCTCCCAAATCTAGAACATCGCGCGGAAGCATACCTTTGACCGTTCCGTACGTCCCCACAGGCATAAAAGTTGGAGTCTGCACCCGACCACGGGGAAAAATAAGCTCACCTCTGCGCGCCTCTCCATCAGTTGCCGAAATGTTAAAATGCATCTAACAACCTTTTCTGTGGTAAGAAATAAAAAAATGGTGCCAAAAACTGTATTTATCAATTTTCTTGCGTCTGGATTTCAGTCAAAAAATATTCAACTAGTCAGCATTTGGGCGATGTGCCAAGAACATGGCATCGCCATAACTATAAAATCTATAACGCTTTGAAATTGCCTCCCTATAAACCTGCTTAATAGTCTTGCACCCTGCAAAAGCACTTACAAGCATTAATAAAGTAGACTCTGGGAGATGGAAATTAGTGATCAAAGCATCTACAACTCGGAACTTGTATCCTGGATAAATAAATAAATCAGTATAACCTCTGAATTCTTTGGTCTCTCCGTCCTTTGCAGCGGTTTCGAGGCATCGAGCACTAGTTGTTCCAACAGCAATAACTCGACCGCCTCGCAAACGTGTTTCTCGAATCTGACGACCAAGCTTCTTACCCACCTCAAGCCACTCACTATGCATCTTATGATCTTCGATTCTATCAACACGAACCGGCTGAAACGTGCCAGAGCCAACGTGAAGAGTGACAAAACCAATATCAACGTCCATCGATTTAATTGAATTCAAAAGCTGTTGATCGAAATGTAAGCCAGCCGTAGGGGCTGCAACCGCCCCCGGCCTTCTAGCATATATCGTCTGATAGCGTAATTTATCAATTTCGTTATCTTCCCGATCAATATAAGGTGGGAGCGGAATATGCCCAATAGAATCTAAGATTTGTGATATTGATGTGTCGAAATTCAATGTAAACAGGCCATTGCGTTTGTCAGAAACAATCGCGGTATATCTATCCTCAAAATATATTTTAAATTCCTGCTTCGGAGTTTTGCTCATACGAATGTGAGCCAGTGCTGTGTTAGAATCTAAAATCCGCTCAATCAACACCTCAAGCCTTCCACCTGTCCCTTTTTTCCCAAAAAGACGAGCGCGAATGACCTGTGTATTGTTAAACACCATCAGATCACCTGGGCGCATATGCTCAAGCAAATCCGGAAACTGACAATGCTCGATTAAACCATCACCATTTACCACCAGTAATCGACTGTCTGCACGTCTCTCTGTTGGATACTTTGCAATCAATTCATCCGGCAAATTATACGTAAAGTCGTTACGATGCATGTTTGTTCAAAAATTATCTCAAATATAGAATATCGAATGTGGAATCCCGTTCAGATTATGACCCCTATATTACTTGTTATCCGTCTTGTAAAGCACAATTTTTATTGAATTTTCATGAAATCGATAGCAGGTAGGATTTTTGCTGGCGAAGATCCCTCCAAACACTGTTACGCTCAAAGGAAGCAAAGAATAAAACAAAAGCTCTTAATGAAAGTTTAGACGGCGAGAAACTAGAGGCCGCTTAATTCCTTTAACATTACCCATAAAGTGAGGGTCTGCCTCCTCCGGTTCAGGGCGAACGAGATCCTCAGATTCCCTAAGAGAAGGCAAAGGTCAGAGGTTTGAGAAGTGAATGAGGGTCACCACACATTTAAAGGCCCTGATGTAGACCTCGGCAAGAAATCCGACCTTGGTATGCATCCAGATATACATAATACCTTTCTTACCCTGCGTAATGATGAGTCACATAGAGGTGTGGAAAACAGTATTTATCTGGAACTCTCAAATTCGGCAAGCTGGGCCCAAGGGACTTTTTACCCTTTTACACCAACTCTGGGCTAACAGCTTTTTAATTCTAAATTCTAACTACATTTTGCAAAAAAGAAGACATCAATAAAATCGGAATCACCTACCTACCCACTTGATCTTGACACGGACAATGTTGAACGTAAAACACAAAAAATTAAAAATCGGCTAACGTCCTCCAATTGGCCCAAAAGGTCAAAGCCTCAACAAAAATCAGATCGTGCATATTTGGTTTGTAAAAACTCAAGCCAGGGTCGGAAACATAGATGATAATTTGTTGTGAGTATATTGAACCCTCACACAGCAGCAAGTTGCGTACCTCCAAAACTTTGCTAAACTGATGTTTTGAAGTCAAATAAGCCAGAGTGGTGAAATTGGTAGACACAGGGGATTCAAAATCCCCCGCCCTTAAAAGCGTGCCGGTTCGAATCCGGCCTCTGGTACCATCAATAAAAAAGCAGTTTGTAACCCATTGTTTTTATTGTCGTTTATACCGCTGTTTTCTGCAATTGCTTTTTATTCCTGTAAAAATATTACCCATATAGGAGGCCATACCTACTTGCAGGTATATATGAGTGTGATTGGACTTTTCAGGCTAGTAAGGCTGTAAAGCAGCGAATGTAGTAATCCACCGCCTTTATCGACTCAAGCACCTACTGTCTCTGTTGATTTGCTCCGGTGAATTCAGCGGTTACAGCTTGTTGGATGATTTGATTTCTAGCGAGTTCTGTTGTTGCAAAAGCGTAGTCTGTGTCTGAGATCCCACTTCTAGCAGTCCCAATGTTCTATGTGATATTTATTAGTTGTCAGCAACATATTCCAAGCGATTATTTAGAGCTCCAAAGTTTGAGAGGGTAGATCGGGTGTCGAAATGAGTCCATCAATAGATAATATACAAGAGTTTTCTATTAAATTAATGAACGACAGATCAAAGTTAGGAGATAAAAAAATGATAAATAAGCAGTCCTATTAAGACCCCTTTGATGAAAGAAACCCAAGCGACTCCGTGGTCAGAAAGTCCAAGCTTCTCCTTCCACCACTCTATCTGTTTTTTTTCCCAGTCAATGTAATTTTGAATCATCGCCGCCTCAAATTTCCAAGCGCTTTAATATTAATTTATAACTCCGCAAAAAGCACTACTAATTGAAGATAAGTATTACAACGAATTATTTAACCGAGTAATCAGCGCTTAATAGCAAGATCTGATCGTCATAATCTATTATTCATAAACTAATAGTTTACTTACTCTTTTTTAAATGTTAATTTATTCTATTATGAATTACTTTAAAAATATGGAATCCATAAATGTTTAAAATTTCACTCATTAGCGTTTTTGCCATATCGTTATCAATAATGACCTCCGTCGCGATTGCAGATGATCATGCCAAAAAGGAAACATCCACTGGCACACAGCAGCCAGCCGGAGTAAATACACTTTCGTGTAATTTTTTGCCTGGAAAGGACATGGATGATTATATGAAGGTAGTCAATAAATATAACGCGTGGGCTGATGAGAATAATCCCAACCCTCAGAGTGCTTGGGTCTTCATTCCTAGCTTTTTTGACACTCGGGCACATGATTTTTATTGGGTAGGTGCGTCTCCCTCGAGGCTTGAGGCTGCCCAGAACATGGATTACTGGATGGAAAACGGAGCTAGTCTGGGAAAACAATTCCAAAAAGTCACAGATTGTGACCAATCGCAACTTTGGACTAGCCAAACAATCTATGCTTCGGACAATTTTGAGGATTTACCTCGCGGTATGGTTGGTGCACAAAGTTGCAAAATTCATGCGGGCAAGTCTTGGTCCGACGTTGGTGAAGCGACCAGAAAAATAGAGCAAATTGTCATGGACGCTGGGGTAACTAACAGAGCCGTATACAGATGGCAACCTCGAGAAGGAGTAGATCGAAGTAAAACGGACTTCTTGAATTTGTTTGTCAGTGAGACCATGGAGCAGAGAATTAGAAATGGAAATATGCTCTCCAAAGCCAAGGCATGGCCTAAAATTCGTGAAATAAATAACTCGGTGATGAGCTGCCGGTCACTGGGGATGTCTCGCTTTATCAGGGTGCGGTAGTTGGGGCTATTGCTGCTCTTGCTGCAGCGGCGGTTGTTTTACCAATGCTACTTTTCGTAATCTAGAGCGTTAAATTCTTATAAATATGCACAGCCGAATAGGATCTTATAGGATGGTGTTCGGTTGCTCAGTCTACTAAACCCTGCTTTAGTTCATGGGCTTCTAATTAGCTCAGAAAATGTTAGCTCCTGCCAAAATTATTTTTAATAAAACCACAGTCCCGCTTGATTGGGGGGGGATTAGGAGGATTTTTTTATGTTGTTTGGGTCTGTTACTGGACCCACACAAGCACACCATGAGGTGATTGAACCAAATAGTCTGTTTAGTTATGAAGGATTTTCGGCATCTATGACTTAGGGTACCCAAGCACAGAAAACCCGTTAACCATATTTCTCCTTTAGACAAGAAACAAATTCGTTTAATTCTTTGTTTTTTTCTTCTGCAGGTAGGTGAAATCGGTCGATTGTCTCTTCCCAGTCAAGGCCAATAAATTTTGACTTAGAATCCCTAAAGCTCGATTCCGCTGAGAGATCTACCCCACCCTTAAGTAAGCTGAAATTTAGTAATAACCATGTCCTTGGATCAACGTCCTTTACGCGGATGCCGTAGGATGCACATTTATCCCAATTTTCTGCACAGTAGTATCCAAGAACCAAATCCTTAAAGCGATTGTCTGAGGTGGTTTGTCCCATCGGAATTGGGTCGAGGATCAACGCCTTCTCAAGTAAAGCAATTCCAGTCTCCTCGTCTCCGATACGCACTAAGACCTCTCCAGTACCGGACAGGACTCGGGGATCGTTTGGATTCAAGCGATATGCTATGCGACCATGTTCCTCCGCTTTTTTGTAATCATGATTTGAGAGATATACCGCCGAAAGCATCCGATGACACTCAAAATCGTTTTCATTGAGGTCAAGAGCCATGGTAAGGTGATGCATGAGGAGCTGATACTTTTCGTCAAAAGCGCTATCGTCGATATATTTTCTTATCAACCCCTGGCCAAGGGTACATGCTTTCCAAGCGTGGGCTTGGGCGTTTCCTTCGTCGCTTTCAATTGCCTTGTCGAAAAATTCTAATGCAAGTTGGTTGGCATCTTTGGTGTACTTGTGGTGCTGTTCTTTTCCCCTCAGTAGTAGCTCATAAGAACTAAAATTTTCAGTTGGCTTACGTTTTGATCTTTGAAGGCTCGTAATCTGTATCTCGCCCAACAGTGCAATCGTGATTTTCCGCACAATCTCATCCTGAATTTCAAAAACGTCATCCAACACTCGGTCATATTTGTTGCTCCAGACAACGTTGCCACTCTGGGCATCCATCAGCTCAATGCTCAATCGTATACGGCTACCTGACGACCTTATGCTCCCATTAATCAAGAAATCCACGGAATGTCCGACTGCAAATTTGATGGCATCATCAAAACCAACTTTAAAATCACTGATCGTAGCGCGAGAAAGAATCTCAAATTCTCTCATCATAGAAAATTCAGTAATCAAATCCTCAACAACTCCATCGATGAGGAAATGACTTTCTTCGTTTTTGCTAAGATTTTTGAACGGAAGAATTGCCAATTTCGGCTTTTTATTGGAGATTAATTCGGAAATTATAGCCGTTTTGTTGCTCGGGGGAGCCTTGTTCACTTCCGTTGCTATCTCCTGCTGAGACACAACCTTGCCGGTATTTAAATCTGCAGACATTACGCTGAACACCTCAAAGTTAGGAGCTATATTTTTGAGGTTACGTGTGCCTGAGGCATCGATGGAAAACGCGACTCGTTTTGCGACTTGCTCCCTCACTACCCTTGAAACCAGAATTTCCCCGGGTTGACAGTGACTTTCCAAACGAGCCGCAACATTTACGCCACTGCCATATACATTTTCCCCTTCAATGATTATGTCATCTACATGAATACCCACTCGCCAAAGTAATTTTGGTTCAACAGTGGTCTCTTTGTTTCTTTCCATCAACATCTCTTGAAATCTCACCGCAGCGCTCACACACTCCACAGGACTGTCAAACTCCGCGATAACTGAATCACCAGCAGTATGAAAAATTCTGCCACCAAAATCCTTGATGTTGGAGTCAATGACAACCCTGCATGCATTCAACTCAGATAAAGTAGACACCTCATCTAACTCCATATGCTTGCTAAAATCAACGCAGTCGGTAGCAAGTATTGTAGCAAGCCTTCTCTTGATATTTGTCACTTGCATACTCCAATTTTAAGCAATCTTGATAAATAAATTTAAAAAACGAGGTATCCGCAAAAGGAACTTGATCATGAAGTGCACGCAAGCAAACACTGAAGTCTTCCCTGCACAATACAATCCTGATTACCGGTATTCAACAAACATCTCTTTACCCAAAAAGAGCACCGAGATACGAATAACTTTTTGTCAAAACCTTAAAGAGCCCTAATTTAAAATACCAATAATTTCGAAATTACCCCTCAGATGCGAAAATAGCCTCCCTTATGTAACAAAATGTACCTATACTTACTAATCACATTTTATGCTGCATCATTATTTTCGATACTGGGCATTATATTACCGATATCACGACAATATTTCAGTAACATTGCATTGCTAAGTGCAGGATCAAAATTAAATTTGCCTTGTTGATAACAATAAATTCCACCCGAAACATTAACCGGAACTAGTTAACGTAAAGGACTTATAAACTTGATGAAAGAAAAATCTAAAGGAACAATACCCAACAAACCCTTACCTCTAGACGTTAGACTTGGTTTAACAAAGGCTGAAGACGTCAAAAATCCCCTGCGTTGGGGCATACTGGGTGCGGGCGAAATTTCCCGACAATGGGTACACGCCGTGAGAGCCTGTGAGGGAGCCACCGTCTCTGCTATAGCGGCACGCGATGCCTACCGCGCAAAGCAGTTTGCAGAAAAAAATCATATTAAATCTTCGTTCGGAGACTACGCTGAAATGGTTCAATCGCCTGACGTTGACATAGTTTTTATTGGAACTATACCCGAAGTTCAAAAAGAGCATGTGATTCTTGCGGCAAAGGCCGGCAAGCATGTCTTATGTGAAAAACCGTTCTCTCAAAATCCGCAGGAAGCAAGAGAGATGTACAGAGTGGCTGCAGAAGAAAACGTAATGGCTCAACATGGGATGTGGACGCGCTTTTTTCCTGCGGTAGAACATGCCCGCCTAGCAATCGAGAATGGTATTATCGGAGATGTTTTGATGGTTCAAGCCGATTTTAGTGCAGAATATACAATTCAAGCGGCTCTGATAGCTTTTGGCTCGGGCGCTCCCCAATCCATGACAGTAACTGGAAGCTCAATAGTTCTAGAGTATGATGAAGATCGCTCAGCCATCTTAAGCTCACCACCTTACCCAAGTGAGTTTCCGGAGGTCGTAGAATTTATTGGTTCTTCAGGCAGAATTACCCTTGAGCAACCCGCGCACTGTCCCACTGTAATTACAATTAGAGTACCGAAAAAAACACCATCTAGATATGTGAATGCAAATACTCCCGCGCCGGTGTCTCGCTTTGAGTATCCGATTCCGGACAGAGTCTCTATCCCTATGGCATTTCCAAATCAGCAGGGCTTTATTTATGAGGCAGAGGCGGTTCACCGATGCTTAGCAGCAGGACTAAACGAGTGTCCACAATTCACCAAAACGGAGTCTTTACGGCTTATTGATCTGGTGGCAGAAGTTCAAAAAAATCCTAAAAGACAGGCTTATTTAAAAAAGCTCCGTGCAAAATACATGTCTAAGTCGCCCACCTAGCAAGCTCAATCCGTAATTTGAGAAATTCTCCTTTTTACTATTTCTCAGATCCACAGAAAAATTGATAACATGAGTTTAATAATTAAATACAATCATTTTAAAAATCTTTCCGAGGTCATTGACTGAAAAAGATGGTGATTAGACTCATCGCCAATGGAGGATGTAGACGTGACGAGGCTACCGGTTTTTTATCGAAGCTGGGGGCATGGGCATATCTTTTGGAGTCTGACGGGAACACCTCACATTCTTACGGCACAGCTCTGAACACGACCGACCACACAATGGAACTGACCGCGGTTATAGAGGGCTTAAAAGCTATACCAGCGGCCTCACACATCCAAATAATATTAAATAGTGAGTATGTAATGAATGGCGCTACTTTATGGATATACACATGGAAGAGGAATAACTGGCGTACCAGTAAACATGAAGTGGTATCCAACAGGGAGCTTTGGGTAACATTGGAGGAACTAATCAGCTCACACTTGCGAATAACCTGGCGTCTCGAGCGTAACATGCATGGGAATCACAGAGGCTATTTTGTTGACCGTTTGTGCCAACTGGCTCTGCAGGAGGTTATCTCAGGAATGCATTGATCAATCACAGAACATTTTTTTCGACCTAGAATGCTAACCGGAAGCCTCCGTCAAGATTAAGAATTTCGCCGTGAAAATACGATCCCGCCCGACTACAAAGCATCACTGCGACGCCCGCCATATCTTCCAGTTCTCCATAGCGATGAGCAGGTATTCGTTTCAACTCTGCCTTAAATGACTCAGCTTCCGGGTCTTGCCAAGCGCGTCTTGTCATTTCAGAATAGAACCTACCGGGGGCTACAGCATTCACCCTGATATGATCATCCCTGAGCGCCAATGCCAGCTGCTTCGTAAGGTGCTCTATGATATTTTTACTTGATGAATAAGCGAGCACACTTGGAAAAACCATGCTCGCAGCCACAGAACTTATAAAAATTACCCGCGATGGGTCCTCTTGTGTCGCGTTTTTTCTCAAGGGCTCAAGAAGAGCTTGAGTCAAAAATAATGGAGAGCGAGCGTTTATGTCCATTACACGGTCCCAGTCCCTAACATCCAATGAATCTATCGGTGTAGCTAGACCAAGACCTGCATTGTTTACCAGTACATCGATGTATGGCTCCCTATTCTTAATCTTGGAGACCAACGAATTAATACCCTCAAGCGAACTCAAGTCCTCAGAAATTGGGATACATTCTCCGGCCCCCAAAGACGATAAATCATCGGCTTTTGCATTCAATTTCTCTAAAGACCGAGCGGTTATGTAGACACGTGCTGCTCCAGCCACCAGAAATCCATGAGCCATGTAACTACCTAATCCACTTGAACCGCCGGTCACTAGGCATACTTTTCCATCCATCGAAAAAAGATTTTCCATCTGTTTTTCCTCCCAACACGAATTTTAACCAACGCAATTAGCTCAGGTTATATCTAGAAAATAAAAAGTTATTAATGACGAGCAATTTTCTAATTTCCGAAAATCCCCCAATAACCTTTACACATATTCCCCAAGCCATTAGACAAGCTTAATATAATCTATCGGGACCCACCGGAATGATTCTATGTGGATTTAACGAATCATGGCTACAAAAATAGTGGCGTTTAATATGATCTACGGAGTGGGTCTCCCTTACTGCCGGAATTTCCATCATATCCCCAACATACCTCGAGAGATTTTTATAATCAATAATTCTTCGCAGACTACATTTGAAGTGAGAGACATATACGACATCAAATCTCAGCAATGTCGGGATCAATCTTATGTCAGCTTCCGTGAGCCGATCTCCAAGAAGAAATCTCGATCGGCTAAGTAACGCATCTAATCTGTCCAAAGTTAAAAACAAACTAAATACCGCTTCCTCATAACTTTCTTGAGTCTTTGCAAAACCACTTTTATAGACGCCGTTGTTGACTTTGTCATAAATCTCCTCATTGAGGACATCTATCTCACCCCTAAAATTTTCTGGATAATAATCATCAGTGTTACCGGTGACTCCATTAAATGCCGAATTCATTATCCTTAGAATCTGTGAGGATTCATTATTTACAATTTTATTAGTTTTCTTATCCCATAAAACAGGGACGGTTACATCGGTCGTTATATTGGCCTCAGCTATCTGGTAGAGCTTACGTAAAAACTTAAAGCCATGGAGTGAATCTTCGGTTGCACCCTTGAAGGAATCATCGAAAACCCAACCCTCTTCACGTAAATCGGGATGAACAATGTCGACAGATACATGTCTCTCCAATTCCTTTAATTTTCTACAAATTAAGACTCTGGTTGCCCACGGACAAGCATAGCTTGCATAGAGATGATACCTGCCGGACTCCGGCTTGAATACAGGATGTTTCGGAGAAATATCATTTAAAAATGTTCTGGGCGGCCGGATGAAGCCACCTGAGGCGTCGGTTATGCTGACCGGCTTTTCCTGCCAGGCTCCGTTTACAAGTGTTCCCATGCTTACGAGCCTGTAACTTGTTAACTAATCGGAGTGGCCATTAACGCGATGAAAGTGTATTCAAAAATTACGCTCATGGTAAAAAGGGGCCTTTCGGCCCCCAGTAAAACTTGCACAATCAGGTTCAGACACTGGATCACCCCCTTTGATATCTATGGAAACTATCTTAGTTTAATTGGTATTTAAGGCAATGTCACTGAGAGTTTGAGAACGCAACTTCGTTAATATAATTAAACATGTTTTGTATAATGATGGTAAAAACGCAAAACTGTAATTCATTGAAATTAATGGTAACATATTGGTTTGATAGTGTTGTATAAAAGCGTAGGCTAAGTATATTTATCAGACTCTTACAGAGGTGATCATGTCCATTAGTTTCATCGGCAACAGCCAACAACACGAGAGCCGTGTAGAAAATGATGTTGAGCACAATACCGTTACACCTGAACACACCGACCTTGATAAAGTATCAGATGGCTGTTGGGAGAGGTGGGATATAGATCTACTCATTGACCAAATTAAAAACGAGGCAATTAACTTTTTACATTTCCATGAAATTCCCTACGCAGATACTCTACTCGGCGATATCGGTATACCTCCATCCGATTTCATTGAAAAGTATGATCACATCCAAGGCGTTCGTCCCGCATTGAGCATCCTATTTGAGATGCACTGCTTCTCGGAAACAAGGAACTCAAGGAAACAATATGCCTATGCACATTTATTGCGGGCATCTGCCTATTCAAAGCAACTAGCTTTACTTCGTATAGAATCCCAATATCTTGCCGGTAAAGCGTTATCTCTTAAGACCGAAAAAACATTACAAATGTATCGTAAACAAAGTCATTTGTTGGAGCTTTATAAGAATTTTAGAATCAACGAAAAGAGCCCGCGTGAGGCTAGAAAATTGGCGGCATTACGTCTCAAGGTATCAATGCCGACAGTTAAACGATGGTTTACCCTTCAGAGGTTGGAGGGCGCGTACCAGAAGCTCAGGTAAGGGACAAAACTAAATATAAAATATTCGGTAACGGACGTTTTGCAACGTCGACGAGTGCGAGACGTCTCTTAATAATATAAATAGGCGTGACAACGCATTAATTTTCACCGGCAGCTATTAAATAAGTTGCGTCATTTTAACTGCCCTTTTTTTAGCTGCCTCCCGATGCTCCCTCATGGGGATATTGGCTCTTACTCTGTCCACGTAGCTTATATCCAAATCAGCGATTGCAATCCCCTTCCCCTTCACAACCTTATCTAGCACCTTACCCCACGGATCAACAATCATCGTTTCACCCCAAGTGCTAAGCTTCTTGCTATGCCGACCGCCCTGATTAGCAGCAACAACATAACACTGAGTTTCAACAGCTCGCGTTCGAACTAAAAGTTCCCAGTGATCTCGGCCCGTCGTTTTTGTAAAAGCGGAGGGAACAAAAATCATCTTTGCACCCATATTTACTAAATCAAGAAACAACTCAGAAAACCGCAGATCGTAGCATATCGCTAGGCCTACCCTTCCCCACGGACTTTCAAAAATTACTGGTCTATTTCCGTGAAGGTAGTCATCAGATTCACGATAAATACTCCGAGTTGAGCCTATCTTAGCGTCGAATAGATAAATCTTGCTATATTCAACATGTGCACTTCCATTAACATCGAAAACAACAGTGGTTGCTTTAGGCCTCTCAGTGTAGCGCTCGTTACTCATTTCCTTTCCCACATTGATTTGTAATGGGAGAGTTCCAGCCACTATCCAGAGCTCGAGTGACTTGGAGAGGGATGAGATCGCGTCAAGCGTGTCACGTTGTCGTTGTAACGAAAAGTTTTGAGTTTCACCATACGCCAGGAAATTCTCAGGCCAAATCACAATGTCAGCACCCTGTTCTCTCGCACACACCGTCAACTCCCGAGTGATTGCCCAATTCTTATCGTAACTTCTAGTGCTTACCATTTGGATTGCAGCAACGCGGGGAAAATTTTTTTTCATTGTTAACATATTTGATCTAGAAACGTTTTAATTCCTCTATCTGTCTATGATTTTCTTGACCTGACCACAGGTCACCATCAATCTCTACAAATTCGTCCACTATAGAATCTTGCTTGGTTGTGGCCTTTCCTTAATTGTCTGCAAAGCCCTGTCCATTTGGGTAAGATTGTTTAACAAAAAATTAACCTGTGTGGCCATAGCCTCGAGATACTTTTTAATCAATCGCATACAAGTATAAAGACCGAAAACAAAAGCAAATTGGATTAGTAACGGAAGAGAAAACATTAGTTGATATTGCATGTATATCACTCCTGTAATTACTCAATTTTATGTCTGATGGGGATTTCATGCTCATAGAATCGCTAAAAGTTCACAAGATGCTGATCATTCTAAAAGCTTCTACATTCTTTACGGACATGTCAACATTACTCAGCAAAAATGTTAGCGTAAGGAGCATGCACACCTCCCCTGATTATGATGAGTAGAAATCAAAAGTTAGTTGCCCTAACCTATCTTTGATCAATTTTAATAGAGCTATGACTTTGATATGACCAATGTAATACTTATAAAGCAATTTTGAGGTTGCATTTTTTAGTATTGGCTCCCTAAAACTTCATTTATAAATTCTTTAATGTAGCGTAATTGATTAAGCAAGGACGGTCGAAGATAATCAAGTTTTATTCCAACATTTAAATTGCAAAGGGAAATAAGAAATTCATGAGGACATAACCAAATAACACCCATTCAACTGTTACCTTTGTCTTAATGCATGGAACACTCCTTTTTCCAACTTAATATTACTCAATCCGGACGCACCTTCTTCAGAGCTTTACGATAAGCTGCGGTCTTTCTCGCAGCTACACCAATATGAGCCTCGCCCCTCTGCTTTGCCAATACAATTTGCTTTTGTCGCTCAGACGTGCGTTTTTTTTGTTTAGCATCTCGTGAATCGAAACAATGGCAACATGACTCTCCAAGAACAAAGGTTTTCAGATTCTTTTGTTCACCTGTAATTGGCATCCTACACGCAAAACATTGATCATATGTTCCCCGATTTAGTTCATGGTCAACCGCCACCCGATTATCAAAGACGAAGCACTCACCGTTCCATAGAGATTTATCACTCGGAATGTCCTCCAGATACTTCAGAATCCCACCCTGCAGGTGATAAACAGTGTTAAATCCTCTTTTTTTCAATAATGCTGTAGATTTCTCGCAGCGAATCCCTCCAGTGCAGAACATTGCAATTTTTTTGTGTCTATCCGGATCGAGGTTCTGACTGGCCCAATCCGGAAAATCTCTAAAACTTTTCGTTTGAGGATTGATTGAGCCTTCAAATGTTCCAATGCTGACCTCGTAATCATTACGCGTGTCTATTACCAGCACATTGGGATCTTCTATTAGTCTATTCCAATCTCTCGAGTCAACATAAGTCCCCGAGGACGTGTTGGGATCAATATCTTTCACACCCATTGAAACAATCTCTCTTTTCAACTTTACTTTCGCCCTGTTGAATGGGACCTCGGAGTGAAAGGAACGCTTGACCTCAATATTGTTGAGGCCTGGCCAACCAGATAACCACTTTAAGATACTATCTGTGGCAATTCTGGATCCTGCTACAGTGCCGTTAATTCCTTCTCGGGCTAACAAAAAAGTTCCAAAAACGGAGAACTCCAACATTTTTTCAAACAATGGTTTTTTTAGTTCTTTAAAATTATCTAGGCGCACGAACTTATAGAGCGCACAAGTGACAAAGGACAATTCATCAGATCTAGTGTGTTTTTTCTTCAACCCCTTGCTCTCATCTAATTCTGCTTAAATTTTTAAGCTGACAACTTTTGGTATTTGATTCGTCTAATTCGTAAGTATAATAATCAATGGCAATTACAACTAGGCTTGATTACAGCAAACTTAAGTTTTCTGAGCTTGTCTTGCAATCTCTTTCAAATGGAAGTGCTCAAAAAAAGGGTAATAACTAAGATTAATCTTAAATTTAGCATGGGTATCGATATTAAATTTAGACGTTTCTGCGCACTGACTTCGAATGTGGACTCTGGATAAGATGTTAAATAAAAAACATACTAAATCATCAATTTTAAATTATATATACATCAATATGCCGCCAAAATTTGCATGGGACTGTTGTTTTCTTAGTGAAGTGGGGAGGGTTGAACTCACTCACAAGGGAAGGGCTAAATGGGTCAGTGGAATTTACCGAATCCTTATCACACGTGACGGGATGGAGACCAAGTTTCTCTATGGTGAACTGAGACTTAAAAATGAGGAAATTGTCAGAAGCTCCAAGCCGTTAAAGCGGCTTCTTACAAGATCCATCCGATATAAAATTTATGAGGCTGCGAAAACTCTTTAATGCGCCTACCACCATTATGAACTATAAAATTGATCGCACAATTTCTCTTATCGTATCGGTCGGGTAAGCTGATTGGGTTACTGGACGTCCGACCACAATGAAATCACTACCATTCGCAATTGCGTCGATTGGGGTAACCACCCGCCGCTGGTCATCTGAGGGAGAATTACTCAAGCGTATCCCCGGAGTTACTAAGATAAAATTTTCTTTTCTTTCCTTTCTAAGCATGGGGACCTCCCTTGCAGAACATACTACACCATCAAGTCCACTTATCTCAGCAGCAGAAGACAGGATTCGAACCTGATCCATAATGTTTTCATGCATCCCCAACTCCCTCAGATCTCTGCGTTCGATACTCGTTAAGATCGTTACACCAATAAGAATAATTTTGCTACCTTTACGATCGATTTCTTCCTTCGCAGCCTCCATCATTCTTCGTCCTCCGAATGAATGGACATTTGTCATCCAGACTCCCATATCAGCGGCGGCAGCTACCGCTTTAGCAACCGTATTTGGTATATCGTGAAATTTTAAGTCTAAAAAAACATCGAAACCACGTCTGATCAAATCTGAAACTATGGGAGGTCCCTCACGTGTGAAAAGTTCTTTTCCTACCTTTAATTTGCATAAACTTGGTTCCAATTTATCTACAAAGGCCAGCACACTCCCTGCGTCCGAATAGTCAAGGGCAACAATTACTTTTGAATTACAATTAGACAAAGATCATTACTCACTATCAGCGCCCACATTTTTTTTTGACTTCAAGAGTAGTCGATAATACCGAAACACCATCAGAGAGCTAGAGAAAATTCCCAATAAAACCCCCACAAACATAAAAAGTAACAACCAAAATCCAACACTTGCATGAGATGCTTGTACAAAAACGAAATTAATAGAAATTTTTTCGTCATTGTAAACAGCAAAGATTGCGCCGATAGCCAAAGCCAGAAAAAAAAAGAAAGATTTGAGCAAAAATAAAACTAACCGCAAGCTAACTCCTCAAACACAAACAGCTAAGCTACCTAATACTTTGGACAAGATTAGGCTACCACATCAAGTTCTTAGTTAAAAAGTTTTTTATAATCGATACACTCTGAACTTTATGCTTTTAAAACTGGTAGATATGCGCTATTTTAAAATAAAAATCATTGTTATTTCTGTCTCGGATAAGAAAATTCTAAAGGACATCATGTAACTCTCGTGAAAAAAGCAATTCACATACCAAGCCGGTTTTATGTCAATTTAATCCAATCAATTTTCGAACTATTTGCACATTTAACGAGCGGCTCAAAAAATAATTGATAAGGTTTCCCATAAAAAACTAAATACGAAATTTCAATAAGAAACATCATGAAGCCAACATCTTTTCGCTTGGATTGATTAAATTACAATTATAAACTGAGAAATTGAGCCTTATTAATGGCCTTTTAACTTCGGCTTCACAAATAATTTCCATAATAATGCTAATATTTATTTAAAGGGATAATAATCGCAAGATAAGAGCATAAAGGGTTTTAAAGATCAGACGCACCCAAACAGACACAAGAGAATTTATGCCAGTAAAACGTCCATTAATCGCTCAAGTCGGTGTAGCCCAGCCAATCCGCAAGTTATTTGATTACAAACTGCCATTCTCGGGCGAAGATACTTCATCACCACAACCCGGTGTTCGTGTGGAGGTGCCTTTTGGTCGTCGTAAAGTGATTGGTATAATAATTAACATAAGAAAAAGGAGTGATCTTGATAAAACGAAATTAAAAACAATTCTATCAATACTAGACAATCGTCCGCTAATTCCTCATGCTTTGCTTCGCTTATTAAAGTGGAGCGCTAGTTATTATCAACATCCCCTTGGTGACGCAGCTATGCGGGGTCTACCTAATCTGTTGAGAAAAGGCGTGCCTTTACCCGAGACACGAAAAAAATATTGGCATTTATCCAAGGCCGATACAGAGCTCGTCTTGTCCACCGTAAAAAGTTCTCCAAAACAAAAAGCACTTATAACATTTTTAATGGGCGTCAAGTTTGTCAGCGATGAGGAACTTTCCAAAGAATTTTCCAGATCAATCATCAAACAGGTTTATGACAGTGGGTATATCTCACAAACTTTTATTGACTCGCCAAAAACTAAAAATAACGGAATCCTCAACGATAAAAAGCTAACATTAAATCCTGAACAACAGCAGGTGTTTAATCATGTTAGTCTTGAGAAGTACCACTGCTGGTTACTGAATGGCATAACCGGAAGTGGGAAAACTGAAATTTATTTACAACTCATCGAAAAAGTGCTCAAACAGGGAAAACAAACGCTGATTTTAGTGCCTGAAATTAGCCTAACCCCCCAAACCGAGCAGAGATTCCATCAACGATTTTCAGTGCCGTTGGTATCACTCCATTCTGGAATGACCGACAAGCAAAGGCTTTTTGCGTGGACCATGGCAAAAAATGGTGACGCATCAATCATCTTGGGCACGCGATCTGCTATTTTTACACCAATACCTCGGCTCGCATTGATCATAATTGATGAAGAGCAGGATAGTTCATACAAACAGCAGGAAGGTTTTCGCTATTCTGCGAGGGATATCGCCGTAATGCGGGCGAAACACGAAAACGTTCCAATTATACTCGGTTCGGCAACTCCCTCGCTGGAATCATTACACAACTGCCACTCCGGTCGTTACACAGAGCTAAATCTGACTGAAAGAGCCGGTCATGCAAAAACTGAAAAGTGGAAACTAATAGACATGCGACGTGAATCTGTTAGTACAGTCATCGCCGACGATACTCTCTCAGCTATTAAAAATGTCTTAACTAGGGAAGAACAGGTGCTGGTATTTCTCAATCGTCGCGGCTTTGCACCTGCTTTGCTATGTCATTGCTGTGGGTGGGTTGCAGAGTGCAAAAATTGTGACTCACGAATGACCCTACATCGCAGTCATAATAAATTAATTTGCCATCACTGCGATTTCCGCTCGCCGCCTCCATCGGTATGTCCGCGTTGCAAATCAATGGAATTAATCGCCTACGGCGCTGGTACTGAGCGAAGTGAATTACTGTTGCAAAAAGCCTTTCCAACAACACCGATAATACGAGTTGATCGGGACACTTCACGAAAACGCGATTTTATGAATTCTGTTTATCATGATGTCAAAAAGGGCAATCCCTGTATTTTGGTAGGTACTCAGATGCTGGCAAAGGGACACCACTTCGGTGGTATCACTCTGGCCGTCATACTAGATGCAGACACTGGCCTCTTGAGTCCAGATTTTCGCGCTTTGGAAAGGATGGGACAGCTAATCACACAAGTTGCAGGACGGAGCGGTAGAAGTGAAAAAGCTGGAGAAGTTCTCATACAAACTCACCAACCATTTCATCCCAGCCTTAATCTTCTATTACAGAGCGGTTACCGTGAATTTGCGCAATCTATCTTGGTTCATCGAGAGCAACAAAAATTGCCGCCCTACTGTCATCTTGCCCTCATTCGCGCCGAATCAACTCATGCATCAGCTGCAGAGGATTTTTTAAAAACCATCAAAATCAAGGCGCAAGAACTATGCTCGCCAACATTAAAAAAAATGATTTATACTAAACCCTTGCCGGCTCTTTTGGAGCGGAAATCCAACCGATACCGGTATGTATTTCGTATAGAAACAGGTGATCGTCATCAACTTCAAAAATTGCTCACCCTACTTGCTTTTGAAATGGAAAAACTCCCAAAACAATCAGGAGTTCGCTGGACAATTGACGTTGATGCTCTGGATCTATAGCCTAAGAAGTTCAATTTTACTTCGCTTTCATGTAGATGAATCGTTCGAGACACAAACCAGAAACAAACTAAATAAAAATGGGGCGTAAAAATACTAAAAATATCAAACGCAACAGCAGTGGATCGGCTGCTGAAGCTCCATGGAAAATATCTTTTGCATTAGGCTTAGCATTGGGCTCCTTTATTACTTATTTTGCTTTGCCTTATATTCCCAGCGTGCAAAGAATGGTAGATATCGCAGATGACGCTGTAACCTCTGTCAAAAACGAAAAACTGCAGGAATTAAAATTCACTTTTTATGACGACTTAAAAACTGCTGAAATTGAAGTTCCCGATTCCCAAATCGAGGCCGATCAAATTAAAAAGCCCTCTTACTTTCTTCAAGCGGGCTCTTTTCAGTCTATTGATGATGCGGAAAATCATCGAATCGAACTCCTCTTGCTCAACTTTGATTCGAAAATTGAAGCAGTTACAAACAGCTCTGGAGAGCGATGGCACCGAGTTCTTGTCGGCCCCCTCAAGAGCAAAGCCAAGGTTGCCGCCTCGAGAGCTAAATTATCACAAAACCAGATTGATAGCTTCCTGCTAGAGAGGTCTATGTAAAAAGCAAGTTGGGTACCATCCAGCTAAGGAATTGATGAATTGAAATGTTTTTTTTTCTTAGGAAAATCTCCTTATTTATCGCCTTTTCAATTTTTTTAAATAGTTCTGACAATTTAGTGGGCAGCACTGCCGAATTAACCCCAACCAAGAAACAATTTCGAGAAAGAACCCCGCTTGAGAAAGGCCACACCAACAAGCATAAAACTGACTTGAAAAGATCGCTTAGTGCGGTCATTGACTTCGATGGGCAGATTGCGATGCGACACATCGAAAACCTTACAAGCTTTGGCCCACGATCACCAGAGCACCCACAAGCAAAGCTATTAACGTTATCTTATATTCGCTCCCAAATACCGCCCTCAATGAGTATACAACTCCATGAGTTCGATGCAAATGCGCTCAATGGCACCAATTTATGGGTAAGTAGTCGAGTAGAGAAAAAAAATTCAAATACACTTATTATGATTGGTACTCATTGGGATACTCGCTCGATCGCTGATCAAGAAACGGATATTACTAAGCGGAATATGCCAGTATTAGGCGCCAATGATGGCGCGTCAGGTGTCGCAGTGCTGATCGAGGTGGCAAAACACCTCCATAGTAAGCCGCCCAGCGTGAATGTTGATCTTATTTTTTTTGATCTTGAAGACCTAGGTAATGTTGGCAACAATAAATATGCCATAGGTTCAAGTAAGTTCGTAAAAGAAAATCCGAAATATCGACCCACCGCAGGTATTATTATTGACATGGTTTGTGACAGAGACTTGCGTATACCCCGAGAGTACTACTCATCTGTGAGCGCGCCAGAGGTCCTTGCTCGAGTGTGGGAGAGCGCTGAGCGACAAGATGCGGAAGTTTTTAAAAATGTAATAGGAGGGGCGGTTATTGATGATCACATTCCATTTCTACAGGTGGGAATTCCCGTCGTAAATCTCATCCATTTCCCATTTCCAAAGACTTGGCACACCACTGAAGACACAATCAAATTTTGTAGGTCACGCAGCTTGAGTCAAGTTGGTCGAGTTATCTTGGATTTTATCTATCATTATGACGTTAATTAGACAATAAGGTAGAAGCAACTTCATAAAACCGAACGCAACGAGCTGATACAAAAATCAACATTCTCAGGGGTGCTCGCGTGTCCCATGAGCCCGATACGCCAAACCTTGCCAGCTAAAGTACCTAATCCAGCACCAATTTCTAGATTAAATTCTTCGAGCAAACGGCTACGAATTGCCATATCGTCAACCCCATTTGGAATTGACACTGCATTTAATTGAGGTAGTCGATCCGCCTTGTTTACAACGAATTCTATCCCCATAGCGTCAAGGCCATCATAGAGTCGAAGATGATTATCTCTGTGACGCTTCCAAGCGGCCTCCAGCCCTTCCTCTTGAACCATAACAAGAGACTCATGCAACCCATACAAACAATTTACCGGTGCAGTGTGATGGTATGCTCTCTTGCCCTCTCCCCCCCAATAGTTCATTACCAAATTCAAATCTAGGAACCAACTCTTAACTTTGGTCTGTCGGGTGCGGATCTTTTTAGCGGCGCGCTCATTAAAGCTTACCGGAGACAGTCCAGGTGGGGCCGATAAGCACTTTTGGGACCCCGAGTAAATCGCATCGATTTCCCAGTCGTCCACAAATAGAGGTGTCCCCGATAACGAAGTTACAGTATCAACAATCGTAATACAGTCAAACTCATGAGCCAATCGAACCAAAGATTTCGCATCAGATTGAACCCCCGTAGAAGTTTCTGCATGAACAAATGCCACGATCACAGCATTAGGATTTTGCTTTAAGGCTTCTTCGAGTTTTGTCGGATCAACAGCACTTCCCCACTCGTCTTGAACCATGATTGCCGAGCCACCACAACGCTCCACATTCTCACGCATCCGTCCTCCAAAAACTCCATTTTGACAGACAATAACCTCATCACCGGGCTCAATCAGATTTGCGAAACAGCATTCCATCCCCGCCGAACCCGGCGCAGATACTGCAAATGTAAGCTGATTATTAGTCTGAAAGACATACTGCAAAAGTGTTTTTATCTCATCCATCATTTCTATGAATGACGGATCTAAGTGCCCTATGGTCGGCCGAGCCATAGCGCTAAGGACACGATCACTTACATCAGATGGCCCAGGTCCCATAAGAGTCCTTCTTGGGGGGATGAATGAATTTATGTTCAAACCACTCTCCTTTTTACTGCAGAATTTGGTTGGCAATGAAAGATCTAAGGCTGATCGCGGACACTAAATCTTATTTGCGCCATTTAAAAACCAAAAAAAGATAGATATTCGTATTAAAGTAAGTTGCAAAAATGTTTGTTGTTTTAATCAAAACTGGAATCTTATATTAATTTGGTAATCAAGCAAGTGGGAACCGACAAAATTCTATGTTCCTCCATAGTTTACGTGTAAAATTACCTAACGGCGCACTAACAGCAAATCATACAGAGGGTCCATCAAATGCCTCGTCTATTCGACCTCTGCCCAAGTAAGCTAAAACAATCTTCTGGGAGGTATTTTAGCATAATGGTACTCGGCACAGTGATGGCTCTGTCACCGAAATTAATCACAGCGATGAGTGCTGAGGGGGCTCTCCGAGATTATCAAGACGCCATAGAACGCGCTGAGGCCAATAGTAATGCGTTCTCAATTCAGTTATCGGAACTATATATGGGGCTGGGGAGGGCATTAATGAACGATGAAAACTATACAGATGCACAACGAGCCCTAAAGCGAGGTATGCAAATTGAGCGAGTTAATTTCGGATTACACAGCATCTCTCAAACACCTTATCTTTTTTTGCTCGCTGACCTAGACACCATTGCAGGAGATGCAGAATCTGCTCAAAAAGCGATGGATTCAATATACCTGCTCGGAAAAAACAATTATGGAGATTCTGATCCCCGCATACTAGAAATACTGGATAATATTCTTAACTGGCAGCTAGCTAAATACAGAGCCAATCCCAGCCAAGGTGGTCTTAACTACATTGTCGCTGCCGACATCGTATCACAACGAATGTCGAGGTTAATGAAAAGAAGTGTTCCTATGGAAGATCCAAAGACACCCATCTACTATCAAAAACTTGCAGCGGTGCAATACCTCGTGGCTACTCATGTAAATGAGTATGGATTACCAACCGAGGCAACTTTTGAAATAACTACAAACTCCAGTGCACCAACCACGAGTCGCTCTGCCGCAGGGTTAACATATTATCGGCGTGGGAAAGCAGCCTTAATCAGCAGAGTTGAATCCCTCTCTAATCAACCTGAATCAGACCTCATAAGCCAGGCGAATGCCATCGCTCAGTTAGCCGATTGGTATCTTGTTTTTGGTCAAAGCCATGCGGCCATCAAAGCATACGGCCTCGCATTTGAAACACTTTTGGATGAGGGTGTGTCTGAAGATGTGCAATCAATTTTTTTTTCCAAGCCACAGAAAATTGAGTTCAATCTCCCGGAAAACAACCAAGATAAACCTCGCAAGATAGTAGAAGTTTCTGCACTCATCACAAAAAGAGGGCGAGCAAGAGACATTCAATTTATAGATCCTCCTGAAGACTTATCTGAAGAAGAAATGCGGTCGATACGTCGATCTATCCAAAAAAGTCGATACAGACCTCGTCTAAATGAGGGTAACCCAGAGGAGTCTCCTTATAAAATATTTCTGGCACGATCGGGTATTGGTAATTAGTCTTGAGCCACCCTTTATGGTAAGAGGTAAATCATGAATAAACCCTTTTTAAATTTTAAACCAATGTTTCAAAAATTCCTTCGGTCCATATACTCCACAGGGGGAATCTTTTTATGCTTTAATTTACTTGCCTGTAGTTCTGTTGTCCCAATCCCTCCCAGCTCAAGCTCGTCTTCCGGAGGAGCAACCATTAATGTTCCGGCTGGCAGCGTAAGTATTCCCGGAGGGGTTTCCATTCCCACTGGGTCGTCTACGACTAGTTCAGATAGATCAGCTTCAGGCGGCCCTGTTGACAATGGTGAGGGGCCCTCTTTAGAGGAGCTGGAGTCAAACCTCGAAAACTCGTTAGAAGACTTTGACAGTCGTGTTGGCGGTTCTGATGGGGAGTCCGGCATAGATGTGCTTGACCCGATGGGCGGCAGAACTTTGGCAGCTGACTCAGATCAGCCGTTGTATGAGGAACTTGAGGAGAACGGAAATCCAGTCGCGGCACGCGCAGACCAAGGAGCAAGTGAGACCAAATCTTCGGGAGACGGAGAATCAATGTCATCCAGAAGTAAAGATTCCGGCAACGCTACAACTATCCCGATTCCTGACGATATTGGCGAAGGGCAAGGTGATGACATTGTAGAAAGACAAATAAGGGAAGCTGCGTCTCGAGAGACTGACCCGATTCTTCGTGAAAAATTATGGGAAGAGTACCGCCGCGCTAAAGGATAAATATAAATTATGAACAACTATATTTTTCCGACCAAGAAAGAAACTTACATTACAGTTTTGGTAATTACTATCATCCTTTTCATGTCCGCACCCTCACATGCGGCTATCGATAAGATCACCTCTTCAACTCCAATCACTTTGCTTTCGCCGACAATATCAGTTCCGGTAAAAGCGCTGCTAGATGTGGGTATCGTTGCCTTCGATGACGGTCTCGATCTAACTGATGAGGATGACACAGTCTTTCCCGAAGTCCGTTTGGCAGAGTCGGTATATTTTGCAACACAACTTCTTAGGGTACTGGAAAAGAGCGGTGCTTGGGGCCCTGTTCGAGTTATCCCTGACGGTGACGCAATAATGGATTTATACATTGAAGGGACTATTTTGCAATCGGACGGTGAAACCTTGGCGATGGATATAGTCGCGAGAGACAGCGGTGGACTCACATGGTTTACCAAAAAATATCGAACCACCGTCGGAAAATATGCATATGACAGGAGGAGAAAGAACGCCGGCGACCCATTTCAAAACGTGTATATCAGCATAGCGAACGAGCTCCTTCAACAATATGAAAGGTATGGCGTGAAGCGCGCGTTAGAGCTTCGTAGATTGTCGGAAATGCGTTTTGCTCAACGGTTCTCCCCAGAGGCCTTCAACCAATACACACAGACAGACAAAGAAGGCAAAATTAAAATAGTTCGTCTGCCGGCAGACGCGGATCCACTCCTAGAGAGAGTGCGCCGGATTAGAGACCGAGATTACCTTTATATTGACCGGATGCAAGAATTCTACGACGGTTTTTCGAGGCAAATGCACTTACCCTATCAGGACTTCAGACGAGCATCTTATGACTCGGTTGTGAAAGCAAGGCAACTAGAAAAACAGGGGAACCAACGCATAATAGCGGGAATTGGAACCATCGTGGCAGGGATCTACGGTCGTCTTGAGAGTGACTCCAGCGCGGGCCGCCTTGCTAGTACCACGACAGCGGGGGCGGGTGGCCTATTGGTGAAATCGGGTCTTGAAAAAAAACAAAGGGCGGCGAGTTACAATGAGTCGGTGGCTGAAATGGGTTCCGGTCTCGAAACAGCGCTGGCCCCTGAGATAATCGAACTCGAAGACCGAACCGTAACCCTCTCTGGTAACGTGCAGGCTAAGTACCAACAATGGCAGGCCTTGTTGCTACAGATCTACGCAGAGGAGCGAATACCGCCGGAAAATGAATAAAAAACAGATAACACTCCTAATGCTTATGTCTATTTCGGTAACCATAGCTTTTGTACTCCCAAAAGTGATAGATGACCCATTATTTACGATTAAAGAAAATCCAATTGAAAGCAACCCACAAGTACCGAAGCTAACTCCCTCTCAGTTAGCAGAAAAACAAAAGTATCGCCTTACTTCGCAAGAGTTACTGGCTCAAATAATCACAATGAGGGACTCATTAGATGCACGCGGAGTCAGAAAATGGGGGCAATTTAATTTCTTGGAGTCACTTAACTTAATTGAAATTGGTGACCAATTGTACTTGGACACCAAGTATCAACAAGCAATCGCTCAGTATATTCTCGCACTTGAAAAACTCAGAGCGCTGGAGAGCTCCGCCGGAGCCACGCTCGAAGCTAGCATAAAAAGTGGATTGAAAAGTATCCTTCAAGGAGACGTGTATAAGGCCCAAGAATATGCCCAAACTGCTATCAAAATAGCACCTGAAAATCCTCAGGCCACCTTGCTCTTGGGGAGGAGCGAATCACTGCCGAAGGTCCTTATGCACTTCCGGGACGCAACTGCACATCAGAATTCTGGTGAGTTGGACTTGGCCAAGCGCCAATACCAATTAGCATTAGCACTCGATGATAATTTCTTGCCAGCTAAAACAGCGCTTAAAAAGGTAACCAAAACACTTTTGGATCGAGATTTTCAATCACTCATGAGCCTTGGATGGGATAAACTCGAAAAAAATCAGTTTCAAAGCGCTAGGAATGCATTTATATCAGCTAAGACATTGGACAAAAGCAAAATATCCGTCGATAAGGCGTTGCTGCAACTTGAGACGCGAAAACAACAATTTGAAATAACAAAGAAAATGGAACGAGCCAGCAAGCTGGAATTGGACGAGAAGTGGGCCCAAGCGTTGCAAGTCTACAACGACCTAATCCAACTTGACGGCACCCTAGTCCAACCAAGAGTCAAGAAGATTAATGCCTCAATTCGCAGTGATTTGGATCGTCAAACCGACGCCATACTCTCAACTCCGCTGGCCTTGGCTGATAAAAAGACCTACAAAGAAGCGAAAGTTTTACTAGACAATCTACTTGGAATCGCATCTAACGACGTTGAGACATCCAAGTTATCACGTCAAATTAGAGATCTAGAGAAATTACTTGAGCAATCACAAACCGCCACTGAGGTTATCCTTCAATCAGACGGTCAAACTGAGGTGACCCTTCTTCGCGTATCACATCTTGGGGTTTTTGCGCGTAAAACAGTGTCTTTGCGTCCTGGAAAATATAGCATCCTTGGTGCCCGGACCGGATTTCGAGACGTTTTAATAGAATTTACGGTCGACATCGGCTCAAATAATGTGCCTATTGATGTTCGTTGTAGTGAAACAATATAAATCCAGTGATGCGATGCTCCGCGGACTTTACATGAAGTAGACCAAAAATCATCAGCAATCATTGCAGCTTAGGCGAGGATATGGACTCAATAGATCGGGAAGTAGTGGAGGAAAACCTTAAGCCCACAAAATTTTTACCTTTGGATGGTGAGGCTAGAAGACATAGGGGTAAAATTTCTATAGGTTTATGGGTCCTAGCTATTACCCTCGCAGCAGGCTCACTTGTGATGCTCTACCTTGCATCAGCAAGTCCGGTAATCATTACCACCACACCCTCAGACAGCCGGATCGAGTTGTCAGGCATATCGTTTAGAATCGGATCAAATTATCTCTTACTCCCAGGAAAATATGAGGTAGGGGTCACTGCCCAAGGTTACAAACCATACGATATGGACCTTGAAGTATCATCAAATAACGAACAACAATTGAAAGTGGTGCTAGAACCCCTTCCGGGACAATTACAAGTTGAATCAACATTGACGGAATTAACTGCTCGGGTAGATGGTGCGCCATCTGGCGCCATCCTACCCGGAGTAATCAAAGAATTGAGAAAAGGCACTCATCAAATCGTCCTTTCCAAAACGAGGTACCTGGATTCAAAATATGACGTTGACATTATCGGTCTAGGTGAAACACAAACCCTATCGGTTGAGCTGCAACCCGGCTGGGGAACTCTGAAAATTGAATCTGTGCCGAGTGCCGCCAAGCTTTGGGTGGATGATAAATTTGTAGGTAATACGCCCATCAGTGCTGAGGTTTTACAGTCAGGTAGTTCCGTATTACTCAAAAAAAGCGGATTTAATGATTGGTCGGACACGTTAAGTGTCCCTGCTGGAGAAACCCAGGTATACCCGCCAGTTTTCCTAGTCACAGCGGACGGATATCTGCAGCTGGAAACTCTCCCCAATGGCGCAAGTGTCATGCTCAATGGTAATTTTCAGGGAATTACGCCACTCAAGATTCCAGTACGTCCCGAGCAAAAACACAAAATCGACGTGATGATGGAGGGATATATCAAAAAACCCTACAGGTTCACTGTTGCCTCCGATCAAGTACTGGAGTTGCAGTTAACCTTGCAAGAGGACATCGGAGAAATTGCACTTTCTATATCCCCCGAAGGAGCAAAGGTATACGTTGACAACAAGTTTTCGAAAACCGGATCGCAAACACTTCGGTTACCATCAAGGCAACATGAGCTCAGAGTAGAGCAGGAAGGATATCGAACTGAAACATTTAAAGTATTACCGCAACCTTCACAGCAGCAAGCGCTTTCAGTCACCCTCCTTACAGAGGAAGCAGCATATTGGTCAACACGTCCCAATCGAATAAAGACGGTTGGCGACATAAAGTTACTATTAATGCGGCCTAAAGCTCCGTTCTTCATGGGAGCATCCCGCAGACAACCCGGACGACGAGCAAATGAAATTGAACGGTCTGTAGCACTCCAAAGACCTTTTTACATCGGGGAAACCGAAGTCTCAAATCGACAATTTCGCATGTGGAAAACAACCCACAGCTCATCGGCTATTTCCGGGAGGACCCTTGATATGGAGGAACAACCCGTAGTCAATGTTTCTTGGGTAGACGCCATAAGATTTTGTAACTGGCTCAGTAAACAAGATGGGCTTTCACCATTCTATATTTATGGTTGTGACTTAAATGGGAACATCGAGTGCCAAATAGAGTTTGCTGGCACAGACTGGTCATCAAATGGCTACCGTCTTCCGACCGAGGCAGAGTGGTCGTGGGCGGCAAGAACTAGTGTTGGCGGTTCTGCTCAAATTTATCCGTGGGGAAACGACCGCTTTCCTCCTGACCGAGTGGTTGGGAACTACGCTGATACATCAGCTGCAAAACTAGTGCGATTTAAATTAATCAGCTATACAGATGGGTATCCAGTTTCTGCTCCAACAGGGACCTTTGCCCCGAACAATAAGGGGCTTTATAACATTGGTGGCAACGTAGCCGAGTGGGTAAACGATTATTACGATCTGCAAGCCCACCGAGGGGAACCCTTGATAGATTTTAGAGGTCCCGAGGAAGGGACCCAACATGTGATTAGAGGTGCTAGCTGGGCTATGGGATCGAGATCAGAATTACGGCTCACATATCGGGATCATGGAATCGATCCGCGAATTGATCTAGGGTTTCGGATTGCTAGATATGTAGATAAGATTACTGAAGAATAATGATCAGGATTATCTTGTCATTCACAATCCCAACACTGTTTTTTTTCTCCTCCTTGGCCGACTCTGATGAGGAAAGAAAAGACGATCAAGAAGCGGTTGAATCGGAGATAAAAAATAGCACTGAAAAAGAAGGAAGGATCAATGAGGAGCCAAATAAAGATGAGTTTAAGCCCTCTGAAGAAATATCAGAGGATTTTCCCGTACCCTTGCCTGCAGATATATAAAACTGCCAAAGAATTGGATTAAATAATGAAAAGAGATACGAACGAGTTGTACTACCAATTAGTAACATTGCTACTTGCGTTTATCGTTATACATACAATTTTTGTGACTTTGGTCAGACCTAATGCAGATGTGATTATCCGTCAACACGCAGAACGGGCCTCAGAGGACGGGAACTATGTGGTGCCTCGCTCAATCTTTGTCGTAATCAAGGATCTTGAACAGGAATCCTGTTTCATACTTATGGTTTGGGCCGCCGCCATTATGGGGTACAAAGCTCGGTCTGTCCTCAAAGAGCAGGCTATTTTAAACCGGGCATTGATCAACGTGAGGGAGGGATCAAGAATACTGGTCGAGGACGTAGATCAATTTACAAAACCCCTTGAATCGTTGTCAGAAGAACAACGTAACCTATTGCTTCCACGAGCGTTACAATCAGCGCTCATGCGCTTCCAGATGACTGGCAACATTCAGTCTGCAAACGACGCAGTGGCTGCAGTATGTGATACTGAGAGCGAACGCCTTGACTCAGAATTATCGATGATCCGATATATTACTTGGGCGATACCGTCGATTGGCTTCATTGGTACTGTAAGAGGGATCGGTGCAGCGCTGGGTCAAGCCCATGAAGCCATGCAAGGAAATATCGCTGGCGTTACCAGTAGCCTTGGAGTTGCATTTAATTCTACATTTGTCGCGCTACTAATCAGCATGGTGGTAATGTTTTTTATGCACCAACTCCAATTGATCCAGGAGCGCCTCGTCCATGATTCACAGCGTCACTGTGAAATCCAACTACTCCGTTTCCTAAAAGTCTAGGTGCGAGGTATGACATTGGCAACGGTGGTTTTTAATGGACAGAGCCTCCAGATGTTTGTTGAGGATGAGCGGAAGTACGAATCACCCACTTATGTGCATATTTCTGAGGTAGGGCTGATTTCAGGAGAAGAAGCGCGACGGCTTACATGGTTGGAACCGCAAAACAGCTACACAAGACACTGGGATCAGTTGGATGAAAAAACCTTTGATGAACCAAGGCGCTACGCGAGACACCATGCAGATCTATCTTTTTTTCAACTCGCCGAGTTGCTCTCAAATATCGACTCACCTGAGCTCTTGGTTGCTATCCCTGGCAGCTTCAATAACGACCGGCTCAAGCTTCTGTTGGGCCTTATCGAGGCAGTTCCGGCCAAAATCTGTGGGGTCATCGAAAACGCTCTCTTGTACGCTGAAGACTATCACCGCGCAGTAATCCAACTACACGGGCATCAAACTGTGATTTCTCACCTAAAGCGCACAGGACAATACCTGCAAATTCTAAAATCTGAGGTCGTTTCAGACATTGGTGCGCTTCAACTATTGAAAAATTGCGCAAGGTATATCTCAGAGCGTTCTGTCCTAGCCACACGTTACGATCCAATGCACTCTGCAATTACTCAGCAGAACCTATTCAATGAGCTACCAAGCACATTAGAAAAATTCAAAACGAGTTCAGAGGCTATGATTGATATTAAGTCTCCTGACTCGAACTTCTCATTGCATTTAAATCTCAAACACATTCAACAAATGCTCGACCTAAAATTCGAGGCATTAAAAGTCGTTTTAAAGGATTACGAGACTGAGGAATTGTGTTTAACGCCTCAAAGTGGCCTGCTAAAATTGTTATGTCCAGCATTAAGAGAAGTAAAAGTGCTGGAGGACTCTTTAATTGAAAGAAAATGCATGCGACTTGCAATTCAAGCGCAGCGAGAGGAAAAACCTCTCAAACGGCTAAACCAAGTTTTACTCTCGCAAATTATCGATCAATCCAAACATGTGGGGTCCATCCAGAAAAACAAGTCGCGAGGACGGATCGCGACACACCTGCTTTACGACAAATGCGCATGGCCTCTCAGCTGTGCCCTAGGCTTCACGATTTCGCGAGATCAGTTGTTGATTGCCAAAAATCAGGTTACCAATGCTGATTTGGTTTTATCTTTGGAAGACGGCAATCTCCTGATAACTCACAAAAAAGAGGGCCTTTATGCTCTTCTACCAAACCGAGCACTACCCGGCGAATCTCTCCATATAGACAAACACCAGCTCATACTCATTGAGGTGGTTGATGCCTAAACAACGCCGAAATGTCGCGTTAAGTTTGTCCTTTTTGGACATTATGGCTTGTGGGTTTGGAGCCGTCACCCTCCTTTTTTTAATTTTTAGGCACAGCGCATCAGAGGTGCAAAACCCAAATACGAACGCTGCGGCTGAAATGGAGTTGTTGAAAAAAGATCTTCAAGTAGCCGAAGAACAAAAAGCGGCACTCCTGAATAGCCTTGAGGTATTAGAAACCAAAATGATCGAAGCACAAGGACTATCAAGACGGGTTATCACCGAATTAGAAGAGGCAGAAACTAGTACTCAAATCGATCCGCAAGAAGAAATCGATGAACTTCGACGTCAAGTAGAAATACTCGAAAAAGAAACCGCAGAGCTTGAAGATATTGAGTATGGCGATAAGGTTAGAGAATTTGTCGGGGATGGTAACCGGCAGTACTTAACAGGTCTGAAACTGGGTGGTGAGCGCGTGTTGATATTTGTGGATGGTTCGGCCAGTATGTTAGCGGATAATGTCGTTAATGCTATTATCCGACGCAATATGGATATTCAACAACGTCAATCTGCTCCAAAATGGGTTTGGACAATGAGTACAGTAGAATGGTTGTTGGCACAGCTCCCCGCTAGTAGCAGATTTCAGTTGTACATCTTTAATACGTCGGTATCAGCTGCCATTAACGGCACCGATGGAGAATGGCTAGACGCCGCCGACTCATTGTCAGTAGAACGTGCAGTAGAGGGCCTGCGTGCTTTCGCTCCTGCAGCAGGCACAAGTTTAGAAAATGCGGTGGTAAGCATAAATAACTTTGACCAATCTCCAGACAATATCTTTATTCTTACTGATGGTTTACCAACACAGGGTGCACGTCCACCCTCCTCCTCGATGGTTGACGGTGACCAAAGAAGAAAATACTTTCAAAATGCAATCAAGAAGATACCCGATGGAATCCCGGTTAACACAATACTATTTCCAATGGAGGGCGACCCAGAGGCTGCAGCCTTATTTTGGCAACTCGCTTTAAATACTCAGGGAGCCTTTATTGCCCCCTCTCGGGACTGGCCATAAAATGCTCAATCGATTCGAGGTCGATACATGAAATCTAAAAGGCGTCAAACCTCCGAGGCGAGCTTGGCATTCTTGGACGTAATCAGCTGCGGTTTCGGGGCTATTGTACTCCTTCTTGTGATCGCAAGAATTGGTGATCCGGCCACAATCGAAGATATGAAGGATCAACTAGTAGGTTCACTCAAGGCTTTTCAGCTCGAACTGTTTGACATAAGGGGAGATACTGTCCTATTGGAAGAACAACTAGTTTCCCAGCAGGAGCAGCTTTCACAGCTTCGGGAAAGAATCGCCCGTTTGCAGGCGCAACTAGCTTCTGCCAGGGCCCAAGCAACTAAAAATGCTCAATCATTAGCCCAAGAGAAAGAACAACTGAAACTAGTACAACAGGTGCTCTCTGAGGAAATGCTTCGTCTACAAGAGGCTGGCTCTGTTAGTCAAAACGATCTTGTAGGCGGGATTCCCGCCGATAGTGAATACATTATTTTCGTAATAGATACATCTGGCAGTATGCAAAGTAGGGCGTGGGAAAAGGTACAAAAAGAAATGATCAACATTTTAGATGTATACCCAGAAGTAAAAGGTCTTCAAGTGCTCAATGATATGGGACAATATATGTATGACGCCTATCGAGGTCAGTGGATTAAAGATAATCCTGATCAGAGAGCTGACATCGTGAGAACGTTGCAACAATGGGCTCCGTTCAGTAATTCCAGCCCTGTGGAAGGCATAGAAGAAGCGCTGCGCGACTTTTACGAGCGAGATAGAAAAATTAGTATATATATATTAGGTGACGACTTCCAAGGTCGGTCGGTCAAGCGTGTCGTTGACATGGTGAATCAAATTAATCAAATTGATCGTACAATTGGTGGTCTCGCAAGAATTCATGCGATAGGGTTCCCTGTACAGTTTACTACAGGAAGAGATCCAGGAGCTGGTGCGATTAAATTTGCAGCACTGATGAGAGAATTAAGCTATAACAATGGTGGCACCTTCGTTGGATTAAACAGCTTAAATTAGTTTAGGTACCGATATGCGCAATCAGCATCCGTTTTTTTTTGTTACCATTATATGTATCGCGTTAATCGTCAAAGGATGCGGTGGAACCACGCAAGTGCTTTCCGAGGAGAGTTTCCCCGAACTTCTGGCACCATCGCGTGCCTTTTATGCTGTGGTAATTTTCACACCAGAATTTTCAAATTATGTTGCAAAGCCCAGTAGCAAAACGATGCTATCAATTGGGAGCGCCCAAGAAAATATTATGCGGAAAACCTTCTCGGCTTTGTTCGACACGGTAGATTTTTTTGATTCAGAAGAAAAGATAGAACAGTCGCCAGATATTATTATTTATCCCACGGTAGTAGAGACGCAAATCGCAGTCCCCTCTCAAAACTATCTAAATGTCTATGAAATTTGGATCAAATACAATCTCAGGCTTACTGACGTTGAGGGGAACCTTATCGATAACTGGTTCATGCCGGTGTATGGAAAAACGTCCGACTCATTTATGTTACAGAAAGACAAGGCTATAGGTTCTGCCATCAGGGCTGCCCTCCGCGATATTGGTGCCAAACTTAGTCTTGATTTTTATAGGATTCCATCAGTCGAAAGACATCTTAGAGAGAAATCACGGAGATCGTAACACATGCCGCTTGTGATAATTTGCATATTAATTTTCATACTGACCGCTTGCAACACCACTACAACCATAGACGAATATCGAAGTTTTGATGAAGGAGTAACAGTGAGTAGTGAGGAGACTATCGCGCTCCTTGGACGCAGAGATGCTGGACATTATGAAACAGACGATGAATTTGTTGCCTGTGTAGGCGACAAGTTACGATCGCTTAGCCTAAATGTTTTACCTGAACGCAGGCTAATTGACGCCTTGTATCCTTGGCTTGAACCCAGAACGGCGCCGAAGGGATTACTTCGCATGCGACAACTCATACAGGAGCCTTTAATTAATAAAGCAATAACAGAAAGAGGAATACGATTCTTGGTATGGTTAGACGGTTCAACAGAAACGCTCGACCGAAACGGTTCTATAAGTTGTGCGGCAGGTCCGGGAGGCGCGGGATGTTTTGGTTTTGCAACATGGGACAAGGCATCTGTCTATGAGGCAATCGTTTGGGATCTATCAGATGTGAGTGAAGTAGCGCGCGTTCGAGTCGATTCTGAAGGCACCTCATACCTCATAGGTGCCATCGCCCCTATTCCGCTTTTGACGCCGGTAAAAAGTGACGCTTGTAAAGGACTTTCCTCGCAGCTAGAGGCAATATTCAATTAAAAAAGTATTATTCAGGTAATAAAATGTCTGTAATCCGAAACTTCAATTGTTTTACTAAAATAACCGTTTTCGCAACGGCATTTTTAGCATCGCAAACAGGCCTATCTGTCTCCAGCGGCCAAAAACAATATGAGGAACTATTAAAGCGCACACCATTGTTAAATAATCCACAGCTTACTTCCTATATCGAAAACTTGGGAGCTGAGGTTGTATCAGTATCAGAGATGGCTGGCGAGAAATTCATATTTAGCTTACTTGATGATCCCGCTCTTAATGCTTTTGCTACGGCAGACAACTTCGTTTACATTAATCGAGGACTTTTAAACTATGTCAGCAACGAGGCTCAGCTTGTTTCTGTAATTGCACATGAGGTAGCACATGTGACTCGGGGACATATTAATAAGCAGTCGAAGAGCGGTACCGCTACTCAAGTCCTATCGACCGTTGCTGCAATCTTGGCTAATAGTAACGAGGTATATGAAGCTGGAATGGCCTATGGTAATTCCAAAGTTCGCTCAATGGGTCGCAATCATGAGCTTGAAGCAGACCAGAGCGGTGCAGAGTACATGGCGAAGCTTGGTTATGATGTTGATCAAATGATTTCAATGCTATCCATCATGAAGGATTTCGAAACGCTTCAAAAAGATCAAGCAAAAAGGAAAGGGGCAATAAGGCCTACTTATCACGGTGTTTTCGCATCACACCCTCGAAACGATGCACGTTTAAGAGCAGTAGTTTCTCGTGCAAAAAAACTCACGATTGATCGCACCCGTGGAAATGGCGCTGAAAAATACAGAGCTCTCACACAGAACTTGATCTGGGGTGAAAATTTCCTTGCTAAAGACATACCCAAAGAGCGTTTTTCAGACTTAACGTGGCGCGTCAGGTTTGATTATCCGGAGGGTTGGGAGCATGCGCGCGGCACCGCGCCCAAAGCCACTGTGGGGAAAGGAACTGACGGTCTTTCAACACTGAGTATGTCGCGTTTAGCGAGGACTGCTCAAACTCCCGAAGAGTATCTTTATAATCAACTGAACATTTCTGAAATTAAAAATGGAGAGGAAATCGCGCCATCGCGTTTGAAAGGGTTCACGGGACTGGTCTCAAGTTATGATGCAACCAAAAAACAACAATCAATTACCCGCGTTGCCGTGATTTATTATAAGTTGAGCGCATATGTTTTCGAAGGGAAAACTGATGAAGGCACCGACTTCGTCGAGCAAGATAAATTATTCTTGCAGGCCATAAACACTTTCAGGCCGATTTCGCAAGCCGAAATAGCTGGCCAGAGGCCTCAACGCATTCACTACGTTAAAGCGACAGCTAATACCACTTTTGACGGCTTAGCGAAGGCGTTCAGTCTCTCGAAAAATGATGTGGACACCCTCAGAGTTATAAACGGCCTGTATCCTACTGGAGAACCGCAGGCGGGGGAAATAGTAAAGGTATTTCGACAGTGAAATTGATTCACAAATGATATGCAGATGATGCGCGCACTTTAATCATGAAGATTGAGCCTTTAATCCCGTTTTTGATTGTTGGTTTAATCCTTTGTTTCTTTTTGATCCCAAAAATGTACACCGACCAGCAATCGAAATTGCCACATTTAGCAGCACCAAAAATAGAACTCGGAATATTGGATACATTACAAACTAATATTGAAAATAAATTATCAATAAAACAAGAGCAAGAACTCTTCGAATCTCCGCAAACAGTCAATGAACAGCTTGCTGAAAGTAGTCTGGAAAAACGTCTAGTCCGACTGACCAAAACAGTCACCACCAATTTAGAGCCTACAGAATCTGAGCTTCAAAACTTTTTTAAACTCAACCAAGAGGATTACCGAGAAAATTCCTTAATATCACTCAGACAAGTAACATACGCGATTTCAGCTCGAGGCGGAAAAGCATATGAGGCTGCTTTGAAAGACCTGTCCGCAAGCAAACGAGGAATTATTCCCACCGGCGACCCAAATCCTCTGCTTGATTATTATGAGGAAATTACAAGTGTTAGACTTGAGGAACTCTTCGGCGAAGACGCCGGAAATAAAATCTTATCTCTCGCCTCCAATACCCAATCATTACCATGTTGGAGCGAACCAATAAGATCAGCGAATGGATACCACTTGATATGTATCGAATCCTTTGAACTCGGGGCCTTGCCGTCACTTAAAGAGGTTCGTTTTCAGGTTCTAAATGATTGGCGTAGCAGCATGAGCGCTATCCACTAGATAGTGTTACATCTACATCAAAAAGAGAGAAAGAGGTTAATGTACCCAATGCTCATATCAACCAAGTGTATGAAAAAAAATTTTGAGGCCATCAGGACCGGCAGTTTGCCAAATTTTTAAGGCAGCCGTTCCGATGATGGCAACATCAGCAGCTCCACGTAGTGCTTGCAAATCATTGCGATTTGAAATTCCAAAGCCAACGCCTAACGGAACATTAGTGTGCCTGCGACATCGCTCAAGCAATGCCAACACTTCGGCATCAATATTACTTTTTGTCCCTGTCACCCCTTTTCGGGCAACTACGTAAACCATACCGCTGCTCACCGCACCCAATTCAGCCAAACGCTTATCACTACTTGTTGGCGTCATGAGAATAATCGGATCGATACCGCATGACAGGGCTTCCTGGCGAAAAATCTTTGACTCCTCAATCGGAAGATCAGGTAGAATAAATGCAATACCTCCCGCAGCAGACAATCGTTGCAAAAAGTCTTTTTCACCCATTTTAAAAACTGTATTATAATATCCCATCATTAAAACTTTAAACGAAAATCGTGACGTGACAGCGCGCATAAAATCAAAGCATTGGTCAATCGTGGTACCAGATTTTAGTGATTCCTCGTTAGCCCGAACAAAAATTGGTCCATCAGCACTCGGTTCAGAAAAAGGAAATTGCAGTTCTACTAGGTCGACGCCCGCTTGTTGCATAATTTCTAGTGCTTGCATGTTTGCTCCGAAAGATGGGTACCCGCACACGACATGCGCCATTATCAGGAGGTCTTTATCCCGACGACGTTCCCTAATATAATTGGCTAGCTCCATCAATTTTCCTCTAACCGATACTGGTCTGCTTTACTCTTTATGAAACTTTTCCATTGTTGATCATTAAGTGCATCCGCAATCATGAATATATCCTTGTCACCACGACCGGATTGATTGATAAGGATAATCTGGTCGGCCCCCATTGTTGGCGCTTCCTTAATCGCGGTTGCAAACGCATGTGTAGTCTCTAGAGCCGGAATCAATCCCTCCGTCCTCATGGTCAGGCGCAAAGCTTCCTTGACCTCCAAATCGGTAGCTGCCTCAAAGCGCACTTTTTCCTGCTCCCATAGGTAAGAAAAAATAGGATTTATACCAATATAATCAAGCCCTGCCGCAATTGAGTGTGTCTCTACCATATTTCCTTGCTGATTCTGTAGAAAATAAGTCTTATAACCTTGTGCTACTCCCACAGAAGCGTCGTTATATGCCAAGCGAGCTGCATGCATATTTGAACCCGCACCCAAACCGCCCGCTTCGCAGCCCACTAATTCAACATTGTCGTCATTCAAGAATCCCTGGAAAATACCAATTGCATTGGACCCTCCTCCAACACAAGCATAAATCCGATCTGGCAATTTTCCAGCTAATGCTAAGATTTGTTCGCGAGCCTCAACACCGATAATAGACTGAAACCAGCTGACCATTTCCGGAAATGGATGAGGTCCACATGCAGTTCCAAGGACGTAATGGGTATCAGTCATATTTAAAACCCAATCGCGCATACATTCATTAATAGCGTCTTTGAGAGTTTTTTGCCCATCTTGCACCGCTATGACTTCAGCACCGAGATTCTCCATCCAAAAAACATTTGGTCGCTGACGAGCGACATCAACAGCTCCCATATAAATCTTACAATCAAAACCAAAACGCGCCGCCATTGTGGCCGTGGCATACCCATGCTGACCGGCCCCAGTCTCCGCAATCACCTTTTTCTTTCCGAGTCTTTTGCACAACAGCCCTTGACCCATTACGTTGTTAATTTTATGCGAGCCGGTATGGTTTAAATCATCCCGCTTAACATAAATTTGAGCGCCACCCAGACGACATGAAAGGTTTGGAAGGTGTGTCACAGGCGTTGGACGACCAGAGTAGTTCTGTAGAAGTCGCACATATTCGCTCCAAAAATCGGGATCTTCTTTACACTCCCGAAAGCAAAACAAGAGCTCTTCAATGGTGGAATGCAGAACCTCAGGGAGAAAAACACCCCCATATTGGCCATAATATCCCTCTCGGCCGCTTGAAAAATCAAAAATATCCACACTAAAAACCCAAAATTGTAGTGACTAATTATTTTACCGCTATGAATTTAAGTCGGTATCAAAACTATGGCAAGCAAAGCAAGTTAAAACAGAGATATAAGTTTAGCTAAGTGGTTTACACTTAACAACAAAAGCCAGCAGACTTGATAAAACCTTCCTGGTTTATCCCCAAGCAAAACAACCTATCAAAACCGAGTGCGTGTGTGATGTATGCACGAGTATCCACAGCTTTTTCCAATATTCATCAACAAAAAAGAAGACAAATTATCGAAAATAATACTAGATGTGGTAGTTATAGATTTATATACTACTAAATCTTGGAAGTGACAGAAAATTCAAGTCGACGAAAAGCAAAAAAATGAAAGGTCATTTGACAAAAAAAGTGGATCAAAAAATCGTTGAGTAAAAGGAATTAGAATGAGCGTAGCAAAATTAAGGTCGATCAAAACGACCATTAGAGACGACGAAATAGGTATGCAAGATGCATCGATGGATATTTGGGATAAAAAATATCGATTAAAAGATAAACACATGGATCCGATAGATCACGACATAGCAGCTACATATCGAAGGGTTGCTATAGCATTGGCGCGGGTGGAAGATCCAGAAAATTCGGCATTTTGGCAAGATCGATTTGAATGGGCGCTTCAGCATGGAGCAATTCCGGCGGGTAGAATAATATCGAATGCTGGAGCGCAAGAATACAAACCCTCTACCTCCACAATCAACTGCACGGTTTCAGGAATTGTCCCCGATTCAATGAGAGGAATCCTTGAAAGTAACCTTGAGGCAGGACTGACCTTGAAGGCAGGATGTGGGATTGGTTATGAATTTTCGACACTTAGGCCAAAAGGCGCCTATGTGTCGGGAGCTGGAGCATATACATCAGGTCCACTGTCTTTCATGGATATATTCGACAAGATGTGCTTTACAGTTTCTTCTGCGGGCGGTCGGCGTGGTGCACAGATGGCTACCTTTGACGTTAGCCATCCAGATGTATTCGATTTCGTGCGTGCAAAGAGGGAGGACGGCCGACTTCGTCAATTCAACCTCTCACTTCTGATAACCGAGGAATTTATCAACGCAGTACAAGACAATAGAAATTGGGATTTGACATTCCCTATCACTGCAAAAGAGGTTGAAAATGGGCTGAATTTAAACGATGAAAAAATCGTGTGGAAGTCATTCCCAACATCAGAAGGCTATGTCCGTAACGAGCAGGGCTTGGTGGCGTGCAAAATTTATGAAACAATTCGGGCCCAAAAGTTGTGGAATGCTATTATGTCGTCCACATATGATTTCGCAGAACCAGGATTTATCCTCATTGATCAAGTAAACAAAAACAACAACAACTGGTTTTGTGAGGATATTCGTGCAACGAACCCATGTGGCGAACAACCACTACCGCCATATGGTAGCTGTTTGTTAGGCTCCATAAATCTTACTAAATTCGTACGTAACCCTTTCTCAGAGGATGCATATTTCGACTGGGAAGAATATAAAGAAGTCGTGCAGGTTTTTACAAGAATGCTCGATAATGTTGTCGAAATTAATGGTTTACCACTGGATAGGCAAAGGGAAGAAATCGAGTACAAACGTCGGCATGGTATGGGATTTCTTGGCCTCGGATCTGCTATAACAATGCTGTGTATGCAATATGGCGATAAAAACTCAGTGGAATTCACTGAACGTGTTGCTCGTGAAATGGCAGTATCTGGTCTTCAGGCGGGGCTGAATCTAGCAAGAGAAAAAGGACCTGCAAAAATCATGAATGACAATTTTTCAGTTACAGCAGAAATGCTTTTCAAAAAACCTGAACTTGCAGAGGATGGCATCAAAATCGGTGACAAAATCGCAGGAAAGGTATTGCTTGGCAAGTACAGTGACTACATGAAGAAAATTGCTGAAGTAGCCCCTGAGTTAGTGGATTCCATTACTGAGGAGGGATGTCGTTTTAGTCACCACACCTCCATTGCCCCTACAGGTACTATTTCTTTATCACTGGCAAACAATGTCAGCAATGGAATAGAGCCCAGTTTTGCGCACCACTATTCACGTAACGTGATTCGGGAGGGACGAAAATCCAAAGAAAAAGTGGATGTTTATTCATACGAGTTACTCGCATACAGAGCGCTGGTGAATAATTCTGCTATGCCATTTTCTGAGAATCCAGACAACGCGCTTCCCGATTACTTCGTCAGCTCTGAAAACATCATGCCCAAACAACACGTCGACATTCAAGCGGCAGCGCAAAAATGGGTAGATTCTTCTATTTCTAAAACCATAAATGTACCCACAGATTGTAATTATGAAGACTTTAAAGATATCTATTTATATGCTGCGAAAAAAGGGTTGAAAGGATGCACCACGTTCCGGTTTAACCCTGAGGCGTTTCAAGGCGTTTTAGTAAAAGAACAAGATCTAGAGAACACTACCTATTGCTTCACACTAGAAGATGGATCAACTGCTGAATTCAAAGGCAATGAAGAGATCGAATATGATGGAGAAAAGCATACCGCTGCAAACCTCTTTGATGCTTTAAAAGAAGGTTACTATGGAAAGTTTTAAAGATATCAACAGCATTAAATGCCTGACTGGAGGAGGTTGATGAATAAAAAAATAGATCAAAAAATAGTTGGCTATAAGGTGCTTACAAAAGAGGCAGCGCCTGAGGAAAAACCCTCCATTCCTGAAAGCAATATCATTCAAATGCACGAAAAAGTTTCAAGGCCAGAGGCATTACCAGGAAGCACTTATAAGATCAAAACGCCTCTCTCAGATCACGCCCTGTATCTCACGATTAATGATATCTTGCTCAATGAGGGCACTGATCACGAATTACGGCGTCCATTTGAGATATTTATCAACTCAAAAAATATGGATCACTTCCAATGGATTGTGGCACTAACCAGAGTGGTTTCAGCCGTATTCCGAAAAGGTGGAGACTGTACATTTTTAGTTGAGGAACTCAAGGCTGTCTTTGATCCTCAAGGCGGTTACTTCAAACAAGGGGGTAAATTTATGCCCTCCCTTGTTGCTGAAATTGGATGGGCCATAGAGGATCATCTACAAAAAATAGGACTTATAACAAAACCACAAATACCGGAACATCAACAAAAAATAATGGATGAAAAACGGGCCGCTTACGAGACCGTTGAAACTAAAAAATGAATAAAAAAATAGATCAAAAAATAGTTGGCTATAAGGTGCTTACAAAAGAGGCAGCGCCTGAGGAAAAACCTTCCATTCCTGAAAGCAATATCATTCAAATGCACGAAAAAGTTTCAAGGCCAGAGGCATTACCAGGAAGCACTTACAAGATCAAAACGCCTCTCTCAGATCACGCCCTGTATCTCACGATTAATGATATCTTGCTCAATGAGGGCACTGATCACGAATTACGGCGTCCATTTGAGATATTTATCAACTCAAAAAATATGGATCACTTCCAATGGATTGTGGCACTAACCAGAGTGGTTTCAGCCGTATTCCGAAAAGGTGGAGACTGTACATTTTTAGTTGAGGAACTCAAGGCTGTCTTTGATCCTCAAGGCGGTTACTTCAAACAAGGGGGTAAATTTATGCCCTCCCTTGTTGCTGAAATTGGATGGGCCATAGAGGATCATCTACAAAAAATAGGACTTATAACAAAACCACAAATACCGGAACATCAACAAAAAATAATGGATGAAAAACGGGCCGCTTACGAGACCGCTAAAGTTCAAGCCACTGGCTTCCCTGAATCAGCGAGATTATGTAAGAAGTGCAGCACTAAGGCTCTAATATTATTGGATGGATGTATGACTTGCCTTAGTTGCGGTGACTCCAAATGTGGATAGCTTTGTTTCACCCCGGCACACATCAGATTAATTATCCACCAAAGAGTAACTACATCTAAAAATCTAAAACCGGTCACCAAGGAGTTGGCATTGAACGATTTAGAAGACCTCCTCCAGAGAAATAGTAATTGGGCAAAGTCGCGAAAAAATGAAGACTCGGAGTTTTTTGCAGCCGCCGCAAAACAGCAAAATCCAGAATATTGCTGGATAGGCTGCTCTGATAGTCGTGTATCACCGAGCCAAATTCTTGATTTACCACCCGGTAATATTTTTGTACACCGAAATATAGCCAATCAAGTGAATGTAAACGATATAAACTGTCTTTCAGTCCTCGAGTACGCGATATATTTTTTGGAGGTAAAACATATAATAGTGTGTGGTCACACCGGTTGCGGTGGCATTGAATCTGCGTTTAACAAACCATCTTCTAAATTTATAAATCCATGGATAGACAATATTCTAAAAATAAGAATTGATCATAAAAGTGACCTTGACGCGCTAAGTTGTAAAGCAGAGAGAAGTAACCGACTCAGTGAATTGAATGTAGTAAACCAAATAGCGAATCTTGGTAACCTAAGCTTAGTTAAAGACGCTTGGATCAAAAAACTTGATTTGTCTCTGCATGGTTGGATTTATAATTTGTCTACTGGGATACTGCGTGATCTTACAGGTGCAGTTTCCTCATTGAGTGATTTAATTTTTATCAGATCTCTTTGCACCAATTAAAGCCCAAATGACTGTTTTGCCAAACTACTGAGTGTAACAGAACCCTCCGAAACCTCTTGATCCAATGTTTTCACGATCAAGTTTACTGTGTAAATGCATTTTAAATCGACTTTTAACATAGTGGGCATCTCAGACCATCACCACAACCGAATTGATCACCACACCCGACTTTGCAATATCTTCCTCTTCTATAAGATGTTTATAAACACAGTCTTAGTGGGGAGCAACATCAAAAGCCAATAGAAGCCCTAATTGGCCGCTCGCGAGCATGAGGATAACTAACTCATTCGGTACCTCAGCGCTCGAGAACTCAGCATATCGCCGGATCATCCGAAGACGATCCACATGAATGGTAGTCCTCGGTCCTCATTAAAATGGATAAAATCCGGGACGTTTGTCTTCATAACTTAAGCAGGCTGGGTCACTTCTTGTTTAAAGAAGCTTTATTGTCATGCTCTCAAGAGTTTGTTAAATCATTTCTTAAAGTGTCATATCCATAGTTTCCCACAAAAATAAGCTCTCCCAATCACTTTGATTCAGCTCATTCTCTTGTGACATAATCCGCTCCGTTGGGACAATAATTTTCATCAAGTCTTGTTTTTTCGGCCATAAAAGCTGAGATACCCCTTTGGCTATCATAGAAAATACCTTAAAGAAATATTCTTTTCCCTCTCATGGGCCTGATTATGTTTGAAACCTATGTTTGGTATATTAGTGTTTCATTATATTACCGGCTTTCGAAGCCATGCATGCAATTCTACTTAAAATCACAAGACGAAAGGGTGTTAAATAATGCAGGAAAATATAAAACTAACACAGTACAGTCACGGTGCGGGTTGTGGTTGTAAAATTAGTCCCGATAATCTCTCGAGACTGTTGGAGTCTAAACTCGGAGGCCCTCCACAGGGTAACTTATTAGTCGGCAACCAACATCGAGATGACGCTGCTGTTTATGACCTCTCAGATGGTCGAGCTATTATAAGCACAACCGATTTTTTTATGCCTATTGTTGATGATCCGTTTTGCTATGGACGAATAGCGGCGACAAATGCTTTAAGTGATATATACGCAATGGGAGGGACTCCATCGGTGGCCATCGCGATTTTCGGGTGGCCCATTGACAAGCTTCCTCTTTCTGCTGGTCAACTTGTTATTGAGGGTGGACGAAAAACTTGCCATGATGCTGGAATTCATCTAGCGGGAGGTCACTCGATTGACTCTCCTGAACCTATTTTCGGACTTGCCGCAACTGGAATAGTACCTATATCCAATCTGAAGCAGAATAATACTGCACAAGTTGGTGACATACTTTTTTTGACTAAACCTTTAGGTGTGGGCATTCTCACGACAGCCAGAAAGAGAGGAATATTATTACCCCAGCATGCCGAGCTTGCAGAAACCAGTATGCTTAAACTTAACAAAGTAGGCATCAGCCTTGCCACTCTCCCGGAAGTAAATGCTATGACAGATGTTACCGGTTTTGGTCTTCTGGGCCACTTACTAGAGATATGCAAAGCAAGCAACGTATCCGCCTCGGTGAGCCGCTCTTTGGTACCAATTCTTGATGAGTACCTTTATAATTACTGTGATAAGGGCGCAGTCCCTGGTGGCAGTAATCGAAACTGGGAAAGTTGCAAAAATGACATCGTCGGTTCAAATTTGTATGATAAAAAAATATTTTGCGATCCCCAAACTAGTGGGGGTCTTCTTATAACCGTCCAACCCAAACAACGGGCCATCGTCGAAAAAATTTTAAAAACACACGATTGTTTGTTTCGCCCAATCGGATCAGTCGTGCCGAATAAAGCGGATCAACCCCAAATTCATATTAGTCGCTAAATGAATACCCCTCTTATAAATACAGGAGCTGTAGTACCCGATATTCGGTCATTATTGTTGTCAGGAACCACAATGATTGACGTGAGAGCTCCCATTGAATTCGCACATGGGACGATACCGAAGAGCATAAATATCCCGCTGCTTAATGACAACGAACGGGAAGAGGTAGGAATTTGCTTTCGTCATGCAGGACAGCAATCAGCAATCAATCTCGGTCACCGAATAGTGAGCGGTAAGTCTCGTGAGCAACGCATCGAAGCATGGTGCGAACAACTTAAAAGAGACCAGAATTCTATTTTATTTTGTGCTCGCGGAGGTATGCGTTCAAAAATTGCTCAAGACTGGATTCACAACGCTGGATATGCTTGTTCCCGAGTCACTGGAGGTTTTAAGGCAATGCGTAATTGTTTGCTTGACACCCTCCATCAGTTCATCAAAACCGGGTCCATACTAATTTTAGGCGGAATGACTGGTACCGGTAAAACGAAAATGCTCAATTACTTTGTCAGAGCAATAAATTTAGAGAGTGCTGCAAATCACAAAGGTTCTAGCTTCGGTCGTTCTTTTGAGGAACAACCTAGTCAATTAAATTTTGAAAATTGTGTTCTACTTCATCTACTTAATTTAGTGGATTTAAATCCGGACTTGCCTATTATTTTTGAGAACGAAAGTAGATCGATTGGGTCTCGACAAATACCCCCAACACTATTTGACAAAATGAATACAAGTCCAATAGTAATTATCAAGAAATCGTTTGAAGATCGAGTCTCCAGCCTATTACATGAGTATGTAATAGAACGCCATCGCCAAACATTAACCAAATATCCAGATGACGGAGACTACCGATTTAGTTCCTATTTAAAAGATAGTCTGCATCGAATAAAAAAACGCTTAGGCGGTCAAAGAACAAAAAAAATTGCAAATCTTATCGATTATGCTCTTGTGACTCAGGATAGTAATAACTATCTTGATCATAGGGCATGGCTTGCTGCCATATTGAGGGAGTACTACGATCCCATGTACAATTATCAACTAAATCTTAAAAGAGATAAGGTCGCGTTCTGCGGCGATTTCAACGCCGTTCAAGAGTGGATAAAGTTTACGATAAGCGACAACTAGGTATCTAATCCCTAGCCTTGCTTTCTGCTATATGTTCCATTGCGTAAAGTTTTCCAACATTTGTAAGCCATCCCCAGCACTCTTCTCGGGATGGAACTGCACCGCAAATAAATTTTCACACTCGATAGCTGCCGAAAACGGAACTCCATAGTTACAGGTCCCAGCATTAAGGACGTCACTCTCTACCTCCACGTAGTAGCTGTGGACAAAATACATCCTTGCATTCTGCTCTATTCCTCTCCACAAAGCATGAGACTTGGTTTGATGCACCTCGTTCCAACCCATATGTGGCACCTTTAATCGCGTTCCATTGACGGTTCCACCACGAAAACGTTTGACATTTCCTGACAAGTATCCCAAACACTCGACACCCCCACTTTCCTCACTATGCGTCATGAGTGCTTGCATTCCCACGCAAATTGCAAGAACTGGCTTATTTCGGATCACCCCTACCAGAGCATCATCTAACTCGAGTCGAATAATCTCTGTCATGCAATCGCCAATTGCTCCCACCCCCGGAAAAACGACTCGGTCAGCGGTATTTATTATTTGGGCGTTTGAGGTGACTGTTACCCTTGCTTCTGGAGAAACTCTCTGCAGAGCCTTTGATACAGAATGCAAATTACCCATTCCATAATCAATTACGGCAATATTCAAAGATTTCTTTCTCATATATCACGCTATTTTTGCTAAAAATAAAATACTAATCTAGAGAATACCTTTAGTAGAGGGTAAAAGATTAGGAATTCGGTGATCAATAGTAGCCGCCATGCGGAGCGCTCGTCCAAACGCTTTAAAAATTGTCTCTACCTGATGGTGTGCATTTGCGCCACGAAGATTATCGATGTGTAAGGTTATCAGTGAATGATTCACCACACCTTGAAAAAATTCTCTCACTAAATCAACGTCAAAGTCACCCACACGACCACGAACGAAATCTGCATTCATAACCAATCCAGGACGACCTGAAAAATCTAATACCACCCGAGATAGGGATTCATCGAGGGGCACATAAGCGCAGCCATACCGAACTAAGCCCACTTTATCCTCCACAACTTTGGCAAGAGCCATGCCAAAAGTAATCCCAATATCCTCTACAGTGTGATGATCATCTATATGAGTGTCACCGCAAGCTTCGATGTCTACATCGAGAAGACCGTGTCGCGCTACTTGATCAAGCATATGATTTAAAAAGGCGACTGGAGTGTCAAAGTTGCCTCGTCCCTTTCCATCAAGATTTATTGTCACAGATATCTGTGACTCCAAAGTTTCGCGCGTCACCTTCACTTTACGATCAGACATGACTCTCTCCAAAAGTTAGCCACAAATTGAGAAATTAAAATACCATCCGAGTATACTGAAAAAAACCTCCGATAAGAATATCCCTCGCTTCAAACATTAATGTGTTATTTTCAACCAATTCAGCTATCCTAAAATTATCAATGGTACATGCGTAACATTTAGGAAAATGATAGAGCGCACAACTCATATTTAAAAGATCACCCATTGTTAAGGACAATTTTTTGTATCGACTCTTTAAAGTAGTGGTCTCGTTGGGGGTAATCATTGGTGGCCTATTCACTCTCGTGCTTGTGTATTTGAATCTTACATTCGATCCGAACGATTTACGTCCTACTCTTCAAAAAATTACTGTGGATTCTGGATTTCAGGTAAAGATAGATGGTGAGATCGATGTGATGGTCTTCCCTTATCCAGGCCTAGCTATGAACTTAATTGAATGGAAATTCTCTGAGGGAAATTACATCAGTGCGGAAAGATTGTCCCTTACCGCGAACTGGGGGGTACTATTTAGCTTCCTGAAGTCAAGCATCCGCACCCAATCAAATCAATGGATCACCGATCCTGCATCAGTAGATGTTATTGATAGCGTACATCTAGTGAACGCAAAGGTGCACACCCAATCCAAGCCTTGGTCAAAATTAAGCTTGTCCGATATTCAGTTGAAGGTCGACAATATTTCGGGGCAAGGGAGAACTTTTCCGGTAGAGCTAGAAATTACCATTCTCGAAAAACTTAAATTAAATATTACAACCTCCCTAGGTGTGGACATCCCGTCGCAAATATTAAAAATTCCGAACTTTGAAATCGAAAGCCAGCTAGGGAAAATTGAGGGGCAAACGCTAATCGACGGAGCATCTGGCTCAATTACTGGCAACTTAGAAACTAGAAATATAAATTTATTAGGTCTGACAGAGATTCTAAATTATCATTTTCCACAATTTTCAATACCAAAAATGCGAGGAGAGAGGTCATTAAGAAGCATCGGCGCGACCGCCGAATTTGATTTCATAGCTTCCAAAACGGCACACCTTGACGGATCATTGAGCATTGACGGTCAGCCACTGGTATTCAATTTGGTTAGTGATGCCTTAAATCAAAACCTTCAAATATTATTATCAGCGAAATCGTTTAACCTGAGCAATTACCTCCCGAAAGTTGAGGAAACAAAGCAACAAATTACAGAGGTTCAGTATTCAATATTACTCTCTCCTCTTGCTCCTTTGATTATGTGGCCGGGCGCAACACAAATAGAAATTGATCTAGAGCAACTTAGGATGGATGAATTTGAAATTTCCAATGTGTATGCAAATTTTTCAAGCTTTGAATCAATTATTCAACTGAATACATTGAATGCAGACTTATTCGGGGGTTACGCAGACTTAACAGGTCTTGTTAATTTACAGGAAAATATTCCAAGGTCTGAATTTAAAATAAACCTTGCTACCATAAATCTCGCATCCATGCTGCCCGCAATTACAGGCAATTCCGACACAAATGGATCTTTGAGTATGGACCTTGACTTGGCCTTCAATGGTATCGGTTTAGAAAATGTTCTTAATTCTACGGTCGGTAGTGGAGAGATTTTTGTGATGCAGCCCCGTTACTCTGAACTTAATTTGGAGCAGACGTTGTGCTCAGCTGTTACTTTACTTGAAGGATCCCGGTCCTCTAAAATTTGGCCGACTGGAACCCTTCTACAAGATCTCAGCGCTGAGTTTGAAGTACGATCAGGTAGTCTTATGGTCAAAGAGCTAACTTCTGGCACAGAAAACATAGATTTGAATTTGCATGGTGCTGTCGATATACGGTCTAAAGACTATCAATTCCTGTTAAAAGCTCGACTCAATGATCGATCTAACGCACAAGATAGTTGTTTCAACAAACTCAGCATGAATAGTCAGGATATTCCTTTCACCTGCAAGGGTAATATATCAGCGATGAGTCCACCGATGTGTTTTCCAAACATGGATGTGTTAGGAGGCGTGATAAAAAATAAAGTGCTATCAGATCTCTTTAGGAAGCTTTCAGATTTATAACTTCTATGACAACACAAGAATTCCAGAATGCTATTTTAAAATGGTTCCTTGTATCAGGCCGAGATAACTTGCCTTGGCAAAAAAATATCTCAGCGTATTCAGTGTGGATTTCAGAAATCATGCTACAGCAGACTCGTGTGAATACTGTTATCCCCTATTTTGAGCGCTTTACGAGGCGTTTCCCAGATGTGAGAGAACTCTCTAATGCCTCTATTGATGAGGTGTTACATTATTGGACTGGACTCGGATACTATGCTCGAGCTAGAAATTTACATCGGACTGCTAATATAGTTGCTAATGAGCTCAGTGGTTGTTTCCCGTCGGATATTGCCACACTCATCACATTGCCAGGAATTGGACGATCTACTGCCGGAGCGATACGCTCTATTGCCTTCAAAAAGCGGGGAGCAATATTAGATGGCAATGTCAAGCGTGTGCTATCGCGCTTTGCTGCAATAGACGGCTGGCCGGGCCACACACGTCCATTAAAAAATCTCTGGTCTATTTCAGAAGAACTAACTCCATTACGAAATACCGACTCCTTTAGTCAGGCGATGATGGATCTTGGCGCGACTGTTTGCATCTCTCAACCAAAATGTCATCTCTGTCCAATAACAACTGGCTGCAAAGCATTTCTAAGTGGCACACAGCAAAAGTATCCCCAAAAAAAACCCAAAACAAGTCTGCCAGTAAAAACAACACATTTCCTGATGATTTATAATAAAAAACTCGGATATTTACTTCGGAAAAATAAATCACAAGGCATCTGGGGAGGTCTATGGGTGTTTCCTCAAATCAGTAAAATGCAGGAGCTTGACTTGATATTACGAGAATTGGGTCTTAAGTCTATTGAAAGTCGCACTCTTGCAACCAGTCGTCACACATTTAGCCATTACCATCTAGACTATGTACCGATTTTAATTCACGCGAGGGAACTAAAAGGACAAACTACTCGAAAAACGTGTCGAGAACGCTGGTATAATCCTAACACGCCTGTTTCATTGGGAATGCCGGCTCCGGTGGTTTCTTTATTGGAGCAACTGAACAACTAGTGTGCAATGATACAATCAATATTCATGACATTCAGACGTTTCTGAGAGAGAAGTAAATTATGGCAAGAAAAGTTTTTTGTAGAAAATACAAACAAGAACTTGCGGGGCTGTTAAAACCGCCATTTCCAGGGCCCCAAGGACAATTAATGTTTGAGGAGGTCTCACAAAAAGCTTGGGACGATTGGATTGCTCACCAAACGACTCTTATTAATGAAAAAAGACTCAACATGTTAGACCACAGCGCGCGCACCTACCTAGCAGAGCAACGGCTAAAATTTCTCTCCGGTGAAAATTACGACAGCGCTGAAGGTTATGTTCCTGACAATTAATAATCCTTGACGAAGGTCAGGTCAAAAGTTTTAATACACATCGCCGCTATGGCGAACCAAATAAAATAATCAGAATCTGTTCTCGCTGCAAATATAAAATTTGGTAAATGAGCAGTAATACAATGCCCAGGTAGCTCAGTCGGTAGAGCAGTGGACTGAAAATCCTCGTGTCGGTGGTTCGATTCCGCCCCTGGGCACCATCTCTGGCCAACCTCGCACTAAAAATTTATACCCTTCTATCGTTTTGATCTATTAAACACAATATGGGAGTTATGGGAGTTACGACTAAAGTGGTCAGTACAGTGTGAAAGGATCTTACAAAGATAGAAAGATATTGAAGTATCCATAGATTACCATTACTTTTAAACTATTCTCCGCTACACATAGAGTTGCACTTTTACTATCTGTAAAATACCTTGTCACATTGGATTATCTATTGCCTGAATGTTGCCAAGTCAGTTGCATTATAATTGATCACATTACTGTAATTCATGGATTATCGCTAGATGAAAGACTGTCCTTTGGTTCATCAAGATTTGTTATAACTTGCTGATCAACTGTCTGAAACAATGTGGAATATGTCTAAATGAGAATACTCGTGCTTTTCTTTTCGGGTTTTCTTTTCTCTTCAACTTCTTTTTCTGCAGATTTACGGATATTTTCACTAATCCTTTTATGGAGCTTTTTTATTAAGAAATGAACAACTCGAACGAGAATATCCAACAACATAAGTGGGAGAAAAATAAGTATTCTGTTTACGCGGATCTGGGTCTAGGTGCCTTATTTTTTATTGCTGGAAAAATCACAGAAGATTTAGTTTTTGCTGCCTTGGTTGGAGTAGCTGGAGGGTTGGCTCTGCTTATAACACAACGTTTTGTCAAGGTGGATCTCCTGGGTGGCTTCGCCGTGTTTGGAACAATTATGTTATTTATTTCAGGTATCTTTTCCCTCGTTTTGCAAGACGATTACTGGGTGCAAATGAAAGGTACAGCGCTTGGCTTACTAACAGCATCGATGTTTTTCTTAGATGGAGTGTTGAGAAAGGGAGCTTACTTTGGAGCTCGTTTTGAGCGTTATTTACCCGGTGGAGCGCTTCATCATGATCGCCTTGCCGTAGGAATGAGTTTAACTGGAGCATTCGGTGCTCTCGGCAATTACTTGGTAGCCGAAAATTTTTCAGAGGACTTTTGGCTAACCTACACCACCTTCCTTGATTTGCCAATTTTTGTGATATTAACTTTCTTAGTCCTCCGCTGGTCGCGAAAGGTTTAAAAAATCATTCTCTGACCTTAAAGAGCATAAATCGACTAAATCAAAGGGCTAGGAGAATAGACAAATGAAAAGATATGTCTCCCTTGATGAGACAATCCCATAAAAATAGCCTAGACGATAATGATTATCGATATATCTAAAAATTTAATTTTGTAGCGAGTCATATGTACATTGCAATGAATAGGTTTAAAGTCTCTACAAAAAAAAGAGGAGACGTTTGAGAGCCTTTGGAAAGAGCGAAAAACAAGATTGAGTGATGTTTCTGGCTTTGAAACTTTCGATCTTACTAAGGGAGCTCAAGAAGACCATCACACACTATATGCATCTCACAGCACTTGGCACTCAAGAGAAGCTTTTGAAAGTTGGACAAAATCAAGATCTTTTAAGGATTCGCATCGAGTTGCTGGTAAGCATCGGCATTTGTATGTCGGACATCCAGTGTTTGAAGGCTTTGAGGTCATTATTTGAATAAGTCCTATTAGTTATCGCAGTACTCAGTCTCATAGCCCCTGGGGCTGAAAAAAGCGAGGCTCACTACAAAAAGCTAGATCATGATCTAAGATATACATTTTCTTTCAATCTTTTGGATAGACCAAATATGAAACCGAGGGGCGGCACTTCCCAAGGAATCGACGTCATTTTATCAGAAAGACCGGAAGATCAATGGTCAAGCTTAAAAAAACCAGGCGGATCAAATTTCGAAAAAGACCGAAAAGTAATCCTAGCGATGACGGGCGAGTACAGAGTGGCCTTTGAGTTTATAGAGACCGTGGTTTTCAAAAATAATTATGAAATTGCTCGTCCTTGTCAGTCTTAGGGTACAGAGTATGCTTTTACCATAGCCGATAAAAAAACCTCATCAGCTTACAGCATATACTTGTCATGAGGATGGTAGGAGAGGACAAAACAGAGTACCCCCCGATTGTAATGAAACACTTGAGACAGGATTGGGAATATGAGGATCAGATTATATCAGAGTACCAAGGTAACGGTCGTTGGGTCATTAAAAGTTTAGAAGAGTCGGATGTCCAAGGAACCTAGTCTCAGGCAGTTTTCCATGTTGACGATTCACCTCGGTACGAATCTACTGGCAAGTGGACACATGCAGGAAAGGTATCGCAATGGACTAGCGAGTTGACTAGCCGACCACTACCAAGACGGGAGCATACTGTCAGAAGTGATTATGACATTTTGATCGGAAGGAATCGACACACAATTACGCCCAAGGGATGGATTCATGAGCAAGACAATAGGAAGATTATATTGTCAAATAATAAAGATACATCAGATCAAAAGTGGGATATTGGAAGCGAAGTATTAGCTTTTGAGATAGGCGTGAACCGATATGATCTCATCGAAGGATTTAATTTTTCTGACGGCCATGAATACTGGAGAAAAACATCACTATTTTGGTCAAATGTGCGAGATACTTGGTCCACGCTGCTCTCTTCAGGCGGCGTTGAATTAGGTGATGAGTATGAATCCCGAGTTCTAAAGAAACTTTTTCGATATGCAAGTGATCTGGCTGATTCAAGTATAAAAATTAAACCAACTGAACATCTTAATTCTGACGAACTGATAAGAAGCGAAACACAAAAAATACCTCAGTGAAAATCCTCCCAAAAGGTATTTAGGTCTTCCACGGTCTGAGAAATACTTTTCCACACATCATCTTCGGGGGTTGGTGTTGTCGTTGGGATTACTCCATCAACCCACAAGTTTTCAATATTCTCAAGTTTTGCTCGGGTCTTCCCAGAAATCGCTCGATGCATCTTCCTAGATTGATGTTTTGCCTTAAGAATAGAACCACAGCCGTCTTGATAATCACTAGTATCAACAACCATGTTGTCAACCAGAGCAATAGAGTATTCTTCTGAAGCGAAGCGCAACAGTGTTAAAATGTTTTTAAATGCATCGCTACTAATTTCTTTTTAGATACGTTCTATTTCGCTTATCAAAAGCAGGGCTTTATCCAAGACAAGTTTTTCGGTCTCTCCAATTCGGATTAATGTAGCGAGCTCATGAAAATGCTCCACATTAAGCCCAAATCTTTTGAGACTATCCTTTTGGTCCTTATCTGTCTCAGATATCGTGAGCATAAGGTGTGGCTCTGCTATGTCGAATTCACCAAGCATAAGGAGTTCTAATCCGGCGCGAGTATGTCCTGTCATTATGCTGAGTTGCTCAGACAAATCCTTCTCTTCTTCGTGTCTAGACATTGAGTTCTCATAAATTCCTGACTGTTTGACTTAAAAATTATTATTAAATCGTTCCATAGACACAGCAGAGCAGCCCAAAACACAAAAAGTGAGACTCATGGTAAAAATAATTAGTCTTAAACCACTTAACATATCAATCTCGCAAACTTTGCTAAAAATAGCTGTCTATACTTCCCATGACCTACTCTCCTGCCTAAATGTGTAACTAAGTTGCAGTCAAATCAACACAAGTGGGTTGAGACTTATCCACTTGCGAGTTTTGGCACAGATAAAAAACCAGTATCGCAATTTGACCTTAATCCAGCTTTACGTAAACATTCACCGTTGTTATCAAAATTCCTTGCTAAAAGTATAAATAGCTGCTTGAAAAGCTCGTGGACCTGTTTACTTTCTCCATCACCTGCACACTCATTTTCAAATCGCCAGTGAAGCAGGTCTCTTCCTGTAGTGGGATCAATGATTTTTAGCTGATACATATTGCCGTCAACAAAAGCATCCATAAGGTAACCTTTTGACCCGTACTCAGTTAACAACTTTCGATCCCTCGATGTCATCTTTCCAGTTACAGAAAGGTTTGTTAATCACCTCACTTAACATTATCGCTAATTCTTCCACCTCTGCGCAGGTCATTCTCAACGACACCTTGCCAATCATAAGGTGTGTTTGATAACAACAATTACACTTCCACAATTGATTATTTGGAGAAACTGCTACGAGTTCTCCCACGCTAATGTGCTTCATGTTCTCTCCAATTATCTTGATAGTCTTCTGTGTATTTCATAAAGATGTTAATACTAATCATTATCATTTACATTACTATCTTTATTTGTAAGTTTCTATAGCTATCAATTAAAAAGAGTTCAGATTTTTGCATTTCCTATTAAGATCTGCTAAAAACAATGCTCACTATTAGAGCAATGGTTGTTATAAAAAAATTATAAAGATAACAACACCAATAATGAGATGAAGCGGATTTGCATTCCGAAAGTCGTGTTCACGGTTTTTGTTTGAATTAACGCCGAATGCAGCAAACACAATAGTCCGTGATACATCAAAAAGCCTATGTGTTTTTTAGATGATTTTTTACGTTGATCAGTCAAGGCATAAAGACCTTACCTTTAGTTTCAATCCCCCTAGGTGCTTATCCAAATATCTAAAAGAGATTTAAGTTTTGCTGTTGAAACATCCCAAAACCGATAAGAATAATATTACCGTTATCTGGTGTGCTTATATAATGCTGACTTCAAATTTTCATACTCTTTGTATCAAGAACACTTTTACTTAATTTAAAAATTCTTATCTGACGAGACATTTACAACGTAATTAATCAAACTTTCTTATCCGGCAAATGTTTAGTGACTAGAACCAAGGTCATCAGATTATTAAATATTGGCGGATAAAATATGACAGTAATCTCTTTGTAATCAAAGTGATCGAGTTACAAAGCTTTCTCCAAAAAGATAAATCACAGTGTCACTCCAGTCATGGCAATAACACTCGACTAAATTAGAGCTCATTCCAAGAAACCAACGTACCTAAGCAAAGTTTGCCGCCACAGAATATCCCTAAAAAAACCCTTAGCCTTAAGTTATTATCGAAAGCTGAGTCTGACGATTTGTCATCGATCGGACATGTCCATGATGTTGGGCATCTCTCTAATATCATTGTAAAAAGACTCTGACATGTCTCCAAGCGTTTCCAATATGGCGTCTGGTGACTTCGCCTTCCACCAGCAAAACATCGCCATATCATTCTCACCATTGTTCCAATTCATTTGTAAACTGGCGTTTTCATTTTTCATTCCAGCAGCAATTTCGTCTTGTGACATTTCACCGACTGCAGAGAAGTGTTTTTGCCTCAGTTCCTCCGATTTGAAAGTGTGAACAACCAGATAATCCTGCATGATTCAATCTCCAAGTAACAAAGAATTACGAGCTAATAATTAAACCTAAATTTTACATGATTAAAAACGATATTGCTAAATAGTACCAAAAACAATGAATAGTGAAGCAAAAGATAGTAATGGTAATTTATTTAATTATTGCTGAGCCTTTAACAATCAAAAATGCAATTACGTGCTTTCTTAAAAAGAGAAATAACGTAAATAAGAAGTATCTCTAATATCGAGTATATAAAGACTTCTAATGCACTCATAAATCAAAGTCTTATCACATTATCGATAAAGTGTTGGAAATCCCGAGACCGAAACAGTTTGCATGGACTTCGTCAGCAAGGTCAATACAAGCTCGGAACCAAGTAAGTAAAGGTAGTCGCACAAAGAAAAATAAACCACGAGAAATAATAAATATACCGAGATCGTTTCCTCAATCTTAAGCAAAGTTTTCCTAACTCAGGGTCGAGGGGACATGGCGAATAGAAGCTTGCGTAATTAAAATATCCCGCAATTATTAACATTATGAAAGTTGACACTGATATATAGACCTTAAACTTTGATAACGATACTAAAAGTGGAAAGTTAGCCACCATGGTGGCAAAGGAAGCACCCGCTCCCAAAGTAACGAATAACGCTGGTATCGCACAACATATCAAGGTAGAAGAGGCTGCAAAAAGTGATAAGAAACTCAAGGATATATCGAATTTAGACATAATTATTGAAGTTCCAGGACAGCCAATTTAGTAGCCATCTGTCCATTTTCCAAAATTTTTCTGCTGATATATTCAAAATCTATCCTTGTGCCTTTCGAAAAAGCGATCAACACTTTTCCTTTACCTAAGTCAACATCGACCTTGAGTACCTCAGAGTTCCTCTTAAATGTTTTTTCTATGCCTCTGGCGCAAAAATCACAGACCATACCGTTGACGCTGACAATCGCAACCTTCATATCAGAGAGCCCATTGATGAATTCATTGAACCTTATGGTGTCTACGTCAAATTCATCTCCATCAATTGATTCTTCATGTACGTGGTTAAAGTTATCATGCTCTTCATCCACTTCAGCATAAAGTGCCATGACCGGGGCAATAACTGAAAGTCCTATTATGAACAATTTGCGCACAAAAAATCCCTTAAAACCGATACATAAGATGTATATCCCACTCATTATCTCTGCTATATCCAGACTCAAACAACAAATCACCTTTGAAAAATTTTATCACGGGGTAAGCTGACCACTTTTTAGTAAGAGAATTCCTTCTTGTTTTGAGCATTACCCATGTATGTAAATCGCCATACTCACCGAGATAGGGGGCAAAACCGGCTTGATAATATTGATCGGTATTAGTGAGATTGTTTGTCTCTAGCTCTTTATAATTAAAATCCACATACCATCTTCTTGTCTCCCAATCTCCGCGTAACCCAAAGAAACTATCATGAAATTTGTCAAATCTGATCCCAGATTGAAAATAAATATTAAGCTGAGAATTTTTGGTATTTGTGCGTTTCAAAAGATACGTCAACCTCAGATAAGAAAGGTTTGTTTTATAGTACTTGTTCTTTAGGTTTTCGACCCCGACGGAATATTTGTATGAAGGGGAGTAGTGATAGTATATAGATTCCTTCAAATGATTAGAAAATCCCATGATCGTTGACCCACCGGGATAAGAGATAGGTCTCGATTCTAGATTTACAGATTGAAAAAAAAACGCGATAGCTAATATTCGTATACCCATAGGGGGTATATTATAAAAGACTTTAATTCCTAAATTCCATAGTTCTTAAGAGCAATCATGTTTCTTTTAGACTCAACTACAAACAAAAGGTCTTGGTATTTTAGCGGATAAAAATTGACATCTTTTACACTGCATGTCTTGACATTTTGAAATGTGTGCCAACATTTAACGTAGGAGAAACCCTTCAAATGAGCCCACCCACCAATTTTTTGCTCCAGATAACTCGACACCCAATTGTCACTTTTATTGAATTCAACATTTCAAAACCAGTCGATGATAATTAAAGCTCAACCCAATACCCAACTCAAACAGATTTGGTGGAGTAATAAAAGTAATGCGACTTCTGCTGATAAAGATGTCAACAAAATTCTGAGCTTAAATTTTGCTCGTCATCTCAAAACTGTTTATTTTTGTATCTACATTTTGAGTAGTAATGGCTTTAACGAGGAATAATAATAAGCTTAAAAAGCCCAAACAAAAAAATTTTTACTGTTAATTAATAAAAGTATGCCCTTTCCATTGACTAATACGTATTAGTTTTAGTTTCTGCAGAATCAAAACAATTGAGTGCGCAGTTGGTATCCAGCTCATAAACTAACTGATGGAGGATTTCGTGAAACAAATCATTGTAGTTTCCGGTAGCCATAGGCTTGGCTCACAAAGCCTGAAAGTTTCAAAGGTCTTTAGGGCGTCATTAATGGAGCTTGGCTCCGTTAGTGATGTATCCATTCTTGACTTGGCATCAAAGCCTCTACCGCTTTGGGGTATGGATGAAGCTCAGGGGCAGATATCGCAAGTTGATTTAACAGAGTTAAAAAATAAAATTGCAGCCGCTTCCGGATTTGTAATTGTCTGCCCCGAATGGCATGGGATGGCTCCTGCTGCCTTAAAAAACTTCTTCCTTCACTTTAGTGGGGGTGAATTGGCTCATAAACCTGCGCTGCTAACATCAGTCTCATCCGGTACCGGTGGAGCCTATCCAATCAGTGAACTTAGGGCTAGCAGCTATAAAAATAGTCGTATCTGTTATTTACCCGAGCATTTAATAGTGCGAAATGTTGAGTCAGTTCTCAATGAGAACAGTGCCTTAAATAACGGGAATCACAATTTATTAATGGAAAGATTGGTCTTTTGCGTTGACTTACTGATTGAATACGTCGATGCATTCGAGCGAATTCGAAATTCAGAAATTGTTTCAACCAAACGCTTTAAAAATGGAATGTAATTATTGAGAAAACATTTATCATTAGATTTCTAGGTATCGACAAATCCAAGGAATGGAGATGGATTGGTTTATTCTTATCCTTGTAGCGTTTTTTATAGTTGCAAGGATTCTGGGCTTTTATAAAAAAGATGACAGCGAAAACTACCTTATCAATAGACCATGGGTACAATGTCATGAAATACCACCTAGACACGCTTTCGATATCAAAGTTCTCAAAGTAATTACCGGTAACTCTTTGTTGGCTGAAATCCCAAAGGAATTTTTAGAAGAAAAAAAAGAATCAACCAAGGAACCTTTTTTCATATCAAGGTTGAATCATATCGAAACGCCAGAACACACCCAAAGAGGCGGCAGGGCGGCAGTATTGGCTCTCGAGGGATTATTGATCGGGAAAAAAGTGAAAGCAGTGTTCCAGCAAAGAACAGATTACTTTGAGGAATCATTCACAACTTTATATGCAGGCGACAGAAACGTAAATTTAGAATTGACCGCTAACGGATTAGCTTGGGTAAACAAAAAGCACAATCAAAATCAAGCATACTGGAAACTCCTACAAAAAGCGCAGATTAAAGGTATCGGTATTTGGTCACTAAACAGGAATATCCCACCGTGGAAATATAGAAAATACAGGCTCTCGAACGAGCAACGTCAGCAGTGAATTCATTTTCTTTTAGCCGTTAAAATCGCTACAAAGCCTAGTACAAAAAGCCCAAGAACCAGCATCGCCTCAGGATGATTATTGGCGACTTGCCACCAAACCACGTCTTGATAATCAAAGTCTTTCATTAAATACAAATCTCACATGGTCTCAATAAGCAATAGCTCGGGCTCTATGTATTATCGAAAAACGACGCTAACCGGACTGAATCGTATAATGCTTTTCCCCGACGTCAGCTAATGAAAAAGTACCCAATTACAATAAGCAGCATGTAAATGGCACCTTTAACGGCGAAAAATATAAATAATCCCAAGCCGCCGCTTCTTACCGCATTAAAATACTTTGAATCTTTTATCGCTTTCATCAAAGCCTCTTTATTTAAATTAGTCAATTATACGCTCGCTTGTCCTGCAGCGATCTCTACATTTTTGCAGCGCGCCAAGAGCATATTGTATCGATTGATATGCTTGTAAATAGGTGGAGTGGATAAGTTTCTCAATAAAAGGCATAAAATAATACGTTAAGCTAAACCAAGCGTAACCTATGACATGAAAGAGCTGATAAAAACACAAATTGAAAAGAATCGCTTTATGGCATTCGTCGTCTTTTTGGTGTGCGTGATACTCAGAACTGCAATATTGTCTTCTCAGAACAGTGTAGGCGTAGAAACTGACATTACTCATTTTTTTGTATTTCTATGCTGCTTTTTAAGCTTCTTTTTAAGTTTATTTTTAATCAGGGTTCCCTTTCAAGTCGCCTCGAGTATTTTGACAATGCCACTGAATGAGTATAAGAACAGTCTAGCTAAATGGATCGTATCAGGATTTTTGGTCTCCGTCGCAATTCTGTACTTCTTCATATGCTTATTATTTTTTGCTGACACCTTCTCAGCCGCCATCACGTCTCTCTCCTTCATCACGGATAGCTGGTAGCATCGGGCGCCGTTAATAACAACTCCCTTGGATATTTAAAAGGTTAGCATTGATCGACGCGACGTCGATCCGTTTTCTCCACATGAATGACCTCCCTTAATCTTGGCTGTGCTTAAGGAGGAATTTCTTTGGTTTGAATGCGCGGCAATAAATTGATAATAGCCCGTTTCAAATATCCAACCACAATCATTATCAAATTTCTCAAGCTCACAATTTAGTTAGCAAAATTAAAAGTGATGGTGTTCCAGATGTAAGATTTCTGTGCCAGTCACTAATAAACATGTTTCTACACTGACCGAATTATTATGACGGAGAAACAATAGGAAAAAAGGTGATAATATTTACAGAAAAGTCTGACGCATAAATGTTTATATATTAAGAGGCAAATTAATATCCTATTACTAGCGCTAAGTGCACACTGGGAGTGTGTAAAAAAAATAGAGAAAAACGAGGATTACTTAACTATATCGGTCTGTAACTAATATCTTCTTGATAAATCCAAAACTCTAACAATACCCGGAATTAGTTTCCTTGTTACACTTTCCATGTAGACAGCGTAGTCAGGGAGCACTCTCCGGAGAAAATTCTCCTCTACCTTAATGCGATGTGAATAAGCAGCAAGAGCACATAAACCTCCAGCAAAAATGGATAAATAACTACCGAGCCATATCATTGATCCTAGAATTAATACTAGTGAACCAAGATACATCGGATGTCTCACTAGTTTGTAGGGTCCAGTGGAGATAAGAGTATGACTCGCTCCCTCCTGAAATTGGACGGTCGGCGCAGCAAACTGGTTTTCTGCCAAAGTTCGGAAATTTAAAGTCATTCCAATCAGGATCATTAGAGGGCCTAGCAACTTCAACATCGCTCCCGGAAAAGCACTGCACTGAAATATCATTCTGTCTAAAGGGCCGATCAGAAGACAAAACATAATCGTGGCCAGAAGTATTATTGTTGAGCTTGTGTCTGATTGAGGGTGATTTGTGCCTTTGAACTTTAATCGATTAAAAAGTGCCGTGGGATTTTTCCTATATAAATAGAAGCACCCAATGACGATCGAGGTGTATACCAAGGCTAACCAAAGAAGTACATCTCTCACATAATGTTGATTTTCAATTTGAGACATTATTGTGTATGTCATCACAACTCCCAGCAGAAGGAAAATTACAGGAATTCAGTTTAATACTCGATTCTTCATCATAAAAATTTTACACTCTACACAGCGAAAAGTAACATTGGTAAAAAGAAAGTCACCGCAGCAACACCGGCAACAAGCACCCCAATGGCCGCTGTAGCTACAACCGCAGCACCAGCCACTTGACCAGCTTTTTTGAGTGTTTCGACGTCGCTTTGCTCTTCATCGAGTTCCACTTTTTTAATTTTGCTCGTAATTTCGACGTCTTTGATATCTACAATATTTAACCTTACAGTTTCGCTTCTTAAAGTCTGACTTCTCAGTTTTTCTGTTTTTTGTTTGCCATATTCAGTCAATTTACCTCTGCTAGAACTCGACGCCACTTTTGGGAAGCTTCCCTCGAGTGCCGTGTCTGAAATCTCGGAAATAGCTGGGAGGCTTCCTACGAGTACCGTGTCTGAAATCTCGGAGATTACTACGTTGTGGATGATACCATCTGAAGTCATAACGAGTGCAGAGTCACCAATTGAGAGTCCCTCGAAGAAGCTTTGTACGTCTTCATTATCAACCCGATTTGTAGATGGCTTTGCCGCAGTCTCATTTGCCGGCGAGCTTGCACAGGCACAAAGTAGTGATATCCAGAATGTAATTGCTACCAAAGCAGTTCCATTAGACTTTTTCATGTCGTTTCTCCTTAAAATCCGTTGAGTTGACGGAGAAAGAATATGAAAATCGATACTATTTTTTTAGATAAAAATAATAAGTATAGTATTATTATACTATAAGGCGAGTAATATGTGTGACTGTTTTGATTGTATTCTAATTTTTAGATAAACCGTACCAGTGATAGTTTTTTGACGAATTGATAACACACCACGACCAATATTTGACCAGAAATTAAACATATTACGAGGGAAGGAGAAATGATCACCATAACTTCGGCAGATAAGAAACTTTTAGGAGAGCATTATAAAAGGCCCATAACAATTAAAATCCCCCGGGTAAACATCCATTGCTGTACCCTAGATAATAAGAATAAACATCTTGTCACAATTGTCTACATTGCTGTACGTATATAACGAATGTCATCTTTCACATTTTATATTAAGAAAATATCAAAAAGAATATTTTTAGGCCTATTCAATAACACAAGTATTTCTTTCAATGACAGCTTGTATTTCAGGACCCAAAACTTTCAGCACTGTCTGATAATCATCAGTTTTATAGTAATGTTTTACTCTCTCCACGCTGCTAGGCTCTGACACTGCCCTAATCTCCATGGAGTGCCCTAAGCGAGTAACTGTTTTCGGTCCTCAACTTACCAATTTGAAGTTGCTTTTCCTTTTGAGAAACGACGCTACCTCAAAATATATTTGGTGAAGTTCAAAGTTCTTTTCGTGAAGGACATGCGTCATAGTGTACCCTTTTCTTATAGTCGCCTTTTACATAAAAATGAGGAATACACTGGTCACATAATCAAGGAAATAAATAAATGTCTTAGCAAATGTGACTTTTTACGTTTTTCAATACAAAAAATTGTATGAAAGTTTGACAGTTTTCAACCTATATAGGTGCTCATCTGCCTCATTTTTTTGTTACTGATTACTTCAGCTAGAGCATAAGTTGTTGAGATATTCTAGACGCTACATGTTGCGTCTTCACTCTCTTAGCAAGAGAAAGCGTTTCCGAATATCAGATAGTAGATCCATTTTCCTTAAAATTTAAGTAAACTAAAGGAAATGTATCAGAACGGTTTTCTGACCCAAAGAGGTTGTACATGGCGCTCAAACTTATCTACTTTAAAATGAGAGCTCTTGCAGAAGCTCCTCAGATGCTAATGCACTACGCTGGAATCAAGTATGACTATCAGATGTCATGGGAGTACTTCAAAAAAGACTGGGAACATGTAAAACCAACCTTACCATTCAAGCAACTGCCCCTGCTGGTTGTAGATAATACTCATCAGATCTCACAAAGCATCGCGATCATGGGATACATTGAACAACTTGCCGGTCTCAATAATACCAACCCTATAACTACCGCAAAAATGCATGCTGTTATGTTGGGTGCACATGATTTATTTTTACCCCTTAATCCAATTTTGAATTTTGCAGTTGGAGAGGATTTCTCAACAAAAAAAATTGCTTTGCTACCCAACCTGATAAAGAGGATTGAAAATCTGGATCATGCTCTGGCTTCAACGACCAATCCTTTCTTCTTTGATAGCGAGCCAAAAGCATGTGATTTTTTTGCTTATCATCACCTCGATCTCGCGCGAACACTTTATCACGATATTTTTTTAAAGTTTCCGCGAATAACAGAGCTACTTCACGCAATCGAATCTATTGATCCGGTGCGAAACTACCTTATATCACGACCGAAGTTAATCGGCATAGGAGTGTCACCCAAACTAATAATTAATGGGACAGCGCACCCCACAGGAACTAAGAATACTGACACCCAATAAAAAGATTTTTAAAAAATATTTGGAGCAATCTGTGCAGCAAATCCTAATCATTTCCGGCATCATCCTCATATTGGTTGGTTTTGCCTATCCACACATAAAAAAAATACCGTTTGGTCAACTGCCGGGGGATATCTTCATCCAGTCGGGAAATTCCTCATTTGCATTCCCTATTGTGACATGCATTGTAATAAGTATTATTCTGTCCTTCCTGTTTAATTTTTTTAAATGAATATCGCTTAAATAGTGAACAAGGTAGTGGAGTCTAATCCTACTTATATGAGCTTTCAGAATACATTACGAACAGACACGTGTATCTATCATTGGGCTCAAGCTCGTGGGTGTTGCGTTGTGGGTTACTATTAGAAAAAATATTCATTAGGTAAAATATCGCTTTCTTGGACCCAAGAAGCTGTCCAAGCCGTCTATTCAACATCTCCGAAATCCTTCTCTTCTTGCAATCTTGCCCTCCTTTTATCATTTAAATGGATAACTGCGAAAACACACCCAAATGCACAGAGGCTCACTATCCACAAGTATCCCGAGTAAAATCCAATCGTTCCCAAAATTAGAAAAGCAAAAATAATTTTCATCACACCTTCTCACGTAAAAAATAATAGTCCAGTGAAATAAATCCTCTTATTGATCTCTTATAACCTAATTTATAACTTACAAAGATGGTTCGAAGTAGCGTGTCAACAAAGATGATACTCCCTAAAATCTTAGACACCGAAAACTACCCCTTTAATATTGTGAATATAACATGGTGGTCTGAAGCGACAGTACCATCTTTATACATGAAAATTCCTACATTCTCCTTACTATTATCACTGTTCACCAAGGAAAAGACCGCGCATTTCTCAATAAATGGCGGGTTATTTAAGGGTGTCTCATGGGCTTATTGCTTTTTTAAAAAAGCATCTTAAACTTACATTCTCCAACAACTAATAAATATCACTCTCCTTGTTTATGCGCTTAAAAGCCCTAAATACATTGCAAACGTTTGCAACTCGCCTACACCTAGAACACCATTTTAAAAGGAGAAAAGCAATAACATGGTCAGAACTTCGACGACGATCATTTAGTTTACCCTGAAAAAAGGTTTATCTTGTTCCCATGCTGATCTAATTCGATCTGTTTAAAGAATAATGTCTAATTAAATTTTTATTGATTGGACAATAATCGAAATTAACTAATGTTACGTTTAAATCAAAGTCCCTTTACATTCTTAAAAAAGATTCTGCTCTACTCCCTTTCGGCCTCAATCCACTGGCCAGCTGCGGGAGAAATACTAATTGACGGTATTCTTAATGAGCATGAATGGAATGACGCCAGAAAGTTTGAGGAGTTTGTAACAATTTCCCCACTGACCCTTGATGCTGCCGAATATAAAACTATCGCACTCGTTGCCACAAACGAAAAAGGTATCTACATTGGTTTTAAAAACTACCAACCAAAACTATCAGACCGAACAGAGAGAATATATGCACGTGATATGAAATCGATTTATAACTCCACCGACTCAAATCAGGTTTACATAGGCTTTGATGAGGGCTCCAATGTGGGGTACAGCTTTATTGTGAGCTCTGCCAACGGACAAAGAGACGGAATATTGAGTCCTGGAAAGTTTTCTTCCTCTTGGGATGGTATTTGGACATCAGCAACTAGTGCTGACGATCAATATTGGTATACCGAAATGCATATTCCTTGGTCAATAGCTCCAATGTCCAAAAAAAGTGGGAAGAGAAATATAACATTTATGTTCGCAAGATTAGTCCACAGCAAGAATTTGCGATTCGCTTTTCCTAGCACACATTACAGTAAACCCTCGTTCATCGAAGACTGGGTACCCATAGAGGTAATACCAAAACAAAAAAAAAATTTAAATTTTTCACCATACTTTGCGTTAAAACATAAAATTTTTTCTAAAGATACCACAACTCCGGAGAATGAGACCTCAGTGGGTGCTGATTTTACTTGGAGCCCAATTTTGGGTACCCAGGTAATAGGTGCATTAAAACCGGACTTTGGTCAGGTTGAGAGCGACGATTTAGTGATTAATTTTTCAGCACTAGAGACATTCGTAGGAGAGAAGAGGTTATTCTTTACCAACAACCAAACTATATTTACCAACTCAATACCAACCAGGGGATGGACACGAGAGTCGATTTTACACACCCGCCGATTGGGAGCCGGTCAAGACGAGAATGGTTATCCCATACATATCAAATATGCCTTAAAAGCAATACATCAGTCAGATCAAATGGGACTGGGTATTTTTGCTGTGCAAGAAGAAAGTGACGGGTCGATTTTTGGTAATCGATTTCTCTCAACAAGCATTGAGAATACTTTAGGGCGGCTTTCATTCGGTCATCAACTCACATATGCAGACATGCGCGACGAATATCGCACTGCGCGAGTTGACAACTATGATTTCGAATTAAGACCCAATAAGACTTCCCGACTTCGTGGCGCATTGATGCGAAGTGACTTAAGAAGCCAAGATCCAAAAATGACCGCTCGAATTACCGATTACGCGGGTTGGCTTGACTGGATTTATGCTCCTGACAAGAATTGGGAATATGAAATCACCGCAGTGCATTATGGAAAAGATTTCAATATGAATGATATGGGTTTTATGCTTCGGAATAATTACTTTAGCATTTTTGGGTCAACTAGTTACGAGAAGACTCGTTTTGGAGAGAAAACGAAACTTTCATCAACAGAAACCCGCTTTTCATTTGCGTATGAGGAAAATTTAAATGGCCAAAAACTTCTACAAAGGTTCTACTTAAAAAAATCATGGAATTTTCTATCTACAAGAAGAATCTCTTCACAAATTTGGGCTAACTCTTCAAGCTGGAACGACTTAGAGACCCGCGGTAACGGCATTTTCAAACAGCCTGAAAATATAGGAGGCGGACTATCTTTTAGCGGTTTAAAAGGAAGGCCAATATTTCATGATGGAGGGTTATCCATATCACACAACAAGATCGATGGTCTCACAAAATCGGTCTCATATGATCCCAAAATATTCCTATCTGAAACCATACAGTTGACAGTAGGGTTAACATACGAGTTCACTGATAGTGAATTGATTTGGGATTCGGGAAACCAAATATTGAGCACCTACGAAACCTCCAAATATATCAGCAAAATCAGGTTTGACTGGTATCCCAGCGAAAATCAAGAGTTAAGGTTTAAATTACAATGGACCAGCATCTCTGCAGATGCAATCGAAAGTTTTGATATAAATACAATTGGAAATATTTTTGTTTCCTCACATAGCCCGCTAGACTTTAGTAAGAGCAACAGCGGCATCCAGTTAAGATATAAATACAAGATCGCCCCATTATCTGAAATTTTTGTCGTTTTCAGTAGGGGTGCTAATTATACAAGCTCATTTGCAGACGAAAGTTTGGGAAGACTCTTGAACCGAGGATTTGTGGACCGAGAGAATGAGGGGATACAGATGAAAATACGGTACAGATTCTGATCAGAAAACCTAATACTATTAACGGCCCTTATATAAATGGAGATTAAAGGCGAAGACTGTAGTCACCAAATTATAGTTAGACATACTTAAATAAGGACGTAGGTTTAATACAAGTCATATTCTAGCAATGCCTCCACACTCATTTTAAGATTTATGCTCATCTTAAACCCGTATTTTTTCGCATAGTCTATCCCAAAATTGTCACGCATAAAGTTTGCAAAAGCGTCTGCTACGCACACCTATCTTTTTTTCCTGGGATAAATCATGCAGTTGAACTGGTTTATTTGCAGTACAACAGGCTTGGTGATACCTCGCAAAGTAAGCTCACCGATCTCTTCAGTCGGCTTACCCTGGACAAATCTGGCTAACTGACCCGTCTAAGAGGATATGGGAAATTTTCAACGTCTAACATTTCTTCATTACGCACTTGGTCGTTCATTCCATTGTACCCAAAATCAATGGTTAACATATCCATCGTACATCCAAAAAGCCCGTCTAGGCAGTCTTGTCAAGCACGACATGGCCTGAGGATGAATTTATTTTGCCTAGCCATACCGACAATCCACCCAAGTGATCTGCCTCAAAAGAGCGATATGTGTGGCTAGAATCAATTAAATACTTTAACGGATCTAAATAGGCCTAAGAAATCACAAAAATCCAAGAGGCTACAGGCCACCCTTAAAAGTCTGTATTAATTTTTAACGCTTTTACCTTTTAAAAACTAAAACAACTTTCTCGACGGTCTAAATTTAATCATTTTAAAACAATTTTATCTTCACTTGTCGGCACGCGAACCGCGTAAAATTATACAAAAAAATATTACACACATTTGGTTGTGCAAAAACAAAGAAAAGCTCCCACTTAAGCGAATTTCTGTTTCGATGACCTACAAAACTTCTGAATATTTAATACGCACCCAATAAAAACAATTAGAGCCCCATGGCATAGCGCATAACGCTTCGATTGACATAGGGATTTTTTGCACCCGTCAATATCGCATTTCGAACCCATTTCAATGGCGCAATATCATTACTGAAGCCATAATAGAAACCGTCCACTGCCCGCAACATCAACTCGTTGACCCACCTTCGGTTTCTCTGATACTCCAGCAAAACTCTATAAGAGGACCAATCAGTTCCCTGATGTAGGGCCTTGCTAATAGTTTGGCTTAGGCACTGAGTATCTTGAAATCCTAAATTTACACCTTGACCGGCAAGAGGATTGATTGTGTGGGCAGCATCTCCAATGAGTGCAAGTCGACTCTGCACATAATTTTTTGCATGTTGCTTAAATAAATCAAAACTACCTCTCGAGTGTACTTTGACAAGTCCTAGCTCCCCCGGAAATTTCTCTTGAAATTTTTCTCCCAATTTAGGGAGATCAAGTTTTATTAAACTGTCTATCATTTCCCGCTGATCATACCAAACCAGTGACGCATGATGACCGGGTAGAGGTAAAAATGCTTGTGGGCCGGAGCTGGTGAAGCGCTGCCAAGTTATCTCTTGCTGAGGATGATCAGTAATAACTGATGCTACCAAACACGATTGATTGTATGTGTCCGTTTGTATTGTAATCCCAAAGGAATCTCTCACTTCCGAATTTGCTCCATCAGCACCAATAAGTAGTCGGCAATTTAAACCCCTATGATCTTGAAGCGTTACCGAAATGCCTGATCCATTTCTATCGAATGCGAGGCAAGTTGCCGGACTCAAGATGTCAACTTCTTCCATTTTGTCAATAGACTCTCGGAGGGCAAGCTGTATAATTCGATTTTCAACAATGAATCCCAAGCACGGTTCGCCTATACTAGATGCCTCAAATGTAACATCCCCGAATCCCCTCATCTCCCAGACGCGCATTTGACGATATGGGCAAAATCGCATATTTTCTATGTGCTCCCAAGCACCGATGTTTTCCAGCATTTTAACCGACTGAGGGCTTAGAGCAGAGACTCTTAGATCAAAATTCTGAGTGGGATGATAGGGCTCCGGAATTTGTTTCTCAACAATGGCGGTCTTTAATCCAAGTCCACCAAGCTGGCCAGCCATAGCAAGCCCAGTCATACCGCCACCAATGATTACAGCATCAAAATCCAATGTATTCATTTAATACCTTCTTTATGATTTTCTTGGGAATACAACTAATTTAAAGGTTAATTCTTTAACTCAGATTATACGCTTGCATCATAGGATCAGTGAATATTTATCATATATAGCCGAACAGAATAAGCGTCTATTTTAAATTTTCAGAACCAGTTACACCATGTGCCGTTGATTATCAAAAAATCGGGGCTCCTGCGATAATCATTTAGTTGCACAATCAACTGCAAGCACTGCATTCGACGGAACAGGACTAGATAAAAAAATTTACTTTCCTACCATATCGGGGCCGGAAAAAATTCAGAGCTTTGCAACTTGTAAACCTGATGTACTATTATAAGTTGACATCTTAATGGTACCACTTATTATCATCGCCCTAAACATTAATCCTCAACTTATCATCCTTGAAATACTTTTAGGACAAAGACAAATATGAATTTAGTACATTGGTCAGAAGCTTTAAGAGTACATAAAAAACTTTTATCTCAATATATCATCGGGCTTTGGTTACTTTTAAGTTCATCAGCCATGTTTGCGGAAACCATGCAAAATAGAATAATCGAAGAGGTTTATGTGACAGGAAGTCATATCAAAGGTTTAAAGCGAAATGGGACAATTCCTTTAACTATCCTCCAGCAAGATTATATTGACGGCCTCGCCGCCACCTCAGTGTCTGACGTTATCAATAACCTAACAGTAAGTTCTGGTGCAGAAAATAGATCTGATTCTCTTACACAAGGTTTCTCGCAAGGCACGGAAAATATTAACTTACGAGGCCTCGGACTTAGTTCAACACTTGTTCTGCTCAATGGGAGACGTCAAACAGTTTCTGGCGCACTCGCTAATGATGGAAGTGTATTCGTGGATACAAGTAGTATTCCAATAAATGCTATTGAGCGCATTGAGGTCTTGAAAGAAGGAGCAGCGTCAACTTATGGATCAGATGCGATTGCAGGGGTTGTTAACTTCATCCTACGCACTAACTTTGATGGCTTTGAGGTTACTAGCGGCTACCAACGCGTTGAAAATGGTGATCAAAGCGATAAAAGCATAGGTATCCTTTCGGGTAAACAATTCGGTGATACGTCAGTTACTTTAGTCACCCACTATCTCCAAAGATCGGCATTACGAGGCTCATCAAGGCCCAAATTAATCGACAACGCCATCAGTGGACTTGGCAGCACATTTATTGCAAGTTCAAATGCTTCTGTATCATCGGGTCCTTACGCTGGGGACTATGCTTCAGGAGACTACATACCTAATGCGCAGTGTGAGGAATACACCGAGGCTATCTTGAGTTCGTCTACTTGCCGCTTTTTTTATGGTCCAAGATTCAACTTAGTTGCGGCAGAAACTCGCTTACAATTTTTTACAAATCTGACACACAACTTTTCAAATGGTTCTAAATTCTTCGCAGATTTGGGTTATAGCAATAATAAGGTAACTGAAAATCCACAATCACCTAGCTATCCTGACTTAACATTTCCCTCGATCCCAGCAACACATCCAAGCAATCCCTTAAAAATACCGTTAACTTGGTTGGGGAGACCTTTTGCTTTCGGTTACCCATCCCCCAATGCCCCTCGAGCCAACGAAACCATCAGAGCGTCTGTGGGACTGGAAGGGTACTGGGATGAAAATTGGGCTTGGGAGACTACTTTAACTCATAGCCAAAATGCATATACTGCCAATCAACCCGATACAATTTCATCGCGACTAAAAGACGCATTTCGTGGCTATGGCGGGCCCAGTGCTGATGAGTATTATGATCCCTTTATCCCAGAAAATAATAGTCAAACGCTCTATAATTACCTTGCCTATGAAACTGAAGTAGAGCGAACTTCGAAGCTCACCGTATTTGATGGTATAGCAAGCGGTGACATATACTCCATAAAGTCTGGACTAAATATAGGCTTAGCGGCGGGCTTACACATCCGGAAAGAAACCTTTATCACGAGGGCTGATGATCTTTACCGGATAAAGTTTAACTCAAAAGGTGATCCAATACCTGTTGACCTCATATTCCTCGGCGGTGTTTCCGAGATGGATCAGTCACGTATCGACCATGCAGCTTTTATTGAAACTCAACTACCATTTACAAAGGATTTTCAAATTTCTGCAGCACTACGATATGAAAATCTCGATAGCGCCACATCGTTGGATCCTAAGGTAGCTTTCAACTGGAAGATCAACCCTAAACTTTCTCTAAGAGCCTCTGCTAGTACTGCATTCCGTCAACCCTCGTTGGCGCAAGTACATGCTAGACAAGTGCAACTCGAGCGAATACAAGACAAAAATCCTAATGGCTCTAATAAGGGCAGTCCCACCTTTGTCAGAATTCTACAGGCTGGCTCAGATAGTCTTGTCGCTGAAGAGTCAGAAAACTTCAACCTTGGACTTCATATTCAACCTAGTAGGGTGTTTGATATTCGACTTGATTACTGGATGGTTGCCTATAACGATCTGATCACAGTTGAAAATGCTCAGAGTAAAGTAAATTCTAATCCCAATGACTCAGCGATCATAAGAAGTGCGAGTGGCAATCTTTCGGGGGTAATCGTTGATTACTTTAATGCGTCGCAAGTAGACGTTGATGGAGTGGATTTAGCGATGAAATGGAAACTAAGAGATAACCTCTTACTGAGGATTGATAGTTCGCATCTTCTGAATTATGAAATCTTATTACCTAATGGAAATTTGATTGATGCGGCGGGCGAGCTGAACCGATCGAACTTTGCTCGTTCGCTCCCAAAGACAAAAACTAGCGCGAATCTTCTCTGGACGGGAAATAAACGAAGCGCAAATCTCAATGTATACCGAGTAAGCAGTTACAAAAACATAGATGAAAATATCGACGCGCACACTAGCATTGACGCTAAATATTCTTTTTACCTAACAAATATCTCTGGAAAAGGTGAAATATCCGCAAGTTTTGGAGTCAAAAACTTACTTGACGAGCTCCCACCGCGGGTGAACGACGGAGGCAATTTCAGTTATGACTCAAAACAACATGGTCCTTTGGGAAGGGTGTTCTTTGCTCAACTAGGATATTCGCTATGAACTCAAACCGAATGTAAAATTTATTTACAGACCACAACTTTTGCTTCCAAGAAAAAGACTACGTAATACACAGCGACCTAAACTTCATAAATGACATAATCAGTAATCTATACTTAAAAACAAGAGTAATCGTAATTTATAAACCAAGAGTAAAAGCAAAGGCAAAAATAACTTTACAAAACACAGTAAACGTAATTTCATATGGAGGCAGCATGATCTTAAAAGCGACATCCGCTATTCTCACTATCATTATTTTCGCGGTCACCCCCCTATCGACTGACGCGCTTGAACCCGGGGATTTAGCACCAGATTTCACATTACAAAGTTCTGACGGCAACTCCTACACACTCAGCGATTACATTGGTAACAAAAGTGTGGTACTCGCTTGGTTCCCGCGAGCTTTTTCGCCAGGCTGCACGCTGGAGTGCAAGTCATTTGCTGAATATGGACACTTGTTAGAGGAGATGGGAATTACGTACTTCATGGCAAGTACTGATAGTATAAAACGAGTTATAAAGTTCGCCAAAGCATTAGATGCACAATTCCCAATATTAAGTGACTCAAAAAAGCAAGTTTCGCAAAAATATGGTGTTCTCTTTCTTGGAATGGCAAGTAAGAGGGTGACTTTTTACATAGATAAACAGGGGAAAATCGCTTTCATAGACAATAATGTAAGGCCTAGAACAGCCGCACAAGACATTGTCCAAAAAGTAACGGAATTAGCCATCTAATTATCAGCAATAAATTGAAGAAACCATTTGCAATGGTACAGTAGGGTAGGTCCTAGTTTGAATCACTTGCAACAGAACCGAGCATACTACCAATCCACTTTGTCTCAGTCTGACTCTCTAGACCTATTTTAAGCATTATAGTCAAGGGAATGGATAGCAGCATTCCCACAGGACCAAGCACCCAGCCCCACAATACTAAGGAAACAAAGACTACCAAGGGCGAAAGATTCAGTCCACGACCCATCCACCTCGGTTCTACAAGATTGCCCATAAGCATATTGACAGAAATAAAACCAACAAGGGAGAGTGCAGCTGAGATCCAACCTAGTTGAACTATTGCCAGAAGCACAGGAGGTAGAGAGGCAATGACAGATCCCACAGCGGGTATAAAGTTCAGCAAAAAAGTCAATAATCCCCATAAAATGGCGTAGTCAACCCCGAGGAACAATAGCCATAAAAAAATCAAGAGACCTGTAATAAGGCTTATAGCAGTTTTTATTGCCATGTAGCTGTTCACGCTTTTTGTGAAAGTTTTCAGCCAGACACTGGAACTTTGTGGGCCACGCGCCAAACTCAATTTTTCAGCAAATCCTATATTTTCAGCAAGAATAAAAACTACAGTCAACAATATCATCAACCCATTTGTCATCACGTTTCCAAAAGAAGTGAGGATGTTGGCCACTAGCACCATCAGGGCTCCTGGATCAAAGCTGCTTTGCCATTGCTCTGAGCTAAAAACAATGCCGTATTCAGCCAACCAAGCCTGAATATCTGAGCTAATTACTGCAAGTTTTGCAGAATATTCAGGTAAATCCTTTTGGAAGTTGACCATTGCCGATCCAATAACTGCCCCAAATAAAAGTCCAGCAGATAGCATCAAGCAAACTACTAAAAGAATTGACACTCCATGAGGAATTCCTCGCATGCGAAGAACCTTAACAAGGGGCGAAACTACCATTGCTATAAAGATCGAAAGAATGAACGGGACAATTAATTCATCTGCCAATTTCATACCGCCCACGATAATTGTACAAGCGGCAAAGATAACTATTAATCGATAAATAGGTGATACCGTGTCTGCCATATTACATAACCTTAAAATTTAACACCAAAAAGTGGTCACTTATTTTTAATCCTCAAAAGCTTACTCGCAATCGAATCAGTTCCAAATATATAGTAACTAAATAATTATCAAAACTGATCGGGGTACTTCCCATCAAACTGCTCATAATATTTTCTAATCGTAACTAGATCGGCAGCATTATTTCCCGTGGGGTAAAATAAGTCCCCGATGATAACTCTCTTGGTGGAAAAACTTAAGCCAACCATAATGATGGGGCATCTCAAGTTCCGGGCCAATCTCAAGAAACCAGTTTTCCATATGGCTACTTTTTTTCGCGTTCCCTCCGGAGTGATACCGATTACCACAGTCCCCTCTTTTTCTGCAAGACTTATTACATGATCAACCACAGCTCTGGGCTCATCTCGGTTTGTAGGAATTCCTCCCAACCAATTAAAAACCACGCGAATTGCTGGCACAAATAAAGTGTGTTTGGCAAGCCAAAACATTTTTAAATTGATAGCTAAAATGCTAGCCATCGCTATTACGAAGTCCCAATTGGATGTGTGAGGCGCACCAATAAGAAGGCCGCGATTAAGATCAGGGATCTCCCCTTCAATACGCCAGCCCATTAACTTTAGAACAATAATACCAATCCATCGTGGTAGCACACCCCGCCTTGATCGAAGTTGTTCAGGCACCTGTTTAGGGATGGACATAATTATCTTCTCTTTTAAAAACCTTTTACTTAGCCGCCACCAAGCTGCATATTATAAAACAAAGCTAATGTTCGCGAGTAATTGCAAACTCGATGTCTGGGAAGCGCTCTTGAGTTAACGACAGGTTAACCCTGCTGGGTGCTAGGTATGTCAAATGCCCACCACCATCAAAAGCCAGATTATCCATAGCCTTATTCTTAAAACGTTCCAATGATTTCGGTTGATCTCCGTTTATCCAGCGGGCCGAGTAGACGTTTACATGCTCATAAAACGCCTCTACCGAATACTCAGCTTTCAGGCGAAAAGCAACAACATCAAACTGTAACTGACCAATAGCTCCGACAATAATGTCATTATTTTTTATCGGAAAAAAAACTTGTGTACTGCCCTCCTCGGATAACTGCCGAATACCATTGTGTAACTGCTTAGCCTTCATAGGATCTTTGAGCCGGATTAATTTAAAAAGTTCCGGTGCGAAGTGAGGTATGCCCACAAATTTTAGGTGCTCTCCCTCGGTAAAAGTATCACCAATCTGAATTGAGCCATGATTATGTAAACCTATAATATCACCGGCCCGAGCCTCTTCGAGAGGAACTCGTTCTCCAGCTTTGAAGCTGAAAGCATCAGAGACCCTAACTTCCTTACCAGTCCTGACATGTTTCATCCTCATTCCACGACGATACTGTCCGGAACATACTCGCAAAAATGCAATCCTATCCCGATGTTTTAAATCCATATTTGCTTGTATTTTAAAGACAAATCCGCTAAACGCGGCTTCCGAGGGCAAAACTTCTCGGATCAAAGTCATTCTCGGCTGAGGTTCAGGAGCCCACCTAACGAAATCATCGAGCATTTCTCTCACGCCAAAATTTCCAAGAGCTGTACCAAAGAATACAGGCGTTAGCTCACCACAGAAAAATTTATCACGACAAAATCGGTGCGTAGCTTCATGAATGAGCTCTAACTCCTCAAGCACATCAACGGCAAAATCGCCTAACACCTCCCTAGCTGCCGTTGAATATATATCTCGAACTTTGTCTCCCTCTTTTAGAGTTTGCCCTCCTCCTTGGGCATATACGTGGATGGTGTCGGTATAAAAATTATATACACCACGAAAACCTCGCCCCATACCAATTGGCCAATTAATTGGTGCAGCCTTGATTCTGAGCACTGACTCAATCTCATCAAGCAACTCAATAGGATCTCGAATATCACGGTCCATCTTGTTTACAAAGGTAAAAATCGGCGTTGAACGCAACCGACATACCTCCATAAGTTTTATCGTTCTTTGCTCCACTCCCTTCGAGCCGTCAATTACCATCAAAGAAGAATCCACAGCCGTGAGAGTCCTGTAGGTATCTTCTGAAAAATCTTGGTGGCCCGGGGTGTCCAAGAGGTTTACCATACAATCACCATAAGGGAACTGCATCACAGACGATGTAACAGAAATACCCCGTTGCTTTTCCATTTCCATCCAATCAGATACTGCATGGCGATCACTTTTTCGTGCTTTTACGGTGCCTGCAATCTGTATTAAATTCCCCAGTAAGAGCATTTTTTCGGTAATCGTAGTTTTACCGGCATCGGGATGTGAAATAATGGCAAACGTACGCCGATCTGATTGCTGCAATTTCATTAAAACTCCGAGGAGAGGAAAAAATAAAAATAATTATAACCGTGACGACAAAACTTCACACAATGATATCGCGTAATCAGAATATGATAGCACCATTGGCGCCCTCTGATTTTTTTCAAAAAATATATATTCAGCAGAATTGTTTGAGGCAAATAAGAGTATAATGTCTTCCATGAGGTATTTGGGCCAAACTAGTTATGACCACCAAGGAGAACCGCCCCAAAGTGGCGTTCTCCTGTGCAATTTGGGCACGCCAGACGCGCCGTGCGCGGCGAAACTACGCGCCTACTTGAAAGAGTTTTTAAGCGATCCGAGGGTCGTTGAAGTCCCACGCTTAATTTGGTTCGTAATCTTATATTTCTTTATACTCCCTTTACGTCCGGCTCGATCCGCGAAACTGTACAAAAGCGTATGGACAAATGAAGGAGCACCACTACTTGTGAATTGCAGCGCACAAGTTGAGGGAATTAGACAACGTCTTCAAACAAAATATGGAAGACATATTCCAGTGAGCCTCGGAATGCGATATGGCAATCCTTCTATTTCATCTGCGCTCTCAGAACTCACCGAGCTTAATGTTCGAAACATAGTGGTGTTACCACTGTATCCCCAGTACTGCGCAGCAACAACCGGATCAACATTTGATGCAATAGCCAAGATCATGATTAAATCTCGATGGGTTCCAGAGCTCCACTTTATAGCCGGTTATCAACAGTCACCAGAATACATTATGGCCATAGGTGAGACTATTAAAACTCACTTCAAGGAAAACGGAAGACAAAAAAAAATAATTTTTTCATACCACGGTACACCGCAAAAGTATCTTGAAAAGGGCGACCCATACCATTGTTTTTGCCACCAAACCACGCGGCTTGTCAGAGAGTTTGTGGGACTCAAAGAAGCAGATGTGCTTACTACGTTTCAATCTCGTTTTGGCCGAGAACCTTGGCTCCAGCCCTACACGGACGAAACATTAGAAATGCTGCCATCACAAGGCATTTCCTCTGTGGCCATCCTTTGTCCGGGATTTTCCTCCGATTGCCTCGAAACCTTGGAAGAAATTCAAGTCGAAGCAAGAGACATATTCACCAAAGCTGGAGGCTCTGAGTTTCACTACATACCAGCCCTAAATTCAAATCCCCTCCATTTGGACGCACTCACTCAAATTATTAGTCGTCACTTAGATTAATTTATCTATCTCATCCAAGGAGTCGCGGGTATTTAAAAGTTGCATCCAGTGCCCTAAAACTGGACCACAGTCAGCTCTTAGTTTTTCAATAGCGAGGTGATCGGCACGAGTATCGCCATTACACAGCAGTGCAATTGGCTTACCCTGCTCACTGGCCCAAATACAAAAACGATATCCAGAAAATACTTGAAGAGAAGAGCCAACCACCAACAATCCCGATGACAGATTCATTATATCCATACATAAATCTAGTTTACTACGCGGCACAACATCACCAAAAAACACTACGTCCGGCTTCAATAAACCACCGCAAAGACGGCAACTCGGAATAGTCAGAGACGAAAAATCTATATTATCGATATCGGCATCAGCGTTGGGCTTTATATCCTGAACCTTATCGAAAAAACTTGGGTTGTACTTTTTAAATAAATCTTGCACGCTCTGTCTGGACTGCGAGTCTCCGCAGTCTAAACACAAAACCGTATCGGCTCGTCCATGCAAATCAATAACGACTTTACTGCCTGCCTTGTCGTGTAGACCATCAACATTTTGGGTGACTAGCCCCGATACCACGCCAATTTGTTCCAATTTAACTAAGGCCAAGTGAGCAATATTAGGCTCAGCTGCACCGATGAATTTCCATCCAGCGATATTCCGAGCCCAAAATTTTCTTCTGCTAGTTTCGTTTGAAAGAAATTCTTGGTATGTAACAGGAGATTTACGTCGCCATTTTCCCTTAGAATTTCGATACGTAGGGATTCCGGAGGATGCACTTACTCCTGCCCCTGTAAGCACCAGCCAATCGGACTGAGACATTAACAAATCCAGAAGAGGCTTCACGATAAGCTCCATCCAGTAAAATTCAAAATCAATGGCGTTTTATTTTTCCTGTCCAACAGGACTGGTTTCCCGAACAATTCAATTTCATAATATTCAATTAGAGACAACACATCAAAAGTAAGTATAAAATTACGGTCTACTCATTTATACGAAAAAATTTAATGATCATTCAAGATTATGTCAAAACGTTGGGTAGCGCGGCTACCAAGGCATCAAAATTATTAGCGTGTGCGACTTCTGAGGCCAAAAATATGACACTCGCGCTTATCGCGGAGCAACTTGACTCGGATCGAAATTTAATTATTTCAGCGAATGCCTCAGATTTAAAAGAAGCGCAGAGTCACGGATTAGATCCTGCGATGATTGAACGTCTCGCACTAGGTCACAAGCAGGTCGATCAAATGCTTGAGGGGCTCCATCAGGTAATCGGTTTAACCGACCCAGTGGGAGAGCTAACTAATGTGGGCCGACGCCCCAGCGGAATTGAATTAAAAAAACTGCGTGTACCGCTGGGTGTTATCGGTATAATCTACGAATCGCGTCCCAACGTGACCATTGACGCCGCTAGCTTGTGTCTCAAGGCAGGTAATGCATGCATTCTTCGCGGCGGAAGCGAGGCAATAAACTCAAATCGTTCAATCGGTGTTAGTATTCAAAACGCTTTATCCAGATCTTCTCTACCCGTCGCCTCCATACAAATTGTCAATACATCAGATCGTAGAGTTGTTTCAGCATTACTGTCTCCTTCTAGTTGTATAGACATAATAATACCTCGCGGCGGCAAAGGACTCATTGAGAAGGTAATTAGAGAAACTAAAATTCCGATTATAAAACATCTGGATGGAAACTGTCACATGTACATAGACGATAACGCCGATTTAGAAATGGCGATTGCGTTAACTGTAAATGCTAAAACCAGTCGCTATGGAGTCTGTAATGCGCTCGAATCATTATTAATCTCGAAGAATTCGGCCAAAAGAATTTTGCCTTTGCTTTGTTCAGAAATGAAAAAAAGGCATGTCGAACTTAGGGGATGCGCTGAAACTCGAGGCTTTGTCGAGGGAATAAAAGCCGCAACTGACGCAGATTGGTCTTTAGAATATTTGGCGCCAATATTATCGATTAAAGTTGTGGCCGGTTTATCAGATGCTATAGAGCATATAAACAAATTCGGCTCTAGTCACACCGACTGTATCGTTACCGAAAATACCGCTAATGCACAACGATTTGTCAAAGAAGTTGACTCAAGTTCTGTAATGGTGAATGCCTCAACTAGATTTGCAGATGGATTTGAATACGGATTAGGAGCTGAGATAGGAATTTCAACTGATAAAATCCATGCCAGAGGCCCTGTCGGTTTGCAAGGGCTTACTTGTCAAAAATGGGTCGTCTACGGCGACGGAACCATTCGTAGTTAGAATGTCTCTCGCGCTTTTAGGAGGTACATTTGATCCAATACATTTAGGTCACATTGGTATTGCCAAATACCTTTCCGAACATCTAAAAGTCAGTGAGTTTCGACTGGTTCCATGTGGTCGCCCCTGTCATAGGAAACCTCCAGTTGTGTCCAACCAACATCGATTAGCAATGCTTAAACTTGCAATAACACAGCATCCAGAGCTTGTTATTCAGACAAACGAGTTGGATACAAATGCTCCAAGTTATACCATAAACACTCTACGTTTGATAAGGGCTCAAATCGGTTCAAAAAGATCGCTCTTTATGTGCATGGGCATGGACGCTCTTAATACTTTTCATGAATGGAAAGAATGGAAGAGTATCCTAGATTATGCAAATATAGTGGTAGTCGGTCGTCCAAATTCAAGCTTCCCTGAGACAAAATTTTTGGTTGACTGGATTAAAAAAAATAAGTGCAACTCGTTGGAAAAACTTTTACGCATGTCATTCGGTGTCTTTTACTTCTGTAGTTCTGAACCTCAAGATATTTCATCCTCTGAAATTAGAAGACTCATAAAACAGCGTTTTAAAATAAAAAACTATGTTGCTCCGAGCATAGAAAAGTACATCAAGGAAAATAATCTCTACAGTTGAAAAATTAGTATGGAAAACTCTCTCCAAAAAATAATCGTCAGTTCGTTAGAAAACACGAAGGTATTTAACATCATGCGACTAGATGTTCAATCGAGTAGTAATATATTCGATGAAATGATTATTGCAACGGGCTCGTCCACCCGACAGGTAAAAGCTGCATGTAGACACGTAATAAATGATGTCAAAACTCACAGCGGTATCATACCAGTTGGGGTGGAAGGAGAGGATGTCAGTGAATGGGTTTTGATAGACTTTGGCGACATTGTTATTCATATAATGTTGCCGTCAATACGCGAATTCTATAGTTTAGAACGCTTGTGGTCTTTCGGTGACATTTGCAAAAAAGAAATAGTTCCAAATATTGATAAAACACAATCATCGCAACATTCATGCAAATAAATATTGTAGCAGCTGGAACACGAATGCCCAGCTGGATTGGAGAGGGGTTTGCCGAATATAAACTTAGGCTTCCAGCCTACATGCGTCCAAAGTTAATAGAAGTGCCTTTAGAAAAAAGGCGTAAAACCACTGTCATAAACAAAGCAGTAGAAAAGGAGAGTGAGGCGTTATTCAAAAAAACTCATTCAGACGATTGTGTTATCGTGCTTGATGTTTTGGGAAGCAAAATAAGTACTGACGAAGTTGCCGAGTTCCTAAAACACTCGCAACTCCTAGGCAAGAGCATTTGCTTCTTAATTGGAGGACCGGATGGAATTTGTCCCCGCTATATTCGGCGAGCGCAGTTTTGTTGGTCTTTATCTGACATGACCTTACCGCACTCATTAGTAAGAGTCATCCTCCTTGAGCAACTATACAGAGCATGGAGCATTAATGCTCACCAACCATACCATAGAGGCTGAAGAGAAGAATAAAAATGGACGAAAATTCTGCTTTTGTTAACGATACGGAAATGAAGCAACTGTTTTCAAGACGGGTCTTTTTTGCATCAATGCTCGCTATTATGATGGGAATTTTAGTCTTGGGGCGCTATTTCGATCTACAAGTCAATCGGCATCAAGATTTTGTCACACAATCAAACAACAACCGAGTTTTGATGCGTCCTGTGAGCCCACCACGAGGATTGATTTTTGATCGCAATGGTGAGTTGTTAGCAGATAATCAGCCAACTTATAATCTTACAATCGTGAATGAGCGAAGCAGTAACTTAGAGGTTCTTATTGAAGACCTCCAAAAGCTAATTAATATTTCTCCCCAAGACATCGCTCAATTTAGAGAGAGACTCAAACGTCGTAAGCCTTACCAAAATATTCCTCTCAAGTATAATCTTAGTGAGAATGAACGAAGCATTCTTGCTGTCAATAGCTTCAGATTAGACGGAGCCGAGGTTTTTGCGAAACTCACGCGCTATTACCCACAAGGTCCATTTTTTGCTCATGTAATTGGTTATGTTGGCCGCATAAATGAAACAGAAACGCGAAATATCGATACATCGCTTTACCGTGGAACGGATTTTATTGGGAAGCTGGGAATCGAAAAATACTATGAAAATGCTCTCTTGGGCAAGTTAGGGCATGAGCACGTTGAAACTAATGCTCGCGGACGCGTAATGAGATCCCTTAGCAAAGAGGACCCAATTCCAGGGGCCAATTTAAAGTTATATTTAGACGCGAACCTTCAACGCACAGCGCAAGAGATCTTGCAAGACAGGCGTGCAGCTTTCGTAGCCATCGAGATCAAAACAGGGGGAATACTTGCGATGGTAAGTACACCCAGCTATGACCCTAATAAATTCGTCCTGGGAATAAGCCAGACAGAGTATTCAGAATTAGTAAAGTCAAAAAACCAACCGTTGTTTAACCGTGCAATTCGTGGACAGTATCCCCCAGGATCAACAATTAAACCAATGTTTGGTCTTATTGGACTCCAAAACAAGAGCATAACCACTGAACACGTAATTGATGACCCCGGCTTTTTTATTTTGCAAGGAGTTGAACGCCCTTGGCGTGACCATAATTCAGAAAAAGGTGGGCATGGAGATGGTATTGACCTAGCGCAAGCAATAATCGAATCTTGTGATGTCTACTTTTACAATATGGGCTTAGATATTGGTATAGAAACTTTGGCTTCATTTAGCTCAAAGTTCGGTCTTGGCCAAGTCACTGGAATAGATCTGCATGGCGAGCAGCCTGGGATCATGCCTTCAAAATTATGGAAAAAACATACGCTCGGCGAACCTTGGTTTGATGGTGATACTATTAATGTAAGTATTGGACAAGGTTTCATGCTTACTACTCCACTTCAACTAGCTGTGATGACGGCGAGAATAGCCTCTCGAGGTTCTCACATTGTACCAAAGCTTGTTGACTCAAAAAATGATCTGCATTTAAAAAGTGATAGTATTTCGCTAATGCCCGTGGATATTCAAGCAGAATACTGGACCTACATGCACCAAGCAATGCAGAACGTGGTTCACACTCCGCAAGGGACTGCCCACCGAATCGGGAAGGATCTTAATTACACGATAGCTGGGAAGACGGGCACTGCGCAAGTGATTAGTATTGATGCAGACGAAGAATACGATAAAACACAAATTGACCAAACTCAATGGGATCACGCCTTGTTCATCGCTTTTGCACCAGTGGAAGATCCAGAAATTGCGATGGCTTTAATTGTAGAAAATGGCGAGCACGGAAGCTCTACTGCAGCGCCAATTGCTCGTGTTATTCTAGATTCTTATTTCAAGAAAGTTGAAAAAAAGATGCTTGTGGATAGATGAATAATGTACAAAAGTGACTTTGTCCGTCAATTACAAACACCCGGTGGTACCATTCAGCTGCGTCGATCTATACAAGTGGATTACACACTTGCCGTAATTTTGCTAATTTTATGCGGAGTGGGACTTCTAATTATCTACAGCGCAACAGGGCAAAGTGTTTTTTACGTGAGGAGACAATTAACCTTTATACTCGCGGGCTTTTTTATAATGATTTTATTTGCTCAATTCCCCCAGCGTTTTTGGGAACGCTGGGCATTGATAGTATATTTAATTGGAGTTATCGCACTTGTTGGCGTTTTACAAGCAGGAATTGAAATAAATGGCGCCCAGCGTTGGTTAGATCTAAAATTTACTCGCCTTCAACCATCAGAGCTCATGAAAATATGTGTTCCTTTGATGATTTCTGCTTACATCGCTAAACGCTCGATTCCTCCGTCTTTAAAACACGTGAGTGCTGCCGTGATTTTAATTTCAGTGCCAGTATTACTTGTGTTACGACAACCTGACCTAGGTACTGCTTTATTAATCTCTGCGACCGGTTTTTTTGTTCTATTTTTGGCTGGAATTAAGCGTCGTTACCTAATTGGGGCTTTCATCCTTGCGCTGGCCGCCTTGCCGAGTCTATGGTTTTTCGTAATGCTTGATTACCAAAAACAGAGGGTATTAACGTTACTAAATCCTCAACATGATAAATTAGGAGCTGGATGGAACATCATCCAATCAACCACGGCAATAGGGTCCGGAGGTTGGTCAGGAAAGGGTTGGACGCAAGGAACGCAGTCGCAACTTAATTTCTTACCTGAGAGCCATACTGATTTTATTATAGCAGTGCTTGCCGAGGAGTTTGGCCTTATCGGAGTATTAATTCTCTGTATGTTATACACAATGCTAATAGCAAGGTGTCTTTACATCGGTCTGAATTCATTAACAATGTTTGGGCGATTAATGGCTGGAAGTGTTGCTTACACCTTTTTTATCTTTGTTATTGTTAATCTCTGCATGGTTTCAGGATTATTGCCAGTCGTAGGTGCTCCGCTGCCTTTAATTAGCTATGGCGGTACTGCAATTGTGACCTTGTTCGCCGGATTTGGTATCATTATGTCGATAGGAAATGAATCAAAAAAAAGTAGGAGCGTAAGTTGAAAAAAAAGCAATTCTACACAATCGGAATTATGTGTTTATTTCTTTCATCTACGGTCTCAAGCGATTATTCAAATCATCCCGATGGTATTCGGTTCGCGGAGCATATGTTTGATAAACATAAGTTCTCAAAATCATCGACAATTGCACTATTGAAAATCGCAAAACGGTCAGAGTCAGTAATTAAGGCAATGCAACGTCCTGCAGAGAAAACCAAACCTTGGCACCAATATAGGAAGCACTTTATAACTAAACAGCGAATCGAAAATGGTGTGACATTCTGGAAGAAAAATGAATCATTCTTGCAGCAAGCTGAGGAAAGATTTGGTGTCAATGCTGCAATAATAGTAAGCATTATCGGCGTAGAAACAAATTATGGACGTAATGTAGGATCCCACAGGGTTATCGATGCTCTTTGTACGTTAGCTTTCGATTACTACACAGAAATCGAGAAACGAGAATCTCGTAGGGTATTTTTTACAGTACAACTTGAGAATTTGCTTTTGCTCGCGCGCGAGCAAAAACAAGATCCAACCAATTTAATTGGGTCATACGCTGGCGCGATGGGTTTAGGGCAGTTCATGCCCAACAGCTACAGAAATTTTGCTGTAGATTTCGATGGAGATCATTTCGCAGATATTTGGAAAAATCCGAGTGACGCGATAGGAAGCGTTGCAAATTATTTTACTCACCATGGCTGGGTTGCCGGCGATATTGTTGCCTTACGCGGAGAACGAAGCCCGACAAGTGGCATAGAGTCACCCTCAAACTATAGGATCAAACCTGGAGATACGCTTTATTCCATCGCCAATTCCTTCGGGCTCACAGTTGCTGAAATACAACGAGAAAACACGCTTTTAGATGCAGACGTGTTATCCGTTGGGGAAACTCTTTTTTTACCAACACAATTGAAATTCAACAAATTATCAAAGCCATCATTATCGATTGGTGATCTAAAGGCAGCGGGGCTATCTGCCCTTGAGCCCGCAGACCCAAATCGGCTCGCTCTCCCAATAATGCTAGATGTTGGTGCAGAGAAGGAATATTGGCTAGGACTACAAAACTTTTATGCAATAAGCCGTTACAACCCTCGCATTAAATATGCGATGGCTGTCTATCAATTAAGCGAGTTAATACGGAGTCAATATTGTGGTCCTACGACTTTTTGTTAGTAAAACTTTCTATCTATTTTTTTTTTATGTGGTTGCAGCAGCATAGAATATAGCGTGCCAAGCAAAGACGGCCCCGGTGAAGCAATAAACATCGACTCGATACCAGAAGTAATCCCCAAAATTGAAAAGATTACTCGTGCAGGCAACCGCAATCCATACACTCAATTCGGTGTAACATATCACTTGCTTCCCACTGCCGAGGGCTATAAACAAAAAGGCATAGCATCATGGTATGGACGGAAATTTCACGGTCGAAGAACAGCTAATGGGGAAATTTATGATATGTATGCAATGACTGCAGCGCATACTGTTCTTCCAATACCTACATATGCAAAAGTAACCAACATGAGTAACCAGAAATCTGTCGTGGTAAGAATCAATGATCGTGGTCCATTTCACTCGAACAGAATTATTGACCTTTCGTACGTCGCTGCGCTAAAACTCGATTTTGTTGAGAAAGGTACAACGCAAGTGGAAGTTGAAGTTATAACACCTTCAAAGACTGTGCTGAACGATACTTTGGCCACTTCCAAAACAACAGTAGCTTATATCAAAGAAAAAGCGCATTTTGACTTTTCGGGAGGTCTATACCTTCAAGCCGGTGCTTTCTCGACTCTGGAAGCTGCAAAACAATTTCACGCTAATCTGGTAACACTTACATCGACTCCCATTAACCTGCTCGAAGAGAATAACCTTACAAAAATAATAATTGGACCACTAACAAATCTAAATGCCGTAAATAAGCTCAGTGACGTGTTAAAGAAGAATTTCAGTATTACACCAATCTTGTTGCGACCATGAAGTCTCTCAAAAAGTTTAGAATTTGAAGGGTTAACAAAATAACCCAAAATGATAGTATGATTGTTGAGATTTTTGTTAGAAGGAGTTAACAATTTTATGTCCAAAAAATGGCTTATAAGCGCATTGAGCTGCATTGTCTCCATCTCAATTTCACAATCAATCCTAGGACAGGAGGCATTACCAAAAGCCCCAGAAATAGCTGCTAAATCCTGGATCTTGATGGATGCACAAACAGGATTTGTCATTTCAGAGCATAATGCCGATGAAGCTTTACCTCCCGCCAGTTTGGTAAAAATGATGACGACCTATATAGCTTCAAATCAGATAAGTATGGGCATGTTAGATCAATTTGAAAACGTTACCATCAGCGATAATGCTTGGGCCAAAGGGGGCGCCAAAACAGATGGCTCGACGATGTTTCTCAACCCGAGGAGTCAAGTTTCTGTCATTGATTTAATCCGAGGGATCATAATCCAATCTGGAAATGATGCTGCCATAGCTTTGGCGGAACATATAAGCGGTAATGAAGAAAGTTTTAGTGTCCTTATGAACCAAACTGCCCGAAATATAGGTATGAGTAACACTTTTTTTTCAAATTCTACAGGCCTACCCGCCGATGAAATGAGGTCATCTGCGCGCGACTTATCCATTCTTGCAAGGGCCATTGTGCAAGGCGACCAGAATCATTATGCAATATATTCTGAAAAATATTTTCAACACAACAATATCAATCAACCCAATCGAAATCGCCTATTATGGCGCGACAGCACAGTGGATGGATTAAAAACAGGACACACGCAGGCAGCTGGGTACTGTCTTGTCGCATCTGCTAAACGAAATGATATGCGTTTGATTTCCGTTGTTATGGGTGCTCCAAGCGCGGAAATCAGAGCACGCCAATCGCAAAAACTTCTCACTTATGGATTTCGTCATTTTACCACGAAAAAAATATACTCGGCAGGCGACTTAATCAAAGAAAATGTAAAAGTTTGGTTCGGAGTGGAAAGCTATGTAAATCTCGTAGTAGCTAATGATGTTACTCTCACCTTCCCAAAACGAGCAGAAGAACTTTTGGCTGCGAAAATTATCATTGATGAGCAGCTTAACGCCCCCCTATTGGCTAGACAAGAAGTTGGTCGACTCCAAGTGAGTCTGACCGAAAAGGATCTCATCGATACAGCTATCGTTTTGGAAAAAGATATACCGCAGTCTGGACTGTTAGCTCGTTTATTTGACTGGATTGTACTATTCCTAACTGAACTAATGTCCTGATCTTTTAAAGGGATTCACCTTATGCTCGAATATAAAATGCGCTTAATACCGCTCCGCTTAAATCAATGTTAAATGAGCCGCCCAAAGTCATCTTTCCCTGCGACTACCCAATTAAAATTATTGGAGAAAATCACCCGGATTTTAAATCACAAGTAACTACCGTGCTAAAGAACTCTGTCCCAAACTTTGATCAAAACCTCACATCAACACGAATTAGTAAACGTGGTACTTGGATCGCCTTGACCGTGAATATTATTGCAATAGGAAAACCACAACTTGATGCTATTTTTCATGACCTAAAGGCCTGCTCTCACGTACGTTTGGTGCTCTAAAAATGTGCGCATCAAAAAAGATTCAAGTACGTCAACTCGGAATCCAGCCTTATCAGAGCACGCTTATGGCCATGCACCATTTTACAAAAACAAGAACAGCTGAAACTTTAGATGAAATCTGGTTGTTAGAGCACCCCCCAACTTTTACCTTAGGTCTTACAGGTAGAAAAAAGGATATTTTTTTTTCAAACAACATCCCAGTAATTAAGAGCGACCGAGGAGGTCAAGTTACTTATCATGGATTAGGGCAAGTGATCGCTTATGTGCTAATTGATTTAAAACGCAAAAATCTTTCCATTCGTAGGTTGGTAGCGGAATTAGAAAATATCATTATTGATTCTTTAAACCGCTGGGAAATAATTGCGTCAACACAACCAGGATTTCCTGGGGTTTATGTTGGTAATGAGAAAATTGCATCCATAGGTCTTCGTGTCAAAAATTACTGCTCGTATCATGGATTCAGTTTAAACGTCGATATGGATCTTAGTCCTTGGAAGCAGATCTATCCATGCGGTCAAGATGTAACCATGACGCAGATTTCTGACCAAGTAAAAGATAAAATATCACTACCGATGATCTCAGCTATTTTGTTGGAGAAATTCATACAGAACTTCCAATTTTACCAATCAAACATTGTCCAATTCCCATATAATCATGATATGTGAGAGTTCAACTAATATAGGTTTTCTTTAATGAATACAAAAGCCATCTTACCCCCTCAAAGGTCTGCGAGACTGAAGCAAGGAGAAAAGCACCGAAACGCAAGCAAGGTAGAACGAATTCCAGTAAAAGTGATTCCATCAAAAGAAATTATTCGGAAGCCGGCATGGTTGAGAGCTCCGATTAGCACCTCTCGAAAGGTTCACCTAATCAAAAATGTGCTGCGAAAAAATAGACTATCCACAGTCTGTGAAGAAGCATCATGCCCTAATCTTAATGAATGTTTCTCTAGTGGAACTGCAACTTTCATGATTATGGGCGATATCTGTACCCGGCGATGTCCATTTTGTGATGTAGGTCATGGGAAGCCTCTACCCTTAGATAAAAATGAGCCAAGAAATTTATCTCAAGCCATTGCAGAAATGGATTTAAAATATGTTGTGATCACCTCGGTGGACAGAGATGATCTTCGTGATGGTGGGGCGAAACACTTTGCAGACTGTATCCGTTCAGCGAGACTCAAAATTCCAGATTTGAAGATCGAAGTATTAGTGCCCGATTTCCGCGGCCGTATGGATGTCGCATTGGATATCTTAAGCGATTCTCCACCCGATGTTTTTAATCACAATATTGAAACGATTCCAGATCTGTATAGGAAGGTTAGACCGGGAGCAAATTATCAGTGGTCTCTGCGTCTATTGAGCGAATATTTATCACGGAATCCAGAAATACCTACAAAATCAGGCCTCATGGTAGGGCTCGGAGAAACTAAAACTGATATCTTCAATACAATTGATGATCTTCGTTCCAGCGGTGTCACGATGCTCACCGTGGGCCAATATCTTCAGCCGTCAGTTAATCACTTAAAAATTGACAGGTTTGTTAACCCCAAAGAATTTGAAGAATATGCCAAATATGCGCTAAATATCGGTTTCACACATGCTGTTTGCGGACCTCTAGTGAGATCCAGTTATCATGCGGAAAAGCAAGCTTTGGGGCAATAAAGAATGAACGATACCCCTATTTTGTCCAACCGTCTTTGTTAAATTGATATATAGAATAACACCTTGCCTCGTTCTAGGTTCAGTAATTAGACCTTGCAGTTGTAAAGTTAAAGTCTTTAGTGCTTACACTTGTAATGGAATATGAATTAGAAATCAAAACTAATCTATATTTCAAGGTTTTGATCTGACCTTCGAGTCGACCCATACTTCGCGTAATGGTTCACCAAAATCATCATAAATGATTTTTTTATGCCTCCCAGAGTGATTTTTAGTGAGAAGTCTGGACTTAGTAGTTTTGACTTTGCGAGCATCTATTGTTGAAACAACCTCAGTGAGATAAATTTTGTTTCTTGAGGATTCGTCAATCTTAAAGGCTGGTCGAACTATTGGCTCTTTGGTATTTTGGCCTGATTCTCCAAGCAACACTTCCTCTATCAATCCACCATTGCAGAGATATTCTTGTGTTTTTGCCAAAATCTCTTTTCGTATGGATTTTTTACTTAGCTTCACTATGTATCTATCAAAAAATTTCTTAAATAATAGCGAATTTTTAATCGGCAAACAATACAATCAAACTACCTCCTTTCTGATGCATACACAATCATAGACAATATCCCATGGATCCTATTCGGTAAAACTAACAGGGCTGGAGTTAACAACAGAGTCATTACGGTTGACAATAACAAACCATCGACAATAGCACTTGCAAGCGGCTGCCACCAGGAAACAATCATTCCGCCTCGCTCCCATGTACGGTTAACAATGTCAACACTAATACCGTTGGCGAGAGGGAGTAATCCCACAATGGTTGTTGTCGAAGTCAAAATAATCGGTCGGAGACGAGATTTTGTGGCCTCAAAAACCGCTGCCTCAGGTGGAATCCCGATCCTGTTTTTTCTTATATGATTATAAGTATGGAGTAAGACGATATTATTATTCACGACAATCCCAGCCAAAGCTACAATACCAATACCTGTTAGCGTGATGCTAAATACTTCGTTACCGACCAGCAATCCCAGCAAAACTCCAGCTGTAGATATTACTACGGAAAATAGAATTAAAAATGTCTGATAAAAGCTGTTAAAGTGAGCAAGCATAAGTATTAGCATAAGTCCCAAAGCCATTCCAAACGACATTAGCAAAAAACTTTCGGATTCAGCCTGCTCCTCATTGACCCCTCGAAATTTTACCTCGACATTGGGAGGAATATCCGCGGTCTCTAGCCATTTAGTGATTTGTTGCATTTGGTCATCAATCAGGAAACCTTCCTCCGAAGACGCCATAACCATGACTGACTCTTGCATATCTAGCCGATTTATTTTGTCAACTTTACGAACAGGCCGTCTGTTCGAAAAAATACTTATCGGGATAGAACCTAGGGCTGAGTTGACCAAAAGGCCATCTAATTCAGCGAAATTTCGTTGCAGTTTCGGATATCTGAGGCGTATTTCAACCTCTTCCTCTGCATCATCGGGTCTAAAATAACTCAAAGGTAACCCATTTGTAACCAATTGTATCGACTGTCCTAAAGTCTTAACATTCACATCAGTCATAGACGCTAAAGACCGATCAATCTGAAATTCCCATTGGACACCCGCAATGGGCATCGTATCCTCCAAATCTCTGAATCCAGCAACGTTTTTTGAAATCCATCGTTTTACCACACCCGCAGTTCGATACATTGCATCACGATCTGTAGAAGAAATTTGAAGTTGTAAATCCTTTCCTACTGGCGGGCCATTCTCAAGATTTTGGCCCGTAGCAATAATGCCGGGAATTTTGGATAGAACTGCTCGAATTTTTTCAAAGACCTCTGTACTGGACAGATCACGTTCTTTACTGGGAGTAAGTTCGACGAAAAATACACTTATTTGGTCTCTACTTGTGTCTCTTTGAACCAACCAGGCGTCACTACTAGTGGCATGAAGGCTTTTGATTTCATCAAACTCACCGATACTTTTGGCCACTTGATCGGTAAGTTCGCGTTTTTGCTCAACAGAGAAATTGCCTTGAGCCCGCACTGATATTGTACCAAATCGGTTTTCAGTCTCCGTAAAAAATTCACTTCCAGCCCCATACTTTGCATACCCTAAAAACACCAAAAACAAAAATGTAAGTAATAGAGTAACCGATGTCAGTGGCCGATTGATCACCTCCCTTAAAAGTTTGAGGTAGGTGACATAAAAATACGTTAACAAGCCAATCGAAGGTTTTTTTGACTGATAACTTCGATTTTTGGAATCAATAGGGAGAAAGCTGCGCTCAATAACTACTCCAAGCGTTGGCGCAAATATCAATGCGTATAACAATGACCAAACAAGCACTGCGAATACAGTCACAGGCATGTAAGCCATGAATTTACCAGTAGTACCTGGCCAAAACAGCAAGGGCGAGAAAGCGGCCAAGGTTGTTCCTATAGATGCAGTAATCGGTAATCTCATCCTTTCAACCGCCTCTTGATAAGCCTCTAAAGCGTTTGCACCAGTTCTCATTCTCGCATCCGCAAATTCAACCACTACAATCGCACCATCAATCAGCATCCCAAGTGATAATAACAAACCAAACATTACGACGAAGTTATAGCTAAAACCCAGAAACAAAATTACAATTAGCGATCCAAGAAGACAAAATGGGACTGCTAGTGTCACCAAAATACCTGATTGAGGACCCAACGTAGCAACTACGAGAATTAGAATTAAAGCCATCGCGGTTAGAATATTCCCCGATAGCTCATCAATAAGCGCCTGAGAATAAGGAGCTGAGTCAAACAAGAAGTCTATGTTGATATTTTGAGAAAATAAGTGCCGATCTCGTGCAACCAAGTCTCTCACCAATTGCACTGTTTCAATAGAATTCGCACCCGGACGCTTCATAATGTCGAGTGTAATCGCATCAATACCATTTAACGTGCTAAATCCATCAGCATCCTTAAATTTTCGTACGATTTGAGCGACGTCGCCGAACTTTACCACTCCACTTCCGGAACTTTTGATTGGAATTTCTCTTACGTCTCCCTCATCCTCAATGGGGGCAGGCAGCTTTATAGCAAAAAGACCTGATGTCGTTTCTAGTTGACCAGCTGGTACAACAAGATTGTTTACTGAAAAAACATTAAGAATTTCATCTAATGTAATCTGAAAATATCTCAGTCGCTCTGGCAGGAGTAAGATCTCTAATACCTCTTCCCGATATCCTCCCAGTGTAACCTCCAACACATGCGGCAACTTTTCAAACTCTGCTTCAAAATGCTTTGCGATGGCGCTTAGCTCTCGATGAGACTCTTCCAACGCAGCAAACGCAACAACTACCTCAGGTAAGCGAATACTTATTTCTTCTATAATTGGTTCCTCAGTGCCCTCTGGAAATTTTGTACTCGCTCGCTCTACTGCGTTCCTTAAGTCAGTCAATGACCCTTCTACTTGCAAGTCAATTTCAAACTGTACAATAATTTGAATTGAGTCATCCTTAGCAATCCCATTTATTTCCTCAACTCCATCTAATTTTTTTAATTCAGTCTCGATTGGTTTTATTAGTAACCGTGCGCCGTCTTCTGGTGAAATCCCCTCGTGTTGTACCAATACTAAAAAAACAGGCACCTGTATGTCGGGTTCCATTTCAACAGGGATAGTTTTAAATGCTAAAATACCCACAAAGAAAACTAAAAGCATTATAAATAACGTGACTTTCGGTGTTTTTATGAGCGAGTTCATGAAATCTCCGCCAGGAGGAATCTCTGCCTCATCTTTAGTCATTTTGACTGTCTTCAAAAACTGGATCAATTATCTCACCAGCTAACACATAATTCTGTCCAACCGTTATGACGGCGACAGTTTTCGGCAACCCCGATACCCAGACTGCGTGTTCACTCTCACCAAGAATTGTTATATTTACGTTTTTAACGACATTGTCACCTGAAATTGTCCTAACAATAATTTCTCCATCATCATCGAGTAATAAAACGGAACCTGGAATTTGGTGCGCTATAACCTCAGGAGCAGTGACGATTAACTTTCCCATCACTCCTGACCGCATTTGCGACGCAGGATTCGGGAATATTGCCTCGACCAAAAATGTTCTAATTTCAGAATCAGCCATGCTGGATATATAGTTAATCGTGGCCGGGTGCATCTCACCATTACCAGCCTCAAACTCAACAAATTGCGCAGTCTCGACTTGACTAATTTGAAGATCTGTCACGTGAGCCCTCACCCGAAGTGGATTGAGTTCAACTATCAACCCACATAATTCTCCAGGTTGCAAGTAATCCCCCACTTCCGCAAATCTTGTCTCCAAAAAACCATCAAAAGGCGCCTTTATCTGTAGATCATCAACTGCTTCTCTAGCAAGATCTAGACGAACTCTAGCCCTCTCTAAATCTGCGGCTGCTCTGGCAATTGTTAATTCAGATTGAAACTGATTTCGCTTGAGACTCAAAAACCCCGAGTATTCAAGTTGTGATTTATCAAAGGTTGACTGTGCGCTCACATAATCTGCTCTGCGGCCATCGCCGTCCAGTTCGCAGATTGTTTGTCCAGCAGTCACGAATACCCCTCGTAATTGTGGGGTATTAATAACCTCGCCGGGTATTTGTGCCTTTAAAAACACGTGCCGATTGGCATGAGTTTCTGCGAACAATTTCATAGTAGGAGAAAAAGATTCCCCCGAGAAATACTTTACTTGCACTGGTGTTGGCGCAGCATCATCTCTCACACCTGAATCATTGACAGATTCAGTTTCATCCGAGAACCAAAGTCCACTCACCAACCATATCAGGATAGTGAAGAACAAAAGGAGCGATACCAGAGCATTAGAGTTCATAGAACCACCTCCTCGGGACAGATGACAACCTTTAGAGTTTTTTATCTGGAAATATGGCCTTACCCGATACTAAATTGTCAGAAGCGGCGCTATGACGAGACTAACAATCGCCATTACATTTATTAGGATATTCATGGAAGGTCCGGATGTATCTTTGAAGGGATCTCCCACTGTGTCTCCAACAACAACGGCAGCATGCGTTTCTGAGCCCTTTCCTCCATGGTTCCCCTTTTCTACAAACTTTTTGGCGTTATCCCAGGCGCCACCAGCATTTGCCATCATAAGTGCTAAAGAAACGCAACCCAATAATCCACCTCCCAGCATCCCCCCCAATGCCTCTGCTCCAAGACCAACACCTACTAAAACCGGCATTGATACTGCAATAATCCCAGGGAGCATCATTTTTTTGAGTGCTGCCTCAGTTGCGATTTCTACACATTTTTCTGAGTCTGGGTCGGACTCGCCCTGCATCAGTCCAGCGATTTCACGAAATTGTCTCCGTATCTCGTTGATCATTTCAAATGCGGCATCGCCTACAGCAGTCATAGTGATCGAAGAAATCAAAAATGGTATACACGCTCCAATGAACATACCTACCAGCACAACAGGTTTGGTCAACTCCAGCGAGAACTCCGGATTTTTAACCGATACTACTGCCGCATAAGCAGATATTATCGCCAAAGCTGCTAAGGCAGCGGCTCCTATAGCAAAACCTTTTCCAATCGCGGCTGTGGTGTTGCCTAATTCGTCAAGAGAATCGGTAATTTCTCGTACATCCTCACCCATTCCAGACATTTCAGCTATGCCTCCAGCATTGTCCGCCACAGGGCCGTATGCATCAATCGCCATCGTGATGCCAACGGTTGATAACATTCCAACTGCTGCAATCCCAACCCCATAAATACCCGCTAGTCCGGTGGATATAAAAATTACTCCAGCAAGAACTAAAATTGGTATAACTACTGATTCCATACCAACTGAGAGGCCCGAAATCATGACCGTCGCGGACCCTGTCTCACCTGATCTAGCGATCTTTCTAACTGGACGTTGACTTGTATCAGTATAAAACTCAGTTACCAAACCAATCATCACGCCACCGACTGCACCGCAAATTACACACCACCATATGTCCAAAGAAACATTAGACGAATTCTCTATCAAAAAGTATGCAAGAATGATAAAAATTATAGGTGCTAATAAAGTACCGAACCGAAGTGCTGCTGAAGGAGAGCTTCCTGAGCGCATCTTCACTACAATAATACCCAAGATGGAAGAAATTAATCCAATAGAGGCAAGAGCTAATGGCAACGTCATTAGTTCAGGAGAACCTAGGGTATAAGCTATTGCGATAGAAGCGATCATCGACCCACAATAAGATTCAAAAATATCTGAACCCATACCAGCAACATCGCCGACATTATCGCCAACATTATCTGCTATAACTCCCGGGTTACGTGGATCATCTTCAGGTATGCCCGCTTCAAGCTTACCGACTAAATCCGCTCCGACATCAGCACATTTTGTAAAAATGCCTCCGCCAACTCTTGAAAACAACGCAACGACTGACGCTCCCATGCCAAAGCCCTCCAGAGCATGAACGTGAGATTCGTTATAAAAATAATAAAGGGTGCCCAGGCCTATTAATCCCAGCGATGCTACACATAAACCCATTACAGAGCCTCCGAAAAAAGACACCGATAGAGCCGCGGCGGCTCCCTCCTTTTGAGCAGCAGTAGCAGTTCTTACATTCGCTTTGGTCGCAGCATACATACCAATAAAACCGGCTAAAGAGGAACATGCAGCTCCAGCAAATACTGCAATCGCAGATTCTATAGATAGAAAAATACCGACTAAAAAGACGAGCACAGCTACAAACATCATAAGATATTTGTACTCAGTCCTCATAAAAGTTAGTGCACCAGTGTGGATTTGATCACCAATCTTTTTAACTTTGTCCTCACCATCCGAATAACGCATTATAAGCGAATAGATTACAAGCGCAGTGACCATACCGGCAGCACCCAACAAAGGCGGATATAACAAAGTGTTCATAACTTTTTCCTGTCTGGATCACGGTAAACTAAAGCGTATGGTACCAAAAAAAATATTCCGATCACACGATAAATTCCTGCTTTATGCCGCGGAAGGCTAATAACATTTGTTTTCTTTGAAGCTCGGTTAATTAATTTATGTAATCCAAAGGATCAACCGGGCGGCCATCCTTTCTTATTTCAAAATACAGAATACCCGAAGGTCCAAGTTTTGAAATTATTTCCATAGTATCAATGGCCTGCCCCTCATAAACGAGAATTTTTTCATTCTGAGCATAAGCACTCAGCAAAATTTCATTATGTTTCACAATTATAAGTTGACCATAGCCCCTCAACCCGTCTCCTGCATAAACCACTTTACCGGGAGCAGTCGCCCTTACTGAAGCACGACCAACCGTTTCTATGGTAATGCCCTTTTGTAGATTTTGAACGTTGAACTCTGCTTTAAGCTTCCCCCTTACTGGCCACTGCCAATGATTCTTGACAGTTTTTAAAGACGATTGTTTTGAAGCCTTCTCATTTTTTAAGTTCGTAAGTACTCCAACACCCTTTGTATCATCTGCTTCGACTTTCTGTTGCTTAAACAGTTTTTCCGAACTTTTTTTCGCCCTTTCTAAATTGAACGAATCCGCTGAAGGCGGATAATCTTTCGGTAATTTAGTTTGTAATGAACTCACCTCTTTTTGGAAATCTGCTTTCATCTCTTCTTCGATATTTAAAATTTGACCTGGATATATATTTGTGGATGCACTAAGTCGATTATTTTTTACTAATGTGGATACGTTTAAGTCATATCTCCAAGCAATCGAATATAAGGTTTCTCCCTCTTGAACCACATGATGTGTAATCATTTCAGGTAGGGGAATATCCAAGGATACAACTGGTGCAGACTGTTGTGCACAACCATACAAAATCATGGTAATAACAGACAAAATGCCCTTTCGAGTATTAGACAAACTAATTTTCCATACTTTGCTGTTCACTTTGTCTTAAACCAAGCGCATTAACAACGAAGACAAAAAATAATCCTAGTACCATAAACAATAGGCACATATCAGTGTGTGGATCAGCATCGATCAGAACACCGTATTGCGATGGAGACAAATTGACAAACCCAGGTGAAACAACCACTGACGAATCTTTCCAAGGCCAGACCAAGTGCAAACTTCCCATCAAAAACCCGCACATTGTGACAAGCAATGAATGCTCATGGTACATAAGTAACTTCGAGAGGAGTCGACTAAAAGATATTAGTCCCACCAAACCTCCAGACGAAAAAAATATTAATATGTCCCATTGAAAATGCGCCACGGCGGAGAGTACAGTCGGATAAACCCCCATTGAAACTAGCAGCAGACTTCCAGAAATACCGGGAAGAATCATCGCACAAAAAGCTACCACTCCAGCGAGGAACATAACTAAATAATTAGCACTAAAATTCAAAACAGGAGAGTTCGACACTACCAAAGCGGCGACTACACCAAGGCAAACATAACCAATTTGACACAAATTTACTACCCGATAACGTTGAAAAAGAAGCACCACTGAGGCCAAAATGATGCCACTAAAAAAAGACCACATAAACAATCCGTAATTCTTCATGATGTATTCAATAATTTTGGAAAGCATAATGATACTAGTTAAAATCCCAGCCAACAGAGTCGAGAGAAACGCACCATTTACGTGTCGCCAAACGACTGATATGTCGCCAATAAAAAGTAATTTGATCGCTCTGGAATCAAAAGCTCTTATGCTAGTTACTAGCTCTTTGTAGATACCAGTTATTAAGGCGACAGTACCTCCAGACACCCCTGGAATCATATCCGCAGCTCCCATCGCCATTCCCTTTAAAAACAGCATGAGAGATATATTTCTCAACACATTCCCGAATAACTTAATCCGCATATGTCAAACCACTCAAAAGTGGCACAAACTTCACTGTTTCAACTACCTCCTCATCGAACTGTTCCGTGTCTCCAACCCGCTTTATTCTGAGCAGCTCTTGCTTATTGAGACCGCCGATGGGTATAACTAAGACTCCGTCAACCCCAAGTTGCTCAAGAAGTTCAATCGGCACAGCTTGAGGTGCCGCTGTACTAATTATTCCATCAAAAGGGGCTTGCTCTTCCCATCCATGACTGCCGTCTGATAATTTGACTTTAATTCCTGTAGCTCCCAATTTTCTGAACCTTTTTTTTGCCTTTACCAACAATGGATTTATCCGTTCAACAGAGAAAACTTTGGTGACAAGCTGCGCTAGAATGGTAGTCTGGTATCCAGATCCAGTCCCAATTTCAAGAACTTTCTTTAGCGATCCTCTCGCTAAAAGCAATTCAGTCATGCGAGCAACGATGTATGGTTGAGATAAAGTCTGAGAAAACCCGATAGGTAAAGCTGTATCTTCATATGCCCTGTGCGCAAGAGCCTCATCCAAAAAAAGATGCCGTGGCGTCACTCTAATGGTATCTAGAACCCTCTGATTATTAATACCTTGAGCTTGTAATCTTGTGATTAATCTCTCACGCGTACGCTGAGAGGTCATGCCAACACCAGAGAAATCAAGGGAATTCATGGCTACCTCCATCCATCGGGGCAGAATCCAAATCAAAAATAGTTAAGGTTCTGACCAATTAGTAGCAGAATATAACATAGGGAAGCACCTAGTTACCGATAAAATTCTGCCAACTCGCGCAATAATGCTGTAGCATAAACGCCCTTTGGCAAGTAAAACCTAAGCTTCAATTGACGTCTATCTAGAAAATGAAACTTTAGCCCATCGGCGTGCATAAATAGTTTACGTCGCTCTTGAGTCAATCCAGTGTGCTCGAGCGCGTGCTTCCATTCCGGCCAATCGGCGAGTACCTCTCGCTCGGTTGAGGCAACAAATTGATTAGGTTTACTCTTCCCTCTTCCCCATAAAGGTCCAGTCTCATCAAATGGAAAAATTATCCCATCATGATAATTCGTAATATGTCTTGCGAGCACTAGGTTAAATAGCCAAGAACGAGCGGCCGAGAGAAAAATACCATGCCTCCTACGATTACCTTTTAACCGAGATGCATTGATGAGGCGAGCAGCCTCAACAAGATTCCCACCATTAAATCCAAAACGCTGCTCCGCAAAATAATTGGGAAAGCCCAAATGATCTATCATTTTGAGCCTTTGTTCGAGCTTTTCTTGAGACGCAGTAATGTTACTAATTACAATATTGAATGAATTACCGGCATGCATTCCTCGCCGTAATTTTTTTCTGTGCCGGTTGAGTGATAGAACCTCAAAATCTGGATGGCTCAAATCAGCCATATTTAAACAGCGGTTCGGCAAATAGAGACTATACCACTGCGATGTAACAGCATATCTGTCCTTCAACCCACAGTAACCTACATGTCTCTCCTCTATGCCAGACAATTCTGCCAATCGCGCCGCTATCCATCGACTATTTTGTCCATGTTTACGGATGTTGACAATCAAATGTTCTCCTACCCCAGAAAACTCGAATCCAAGAATTTCATCAACACAAAAATCGGTCATTGAGGCTTTCATGCGAGCCTCTCCAAGGAAAGGGAGAAATTTTGGAAAGCACTCAAAGTTAAAATCCAACAAATTCAGTTGGTAAGCCTCATGTCAATTAATTCACGCTGAGGACTGCAAAAGAACCACAGCATGACATGCTATACCCTCAATCCGACCTATGAATCCTAAGGCTTCGGTAGTTGTAGCCTTAACATTTATGCACTCCGTTGAAACGCCGATATCTTGACCTAAATTTGTACACATACGTTCTATATAAGATGCCATTTTAGGTTCTTGTGCAACGATGGTCACATCTGCATTAACGAGTTGGTACTTTTTCTCACTCATCATTATTGCAACCCTGCGGAGTAGTTTTCGACTATCAATACCAAGATACTCTGAATCAGAGTCTGAGAAATTGACACCGATATCTCCCAAACCCAATGCGCCAAGGATCGCGTCCATAAGTGCATGGATAACCACATCTCCATCTGAGTGAGCTAGCAATCCCATTTTGTATGGAATATAAACGCCGCCCAGAGTAAATCCAGTGCCCGAGGAAAAAGCATGGACATCATAACCATGGCCTATTCGCATTCTAATTTCGCTTGCTCTTTTATGATTGCATCGGCGAAAATCAAATCTTCCGCCCAAGTTATCTTTACGTTATCGGCACGACCCTCAACCATCGTTATGGTCTTACCCAATTGCTCTAATGCGGAAGATTCGTCGGTAACAGCCTTTTTATGTTTGATCGCATACTCCATCGCCTCCAATAACTCACCATAGCGAAACATTTGAGGTGTTTGTGCAAGTCTGCAATACCGACGATCTATGGTGGTTTTGATCTGACCATGCTCTGAAATCAACTTTACTGTATCGCTAATGGGTGAAACTAAGATTCCACCTATTGGATGTCTATAAACACTTTCTCGCAACTTCATAATCGAGCCCAGAGTGACACAAGGCCGCACAATGTCATGTACGAGGACCCAATCGCTAAAAGTTGCGTCCTTGGCCAAGGCTAGCAACCCATTAAGGACAGATTCTGCGCGATCGAGTCCTCCTTCGACCAATTCAACCCGATCATTTATTGTTGCTGGTACTGAGGACCACCACTTTTCTCGAATTTTACATGGGACAATTAAACGATCTATTTGGGGTACTTTTAACAGTCTCGAAAGGCAATGTTGAGCGACGTTTGATTGTCCGAGCGGGAAAAATTGTTTAGGTAATTTTGGCGAAAACCGACGACCAATACCCCCCGCAGGCACAATGATCCAGTAACGTGCTTTAACCAAGATAAATGATCCTGTTAATCCATCTAAAGATCACCATTGTTTTTGTCACCCTCGTCATCAGTCACCAAATAGAAGACTTCGTTATGTCTTATCATGCCTAAGTCTTCTCGAGCGATTTCTTCAATGCTATTAACACTCTCTTTTAAACTTGAAATTTTCTTGATTAGGTCTTTATTTTTTTCTTTTAGGCGCTCATTTTCTTCATTTTGTTTTGTCAGCAAGTTTTCTAATTCTGACTTGTGAGCAAGGCTCCCGTCGCCAGACCATAACTTGGCTTGGAGTGAGAAGAACATAAGCGTTAAAATAAAAAAAAACAACTTTAATAACATTCTAAACCCCACTAGCTATCACAAAAACTGCTATTTAAGACCGCGACCCTAAACCCCCATAATATGGAGCGTTAACACATCCAAGCTCAGCTTCGATGCGCAGAAGGCGATTATATTTAGCCACACGATCCGATCGGCACAGTGACCCAGTTTTAATCTGTCCGGCTGCAGTGCCAACGGCTAAATCCGCTATGGTTGTATCCTCTGTCTCTCCAGAACGATGAGAAATGATTACCCCATACCCAGCCTCTTTCGCCATAGAAATAGCATTCAGTGTCTCACTCAGGGTGCCTATCTGATTAAATTTGATCAAAACTGAATTTCCTATCCCCTGATCTATACCACGCCTCAAAATCTCGGTATTGGTAACGAACAAATCATCGCCGACCAATTGGACTTTTTTTCCCAATTGATCTGTGTGATATCTCCATCCACTCCAATCAGACTCATCTTGTCCATCCTCAATTGAAGTGATTGGAAATTGTCTACATAATTCTCCTAAAAAATCGGTGAAACCATGCGGACTAAATTTCTTTCCCTCTCCCTTAAGATTATAAAAGCCTGATCGGTAAAATTCGCTAGCAGCACAGTCAAGTGCTAAAGTCACATCAGTGCCTAACCGATAGCCAGCCTCCGCTACTGCTTCAGAAATAATAGAAAGAGCACTTGAATTGGAATCCAAGTCGGGAGCAAAGCCTCCCTCATCTCCAACAGCAGTATTTAAGCCAGCAGAAATCAATACTCTTTTCAGTGCGTGAAAAATTTCTACACCCGTCTGCAAAGCCTTAGCAAAAGATCCAGCTTTGATTGGTTGAACCATAAATTCTTGTATATCTACATTGTTATTTGCATGCTCACCCCCGTTTAAAATATTCATCATAGGTATAGGCATATTGAACTTGCCTGGAGTGCCATTTAAATCACTGATATGCGAATACAAGGGAACACCTTTTTCCAAGGACGCGGCTTTAGCAACGGCCAAAGAAACTGACAATATTGCATTTGCTCCCAGAGCGCTTTTATCTTTACTGCCATCTAACTCAATCATCATATTATCAATATCTAACTGTGCCTTGGGGTTTATACCGACTATCGTATTCTTTATCACGTTATTAATATTAGCAACGGCTTTCAACACCCCTTTCCCCATGTAACGATCTTTGTCATGATCTCGAAGTTCTATTGCCTCCCGCGAACCTGTGGAGGCACCAGAGGGTGCCATAGCGGAGGACATCACTCCAGAGCTAAGCTCCACCTCCGCCATCACTGTCGGGTTGCCGCGTGAATCCAACATCTCAAATGCGCGTACATCTGATATTACAGACATGCTTACCTCACTCTTCAATCTTTCTCAGAATTATTGTTGAACCTCAATCAATACACTGTAAATACATCCATGTTTTTAACTAGGTTATCTATTTTGCGCACCTGCTCCAAAAACGGATATAACAGATTGAGCGGAAGCGCAGATGGTCCATCGCACTCAGCACTATCTGGATCTGGATGAGCCTCCAAAAATAATCCTGCCAACCCAACTGCAACGCCAGATCGCGCCAGCTCAACAACGCCACTTCTGCGTCCTCCTGATACCGCGGAACGTCCATCTCTACATTGCAGCGAGTGCGTCACATCAAAAATGACCGGTAATCCCTCGCTAACCTCTTTAATCGTCGAAAATCCGAGCATATCAACGACTAAATTATCATATCCGAAGCAAGTACCTCGCTCACAGACAATGAGCCTTTCATTACCACATTCTCGAAATTTTTCAATAACATTACCCATTTGACCAGGGCTTAAAAACTGAGGCTTTTTAATATTAATGACGGCTCCCGATTCTGCCAGAGCCTTTACTAAATCGGTTTGCCTTGCTAAAAATGCTGGCAACTGCAGCACATCGCATACCTCGGCTGCGGCGGTCACTTGATCAATTTCATGCACATCCGTCATTACATAACAGCCTAAATCGCGTTTTATATCCTCTAAAATAGAAAGTGCAGTCTCCATACCTAAGCCTCTAAAGGAAAATATTGAAGAACGATTTGCTTTGTCAAAGGAAGCTTTGAACACAAACGGCATCGATAACTTTTGCGTCACAGTAACAAAGGCTTGTGCAACCTCCATAGCAAGATCGCGAGATTCGATAACATTCATTCCACCGAAAACGACTAGGGGTAAATTATTAGCAATTCGCAAATCACCAAGTATTACCTCTCGGTCCTGTCGCGTAGTCATATCTTTTTGCATTCTGAAAAATCTACAGCTGCTTTGACAAAAGCAGTAAATAAAGGATGTCCATCACGGGGTGTTGAGGTGAACTCTGGGTGAAATTGACTTGCAAAAAACCATGAGTGATCCGACAATTCAATCGACTCCACTAAGTTTCGATCCGATGATAAAGCTCCCACAACAAGGCCTGCAGATTTTAATTTAGGTAAAAATTTATTGTTAACTTCATACCGATGCCTATGACGCTCCATTATGAAATCCGCTGCGTAAATCTGTCTTGCTTTTGATCCTTCCTGTAAATGGCAAACTTGTGCTCCCAGACGCATGGTGCCGCCCAGATCAGATTCACTATCTCGACGCTCAAGACTGCCGTCCACATCCATCCATTCTGAAATTAAGCCCACCACTGCATAGGGAGTCTTTGGGTCAAACTCAGAACTGTTCGCTCCAAATAATCCACAAACATTGCGAGCATATTCGATTACAGCAACCTGCATTCCTAAACATATACCCAGATAAGGGATGTTAGATTCACGTGCAGTTTTTACCGCCAAAATTTTACCTTCAATTCCCCGCGTCCCAAAACCCCCAGGCACTAAAATTGCGTCAGCTCCTTGAATACTTAGCGGATCTTTTTCTAAATTTTCGGAATCAATATACCGAATTCTAACCTTAATTTTATTTTGAATACCTGCGTGTGTCAGCGCCTCGTTTATAGATTTGTATGCATCTATAAGTTCCATATATTTTCCGACCAAAGCTATACAAATTTCTCCATCTACATTAAGTTGATTTTCTACTACGCGATCCCACTCAGATAAATCAGCATCAGGCAACTCAATATTAAATTGATCTAAAACATACTGATCCAATCCCCATTGATGAAGCATGCGCGGCACTGAGTATATGGTTTTTGCATCGATTAGCGGAATTACCGCCCTTTCAGCAACATTAGTGAAGAGGGAAATCTTGCGCTTTTGTGAGTCCTCAATTAACACCTCTGAACGACACAACAGCACATCCGGTTGCAAACCAATGGACCTCATTTCCTTTACTGAGTGCTGAGTCGGCTTTGTCTTTGTCTCTCCAGCTGATGTAATATACGGAACCAAAGTCAGATGCATTAAGAGAGCGCGTTTCTGCCCAAGCTCAATTTTCAATTGTCGTACAGCTTCTAAAAAAGGCTGTGACTCAATATCTCCAACGGTTCCTCCAATTTCTACGACAGCAATATCCGCCTTTCCTGCTCCTAAATGCACTCGCCTCTTAATCTCATCTGTCAAATGAGGAATTACCTGTACTGTGCCTCCCAAGTAGTCGCCTCTGCGCTCTTTTCGCAAGATAGTTTCATAAATTTGTCCGCTAGTAAAATTATTATATTGTGTCATCTTTGAACGCAAAAACCGTTCGTAGTGTCCGAGGTCTAAATCAGTCTCGGCCCCGTCCTCTGTTACGTAAACTTCGCCGTGCTGATATGGGCTCATTGTCCCAGGATCGACATTTAAATAGGGATCCAACTTAAGAATTGTAACTAATAGACCTCGGGCTTCTAACAAAGCGCCAAGAGATGCCGACGCAATTCCCTTACCAAGAGAAGAAACCACGCCACCAGTCACAAAAATAAAACGTGTCATAGTGTACTCGGATCAACAACTAGGTTGGCTACAAGAAAGGGTGCACGCAAAGACTGCATGACCTCTAAACCCAACGCAAAATTCACTATAATTAAGCAGAAAGGTTAGCAGAATTACCATTATGTATCTACTCGGAGTTGTGTTTCCAAATTATTTTCAATCCACGTTTCCCCGGGGGTGCTATCCAACCTTGACAGATCCAAAGATCTCCAACAGCCACCAACATACCCCCGCAATACAACAAAGGTATGTGGCTTCGCCACCATGGCTCAAGTGAGTACTCTTGAAACAATTTCTTGAGTGTTTGGGTTCTACCCCTCCCCGCAGGACGGCACTTTTCACCTCCGCGCCTAACCTCAATATCTAAGCTCATGGTTTGGGGTAATTGTAACCCTCCCGAGTTAACTTCAACCGCTTCAAGCGATGATCCATCTGGAAGAGGTAGGGTAGACGATACATCCCAAGTTATCGGAAATTTAATGACCTTTTCTTGGTAAAGTTTTTCACGCACCACGTAAATTTTATTACGAAACCTCCTATACTGATATCCACAACACTTTAAAAATGGACATCCATCTAGTCGCGCTCCCAGAAACGAAGCAAAAAACTCATTATGTACGTTATAGTTCGGCGGAGAATATCCTAGTAATGTTGGCAAATAACGGATAATGTTGCCTTGTCGAATCCTCTCCAAATTTTTTAGCTTTTCTAAATTGATCGATAACCCACCTCTCTCATCTTGCAAATCTAATTTATCCAAATCACTCTTGAATATTGATTGTGCAAGCACTTCGCCATCTTTACTCAACTTTATTGTTTTTTTGATCCGCTTATGATAACTAGGCCATCGCGCGCTTATTTGAGGTATGACGCGATTACGAAGATAATTTCTATCAAAACGATCCTCTTTATTAGTTTCATCCTCGATCCAATTCAGACCTCTAGCTTTTGCTATTTCATGTATGCAAGTTCGCGTTAATGTCAGAAATGGCCGAAAAAGTCTTCCCTCTCGGAGCTTACGATCAAATGGAATACCAGATAATCCCTGACTACCGGAGCCCCTGAGCAGACGATATATGACTGTCTCAATCTGATCATCAAGGTGATGTCCAAGTAGCAATGCGTCTCCTTTTTTAAGCAACTTTGAAAAAACATCAAAACGAGCCTCTCGAGCTACAGCCTCCTGATTAGCCGACTCAATTATCTCAACGCGTTGAAGCGAATACTCAACTGACAAAAATTTACAATAAGCAACAACAAAACTTTGCCAATTCTCTGCATTTGGAGACAACCCATGGTTGATATGAACGGCGAGTACTTTTTTTGGTGTAAAATATTCGGACGCAAGCGTAAGTAGAACAGTGGAGTCTAGACCACCGCTGTATCCAATCAGTATTCTTCCTTTCTTGCTTAAATATTTTTCTACGTCAGCAAACAGCGCGAACAGTTTCAGATTAAATCTCCCTGTAGACTTTCACAGTTTAAATAGCGCCTTTTCGGCATCTCAAAAAATATATTCACATAAATTATCCATCTGACTGGCATGAGTCATAATTATGGATTTAAGTATCATTGGGTAGATTACAACTGATTAACCATCGATGGAAATTTATCGATATTTTCCACTTAAGTTAGATAGGTCATCCATCTATCGAGTTCAAAATTAAACCACAAAGGTAATACATCCAAGCACAATATCAGTCAAGCAGGCTTCACACTTAAGTGCGATAGTTCATCTAATATGAATCGAATAGAACCTAGAACAGCAAGATTTAAGTGATACTTGAACATCATGCTGAGTGTTCTGGGGATATTTGCTTTCATACGAAACAGGCCACAGCATAAAAAATCAAATTTTATCCCTCGTAAAATCGAGGCTAAAGCTCTAAGTCAATTCATCTATAATTAGGTTATGATTGTCAAACATACTAAAACTGAAAATAAGCAATGCTTGACATAGTATTATATGAACCAGAGATCCCCCCGAACACGGGCAATATAATGCGGCTATGCAGAAATACGGGGTTTAAGCTACATTTAATCGAACCTTTAGGGTTCGATTTGGACAGCAAAAAGTTGCGTCGAGCGGGTCTCGACTATAACGATTACTATTCGACAAAAGTTTATTCGGATTGGACTGAATATAAAAAATTAAATATTGAAAAAAAAATATATGGCTTCTCAACGAAAGGAAAAACATGCTTTTCAGATGCAGCTTATGAACGCGGAAATGCGCTCTTATTTGGCCCTGAAACGCGCGGGCTTCCTGAGCAAATTTTCCAAGAAATTGGAGTCGAAAATATACTAAAAATACCCATGATATCGGACAGTAGAAGTCTGAATTTGTCCAATGCCGCTGCAATTGTGGTTTATGAGGCTTGGCGACAGCTGGCTTATATCAACGGTACAATATAAATCTTTAAATTATTATGAAATTTTAATGCGTAAGAAGTAAATGATACTATGTATATGAAAATTGGGCTTTTTTTTGGAAGTACTACTTGTTATACCGAAATGGCGGCAGAAAAAATCCGAGACAACATAGATATGCTCGTCGGATATCCTTGCGTAACACTTCATAATATTGCTTTTAATCAGACTGACTCAATGTCAAAGTATGATTTTATGATTTTTGGAATACCCACTTGGGATTATGGAGAATTGCAAGAGGACTGGGAAAAACATTGGGAAGATATTGATTCGATACACTTGAAAGGAAAAACAATCGCGCTCTATGGTTTAGGGGATCAAATCGGCTATCCCGACTGGTTTCAAGATGCAATGGGTTATTTGTGGCATAAAGTGAAGAAACATGGAGCACAGACCATAGGTGCATGGCCGAATAAAGATTATGTTTTCAACGATTCAAAGGCGCTAAATGAAGAAAAGACCTTCTTTGTTGGACTAGCACTTGATGACGAAAACCAATCATATGCTTGCGACGGTAACATTGCTAAATGGTGTGAGCAAATCCTGAAAGAGTATTACTCGTTAAAAAAATGAAAAAGGAGAGTCAACCTCGTCAAGAAAGCAATAAATTGTCTTCCAGCTGGCATAATAACATCGAACCACAAAAGCGTTCTCTTCAAAAAAATGTGACAATATTAGGCGCAGGATTAGCCGGTTGTACGACCGCTTCTGCGCTGGCTGATATTGGATACAGCGTCACGGTTATTGATCGCAATGAAAAACCCGCTCAAGGAGGGTCCGGGAATAGGCAAGCAATAATTTATCCTCGGCTATCGCTTCATGGTACCCCATTACCACAAATAAATTATAAAGCTATGGTAAATGCCAGTGGCTTTTATAAATCGTTTTGGCGGTCTGGCTTAGGGGAGCAGTGTGGGGTGATAATTCTGCCAAGTAGCATCCATGATGCAAAAAAACAGAAAACGATTTTTCAAAATTTGGGTCAAAGCAATACTTTTTTTAAGCTACTTGATAAGCGAAATCTTAAAAAAATTAGCGGACTAGCGCTCTCCTCACCAAGTGCCCTCTATTTTCCTTTACTGGGCTGGCTTCCCCCAGTGGCAGTTTGTGAGAGATTATTAAAACATCCAAATATCAGTTTGAAAAAAGCCGTCATAAAAAAAATTGAGTACAGACAAAAACTGAACACATGGAACCTCTTTGACTCAATGGGAAATAAATTTGCTGAAACACCAATATTAGTTCTAGCAAATTCTTACGAGTGCCTAAATTTTTCACAAACACAGTTTTTGCCTGTGCAAAAAGTGCGCGGACAAATAACTGAAATCCCAGCGACAAGTGCCAGTAGTAGACTCCGTGTTGTCATATGCGGACAAGGTTATTTAACTCCGGGCACTAATGGGACGCATAGTTGCGGCGCGACTTACAGCAAATCTCAAGATCAAAAAGTCTGTATTTCTGACCATAAAAAAAATCTCGAAAAACTTAGCTCAAATGATCCACTACTTAAGAAGCTGGTGAACCGCTTAAGTCCAGCCAACCTTGATGGACGGGCCGACTTTCGCTGCACAACGCCAGATTACCTTCCTATCGTGGGAGCGGTACCCAATTTATCCGTAATGATTGAGGCGTTCTCTGAGTTAAGAAAAGATGCGAAAAGTCAAATCACAACATATGGTACTTACTTACCAAACCTTTATATACATTGCGGTTTAGGATCCCGGGGCTTGGGCTACGCCCCACTCGGCGCAAAAATACTTGCAGCTGAAATAGCGAGAAAACCCTCTCCACTAGAAAAAGACTTACGCATAGCTATGCATCCTGCACGTTTTATAATTAGAGCTCTGAAAAAGAGGCAACTCTAGGCCAAATTAAGAGGGTCGATGGGTTGTCGCATCGAGCATGCTTTGATAGAGCTGTATTGCACAAGTCGTTTCACCTAAATTTGCTTTTACTTCCGCTAACTCAGCAAGCACAGCTGTCGATCGATTTTTTGATAGAAGCTGCTCCAGATAATCTGTTGCTTTCGCAAAAAAATTTAATCTCTTTGAAATCCGTCCCAAAGCGAGAAGAAGCTCAGAATCATTCGGGTGCTTTTTCAACCATAACTCTGCGGTAGCAAGATGCTCAAGCGTAGTCGGCTCCTCTATTTTCCCAAATTGAGACACCAACAGAGGGCACCACTGCTTAAGTATTTCCTTTTCAAGCAAGACTTTTGCCTCGATCCCTAAGCCAACTGAAACTAAAGCTTTGGTAAAAGTAATTATGACATTTGACGATTTTCGATATGTGCGAGGAATATTTTTCCAAAGTTCTTGTAATTTTTTTTGCTGCACTCGACCTTCCTCATCGGAGGCTCCCATGAAAGTTTGGATTTTCGCTTGGTACGCTATTTCTTCAATGAAAATCTTTTTACCTGATGGCACGCTTTTTATAGCTTTTAGTGTCGGAAGGATCGCACAAATCCTAGTCCAATTTTGATTCTCATTGCTAATATGAACAAGGGCTTCAATGATCAACCAATTGGAATAATCTCGCTGGTGTGCCTCCCAAAGCAATTCCTCGGCCTCAGAATATCTACTCTCATCACAGAGTATGTCAGCAAGCATTATGTCGGCCTCTGACTTCAATTTTGGGAAACGCCTTTTAAGCTTCTCTATAATCTCTCTTGCTCGATCTAAGTTACCATCATTAGCCTCAGCTTTTGCCACATATTGCATTAAGATTTCGGGTGGGAGCATAGATTTCTTCTCAAAAGACAACTGTCGGACTGCATCGCTCCAAGAGCCGAGCACATAACTTTGAAGCCCAATCTTCGTAAACTTTAAACTTTTGTTTTGTAAATGATCCTCCCACCTCTTTCGAAAACCAAAACCGGATGACAGATCAAAAAAAATTAAAATCACCGTAATTAATATAAAAAACATTATGCAAAAAGCTAAAACTGCCATCCAAATATTCATTTCAATACTTATTTGATCGAATACGATTAATATATATCCTCTGTGCTCTTGCACAATTCCCACAAAAAATGCTCCAAAAAGTATGGTCAACACTAATACTACTAAATAGCTTCTCATGGCCGATCGTCCTTACTTTTTAACTCCAACATTTCCGTTCCAATCGCTGCCGCAAACGCGTTATAAGAGCGTCCAATACTCAGAGATCTACGGCTAACAGGTCGCTCTGCTAATCGTCGTAGCTGATTAGAGAGAGCCTCGGCATTACTTTCATGTGAAAAAAATCGATCGACGGTGTCTGCCGCCTCCAACAAATTAATTCTATATATGGTTCCTTGCTCAAGAATTAGAGCGTATCTAGCCTGTAATAAAAAACTTTGCAAAGCGGACCTCACAAAAGATTCTTGCTGATTATCAAGTAAGGAGGGGAGGGGGTCACTGTGTTTTTGGATGGTAATAACTCCCTCAAGCTTCCTCCTCAAACTCTCCCAACCTACATTTAAATCAAGAGTATCATGAGTCAGCTCCTCAGAGACCTTGGACTCGCCATTCTCTGCGACTGGCGCTACGGTATAAATCGAGCTTTTTAACCCCTTTAACAGAACGACTTTTTCACCTACATCCCAGAGTTCTAAAAAAGTTTCCTCTAGATTATTACTCCTCAGAGCTTTGAGATCCTTAATATCCATTGCGAGAGCAGCGCGGACGGATGAAAAGTTTGGATCATCTAATTCGGCAAAAATGTCATCGATAATGGTTAATATACGCGCTACATCTTCACCGTTTCGGTTAATCTTTACCTCATGTTTGGCTAATCTCATCAGGTAAATGGACTCCAAAAGAAGCCATTTATCTCTCGAAAAATCACTACTTTCCGTCATGAATCTCGCTGTTTTATCTACGGATTTTTCTAGACTTGTCACTCGATCGAGAAGCAGATTAGATTTTGATGATTGTTGGCGCAAGTCATTGATGATCGCTTCATCATTGGTGATGGTGATCTCCAAACTGGACATCTTGGAGAAAATAGACTTCAAAGATTTGTCCACGTAAAGTTTTTGGTAGTAAAACAAAAAAAGTACAATAGAAGTTACAACCGCAAACGAAACGAAAATGAAAGGATACCTTTGGGTCCGACTTCGATCCACTTGAGTTACATGAGTTTGCTGCCCTGTCGGCTTATCCGGGTTAGACACTTATTAACTCCATATTTCTAGATAAAATTACGCAGAAACACACCAATTAAAAAGGACTACGTTGTTAACGATATTTCTTTGAGAGCAGTCATCACGGCTTCACGCATTGACCACGGAGCTGCACCCTTTGCAACGTTTAATAGACGATAACCCAAATCAGCGGCATAGCCACCAACACGCTCACTCGGCACAACGACCCTCAAATTAGACGCAATGAGATTAGATGGACGACCCAACAACGCAAGTGATGCCGAACTGTGAGCAACCAAACAGTCTACTGATGGCAATACTTTTAACGCATTTTTCAAGTTATCCTCGTCAATTACACGCCTGTAGACCTCATAGTAAGTTACCTGCGCTCCTCGTTTGGCCAGCTCGCAAGCGAGTTTTTCACGACCACCTTGGCCTCTGAAGATTACAATCCTTTTAGCTCCGACATCCCTTAATCCCCTCAAAGAAAGAAGACCCTCTGTCGTTTCCGTTACAGGTACAATTACCTCTAAATTATGGTCACTGATGCATGCGGCAGTTTGGGCGCCAATAGCGAAAAACACCACATGTTGCGGGAACATCGGCCAATATTTCTCCAACAAAGATAACCCTATCCTTGCTGCGTTTACACTTACAAATATAGCAATGTCAAAGTGATCAAAATCAAAGATGATAGTTTTGTCATGCTGATCCTGCTCGATCTCCTCGATTCGAGTTATTGGAATACAAAAAACGTTAATCAATGCATCATCCAACTGTCTCACTAACTCGTCATCACCTCTATAAGAGCGAATCAATAATACGTTTTTTTTACAATTCATAAAGACTAACCGTTTCAAATTCTAGCCACATTCTTTAGTATTTTATCGGCTCCAAGCCCAAGTAATTTGTCGCCAACTCTGTTCCCCAACTTAACCGCATTGCTTGGACAATCCCAATCCTCGGTACATATTATCGACGTGCCATCCAAACTACCAACCAATGCTCTCAAAACAATTTCGTTTCTCTCTCTTTGCAACTCGGCATATGCTGCTATGGGAACTTGACAATTCCCATTAAGACGAGCGCTCACCGCCCTCTCAGCAGCCACACAATAGCCCGTAATCTCATCATGCAGTGGCAGAATCAAGGACTTTATAAATGGGTCTCCGGCATGACATTGAACTGCGATAACTCCCTGCCCTGGCGCAGGCAACATTTCATTTATTGATAAACGAGAAGAAATTCGATGGTGCAATTTAAGTCTTTCTAAGCCGATGGACGCTAAAATAATTGCATGATAACTGCCATTGTCGAGCTTATCTAAGCGAGTATTTACATTACCTCTAATTTCTCTGACCTCTAGGTGAGGATGAGCCGCCAATAACTGACTGCGACGCCGAAGACTCGAAGTACCAACAATCGAGCCGGGTTTAAGATTTTTTAGTGAGTTTGACAAATTCGTCACCAAAGCGTCACATGGATTACCCCTCGCACATACCGCACCTAAACAAAAATTTTCTGACAATGTGATTGGCATGTCCTTTAGTGAATGGACAGCTATGTCGGCGCGACCATCAAGCAAGGCACTTTCCAGTTCATTAATAAATAATCCTTTCCCTCCAAGCTCTGACAACGCAGCATCGAGAGCTTGATCACCCTTGGTATTCATTGCGACCAACTCTACCTCTAATTCTGGATTCAATTCCCATAGTTTTTCTCTTACGAACTCCGCTTGCCAAATTGCTAAAGGGCTTCGCCTAGTTGCAATACGAATAGATTTCCTCAAAGTTATAACCTCTAAGATTTAGACAAATTCATTATCAACGTTTTACTGGCCATTGCCAGTTGTTCGGTAATTTTTTTGCACCCAACAGTTTTCTACTTATAATTCCTATCAAGGTTTAGTGTCCAACATAATTTGTAAGCTTTTTGACTTGTGGCAAGTTATATAGAGTTTTCTAGCAAGAGCAATCAGTTATAATGCCACTTCATAATTTATTGTTTACGGCTAAAATAATGGACGAATCAGAGTCAGCCAACAAAAAAGTGCCGAAAAAATTTATCAACGTGTCATGGGGAGGTCGCTTCCATGAACCTATCGATGACTTTGTGAAGCGTTTTTCCGCATCTCTCTCTTTTGACAAACGCCTCTATAATGAAGATATTCTCGGTTCGATAGCGCACGCGCAAATGCTGGAACATGTCGGGATATTAACTGCAGTTGAAACAGAAAAAATCATAGATGGCTTGGAGCATATAAAGAACGATATCGTTAATAATAAATTCAACTGGTCATTAGAGCTAGAAGATGTCCATATGAACATTGAAGCGGCTCTTGTCCAAAAAATTGGCTCGATTGGGAAGAAACTGCACACAGGCCGGTCGCGTAATGACCAAGTCGCTACTGACCTCCGGCTATGGCTCCGAAATCAAATAGACTCAATTAACAAATTATTATTCAATTTGCAGCGAGGCGTTATTGAATTAGCATCATACCATTCTGGAACGATTATGCCGGGTTTCACCCATCTACAGATCGCACAACCAGTAACCTTAGGTCATCATCTACTGGCTTGGAACGAGATGTTGGAGCGCGATTACAGTAGGTTGATGGATTGTAGAGAACGCTTAAATCAATGTCCATTGGGTGCTGCAGCACTCGCGGGAACAACCTTTTCAATCGACCGAAAATTTACGGCATCAAAACTTGGCTTTGCGAGGCCAACTAGAAACTCGCTCGATTCGGTGAGCGACCGAGACTTCGCCATAGAGTTCTGCTCTGTTGCCAGCATTCTAATGTCACATCTATCACGCATGGCTGAAGAACTTATTCTTTGGACTTCCGCGCAGTTTGATTTCGTTGCGCTACCAGATCGCTTTTGTACCGGTTCATCGATAATGCCTCAGAAGAAAAATCCTGACGTTCCGGAGCTAGTTCGTGGTAAATCTGGAAGGATAACCGGCAATTTAATTGCACTTCTCACAATTATGAAGTCACAACCGCTTGCATACAACAAAGATAACCAAGAGGATAAGGAACCTCTCTTTGATAGTGTAGACACTCTTTCGGATTGTCTCAGAGCATTTGCTGATTTAATTCCCAACATAGAAGTTAAAAAGAAAAACATGCTAGAGGCAGTCGCTCAAAGTTTCGCAACTGCAACGGATCTTGCAGATTATCTCGTAAATAAAAATGTGCCATTTCGCGAGGCACATGAAATAGTTGGGAAAACTGTTGCTTTCGCGATCGAGCAAGGCTTAGACCTGCCACAACTCAGTCTTTTTCAAATGAAGCAGTTCTCCAATAAGATTGAGGGAGATGTTTTTGACATACTAGCTGTGGAAGGTTCTGTAGAATCTCGAAACCATTTTGGAGGTACATCGCCCGCTGTTGTTGCCGAGGCAGCCAATCGCGCTATGACATTAATCATAAGTCGCTAAAATTTAGATTGATTCTTTCATTGGCCTGGACTAGGATAGCTGTTTCTAGCTTCTTCTCGAGTGAGACTTGGTCTTGCGTATCTCGCCACTTCCCTTCTCGAAAAGTAAAATGAAACCCTCCAGATAGATCGGCGAGCCATATTTCCCTTGAGGCGACTTGGCGAGAAAGCACAATTTGACTTTTATTACTCTCCACTGTGATAGTAAGCATTCCAGAAGAGTTCTCGCTGTCTATGTCTGAAATGCAATTATCGAGCGCTTCCTCGAGATTATACATTAGTTGATCTACCAATCGATTGAATTCGTCTTCGTTCATAATTTACCTCTGTATCAAGAGCAATGAGTATAAATGATTGAGTGTTTTCTTCCACTTACGCCGTTATACTTAACCATGATAACCAGGATAACGGAAATGTTAAAATTCGACGGCCTCACAAAACTCCTCGCAGTAATGATTGTTGCCTCACTTGCTGGGTGCGGTAACAAAGGGCCACTCTATCTGCCAGAGCATTCCTCAGAAATCTTTTACACTGATGTATCAAGTGATGTCTGATGAGTGTAATGTCTGAAGAAAAACAACGACTCTGGATAGAGGGCCTTTCGATCACAGAACTTGCCGAGCGATACTCTACCCCCTGCTATATCTATAGTCATGCAACTTTAGAATCAAATTTTATAGCTTACCAAGAAGCACTTCGAGGACACAAACACCTAATTTGTTTTGCCGTAAAAGCTAATTCTAATTTGGCAATCCTTCAAGTTTTGGCTCGTTTAGGCGCAGGTTTTGATATCGTGTCTGTCGGTGAGTTAGAGAGAGTTTTAATCGCCGGAGGAGACCCAAAGAAAATAGTTTTCTCTGGGATAGCAAAAACCTCAGTTGAGATGAGGCGCGCATTAGAAATAGGAATCTATTGCTTCAATATTGAATCAGAAGAAGAACTGTTTCTACTGAATCAAGTAGCTCTCGATCTGGGACTGCTAGCGCCGATTTCAGTGCGGGTCAATCCCGATGTTGACCCAGTAACTCACCCTTACATTTCAACGGGACTCAAGGAGAGTAAATTTGGTATTGATATCAAAGAGGCAGAAAAGATTTATCACAAAGCAAAAAAGTTGAAAAATATCCAAATAGTGGGGATAGACTGCCATATAGGGTCACAAATAACTGAAATACAACCGATAATACAGGCTCTTGAGCATCTTATAGTGCTATCTGACAAGTTAAAGAGTCAAGGAATCTACTTAGAGCATATTGATTTAGGTGGCGGGCTTGGCGTTCGTTATGAAAACGAGCAGCCTCCCTCAATAAGTGCGTTCCTAAGTTCAGTTTTAAAATGTTTTTCCGGCCGAAATGAAACATTGGTTTTAGAGCCAGGCAGATCTATCATAGCCGATGCGGGATATCTCATAACAAGGGTTCAGTACCTCAAAAATAATGACGTGAAAAATTTTGCAATAGTCGACGCAGGAATGAATGACATGCTTCGTCCAGCGTTATATCAGGCGTGGATGGATATACAATCCGTCAACTGCGACGATTACAAGCCCAAAAAATATTTTGATATAGTTGGACCAGTGTGTGAGAGCAGTGATTTCCTTGGTTTAAAAAGACTTTTGTCAATCAATGCGGGTGATCTGCTTTGCATGCGCTCAGCAGGCGCATATGGATTTGCAATGAGTTCGAATTATAATAGTCGTCCAAGAGCGGCAGAGGTCATGGTCTCAGGTGACCAAGCATATCTCGTGCGAGAGCGCGAAAATCTTGCAGATCTTACTCGGGGAGAAAACCTACTTCCTGAGAAAATACTAAAATGAGAATCAAGTTCTCAAAAATGCACGGATTAGGCAATGATTTTGTGATCATAAATTCCCTCGTCCAAAATGTAAGGATTAGTGCCACTATGGCACGTCGTATTGCTGATCGTCGATTGGGAGTTGGGTGCGACCAAATTCTGTTTATACAGCCCCCTTTAAACTCAGAGACAGATTTTGATTTGATCTTTTATAATCACGACGGTAGCGAGGCGGAACAATGTGGTAATGGCGCGAGGTGCGCTGCCCACTATGTTTTTAAAAAAAAATTAACTGGCAACCGACAAATAAAAATGCAAACAAAGTCCTCAGTTGTACATTTAAAATTGAATGACGATAAATCTGTAACAGCTGATATGGGTAAGCCAATCTTTAATCCAAAAAAAATTCCATTTATTGCACGCAATGAATCAATGCTGTACCAAATCGACGTTGAGGGCATTATTCTAGATATTTCGGTACTATCCATGGGAAATCCACATGCGGTTATTACAGTGAATAATACAGACAACGCTGAGGTTGAAAAAATAGGTAAGATATTACAAAAACATTCGCGTTTCCCAGATAGGGTAAATGTGAATTTCATGCAAGTGGTGAATCGAAAAACAATTAAATTACGTGTTTTCGAACGAGGAGTTGGAGAAACACCGGCATGTGGCACTGGCGCATGTGCTGCGGTAGTAGCAGGAGTTCAGCAACAGGTGATAGACTCAATTGTTGAAGTTTCGTTACCCGGAGGAACAATTGATGTCGAGTGGTTCGGTGGAAGTAACCCAGTCAAGATAACAGGTCCTGTGCAGCATGTGTATGACGGTATATTAAATTATGAAAAATAATGAAGCGGAAAATATGGCACATGTATTAAGGGAGTTTTTAAGAGAGAATCCCACTTATCTTTACGATCATCCAGAAATTCTTGAAAATCTCTATTTACCGCATGCAACAGGCTCTGCAATCTCTTTAGTAGAAAGACAAGTAGCCCTCTTAAGAGATCGCAATAAAGATTTACGAGCCAAATTTGAGGTTCTGAGTAGTCAAGCAAAAGAAAATGAAGACAGATTAGTCAAAACTCAAAGTTTAATACTTACGATTCTTGGTGCGTCAACCATTAATGGATTGACACAAATTCTGCTTAGGGACCTGAAGCACAGCTTCGACGTAGAGTTCTGCTCATTGACTATACTGTCAGGTAATAAACAGTTGAAAGACCTTGAGGTGAAAAGTGTTGCCCTCGGTACCGCAAGGAAACAAATATCTTCTATCCTATCCGCAAAAGTTCTATGTGGAGTCGTAAGAAAGGAAGAACTTCAGTTTTTGTTTGGAGGCGATGCAAGTAAAATTGGATCTGTGGCAACTGTGGTTATTGGTGAAGAGAGTCCTATCGCTGTGCTTGCACTCGGAAATCGCGACAGACACTTTTACACCACAGATATGGGGACCTTATTCTTAAGCTATTTGGGATCTATTATTGATCACATTCTCAAATTGCTTATGCAAAACTCTAATGATAATGAAAATGACGCCTGAACAGATTAGCTACTGCCGAATAACGTGATCTTTTTGTGTGACTTTTCTCTCTACCGGATGAGCAAGGGGATTTATCGTGCTCAGCCTTTCAATAGAGCTTAGACGAGGTCTCAGCTCTGACCAAATCAAAATTAATTTTCTTTTGCTCAATAATAATCTGACTGATCGATACATTTAATCTTTGTCCCAATTGAAAAACGTGTTTGCGTTTTTCTCCCATCAGGCGGTGTAATATAGGATCAAACTCGTAATAGTCACTGGTGAGTTTGCTCACATGCAACAGACCTTCTATACACAAATCATCCAAAGTGATGAAAAGACCGAATCTAGTCACTTGAGTCACGATGCCGAAAAACTGATCGCCGACCTTATCCAGCAAATACTCACATTTAAGTCCGTTTATAACATCGCGAGTAGCCTCATCTGCCCTCCTTTCCAAATAAGATACTCGATAGCCAATATCATCTAATTCTGCTAGGGAATATAGCGGCACCTTCACTAACTCATTACCCACTTTAAGCCTTTTTATTTCCTCACCATAGAACGGGGTGCCACACTCATTTTTAAAAGAATTTCGAATTATCCTATGAACAATCAAATCTGGGAACCGTCGTATCGGAGAGGTGAAGTGTGTATAGGCCCCGTAAGAGAGTCCGAAATGACCGATATTGTTTGTCTGATAAACTGCCCGATTCATAGACCGTAACATAAGGGCCTCGATTACTGATCTATCCTTTCTGTTGTTTATCTCGCGTAAGACATGCGAGTAGTCCCGCGGCTTTGGCTCGCTGCCTCCATTAAGTTCAAATCCAATTTCATGCAGAAACGAGCGGAGCCTGTCGACTTTTTCTGGATCTGGAGCCTGATGTACTCTGTAAAGAGTTGGGCAACCGATTTCATTTAGTAACCTTGCAGCACATTCATTTGCACATAGCATGCACTCTTCCACCAGCCTGTGTGCAACTGTTCGCTCCAGAGGAAGTATACTATACACTTTGCGCTGACCGTCTAATAAGAGACGCGTTTCTTGAATTTCAAAATCAATAGTACCTCGCAACCTTCGCTGCCTTCTTAACACATCATATAACCTCTTTAACACGATAATTTGCGGTGTGAACTCATAGAATGGTTTATTTTTCGCTGTCTCTGTACGACTTGATTTGTGCAGAATTGTTGCTACTTGACTGTAAGTTATTCTCGCGTGTGACTTAATTATGCCTTGAAAAAATCGGAATTTTCGAACCTTACCCGAGACGTCAATATACATTTCACAAGCGAGACAAAATCGATCCACATTTGGCAAAAGTGAGCACAATTCATTAGATAATTTTTCTGGCAACATGGGAACAACATGATCAGGAAAATAAACTGATGTTCCGCGCTCTAATGCCTCTTCATTAACTGCCGAATCCGGTAAAACATAATGAGATACATCTGCAATCGCAACGATTAATTTCCAACCTCCATCTTTGTTTTCTTCACAATAAACGGCATCATCGAAATCTCTAGCGTCCTCTCCATCAATAGTTACAAAAGGAAGTTGCCTTAGATCAACACGCTTAGAGGAGAGTTGAATGGTCTCATCAATGTTTTGTGTCTCTAACCTGACTTCTTTACTCCATACGTACGGTATCAAGTAAGTTTTTATTGCCATCGCAATCTCAATGCCAGGGTCTTTTCTTTCACCAAGAATTTCGACTATCTGTCCTGTGGGTTGAGAACTTAAAAAGGGTGGGTGGTTAACGTTTACTACAACAATTTGTCCAATTAATGCCTTATCAATCCTTTTGCATTGGATCAATATATCTCGACTAATACGAGGATTATCTGGTTTTACAAAAGCACTTCCCTCTTTAAGAAAAAATTGCCCAACTAATTGAGATGTTTTTCGCTCAACTACCCTCTCCACTAGACCTTCAGGACGACCTTTTTGGTCTAATCCGACTATGCGAACCATCACAATGTCCCCGTCAAAAACTTTAGTCATTTCGCAGGTGGGTAGGAATATATCTTTCATATCTTTGAGAAAACAATCGAGAAACCCAAAACCCCTTTGATGCCCGATGACTCTTCCTTCAAATAGTCTCGACTCATCCAGCACACTATATTCATTTTTACGGTTAATTATTAACTGTCCGTCTCGCTCCATAGCATTAATGCGTTTGAATAACGAATGCTCGTATTTTGAATCGAGAGATAAAGCATCCATGATATTTTCAAATGAAAGAGCAAAGTTAGCCTTATCGAGAACTTCGAGGATACGATTTCTATCAGGGATTTTTAATATATATTTTTTGTTCTTCCTAGTTTCTGCACGACAGCTTCTGCCCTTTGTTTTCCTCATTAAAATCCTCTTCAAGCACTCAGTAAACAGTGCGCACTCAAATTCGGGCAAATAATGCGCCGACAGCTCAGAAGCGATATCAGTTATAATACATACTTTGAGTAGAAGGTAACACGCCAATTGAAACGCTTAATACCATGTTAGAAACAATTAATTAAAATTAGTTTAACCTAACTTTTCTTTAATTCTTGCAGATCTCCCAGAACGGTCACGCAGGTAATATAGTTTTGCTCGACGAACCGCCCCTTTTCTTTTGACCGTAATACTGTCAATTAAAGGACTGTATACTTGAAAAGTACGCTCAACCCCAATACCACTAGAAATCTTTCGAACAGTAAATGATGAATTTAATCCCCGATTCCTTTTACCAAGCACAACTCCTTCAAACGCCTGCAAGCGCTCGCGAGAACCTTCTTTAACTTTAACTTGAACCACGACCGTGTCCCCGGGGCTAAAGTGAGGTATCTCTCGATTGATCTGTTCTTTTTCGAGCTCATCTATAATAGGTGTCTTGCCGGTCATGTTTTAACACTCCATTTACTTTAATAATCAAATTAAATCTCTTTGGTCCGTATAGTTCTTTAGGAAATATATCCACCACACTCTTAAATATCATTATTCTCTTTAAGGATCAGGTTTCGCTGCTCTTCACTGAGGCTCAACGATGCAAAAAGATCTGGTCTTCTCGAACGCGTTCTCATTAGTGACTGTCTTTTACGCCAGTTTTTTATTCTGTCATGATCCCCTGATAGAAGAACCTCCGGAACCTTGAGGCCTCCAAAAATACTTGGTCTTGCATATTGCGGATGTTCCAACATCCCGGATGAAAAAGAATCTTGCACTGCAGCATCTTCATGACCCAATGCTCCAGGAATCAGTCGAATTATTGCATCGGAAACTACCATGGCGGCCAACTCGCCTCCACTCAAAACATAGTCCCCAATAGACCATTCCTCATCAACCTCAAGGCGCACAAACCTCTCATCTACACCTTCGAAGCGTCCCGCCACCAGTATCAAGCCCTTTCTTTTAGCAGACTTCTCCATAAAAGAATGGCACAAGAGTTGTCCTTGAGGACTTAAGTATACTACCGAAGTGTCACTCTCCGACACCCAACTTCTCGCAGCTGCCACCGCTTTTTTAAGTGGTTCAACCATCATTATCATCCCTGGTCCACCGCCATATGGACGCGAGTCCACAGTTCGATGAATATCCTTAGTAAAATCTCGCGGATTAAAAACAGCTAAATTAACGAGCCCGCGTTTTATCGCGCGACCACTGACACCATGATCGAACATTATTGAAAACATGTCAGGCAATATGGTCACAACCGCAATTTTCATCTATTTAAGTTCCGGTGGAAAAAATCATTAAAAAGTAGGATCCCAGTTCACTTTAATATAACCATGGGTCTGGTTGACTGAACAAACGTACTCCTTAATAAAAGGTATGAGTCTTTCACGCGAATCAAGGCTGGCTTGGTCGCCTGATACCAACAACACATCATTTGATCCTGTAGCGAGCACGGACATAACAACTCCCAGATCTTCGTTTCGGCCAGCAAAAAAATTCTTTATTCGTAATCCGATTAATTCATGCCAATAATATTCGTCTGCATGAGTCCTTGGCAAAGCATCTTTTCCAATAAGAATATTTCGTTTACACCAAAAGCTAGCTTTCTCTCTATTATTAACGCCCTCTATCTGAGCGATCAAACCACCACCATGAACCTGCCAATGATTTATAATCAGTGGCTCTAGCCCACCTTTATCAACCCATAATGGTTGGTAACTCATCAATCCCTCAAGTTCTTCTGTGTAAGACCTAATTTTGACCCAACCACGCACACCATATGGGGATATGATTCTACCGAGCACAATACTGTTATGACACAAGACACATTCCATAAGAAGCGGTCAAGCTATCTCTTTTTCAGCCTCTTTCAACAATGCACTAACACGGTCGCTGATTTTTGCACCTCGGTCAGACCAATATGATGCTCTCGAGAGATCTATGCGAAGACGCTTCTCTGCGCCTCTTGCGACGGGATTAAAGAATCCAATTCGCTCTATGTAACGTCCATCTCTGGACTTCCTCGCGTCGCATACAGTCACATAGTAAAAAGGTCGTTTTTTCGCGCCTCCGCGCGCCAATCGTATTGTTACCATTTTTTATCCTGTAATCAGTGCATGTAGTTTCCGAAAACATGCTTGTTTTAAATTCTAAATATATTAAGTAATTGAGTATAAAAAAGCGCGTAAGTGTAAGACATAGCTTAAGGAAAAAAAAGTAATTTATCTCCTAATTGAGACAGTATGTCAGGGATTTGCTTGGTACTGGGGCGCAAATCCCAAAGACTGTTGTCAATATCTTCCCTTGGGCGATACGTGTTTAGCCACCAAGCCACGCATCATATTTCCCATATCTCGGCCTTTCATACGTTTCATCATTTTTCCCATTTGCTTGTATTGTTTCACCAACCGATTTAAGTCTTGGATCGTGGTACCAGAGCCGCGGGTGATTCGCCGCTTTCGTGATCCATTTAAAATATCAGGATTACGACGCTCTGCAGGTGTCATTGAGTCAATGATTACCTCCATGCGTGCAAACTGATTTATTGCGTTCGATTGCTGCGCAACCTTGGGCATATTCTGAAAGCCGGGTAATTTTTCTATCATGCCCGACATACCTCCCATATCTCGCATCTGATGTAATTGATCACGTAAATCCTCGAGGTCAAAGGTTTTACCACGAATAAATTTACTTGCCAGTTTTTGTGCCTTCTGCTTATCAACCTTTCGTTCCGCTTCCTCTATTAAACTTAACATGTCTCCCATGCCTAAAATTCGGGAGGCAATCCGTTCAGGATGAAACGACTCAAGATCGTCAATTTTTTCACCTACACCTACAAACTTTATAGGCTTTCCCGAAATCCTCTTCACAGTCAATGCAGCGCCACCTCGGGCATCACCATCAACTTTTGTCAAAATAATTCCTGTCAGCGACAACTGACGATTAAACTCAGCTGCTGTGTTGGATGCATCCTGTCCGGTCATAGCGTCAAGAACGAAAAGGGTCTCTATTGGCTCACAACTGAATTGGATACTTGAGAGTTCACTCATCATCTCTGAATCAACATGTAGCCTTCCAGCAGTATCCACTATGAGCACATCAACGAAACTTTTTTTTGCGTCTTGCATGGCGGCTTGAACAATCTTTTCTGGTTTCTGGGTGTTTTTACTCTCAAAAAATTTAGCATTCACTTCGCTACTCAAAATCTCTAATTGCTTGATAGCTGCAGGACGATAAACGTCAGCCGAAACTAACATGACTTTCTTTTTGTCTCTCTCTATCAATAACTTCGCTAATTTAGCGGCGGTGGTAGTCTTTCCCACACCCTGCAAACCAGCGATCAAAATCACTGCAGGTGGTTGAACAGAAAGATTAAGTGCTTCGTTCTTACTCCCCATGAGTGTGGTCAGCTCTGCTTGGACAATTTTCAAGAATTGTTGTCCCGGTGTGAGGCTATTTTTTACCTCCTGACCCAACGCTCGATCTTTTATCTGTTCAACGATTTCTTTTACTACTGGGAGAGCTACATCTGCCTCTATCAGAGCAATGCGCACTTGTCGCAAAGTATCTCGAATATTGGTTTCACTGAGGCTGGTCCTACCGGAAATCTTCTTCAGCGAGGACGTAAGACGACCACTTAGGTTTTCAAAAATTGGCACAATAATTCACCTCAAGGGCTAAAATAATTTAACTTAATTTTTCCCACGCTCTTCTACCCATACGAGGTTTATGACACACTCCTCGAATCCGTGTGGGAACCCATATATGACGAATTCGTTACTTTGCGTAATAACCATTATTCTTTACTCAGCCGCCTTTGTTTATCCAAAGTCTCAAGGTTGGCATAATCCCGTTTTTGATAGCTCAAAGTTAAAATATCTAACAGCTATTGCACTAATAATGCATGGAGGAACCACAATTGCTCTTATAACTGACCCTGACGGCTTAGATTTGAGTTTAATTAACGTCTGTGTGCTTATAACTTTTGTAACTAATGCTTTAGTGCTAACAAAACAGCTAAATACCATCTTAAATACTTTATACATTTTACTCTTTCCTATCTCAGGGACAATATTACTTGTTGCCGCAATTACATCGGGAAGTAAACCAACCATGCCAATATCGCCGGCTCTACAAGCACACGTAGTGACTTCAATACTAGCCTATAGTCTCATCACCATCTCCTCACTTCAAGCACTCCTGATCCAACTTCAAATCAGACAACTAAAATACAAAAGCCAAAATGAGGTGGTCCGCTCTTTACCATCCCTCGAAGTGATGGAAAAGGTTCTCTTCAGAATCATTTTATTAAGTGAAATTTTTCTTTCCATTTCACTCGTCACTGGATTTCTCTTTTATGAGGATTTACAAGCGCAAAAACTTCTGCATAAAGTTTTTTTTAGTAGCACGGCTTGGTTTTGTTTTGCAATTTTATTGCTTGGTCGGTTTCTTAAAGGTTGGCGGGGCAAACTCGCGATAAGACTGACTTGGATTAGTTTTACTTGTTTAGGTTTAGGCTTTGTGGGAAGTAAATTCGTAACAGAGTACTTGATCAAAATATAAGCGTTACTATTTATTCATAAAAGTCTATTGCCAAAGTTCGCGAACTAATACAACATTAATCCTTCCTAGTTTTTTTGAGGCCTGCAATTTTTGGATTCTTATAATTCCGTAGCGTTATGGACAATTCTGATAATCTTGCTATTGATTTCGGCTTTTTTCTCAGGATCTGAGACGGGCATGATGTCCCTTAATCGATACAAATTACGCCATCAGCGAAAAAGTAACGCGGGCGCAAGACGAGCCGCTAAATTGCTGGCTACTCCAGATCGACTCATCGGGTTAATATTAATAGGCAACAACGCAGTAAACATTTTGGCCGCTATAATTGCCAACATGTTGGCAATTCTATACGTGGGACCGACCGCAGCACCATGGGTCGCAACCGCCACACTGACCATATTAGTGCTAGTTTTTTCTGAAGTTACACCAAAGAGTATTGCTGCGCAAAATCCTGAATGGTTTGCCTTTAAAGCAAGTCATATCTTGAAACCTTTGTTGCAAATATTGTCTCCTCTAGTCTGGGTAGTCAATCAATTAACCAATAGCCTAATCGCTCAACTAGGATTTGATCCCAAAAAGCATCGTGATGATGGTCTCAATACCGAGGAGTTGCGTTCAATTGTGGATAGCTCTTCTCACAAAATACCGGATAACCACCAAAGGATGTTAACCGCAATTTTGGATTTAGAAAATGTCACCGTTGAAGACATCATGATTCCGCGTAATGAAATTTTTGGACTAGATTTAGAAAATTCCCTGAGCACCTTGGTGGAACAAATATCTAACTCTGAATACAGTCGGTTGCCAATTTATGAGGGTGATATCAATAAAATTGTTGGGGTATTTAAGGTTCGAAGAGGACATAAACTCCTCAGCTCAGATAATGTTAATTATAATACCGTTATTAGATTCTCCGAAGAACCTTACTTTATTCCAGAAAGTACAAGCCTGACAAAACAACTTCTTAGTTTTCAAAAACATCGGAAACGTTTTGCCATTGTCGTTGATGAATATGGAGAAGTTCAAGGTTTAGTAACACTTGAAGACATTCTTGAGGAAATCGTAGGCGATTTCACAAGCCACGCCTCACATCAGGAACATGAAATTGTAAAATATGATGAAGATGTCTTTTTGATTGACGGAGCAGCTACTATCCGTGAAATTAATAAGTCAATAGGTTGGAACTTACCTACCGATGGGCCTAAAACACTCAATGGCCTTGCATTGGAGCAATTGCAACGGATACCAGATGGCAACGTCAGCTTTCCGCTTCATCGTTACAGATTTGAGACGGCAGAGTTTAACAGCGTTATGATAAAGAAACTTTTCGTTCGGGCATTAGAGTCACGGGATTACACAGAGAAATAATTTCAACATCTTGAAAGGCAAATGCTCTTCCTATCATCACCGCCCCAACCTAACCTAAAATTGCACCGATCGAAAAGGATCTGTCACCTCCGATTCTCACACAACCATGCAGTTTCTAGCACAAATCTCGCACTCCACACAACCGATGTTTGAGGGCAATAGTTTAAGTAATATTGAATTTAATATTTGCATCACCGAAAGTATTCAACATATCAATGATGATTCGAAGTGTCATGCCCCATATCCTGAATTTATGAAAGTGAACCATGGGGACTTTCTTCTGATGTTTTCTGTGCTGAACCATAAAATATTGATAATTCGTCGCTAATAAAAAATGATTTAGTGGAACACGGAATACACAATCTATTTCTGACGATTGTAAAGTTAATTCCGGGTTTCCTATCATACGTGCCACGAATGGCGTCACATGTGTCTGTCCATTAAACGGCATAACCGATGTTAGTGTAGTTATTGGCTCTATATGATCTCCTGATAATCCAATTTCCTCTTTTGTCTCTCTGAATGCGGTCTCAAGCATATCTGTATCACACGTTTCCCAAATGCCTCCAGGAAATGCTACCTCTCCACGGTGATGGGTTACTAATTCAGATCTTTTAGTGAGCAGAATTTCAAAATCATCTCCTTCTTCACATAATAACACAAGCACTGCAGCACACTGGGGATGGCCCACCAACGGAGCTTCCACCCTGACTAAACCATTTTTTTTTAAACCCCGAATAAGTTTTTCATGCATTTCTCCATTATAATTAATCAAGGGAAAAGGTGAAGCTAATGAAATACTGTTCTGATTGCAGTGGTAAGGTTGTTAAAGCGATCCCCGACGGCGACGATAGGTACCGATTTGTTTGTGTTAAGTGTAATAAGATTCACTATCAAAACCCGCAAATAATCGTTGGAACTATTCCAACATTCGACCATCGTATTCTTCTTTGCAAGAGAGCTATTTCTCCTAGATTAGGATTTTGGACATTGCCAGCGGGTTTTATGGAAAACGGGGAATCTACTAAGGACGGAGCTGTGAGAGAGTGTTACGAAGAATGTTTAGCGAGGCTGGAGGACGTGAAACTTTTTGCCATTTTCGACATTCCACGAATTAACCAAGTGTACCTCTTCTATCGCGCTCAATTGATAGATCCATCCTACTCAACTACCGCAGAATCATCGGAGGTTAACCTATTTGATGAGCACTCAATTCCTTGGGAAGAACTAGCTTTTCCAGTCATGACTATCACTTTGAGACGCTTTTTAGGTGATCGACGTGCTCGGAATTTTTCGGTACATCAAGACACCATTTCTTGACAAAATAGTTTATGTGAAGATCAAACAAGAGCTATTCCTCCCCACTCAGCTAATTTTTTAAAAAATGTGTTCCAGTTGGAGACGCACCTTTAACCTGTCGCGGCACTCTCGTTTATTGCACCGTCTATTAGAGTTTGCAGTTCCCCATTTTCGTGCATTTCAGAAACAATATCACACCCACCAATCAGCTCTCCCATAACCCAAAGTTGCGGAAATGTCGGCCAGTTACCGAAATTGGGTAGATTTGCTCTGATCTCCGGATTTGACAGAACATCGATATAAGCAAATTCGCGTCCACAATCCATTAGCGCCTGAACAGTCCGAGCTGAAAAGCCACATTGAGGCTGCGTTGGTGACCCTTTCATATAAATAATTACAGGATTATTCTTTACTTGCTCTGCTATGTTTTCCATAACGTCCATTTATGCTGTCCTTTCTCAATCCAAAACAAGTCCATGATAACCCTTAAAATTAAAAATCGATAGCCACAATAAAAAGAATTTAAATCGAAGTTAATTTGGACAAGTAATATTTTTGTTACTGCAGAAAATGAATACTCAAAATCACCCTACAAAGCCTGGTTTAGACTTTTATTGCAATCCAGTGCGCAAAGTTTGCCAGAAGTTGTAAACCAAGATATCATTCAATGAAGGGCGGCTATGTCGCCTTTTTTTATTTTTACAAAAATGAAAGTATTAGGAGTAAATATTCCAGAATGCAAAATGACTCTTTAATGAATACTTATGGTCCCAGCCAGTGCTCATTAGTACGAGGCGAGGGTTGCTGGGTTTGGGACCAACATGGAAAAAAATACTTAGATGGTTTGTCTGGCATTGCCGTGTGCGGGTTGGGACACTCTCACCCGTCAGTTGCGAATGCCGTTGCAGAACAAGCAAAGGAATTAGTGCACTGTTCAAATTTTTTTAGTATTCCGAAACAAATTCAACTAGCAGAAACACTCTGTAAAATTTCTAAAATGCGTCGAGTTTTTTTTAGTAACTCTGGCGCTGAAGCGAACGAAGCAGCGATCAAAATTGCAAGACTACACGGAAATAAATGCGGTCTCAAACTACCCACTATTGTTGTGATGGATAATGCCTTTCATGGGCGAACCATGGCTACGCTGAGTGCATCGGGTGGTCGCAAAGTTCAAGCTGGATTTGAGCCTCTGGTCAGTGGATTTGTCAGAGCGCCCTTCAACGATATCCCCTCCTTAGAAAGGATAGCCTCCAACAATGCAAACATATGTGCAGTATTTGTGGAGCCCATTCAAGGTGAGGGAGGTATAAATATACCCAGCAAAAACTACCTTAATGAATTACAAAGTTTATGCAAAACAAATAATTGGCTGCTGATGATCGATGAAGTACAAACAGGGAATGGTCGCACAGGGAAATATTTTTGTTATCAACACAACGACATTGTGCCCGACGTTGTTACCACCTCAAAAGGACTTGGAAATGGTGTCCCAATAGGAGCTTGCCTAGCTAGCAGCTGGGCAGCGGACTTAATGAAACCCGGTAATCATGGATCAACATTTGGTGGTAATCCACTATCATGCGCCGCAGCCTTGGCGTCAGTGGAATATATCTGTAAAGAAAACCTCTCTGAACGAGCCAAAATTGTTGGTGAGTCAATAATGCACGGCCTCAAATTGAGGCTAAAAAACGCGACCAATGTATCAGATATTCGAGGAAAAGGCTGCATGATCGGAATCCAGCTAGACAGACCATGTAAATCTTTATTCAATTTAGCATTAGATAAAGGTCTACTCATAAATGTTACCGCTGACTCGGTCATTCGGCTCTTGCCACCACTTATAATGAGTGATGATCAGATAGATCTGCTGGTCGATATACTTGCACCACTTATTCTCGATTTTGTTGAAGATTAGAAATGACAAGTAAGCCAAGACACCTTCTCACTCTTCTGGATCTAAAAAAAGATGAATTGTTAACAATAGTTCGCAATGCAAACTTTCTTAAAGCAAATCGGCATGAGGATCACCTCCGCAATGTGCTCAATGGGAAAGTGCTTGCAATGTTCTTTGAAAAATCCTCTACTCGAACCCGAGTCAGCTTCGAGGCTGGCATGTCTCAGTTAGGAGGGTCCGCATTATTCTTATCAACAAAAGATACACAGTTCGGTCGCGGAGAGCCTATTCGTGATGCTGCCAAAGTGATCTCAAGTATGGTAGATATTGTAATGATGAGAACTTTCGAGCAAGCAGATATTGAGGAGTTCGCTGAACACTCGAAGGTTCCAGTTATTAACGGTCTAAGTGATGATTTTCATCCCTGTCAATTACTCGCAGATATACAAACTTTTATGGAATTCCGCGGAACTCTGGAGGGACAAACTGTCGCGTGGATAGGTGATGGAAATAACATGTGTCAATCATGGATCCATGCTTCTATGCTACTTGACTTTGATCTTAACATTGCATGTCCAGAGGGCTTTGAACCATGTCAGCAGCTTACTAGCTTGGCAAAAGATCGTGTCACGATTTCTCAATCTCCTCAGATAGCCGCTCGAGGAGCAAATTTAGTCACAACAGATGTGTTTGCTTCGATGGGACAAGAGAATCAAAGGCAACTCCGTCTTACTCAATTTTCAGATTTTAAAGTCGATCATAATCTCATGTCATTAGCGGCTGAAGGCGCTCTTTTTATGCACTGCTTACCGGCGCATCGAAACGAGGAAGTTACCGGAGAACTACTTGAGGATGAATCCATTTCAGTGGTTTGGGACGAAGCAGAGAATCGCCTTCACGCACAAAAAGCCTTGATGTTATTTTTGCTACAGGTCCCTAATTTCAATTAACTTCAGACGTAATCGACCACTTCAATTTCATATTCAACGTCCCCAGCCGGCGCTTTAACAACGACACAATCACCACAGTCTTTACCAATGAGTGCTCTGGCAATTGGTGATTTATAAGAAATCTTTCCCTGCTTAACTTCCGCCTCATCATCGCCAACTATTCGATAATTATATGTTTTCTCCGTTTTCAAATCAGTAATGGTTACTCTGCATCCAAATATAACTCGCTCACTTGGCAAAATTTTTGTTATGTCGATGATTTGAGCATTCGATAACTTACCCTCTATATCTTGTATACGACCCTCAACAAAACTCTGTTGTTCACGGGCTGCATGATACTCCGCATTCTCCTTCAAATCTCCATGTTCCCTAGCAGATGCTATCGCATTTATGATGGCCGGACGTTGAAGGGTTTTAAGCCTGTCTAATTCTTCTCTCAGCTCCTTTTCCCCTGTTACTGTCATTGGATTTTTTTTCATAACTCCACCTCTTTATGTACTGATTGGAGACTTCTAACAGTAATATCTTTCAAATTTTTAGAAAACTTCAATGTCTCACAAACTGCTCTTCCTCCCGCCATCGTTGTAGTGTAATAGATCTGATGTTGCTCTGCTTTAGACCGAATTGTAGAGGAGTCGGAAATTGCTTTCCTCCCCTCAGTGGTATTTATAATTAAGTCAATTTGATCACTTTTTATCATATCTACTATATGAGGTCGTCCTTCTTGTACTTTGTTGACAATCGAAACAGATATTCCATGAGATTTTATTACCTCTGCGGTACCTCTTGTAGCAAACAAACAGAAGCCTAATTTCTCTAGGTCCTCTGCCATGGCTGGTACTAACTGTTTATCCCTATCTCTTACGCTAATAAACACATTTCCAGAACTTGGGAGAATTTCTCCCGATCCTAATTGAGCTTTACCATATGCTTCAGCGAAAGAAGCCCCGATTCCCATCACCTCACCAGTTGATTTCATTTCAGGCCCCAAAATAGGATCAATACCGGGGAATTTATTAAATGGGAAAACAGCCTCTTTAACTCCATACAAAACCGGTTCAATTTCTTTAGTAAAACTCAACGATTTCAGTGACGTTCCAGCCATACATTTCGCGGCTATTTGCGCCAAAGAGATCCCAATACACTTTGAAACAAACGGTATAGTCCGGGAAGCACGTGGATTTACCTCAATGACATAGATTTCACCATCTTGAATAGCAAGTTGTACATTCATTAATCCAACTACACCTAACTCACGAGCCATCTTTATACACATATCTCGCATCTTATCTTGCAAATTTGCACTCAAACTATATGGAGGAAGTGAACAGGCCGAATCACCCGAGTGAATTCCCGCCTGCTCTATGTGCTGCATAATAGCGCCTAAAACTATATTATTTCCATCGCTCACAACATCAATATCAATTTCAATTGCGTCTGGTAAAAATAAATCAAGTAAGACAGGCGCGTCATTTCCCACACTTACGGCTGTCTCCATATAGCGCAAAAGTTCTTCGTTCTTATAAACAATTTCCATTGCCCTCCCGCCAAGTACGTAGGAGGGCCTTACTACCAACGGGTAACCAATTATTTGAGCCAAATTCATGGATTCTTCTATGCTCCGAGCTGTCGCATTATTTGGCTGCAATAAAGCTAATTTCTTAATCATATTTTGAAATCGTTCACGATCTTCTGCGCGATCAATCGCATCTGGCGAAGTGCCTATTATCTTTACCCCCTCATTCTCGAGTGACCGCGCCAACCTCAAGGGGGTTTGGCCACCAAATTGGACTATAACTCCGCTAGGATTTTCCACTCGAATAATTTCTAGCACGTCCTCAAGAGTTACAGGCTCAAAATATAGTCTATTTGAGATATCGAAATCTGTGGACACAGTTTCAGGGTTACAATTTACCATTATTGTTTCGAAACCTTCTTCACGCAATGCCAAGGACGCATGCACGCAACAATAATCAAACTCAATACCTTGGCCAATTCTATTTGGACCACCTCCCAATATAAGAATCTTCTTGTTTTCAGTTGCGTGTGACTCACATTCTTCCTCATAAGTGGAATACATATATGCTGTGTCCGTAGCAAATTCTGCTGCACATGTATCAACACGCTTATAAACTGGAAAGAGTTGTTTATCCCACCTAAATGTCCTAATAGCTTTCTCAGTTTTACCAGTGAGTTCGGCTAGACGGCGATCAGAAAATCCCTTACGTTTTAGTCGGAAAATCGTACTCTTATTAAATACAGTATTAGCTTGGAGAGATCTTTCCTCAGAAATTAAATCCTCTATTTGAGACAGGAACCAATAATCGATATTAGTCATCGCATGGACATCATCGCAGGTCATACCAACACGAAATGCGTCGCCAATATACCAAATTCGTTCTGGTGTAGCCTCGGACAGCTGATTCTTGAGGTAACTTAAATCATTCTCATGTGCTTTAAATAACGGATCTAGGCCAGAAAAACCTACTTCTAATCCCCGCAATGCCTTCTGAAGCGATTCTTGAAATGTCCGACCTATCGCCATTACCTCGCCGACTGATTTCATTTGGGTAGTTAAAACAGCACTTGCTTGGTTAAACTTTTCAAAAGCAAACCTAGGAACTTTAGTAACCACATAATCTATGGTGGGTTCAAAAGACGCAGGAGTCCTACCACCCGTAATTTCATTTCTCAACTCATTCAGGGTATAACCGATTGATAACTTGGCTGCTATTTTAGCAATTGGAAATCCGGTTGCTTTTGAGGCTAATGCCGAAGACCGGGAGACTCTCGGATTCATCTCAATAACCACTAAATCTCCTTTAACAGGATTCACGGCAAACTGCACATTAGACCCACCTGTTTCAATCCCAATTTCGCGTAAAATTCTGACTGATGCATCACGCATCAACTGATATTCTTTATCCGTTAGCGTCTGAGCTGGTGCAACAGTGATTGAATCCCCTGTGTGAATGCCCATTGGATCAAAATTTTCAATCGCGCACACAATGATGCAATTATCATTGCAATCCCTCATAACCTCCATTTCAAATTCTTTCCAACCAATAAGTGATTCATCAATTAATAATTCATCAGTGGGAGAAAGATCTAATCCTCTTCGGCATATTATTCCAAATTCTTCTCGGTTATACGCAATGCCACCCCCCGAACCTCCCATTGTGAATGACGGCCTTATAATACATGGAAATCCAAATCTATCAGCAATTTGGTTTGCCTCTTCCAAGCTGTGTGCAACACCGGAATTAGGCGTTGTCAGACCTATCTTTCGCATAGCAATGTCGAATCTTTCGCGATCTTCTGCCTTATCAATTGCGCTGGCATTTGCCCCTATCATCTCTACGTTATACTTACTTAAAATTCCATGTTTTGATAAATCTAACGCACAGTTAAGGGCAGTTTGCCCACCCATTGTGGGTAGCAGGGCATCGGGGCGCTCTTTCTCAATAATCTTAGCTACAGTCTGCCAGTGTACTGGTTCAATGTAAGTAGCATCTGCCATCGTCGGATCAGTCATTATGGTAGCAGGATTAGAATTCACCAAAACAACTCGGATACCCTCCTCTCGAAGAGCTTTGCAAGCCTGGGCACCTGAATAATCGAATTCGCAAGCCTGACCGATTACGATTGGTCCAGCACCAATTATCAGAACACTATTAATATCATTTCTTTTTGGCATGTTTCTTGTTCGTACTTTTCCCTAAATACAAGTTTTCTCAAACTATTTACAATGAAATACTTGTCATAATTATTTAATAGATCCCATCATGTGTACAAATCGATCGAAAAGAAGGGCCGCATCATGTGGTCCTGGACTCGCCTCTGGATGTCCTTGGAAACTGAATGCAAGCTTATCAACTCTCTCTATACCTTGCAGTGATCCGTCAAACAAAGATCGATGGGTAACTAGTAGATTTGACGGCAAAGATGCCTCATCAACTGCAAAGCCATGATTTTGACTGGTGATCAAAACTCTGTCATTTTTTACGTCGTATACGGGGTGATTTGCACCATGATGACCGAACTTCATCTTTTTTGTTGTAGCACCAGAAGCTAAAGCTAGCAATTGATGACCCAGACATATACCAAATATTGGAATATCTTGACTTAAAATAGCTTTTATAGCATCAATTGCATACCTACATGGTTCCGGGTCACCCGGTCCATTTGATAAAAATACACCATCCGGTTTCATTGCTAAAACTTCACTAGCGGGTGTTTGTGCAGGAACTATTGTTACTGAACAGCATCTATCGATAAACATTCTTAATATGCTTTGTTTAACACCAAAGTCATAGGCAACTACCTTATAACGTGCGTTTTGAGTGGTTGACGATTCCACTTCCAAGCGCCAACTAGCCTGATACCACTCTTTCGGTTCCAAAATTGAAACCTCTTTCGCAAGATCCATTCCCTTTAATCCAGCAAAGTCCTGGGCGCATGCTATCGCTTTGTCAGCATCTCTAGATCCTGCAATTATGCAACCGTTTTGCGAGCCAGTATTTCTGATAATTCGAGTAAGTTTACGAGTATCAATATCACTTATTGCAACAACATTTCTATCACATAGGTAAGCTCCAAGGGTTTTTTCATTACGAAAATTTGAGGCGACCACGGGTAAGTCTCTTACCACAAGTCCCGATGCCCAGACATTATCTGACTCCTCGTCTTGGCTATTTGTACCAACATTACCAATATGGGGATACGTAAGAGTGACAATTTGACGAGCGTAACTTGCATCTGTAAGAATCTCTTGATACCCGGTCATAGCCGTATTAAACACCACTTCCCCAACAGAAATGCCTAATGCTCCTATTGCTCTGCCAACAAAAACAGTTCCATCAGCAAGAGCCAACACGGCATCTGAGTCTACCTTTGGATCCACAAGCTGTCCTCCAAGAGAATCCCTCGAATTTTACCACGCCACAACAAATTTTCGCTTTAACTACTGAGACCAACCCACCAGACACAAAAAAACGAGATGAGAATTAAAGTCTCATCTCGTTTACAGGGTTACTAATCTAAGTCAACACTCCAATTGAGTTTACAATCCAGTTGAAACAACCACATTGATAGTGTATAGAAAAGTAATGTTTATTGTCTAGCTAGGTCACCTATTAAATGAAAAATTGACCTAAAAACTTAATTAAACCCTAGAACATGTTGCATATTATAAAGCCCAGGCGGCTTTTGTATCAGCCACCTTGATGCCCGAAGCGCTCCCCTCGCGAATGCCATTCGACTTGATGCGCGATGAGTTATTTCAACAAGTTCTCCTTCACCCGCAAACAACACTGTGTGATCACCTACGATGTCCCCCCCTCTGATACTTGTAAAACCGATAGATTGAGGAGTTCTCTTTACGAATTGACTTTTACGATCATATACAGCCACCTCTTCTAATTTTTGCCCACGAGCATTGGCGATAACCTGTCCAAGGGATAGCGCCGTACCAGACGGTGCGTCTAATTTTTTATTATGGTGTGCTTCACAAACCTCTATATCTACATCATCATTTTTTAAAGCATCAGCCGCCATCTCCACCAATCTGTAGCAAAGATTAATGCCGATAGAAAAATTACTAGCCATACATATTGGTATTACTTTGCTTGCTAAATCAATCCGTTTTAAATCTGCTTTACTCAATCCAGTAGTTCCGATCACTATGGGAATTCCTAGTTTTGCACACCACTCAGCGTTCGCAGGCGTTGAAGAAACGGACGAAAAGTCGATTAACACGTCAAGGTTGTCCGACGCATCTTTTAATGTTCCCACAACCTTTATCCCCATCTTGCCGACACCAGATAGTTCTCCGACATCTGATCCAATATAATTACAATTAGGGCTTTCTGCCGCACCTACCAGACATACGTCAGCTGTTTCTGCCAAAAGGGCTGTTAGAGTTCGTCCCATTCGACCATTAGCTCCGCTTATAACTACACTTAACATATTTTGACGCCCAAATTTTTAAAACGTTATAAGTCTTTAACCTTTGGTGAGGTTATCGAAAAAGGTTTTCACACCCCCAAACCAGCTATCACTCCGAGGGGAGTGCCTGCTACTCGTTCCAAGACTCTTATCGAACGTCTCGAGTAGCTTTATTTGTTTTGACGACAAATTTACCGGTGTTTCAACACACACTCTGCACAGGAGGTCACCCACTCCCGCACTTCGAACCTGAGTAACTCCTTTACCTCTCAACCGAAATAGCTTACCAGTCTGCGTTTCTGGAGGCACTTTCAACTTGACTCTCCCAGACAAAGTGGGAACTTCTAGTTCTCCTCCCAGTGCAGCTTGGCTGAAACTTATTGGGACTTCACAATGTAAATTTGCTCCGTCTCGAACAAAAATGTTGTGCTCAGCGACGTTCATTTGGACATATAGATCTCCATTTGCTCCCCCGTGGGGACCAGCTTCACCTTTTCCAGAAAGTCGTATTCTATCTCCTGTGTCAACGCCCGGAGGAATTTTTACCGACAAAGTTTTACTCTTTTCCAAGACTCCCTGACCATGACACTCACCACATGGATCAGTAATCATCTGTCCGCGCCCTCTGCACTTTGGACAGGTTTGTTGCACAGAAAAAAAGCCCTGAGACATTCTTACTTGGCCTGCCCCTTGGCATGAATTACAAGTTCGGGGTGAGGATCCGGGCCGTGCCCCTGAACCTTTGCAAGTAGCGCAGGTGTCCTTAGTTGGAATATTAATTTCCACTGTTTTACCGCGCACCGCATCTTCTAACTCCAGCTGTAAATCGTAGCGGAGATCTGAACCTCGCGCAGGCCCGCCGCGGCTAGAGCTTGCGCCGGAACCTCCAAAAATATCTCCGAAGACGTCTCCGAAAATATCGCTAAAGCCAGCTCCAGAGTTTTGGGCATTCCCAGTATTAGCATGTCCAAAACGGTCGTAATTGTCCTTTTTCTCTTCATCACTTAGAACTTCATATGCCTCCTGTGCCTCTTTAAACTTTTCTTCGGCCTGTTGATTATCCGGATTACGATCTGGGTGATATTTCATTGCGGTTCGACGAAATGCCTTCTTGATCTCACTGCCAGAAGCATCTTTACTTACTCCTAAAACATCATAATAGTCGCGTTTTGCCATAAACTCGTTATCCACCACCCGACGTAATTATTAAAAAAAGGCGCGAAAGACTTGTTCGCGCCTGAAAGAAACTCGCTTGCACACACCACATCTTCTAATTGCTATTACTTTGATTCCTCTTTAACTTCTTCAAATTCAGCATCCATAACATCTTCGTTACCATCACTTGAATCTTCACCAGCCTTACTGCCAGCGCCCTCGGCTTGATTTTGATTTGCATAGAGCTTTTGTGCAAGCTCTGACGACATTTCAGATAAAGTTTTTGCTGCTAAATCGATCTTATCCTTGTCGTCACCTTGAACAGCCTCTTCAACTGCCTTGACTGCCTCCTCAATCGCACCTTTTTCCGCATCACTGATCTTTTCACCCGCTTCCTGAATTGTTTTGGTTGCAGCATGAGCAATGCCGTCTGCAGCATTTCTGGCTTGAACCAGCTCTGCAAAACGCTTGTCCTCTTCTGCATTTGCCTCCGCATCACGAACCATTGACTCAATTTCTTCATCAGAAAGACCCGAAGATGCTTTAATAACGATTGATTGTTCTTTACCCGTCGCTTTATCTTTAGCACTTACGTTTAATATCCCATTCGCATCTATATCGAATGTAACCTCGATTTGTGGCATTCCTCGCGGCGCTGGAGGAATATCAGCCAAGTCAAATCTACCGAGAGACTTATTTTGAATCGCCTGCTTTCTCTCACCTTGCACAACGTGTATCGTCACTGCTGTCTGATTATCATCAGCCGTCGAAAAGATCTGCGACTTTTTCGTAGGAATCGTCGTGTTCTTCTCTATAACGGGAGTAGCGATGCTACCCATAGTTTCAATGCCAAGGGTCAGGGGCGTCACGTCCAGAAGTAGTACATCGGTCACGTCCCCCGCTAAAACTGCACCTTGTAAGGCTGCGCCAACAGCTACCGCTTCATCTGGATTGACATCTTTTCTTGGTTCTTTACCAAAAAATGCTGAAACTCGCTCTTGCACCAAGGGCATACGAGTTTGTCCCCCCACTAAAATTATCTCATCTATTTCAGATGCACTTTTATCCGCATCTTTCAAGGCAATTCTCAATGGTTCCAACGATCTCTCAACCAATTCCTCAACAAGCGCTTCCAATTTGCTGCGTGTCAATTTAACCACTAAATGCTTGGGACCAGTTGCATCGGCCGTGATGTATGGAAGATTAACTTCTGTCTGCTGACTTGATGACAGTTCAATTTTTGCTTTTTCAGCTGCCTCTTTAAGGCGTTGCATCGCAAGAGGGTCTCCATGCAAGTCCATCCCGCTCTCATTCTTGAATTCTTGCGACAAATATTCAATTAACCGTAAATCAAAATCCTCCCCACCAAGGAATGTATCTCCATTTGTGGCTAAAACTTCGAACTGCTTTTCGCCATCAACATCCGCAATCTCAATAATCGAGATATCAAAGGTACCTCCCCCCAGATCATAAACAGCCACCACACGATCACCAGAGACTTTGTCTATCCCATAAGCCAAAGCCGCAGCCGTTGGCTCGTTTATAATTCGCTTCACGTCCAATCCGGCAATGCGCCCTGCATCCTTAGTGGCTTGTCGTTGGGAATCATTAAAGTATGCTGGCACAGTGATAACTGCTTCGGAGATATTTTCGCCAATATAATCTTCTGCAGTTTTCTTCATTTTTTTGAGAACTTCAGCAGAAATTTGAGGCGCCGCTTTGCTCTCACCCTTAATCTCAACCCATGCATCACCATTGTCCGCCTTGACGATTTTATAGGGAACCATTTCAATGTCTTTCTGAACAACCCTGTCTTCAAATCGACGACCTATTAAACGCTTGACTGCATAAACGGTGTTCGTTGGATTAGTAACTGCCTGTCGCTTCGCAGACTGACCAACTAAAATTTCTCCATCATCCGCAAACGCAACAACAGAAGGGGTAGTTCTCGACCCTTCCGAATTTTCTATTACCTTTGGCTTCTCTCCCTCGAGCACTGAAACACACGAGTTGGTTGTTCCTAGGTCAATTCCAATTATTTTTCCCATTACAGGTTTCTCCTATGAATTTCTTCAGGGTAATTTTGAATTCTTCGTCTCTAAGCTTATACTTAGGTATTTGGGCATTAATTCTTTTAATTCAAGTCTCGTCAAACTTTTGCGACTGTTACCATTGCTGGTCGTACTAATCGGCCGTTGAGTACATATCCTTTCTGATAGACATCAATGACAGTATTCGGCTCTACTTCACTGTTAATCACCGTACTAACTGCTTGGTGCAGCTCTGCGTCAAAAGGTACTCCAGACGGATCAACCTGCTCTACATTAAATTGTGTTAAAACGTCCAGGAAGCTTTTCAATGTCAACTTAAGACCATCAGCCACTAGCCTCTGAGCTTCATCAGCTTCGTTAATCGTATCAATCGCCCTATCGAGATTATCAACAACGGGTATTAATGCGGACACAAACTTATCTAGCGCGAATTTATGAGCATTTTCTACGTCTCGCTGTGCTCGACGACGAACATTTTGCATTTCCGCTTGAATACGAAGGACTTTATCCTTAACCTCTATCAATTCACGGTGGGTATTGTCTGCCTCTGTTTGATCTTGCTTTTCAAACGTTTCAGATTCTTCATTCGTGTTTTTCTCGGGGTCAGTAATGCTTGCGGACTCCTTATCAATTTCTTGTGACACTGAACACTCCTGTAAACATTTACCAAATTTGCATCATTTCATAATATGGGGACAAACAAATTAGTTTCAAGCAATTGCCATATACGAGTTGGAAGTGTATAAACAATGAAAAACAGGAAGCAACATTGCTTACATCATTAAATATTCATAACTTTTCCTTGATTGAACATTTAGAAATCGAATTTTTAAGTGGGACCTCGGCAATAAGTGGTAAGACAGGAGCCGGTAAATCACTAATTCTAGATGCTCTTGCGATAACTCTTGGGGCGCGTGCGGACACCGACGCATTAGGTCTGAACAAGGGCCACTCGGAGATAAGTGCCAGTTTTGATATCACAAAAATTAATCGAGCTGCAAGCTGGCTACGTGAAGAGCAATTTACGAGCGATAATGATTGCGTGCTAAGACGCGTTTTCAACGAAGGGAAACGAACTCGTGGTTACATTAATGGGCGTGCATGTACGATGCAACAATTACAGAAACTTAGCAGTTTTTTGATCGATATTCACAGCCAACATGAACATCAATCATTGATGCGTCAAGATAACTACAGATTTTTACTAGATGATTATGCTGGTGCAACTGCAAGTTGTGCAGAAGTAAATAAGATAGCCGAAGAGTTAAACCAAATTCAGCAAGACATAGAGTCACTTGAAAGTAGTTCAAATAAAAATTTAGATAAATTAAATTTTTTGCAATTTCAAATTGAAGAATGGGAAAAATTGGCAGTTGCACCCGATGAGTTTGATAAACTCGAGGAGGAACAGAAGCTATTGTCTAATTCTGAACATCTACTTCTACAAAGCCACCGACTGCTCAATTTATGTGGTCCAAACACAGGTCACAATATTCGAGATAGCCTAAGCGAAGCATTGTCGATTCTGAGGGAGTTGAGCTATTTACCCAAATCCCTTGAAAATGTTTCAGACTTGCTTCGTTCATGCTTAATCCAAGTCGAAGAGGCAACTTACGAAATAAAAACAGCATTAGAAAATCTTTATTCAAATCCACAAAAGCTTGCGGAAGTAAATGAAAGAATTTCTGCAATTTTTCAATTGTCGAGGAAACATAGGGTTCCTCCTAATCAGTTAGACGCCGCCATTCTGGTCCTCAAAGACGAGTTGAAAGCTCTCGAGCGAAACGAACAAAAAATGCAGACTCTACAAAAACAATACGAAAAAACAACCATGCTGTATAAAGATCGAGCTCAAAAACTATCGAATACGAGACAACTAGCCGCAAAAAAAATGGCTTCTGAAATCAATTTGCAATTAGCGAAGCTTGAAATGAAAGATTCAGAGTTGATGATAAAATTAGTTCCTCGAAACGATTCTAATTACCATCCCTCAGGATCAGAAAGAATTGAATTCTTAATCTCCACCAACCGCGGCCAACCCCATAACCAACTGCACAAAGTAGTTTCTGGTGGGGAATTATCAAGAATAAGCCTTGCAATTCAAATAGTGGCAGCTGAACACTCAAAAATTCCTACTTTAGTTCTCGACGAGGTGGATGTCGGCATTGGGGGAGCAACTGCGGAGATAATTGGTCAGCTATTGAAAAAACTTGGCAGCATCAGTCAAGTGATAACTATCACACACTTACCACAAGTAGCCTCACATGCAAATAACCACTATGTTGCACAGAAACAACAGCTGCACTCAGGGAAGATCTCAACCACCCTAACGTTACTAAATGACGAAGATCGAGTTGAAGAAATTTCCAGAATGCTCGGTGGAATAAACATTACTGAGAAAACAAGAGGCCATGCACACGAGATGTTGGCATTAGCTCAAAAGACCAAACCTGAGCTTTAATAGACTGCAAGCAACAGAATTAGTATTTGTTTTTTCTCAATCATCAGCGTTCTCGGAACGCGATTGTTCCTCCAGAGTGGCTTCTTTGATGGATAACTTTACTCTTCCGCGATTATCAATTTCTAAGACCTTTACACGCACTTCTTGTCCTTCGGCCAAATAATCTGTTACTTTGTTGACTCTTTGAGAGGCTATCTGTGATATATGCACCAGACCATCGGTGCCGGGCATGAAATTAACGAAAGCGCCAAAGTCAACAATTCTCACCACTTTACCATCATAAATTGCTCCTGGCTCGGGCTCAGCAACGATTGCCGAAATAGCATCAATAGCGGCTTGAAGACCCGCACTGTCATCGGCGTATATTTTTACTGCCCCGTCATCGGTTATGTCTATGGTAGAACTAGTCTCCTCACACAAACTACGTATGGTTGCTCCACCCTTTCCAATAACATCTCTAATCTTATCGGCATCTATTTGCATTGCTCCCATTCGTGGTGCTGAATCTGCCACCTCCTCACGACCAACAGCCAATGTAGCGTTCATAGAAGTAAGAATATGTAGACGAGCATCCATAGCCTGCTGCAGTGCAATTTCCATAATCTCCTCGGTTATACCTTCAATTTTTATATCCATCTGAAGAGCAGTAATACCCTCAGCCGTTCCAGCCACTTTGAAATCCATATCACCGAGATGATCTTCATCTCCAAGTATATCGGTCAACACCGAAAATTGGTCTCCTTCTTTAACTAGTCCCATCGCTATTCCTGCTACTGGCGCTTTTAACGGAACCCCCGCATCCATGAGCGCAAGACTTGCCCCGCAAACCGATGCCATCGAACTTGATCCATTTGATTCAGTGATCTCCGAAACAACACGCATCGCATACGGAAATTCATCAATTGACGGAAGCACAGCCGCGATTCCTCTGCGGGCCAATCTACCGTGACCAATTTCTCGTCTACCTGTGAATCCGATTCTTCCACATTCTCCAACAGAATATGGGGGAAAATTATAATGCAGCATAAATGGATCATCTCGACGACCATCTAGGTCATCAATCATTTGGGCATCGCGAGTCGAGCCTAGCGTTGCTACAACAAGCGCCTGCGTCTCGCCTCGCGTAAACAGAGCTGAACCATGCGCACGAGACAAAATAGAAACCTCAGCGCCAATGGGCCTTACGCTTCGGTTATCTCTCCCATCAATTCTAGGATCACCTCGAAGAATTCGACCGCGCACAATATTTTTCTCAAGTTTTTTAAACTCATCTTTTATATTATTTTGTTCATTACCCATTTCAGAGCTCAGTTGCGTTAGCGCCTTATCCCTCAAGCTAGCGATATTGTCCATACGTTGTTGCTTATCAACAAGTTGGTAAGCTCGCTTGAGATCCTCTGCTAACAACGTGTTGAGGGCATCTCTAAGTGTTTTATTCACTCCCACTGATTCCCAATTCCACCGAGGTTTTCCCACTTCAGAGGCCAGCTGTTTTATGACAGTAATCACGGTTTGCATCTCTTGATGTGCGAACAAAACAGCTCCAAGCATTATGTCTTCAGATAACTCCTTCGCTTCGGACTCTACCATTAGAACTGCGTCCTCGGTTCCAGCAACTACCATATCAAGTTCGGAGTTTAACAACTCAGCATTAGTCGGATTTAAAAGGTAGCCCTCTTCCTCCGAATAACCTACTCTCGCCCCACCGATGGGCCCGTTAAATGGAATGCCAGAGATCGCCAAAGCGGCAGAAGTTCCTATCATTGCGGCTATATCAGGATCAGCATTTTTTTGTGCTGATAGAACCGTGCAAACCACCTGTACTTCATTCTTAAAACCTTCTGGAAAAAGTGGTCGAATAGGTCTATCAATTAATCTAGAAGTTAACGTTTCTTTTTCTGTTGGACGACCCTCTCTTTTGAAGAAACCTCCAGGAATTTTTCCAGCAGCATAGGCTTTTTCTTGATAATGAACACCTAAGGGGAAAAAGTCGACATCCTCTTTTTTTTCTCTTGCTCCAACCACCGTACACAACACAGAAGTCTCATCAATCGAACATATCACTGCACCCGTCGCTTGTCTGGCTATACGACCTGTCTCGATTGTTACGTTGCATTCACCATACTTAAATCTTTTTACTAATGGATTCATATTGTTGCCTTCATATATTTCTTTAAATCAGTTCTTTAATATAAGTAAAAGGAAGTTAGTATCCTAAAACGCCATTAACTGCAGTGTAGATATGTAGTCTATACGCTCTCAAGAGTATAATTGAGGAATATATCACCCTTAAAATAATTTGTTTGCCCCCGATTAGTCACTATCTTCGCAGGCCAAGTTTCTTGATAAGTTCAGTGTACCGCTCAAAATTTTTTGTTTTAAGGTAATCAAGTAACTTTCTCCGTTGATTAACCATACGTATCAGTCCACGCCGAGAATGGTGATCTTTCTTGTGAGAACCGAAATGATTCTGCAACTTATTTATATTCGCCGTTAAAAGTGCAACCTGCACTTCTGGCGAGCCTGTGTCTTTCTGATCGTGGCCATATTCTTTGACCAACAACGCTTTTTCTTCTGCACTTAAGGCCATAAACTTCTCCAGTACGCAAGTTAATAACGACTGGCATCCCATGCGCACTTACAGGACGCTCGTCATTGCAGCCAATTCTTTTTATAACAACTGAATCATCACTAAGGCTTGATTCAATTGAATCTATCCTACAGGGCTACCAAGCGCTTGGGCACCAACATACCGCCAGTCCGCAAAGTCCCCACTCCCAAAAACATTAGATTGTTGTCAAAGACGCGCACTATATCCCCTTCTCCCTCTTGGTTAAAGCCTTTTGATAAGAATACTGATTGTCCTTGTTGTAATCGCGCCGCACTTTTCTCGTCCAGAGTAACTTTAGGCGTTGCATGCAAAGCATAATCAACAGGTAACAATCTTTCATCACATGCAGTTATTCCATGTCTATCATAACAATTTGTGAGCTCTGAGAGGGAAACTGACATATCGTCACTGAATGGTCCTACGGCAAACCGGTGTAATTTAATCACATGAGCTCCACATCGCAGCAAACGCCCGAGATCAGAAGCAAGGCTCCTTATATATGTGCCCTTGCTACAGCGTATTTTCACCTCCAACTCCGGAGCGACTCCACTTTTAAAAGATACAATCTCAAACTCATATATTGCAATCGATCTGGGTGATCTCTCTATATCAATACCTTTCCTCGCATACTTGTACAGTGGTTGTCCGTTACGCTTGAGAGCTGAATACATTGGTGGTACTTGAACGGTGTCTCCTAAAAATTGATCGATAGTGGCACGAATCAATCCCTCAGTAATTGTGCTTGCATCATTAGTTGATACTATTCGGCCCTCACTATCTCCAGTATCTGTCTCTACTCCTAACTTGAAAACACTAAGATATCCTTTTTCGGAATCAAGTAAATACCGACTTAGTTTCGTAGCCTCTCCAAAGCAGACCGGCAACACGCCGGTAGCCAAAGGATCCAAACTTCCTGTATGTCCAGCTTTTTTGGCAGCAAATAAATATTTCACACGCTGCAATGAATGGTTGGAGGAAGCACCTTTTGATTTATTTAGCAAAAAAATGCCATTGACCAATCTGAAGCACTGCTTCTGATGCGACAAATTAGGGTTCCTCCGAAGATGCCAACCTAGAATCCGAAGCAATTGCAAGATCAATCAATTCAGACATGTCTTGACTTTTCGCCGCCAAATTATCATGGATAAAAGTAATTTTTGGCATCACCCGCAAATTCATATTAGCCGCCATTAACTTTCGCAAATACCCACTGGCGCCATCAAGGGCTGACATGGCAATATTTGCTTGATGATCAGTGTTTGTCTCAATAAAGCTAACATAAACCTTGCTATTTGAAAGGTCTCTACTGACGCTAACTTCGGTAACGCTCACCATACCGATTCTCGGATCTCTTAACGAGTCATTAATCAGCACGGATAGCTCTCTCTGAATCGCATCAGCAACTCTATCGCAGCGGTAAAATTCTCTCGGCATCAATATCTTAATTTTCTGTGGTTTAGTTTAGTGTTTCTGGGGCACCGTCGATTGCTGGTGCGATCTCAGTTTTTTCAAAGGGTCCGAAGAATTTGGGTGACTTCATAAACTTCTATTAAATCACCCGCACGAACATCATTGTAATCTTTTACGCCAATACCGCACTCCATTCCGCTTCGCACCTCCTGAGCATCATCTTTATACCTTCGCAACGACTCTAACTCTCCTTCATAAATGACTATGCTATCTCTTAAGACACGAATTGGCTTACTACGATAAACGGTACCTTCTGTAACCATGCATCCCGCTATCGCACCAAATTTTGGGGATCGGAAGACATCCCTAACTTCTGCTGTGCCTACAATTTTCTCTCTAGACTCAGGGGATAGCATCCCAGAAAGAGCGGCCTTAACCTCGTCTAGAAGATTATAAATTACACTATAGTAACGTACTTCAATTTCCTCTTTCTTTGCTAATGCACGCGCTCCACCGGAAGCACGCACGTTAAAACCCAAAATAATAGCCTCAGTGGTGATGGCCAAATTGACATCGGACTCAGCAATACCCCCCACCCCCGAGGCTATAATGTCAACGCCCACTTCTTGAGTTGAAAAATCGTTTAGAGCAGCACTAATCGCCTCAAGCGATCCCCGAACATCTGCTTTTATCACTAATGGTAAAGTACGTTTAACCTCTGAACCGATATCCACAAACATCGTCTCTAAAGCCGAGGCACGCTGACTCGACAATTTTTGGGCGCGAGCTTTTTCTTGTCGAAATGCGACTATTTCTCGACCCTGTCTTTCATCAGGTACTACGTAAAAGTAATTACCTGCGTCTGGAACCTCGTCCAATCCCAAAATTTCTATAGGAACCGATGGTCCCGCCTTCTGCAAAGATTTGTTGCTTTGGTCAACCATAGCCCTTATCTTTCCAACACTCAAACCTGCCAGCACAAAATCGCCCTTATTCAGATTTCCTTGTTGCACCAAAGCTGTAGCTACAACTCCTCTACCCTTATCAATACGAGACTCAACTATCACCCCTCGAGCCCTGCCTTCAAAGCTCGCCGTTAATTCGAGAAGCTCTGACTGTAATAATACCGCATCTAACAACTCATCTATTCCCTCACCTGTCTGTGCAGAAACCTTAACAAACTGAGTGTCACCACCCCATTCTTCTGGAATCACGTCTTTTGCGCCCAGTTCACTTGTCACTTTTTCGGGATCTGCACCATCTTTGTCCATTTTATTAATGGCAACAACTATAGGTACCCCTGCTGCCCTAGCATGCTGAACAGCCTCTTCAGTTTGCGGCATTACGCCATCATCTGCTGCTACCACAAGAATGACAATATCAGTACTTTTAGCTCCACGAGCCCGCATTGCAGTAAAAGCGGCATGACCTGGCGTATCCAAAAAAGTAATTGCACCCTTAGAGGTGCTTACGTGATAAGCACCTATGTGCTGAGTAATACCACCTGCCTCACCTATGGCAATACGGGTTTTTCGAATATAATCCAGAAGCGATGTCTTACCATGATCTACGTGACCCATAATGGTTACCACAGGCGCCCGCGGTAATTTAGCGTAATTCCTCGCTTGTTCTGTAAAAGCAGCGTCTAATTGTTCCTCCAAATCAGTATTATTGGAGGGTATCGCTCTATGCCCTAATTCTTCAGTAACTAATACAGCAGTTTCTTGGTCGATAATTTCATGCGCAGTTACCACAACCCCTAACTTCGCGAGTTTTCTGATGACATTTTCTGACTTCAAAGACAATCCTGCTGCCAAATCAGAGACCGAAATTTCATCACCTACTGTAATTTCTTGAACTTTCTTCGCTGTCGGACGCTTGAAAGTATGCTTATTTGTAACTTTTAGCGGGGTGGCAATGGCAGATCTTAGCCTAGTTTTTTTGGCTCCATCTATCTCTACGTCGTCTAAAACTAGGTGAGACTTTTTCTTCGCACCTTTTGAAATAGGTTTTTTTACACGCCTGATGGGGTCATCTTCATCATCTTTTATCTTGTTGGTCCGTCGTCCTTTATCATGAACGATTTCGGAGGGTGATAAAGGCATGCCAACAACCGTCTTATCTACGCGTGAAATTCTTTTGGTAGTAAGGTTATCTTTCTTGTCTGACGCAGCATCTGCATTGGTAAGTTCTTTGTTACCCACCTTTTTCTTAGCTTCGTCATCCGCTCTTCGCCGGGTTTCAATTGCAGCTACTCGCTGCACCTCAACTTCATCTAATGCTTCAGCCGTACTTGCGTCTGGATTAGTTGTTGTGTTTTCCGAGGGTTCGGTTGATTTCGTAGGCGATGTCGATACCTCTTCATCCGATCGCTTGACAAAGGTTCGCTTTCGACGGACTTCGATGTTTACGGTTTTTCTATTCGCCGATTTTAACGTTGTTACAGTTTTTCGACGGAGTGTAATCTTTCCAGGCTCTCGGGCACGTTCTCCGTGCAACCCTTTAAGATATGCAAGCAAAATTTGTTTTTCTCCGTCTGATACCAGCGCTTCTGCATTTGTATGCGCTAGGCCTGCATCAGTCATTTGCTTCAGCAACCGATCCACAGATGCACCCACGGTCATCGCCAATTCACTAACTGTTACTTCAGCCATCGGTAATCCTCTATCAATGTCTGCCTTGTTACTATTTTTGTTACTCAAACCAGGGGGCGCGGGCCGTCATTATCAATTCGGCCGCACGTTGATTACTCAAATTATCAATATCTGATATGTCATCAACCGCTTGCTCCGCAAGATCTTCCATTGTAATGATATTCCTGGCAGCTAACTTATGGGCAAGACCTCTGTCCATTCCCTCCATATTAAGTAAATCATCTGCCGGGACAGAGCTAGTTAATTTTTCCTCACTAACAAGTGCCATCGTGAGGAGAGCATCCTTAGCACGAGCGCGCAATTCTTGGGATAAATCTTGATCAAAGCCCTCAATTGCACTAATTTCATCAAGTGGGACATATGCTACTTCTTCTAAACTGGTGAATCCCTCCTCCACAAGCACGATAGCAATATCCTCTCCGATATCGAGTTCCTGCATGAAGGTATTCACAATATCTGTCGCTTCCTGCATTTGCTTATCCTCAGCATCTTCCAAGGTCATTACATTTATATTCCAACCGGTAAGCTCAGATGCAAGCCGAACATTTTGCCCACCTTTACCGATCGCTTGCGCTAGATTTTCTTCATTAACTGCAACATCCATTGAATGCGACTCCTCATCTACCACAATAGAACCCACCTCAGCAGGCGCCATGGCATTAATTACAAGTTGTGCTGGATTGTCATCCCACAAAACAATGTCAACTCTTTCATCATCAAGATCACTTGACACCGCCTGAACTCGAGCTCCTCTCATTCCTACGCAAGCCCCAACTGGATCTATACGAGCATCTTTACTCTTGACCGCTATTTTGGCCCTTAGACCAGGATCCCTTGCTGCACCCTTAATTTCAATTATGCCCTCCGCTATTTCAGGAACTTCAATTCTAAAAAGCTGAATTAGCATGTCGGGAGAGGTTCTTGACACAAGCAGTTGGGGACCACGTGTATCTTCTCTGATGGCCGTCAAAATCGTTCTAGTCCTATCATTTATCCTAAATATTTCACGACCAACCAGCTGCTCTCTCGGCAAAAGTCCCTCTGCATTGTCTCCAAAATCAATAATTACATGTTCTCGGGTAACTTTTTTGACCGTGCCGTTCAGGAGCTCGCCAACACGATGTTTAAATCGATCAACAATAATTTCTCGCTCTGCCTCTCTCACTCGTTGGACTATCACTTGCTTTGCTGCCTGCGCGGCTATACGCCCAAATTTAGCATTGTCTACGCGCTCTTCGTATAAGTCACCAACGTTTAGATCTGGATCTTTTTCATGGGCTTCCTCAGTAGTAAACTGAGTTCCTAATTCTGCCAATACGTCATCGGCAACAACTTCCCACCATCGGAACGACTCGTAACTTCCTGTTTCCCGATCTATGACTACCCGAATATTGGCTCCCTCTTCAAACCTTTTCTTGGTGGCCATTTCTAAAGCTTGCTCAATAGCCTCAAATATAATCTCTCTTTCAACCCCCTTTTCATTGGAGACAGCCTCAGTCACCATTAGAATCTCTTTATTCACTCCTACAACCTCACGAATATTAGAATTTTGCGATTACATTTGCCCGATCAATATTTTCAAAGGGAAAAAGATACTCACTGCTATCGATACGCACAACTATCTCGTCTCCCTCTACACCATGCAAACAACCTTTAAAATTTTTTCTATTTCCATGTGCGAATCTAAGCCTCAAAGCTATATCATGCCCGACGAACGATTCGAAGTGCGCCAGATCATACAATGGTCTCTCTATACCGGGGGAAGATACCTCTAAGGTATATTTTCCTGCAAATACCCGCTCCACATTCAAAATCGCGACGATGTGCTTACTTACCACCGCACAATCATCCACTGAGATGAAATTATCAGTCAAATCTATATAGACGCGAAGTAAAGCGATACTTTTATTATTTTCAATTTCAATCCCCCACACCTGGAACCCCAAGGCTTCAACAACCGGACTTAAAAGTTGCTTTAATGCGATTTTTCCGATCTTCAAAACTATCCTCTCTTTCTGCACATAAAAAATGGGCCATCTGGCCCATCAAAACAGTCTCCCACTTTCCAAGCTCCAAACTAAGACCTTGGTTACGTTCTCAAGCGTCAAAACACATTACAGACCTCCAGCCAAAGGGAAAACTGTCAACACTTGATCAATATCATACACTCTTACTGATTGGTAGCGGGAGCTGGATTTGAACCAACGACCTTCGGGTTATGAGCCCGACGAGCTACCAGACTGCTCCATCCCGCATCAAAACTTTCGATGTAAGACCGAAAGGTGGATCTTCCAAGCCCTTTATGACCTAGGACGCGCATTATAGAAAGACCAAGGCGCAAGGTCAACCGACTCCCACGTTTCAAACAGGGAATAAAACATTAGCATTGCTCAGAGACAACTTATTTACTTTTTCTCGATTCAGATATCAGGTCATAAGCCATTTGAATTTTTTGAGTTCTCTCAGTAGCTAGTTTTATTATATCGTCGGGAACACCCTGTCCAATCAATTTATCTGGATGATTCTGACTAACCAATTTTCTATATGCTTTTTTTATAGCCATATCAGAACTGGTTGATGCGACTCCAAGAACAGAATAGGCGTTGGATAGTTTATCTTGACTCCCAATGCTTGAGCCACGTTTGCCGAAGTGGGTTTGAGCACCGATCATCCTAATTAATTCTTCGAAATTTCTTTCCGAGAAACCTAAATCAATCGCAATCTTTCTAAGGACAGACTCTTCCTGGGAGTGGAGCTCGCCGTCTGCGAGAGCGAGTGAAATCAAATAATTAAGTAGCTGATTTTTTAAATTGACCTGCCTATTACTCACTTGCACGAATGACCTAACGCAAAGCTGAGCAGAAAAATCTGTCGCTGCACCAATTTTAAAAAATTTAATAGCCTCTTGTTTTCGCTCAGCGCTCAATCCAAGGCTCGTCATCATATCTTCCGTGTGAGAGATCTCAGCTTGAGAAATATGTCCATCGCTTTTCGCTAGATGTCCTAGCAGACTAAATAATGTGGAAAAGAAGATCTCCCGAATTTTATGACGTTCTCCCTCACTCATGGGGATAAAAAAATTGCTGAATCCGCGGTCGAACTGATGCCCCAAGAAAACTCCTAAAACAGCACCTAAAGGACCAGCAATAAACCAACCGCTCAAACCAGCAATAAATTTTCCAATCACATTAAATTCCTCTAAAATTAAGCATAATTCGAGATGTTGCAACTTGTGGACATGGCCCTAACTCCACAGCAACTCACTCAAAGCAGTGATTAAAGATTTTTGCAAAATAGCATGTTTGCTTCTCAAAGTTTAAACGCAAGACAGATAAAAACGAATGACGCAGAGGGAGATCCCAAAATGAAATTCACCTGTCCTACAAAAGTTTGTGATATTTCAGTCCGTAGTCTAATGGGATGACGTAGAAAAATATATGGGAATAAGCATTCGATAATGTGGAATTACTTGGGGGTTATTTTAATGGCAAGTACTATGGTTTCGGTGTCTGCTCAGGCACCCGAAGACGGAGCGCAGGCGACTTATAACAAAAGAAGTATCGTGGTCGGAGCTGGTTGTTTCTGGGGTGTAGAGAAGATGTTTTCAAAAATAGAAGGTGTAATAGACGTGGTCTCTGGCTATGCGAATGGTCAAGGGGTGGACGCAACTTATCAGGCAATAACACTTCCATCAAATCGATTGAACCCCCACAATCACATAGAGGTAGTGCGTATCACATACAACGCTAATGTCGTCAACTTGAGAACCATCTTAGAGTCTTTTTTTGAGTACCACGACCCTACTCAAGTAAATCGGCAGGGGAATGACATTGGTACTCAGTACAGGTCGATGATACTTACCACAGACGCGGAACAGATAAAAGTTGCAAACGAAACGCTTACAGAATACCAAATACTCCTATCACAGGCCGGATTTGGACAAATTGTGACCGAGATTACTCCACTGACCCACTTCACATCGGCAGAGTCTTACCACCAAGATTATCTCCAAAAAAATCCTAATGGCTACTGCCCAGACAACTCGACTGGGGTTTTCTTTAGTGCTACCGAAACGGAGACCACCTCCAACAAGGCACTTTTATCAGGAAAGCAAATACTCATCATAGAGAGCAGTGGTTATTGCCCTTACTGCGAAAAGCTCAGAAACAACATTACAAATCAATATGCCGGACCGATACCAATTTCATACAGAACAGCGGATCAAGTGTTTGACTTGGAAATTAAAACCCCAACTTGGGCAACACCAACGATAATTTTTCTCGAACAGGGAACTGAAGTATTTGGCTTTCAAGGATATATGGATCGAAAGGACTTTTATTATGCTCTTGGAAAATTCGCGCTTGGAGGTAAAAAGGTTTACCAGGTCGCTTTTGAGAATGGTACTGACCAAAGGTTTTGCAAAGAATATGAGATTTTTAAGAGCGTCAAAGATGGCACTTTTGTTGATAAATTGAGCGGTGCCGCGCTCTTTGATACCGATGACCGTTTTGACTCAAAAACCGGCTGGTTATCGTTCACAAAACCTGTTGATGGCGCTGTCTACGAAAAAAGAGATATCAGTTATGGAATGATTCGCACTGAGATTCGGTCGGTTAGTTCTGATATCCACCTTGGACATGTCTTTTCAGACGGGCCGGCCGGTGCACTGCGGTACTGCATAAACGCAACGGTTTTAGACTTCATTCCGAGAACTTTTACCGAGTGACCACCAGTGTGGCATCTCGCGGGAGACTTCTCTCTCTGATTATACGAGTTGTGCCAAATTGTTTTACACAGCGCCTTCGCAACTTATTGACTTCACAGTGATAGAGCATTCCTTCACTGATGTGGGATTTATCAGCAACCAAAACATTGAAGATCATGCCTATTCGAGACTGGTCCCAGCACTTCGCCAGACATCGAAACATGTAGCGCTCCCAGTGCATAAGGTCCTTAGTGACTGCCATATTGTAAGTGCCCGACATGACCGAGAAATCAACGAGCTCCATGGGGCAATCACCTATGGCAAATGACTTTGAGGGTAAGTACGAATATTCTTGGCAAGCAGCGATAAGGGTTGGATTAATGTCATATCCTGTGTAGATAAATCTTGAGCAGTTGGGGGTCTTAAGCATGTAATCTGCCAAAGACCCGTAACCGCAACCAATATCAGCGATTTTAACAATTCCTGAGGGCATCAATGCAGTAATTTGGTTCTTAATAATCTTAAATCGACTTTTTTGTCGACCCGAATCTGACCAAAATACTCCGTGAGGTTGGCACCCGTACTTTAAGAATCTTTTATTATATACATTTCTGATAAGTCTACGGAAACGTAAGGCCCTAAAACTGTCTCTCATCCTTTCATCTTTTTGGACCGTTTAAAATAACACAAGGAATATACGGGACTTTCAGGAATCAGTCAAAATATTCCTTGCATGATACTCTGATGAAACCCAACCATCTCCGGATGGACATCCTTCCGCCAGCTAGCAAGCGTTTTTTAACCCGCCTAAACTATTAACTTGATAATCGTGTCAACGTTATTCAATTAACAGAGTCCACGGCACGTGTGAGTGTTGATGATGTTTTGTCTGAGTGACGTGCTTCGACGCAAAACTTTGAGTCTCGAACAGTCTTTGAATTCACATCTGCTTTGCCATTAAACCTGAATACCGTGATGTAAGAGTGGATCAAGGCGTCCCTGCTTTCAATGACCACCTGCTTGCAGTCGTAAATAACAGGTTCACCTTCCGAGACAAAAACGTTTGTAACTTTTCGTGCAATTCTGTTGACAGGGATAGGAGGGAATGGGTCAGGGTCTGACGGATTCATTGAAAAGTTTGGCCGCCAATGAGTGTTAGCCACAAACCCCATACCAAGCCTAGTGGCTACTACTCTCAATCGCTTGGAACGCAGTACCTCTAACGCTGTATGAAACAGATATGACAGAGTAAGTTGCGCAGCTAACATTATCACCACTTCAAGATTACTCTGCGCGTAGCCATGAAAACTCAATATGCCAAACAGCGGTAATCCAAGCACTAATGCTGACCTCAACAGGCTCGTTATGACATCCATAATTTGTTCTCTTGTCGCACGCGTTACTTTGCTCTGTCTGAGAATGGGCATCCAATAAATTAGATTTAGAACAAAGTTTTGATCGCCGCAATTTTTTAAAGCCGATTAGTTCTGCGCTCTTTGCCCCCATCGCATTTGCCCGCCAGAAATAGTTACTCGCCAGACACATCAGAAGCCAATTTGAAAAAAGTAGGTCTTTATAAACAGGGCCGTGATTGCTTTTGTCTAATTCCTGATAGAAAACTGAAACAAAGAGATTCCCGGCTTTGCTTTTACAAGGGCAGTTGATAGCTTAAGCGTCGTAGCATAACGCTTGCAAAAATAGGAGTATCTCAAGTGAAACCATACGTAGTAGTATTAGTTTTTAGTTGCATTCTTGCGATATCAATGCCGGTTTGGTCGGAGCACCATCAAGAAGATGCTTCTGAGAGTGCCTGCAACCCCAATGAGATCACCTACATCGTTACGATGAGGTCGAATAATAAAAGTAAAGATCAAATAAAAGATTTCTCACAGTTCTATCAAGCCCTAGTTGAAGGGAACGAGCCTTCTACTTTAGCTTGGCAGTTCTATGGTGGAACCGACGATAAAATTTATCTAATGGAAAGGTACGAAAACTCCAGCGCCGCACTGCAGCATGTAAAGAATATTTCAAAAAACGGCATTCAGGAGAGGGAGTTTGCTGATTTTGTCAATCATTTTGTTATTGAGAAAATAGCTATCTACGGTAGCCCGTCAGCGACCCTTGTTCAGGGCTTGGAAGCTGTCGGCTTAGCACTGGAATTTAGAACGTCAATTAGCGGCTACAGCCGGAAGTAGCTGCCAAATGTCTCACCAACGACAAACTGTTGCTCCTGAGCCTCAGTCATGCGTTCACCGTAGGAATTGCGGTGTGCCTTCATGTACTCAAGTTTCAGCTCTGACAGGGTGATAAGCCCGCTATGAAACCCTGCAGCCATAAAGCCATTGAGCCAGCGACGGTCTAGTGGGTTAGCTGCGGCAGATTGAAGCTGCAGGTGTTTCTGAAGCTTATGTTTGAGGCTGACGGAGTATGCCTTCTTGCAAGAGAGCAAATCTGCTTTTTCATGAATCATTATTTATTGTTTCGCAGACTGGCAGGGCTGTTGTACTTCTCCCAGTTATCGCCATCAGGGTCCTCTGGATGCGATGAACTTCTTTCTTTGATCCAGCTTTCTATAAGTCGATTCTTTCGTTCCTCTCGAGATTCTTGGAAAGTTCTTAAGTGAGCTCGATCAATAGTGGATTGCATTTCTTCTTCGGATGCCACGTTGACAACCTTCCCCGCATGAATGAACCCCTCTAGCCTAGAAGACTGCAATTTCCGATCAGGGTCATCACTTGTGAAATCGCCTAGTTTGTATAGTTCAATTGCAGAGTCGAAAAGGCTTCTTAAATAATCGGCTTTTGCTAAATGCTTTGACTTCATTACCGTGAGCGTCGCTAGCTTATTTTCCGCTGATACCCAGTTGACTCTCTGGGAAGTTTAGTTTGTATTCGTCGTGCGCCGTAGACAAATCTCCGGCATCTTCGATCCACTCATCAATCAAATTTGCCGCTCTTTCATCCGTAAATTGAATGCTGCTCCGATAGCTAACTACCTCAGCTGCTCCATCAACATCAATTTGCATTTTGTAAGTTTCAAAGAGTCTTCTCAAGTCAGCGACAAAGTCTAAAACACTAACAAATTCTTTATTTTCCGCTAACCTCAGACCGCGACCTAGTTGCTGCATGAAAATTTTCCGAGAATGAGTGACGCGAGCAAAACAAATAATGTTCACATCTGGCACGTCGACTCCTTCGTTCAAAATATCAATCGCTAGAATCAAGGGGCAACGACCTGCCCGAAAGTCCGTAAGCACGGATAAACGATCTGCACGATGAAGTTTTGAGTGGAGAATCTTGGCGTCTCTCCATATTTCCATCCGGCTTACTTGCTTATGAAGCTCTTCAGCATGTTGTATAGACTGACAAAAAATGACTCCTCGCGGATGAACTGTCTCGTTCCATGTCTCTATCAAGCGGTCAATGATTTGCTGATCTCGTTGAGGTATGAATAGCCTTCGATTGAGATCCTTTACCGTGTATTCGTTTTCGCTCAACTGGGGGATAACATCCCAGTCGATGTTGTCACAAAACAACTGATAGTTGACCTTTGCGAGATAGCCTTGAGCCATGCCCTCTGCGATACCACATTCATAACTGGGTGGGCCAAAAGTCTTTCGGATATCGTATTTGTCTGAACGCCAAGGAGTAGCCGTCACACCTAATATGGGAGTGTCCTCTCTAAGAGAGCGAAGGATGTCGGAATATGTGTTCTCCCCTCCCACATGATGACATTCATCTATAACCACGAAATCAGGTGCGTATCCGTTATCAATCAAAGGTAATATTGATTGGTTTGTGGCTACCGTAAGACCGGACAACACGCTGCTTTTGTCTGCGCCAGATATTAGCTGGGCGGTGACAGTTTTCGGCAGCATAGCTACTAGTGACGAAAGAAGCTGCTGTATCAACTCAACTCTATCCGCTAACACCAAAACTTTGGCTTCCTTGTTACGCTCAAAGAAATTTCGAATTACCTCACCAGCGACCACCGTCTTCCCCAACCCTGTCGCCAAAAAAAGTAAAGCGCGATTGCTGGTAGCCAGATCTTCTTGGATCTGAGTGACCGCCTCTTTTTGATAGCACCGAAGCTCCCATGGTTCAGGAGATTCAACTTTTTCCCAATATGATCGCAGGTCTGAGAGCCCCCAAAAGCCTATTTGAAGACCATTGGCTTTATGTTGTTGAAGTTGTAACAGAGCCTTGCGGCTTAATGGTGCGCTTGACGCGATTACGGTGTGATGCGCATTAAATTCATAGTGTGCATCGAGGGCTTGTTTCAGGGCTTCGTCCGGACAGGATCCTTTTGGGGATTTTTTGTATTTGCTCTGAATTATCCAAACCTCTTCACCGCGAGTGCAGATAAGGTCCGCACCCCTATCGCCGGCTCCGTCTGAGTCGATTACATCAAAGTCCAGAAGTCGCATTAGCCTATGTATGTCCCTACGAAACTCGTGAGGACCTATTGAGGTAATTCTTTCTTCAGTGAATAAATTGCTATGACTCATCAACTAGATCCACTTACGAGTCATTTAGTCTTTCTTGAATAAAACTTATGGAGATTTCGGCCCTATCACGCTCAAATTTGCTAATCCCCTCGCCAACTCTATCAAAGACGACCAAGTCCATAATTGCTGCTGAAGTCGTGTCTATAACTCTTCTCGCGGCTTCTGTCGCAATTTCACCACCAAGAGACTGAGTAAACAGTTTATTATTAAAGATTAGCTCCGGGAATTCCTGGATGACCTCAGTCAGCGCTGACCAAGTGATGTAGCGAGCAAACTCGCCCTTTTCTCCTAATAAATCAAGGTCGGTTTGCGTGTTGTCTACCGCAAATAGGGCTATCTTCTCTCTTTCAGCGTTTGATATCGACGACCATATTTTAGAGCTTTCTTTAAGAAGTAATTTTGGCAGTCTTGCTCGAAATATTGATTTAAGAGCATCACATTTTTGTCTAGTAACAGCCTCTGACTTTTCCTCATCGGGATAGCTTTTTAAAAGTTCAGCTAATACCTCACCAAAAGAAGCCTTAGAGCCTTGATTGGCAAGGTGGTGTGCAGCCTCGCCCAGTGCTATGTCAGTTGCCGTTCGGCCATACGATGAGATCAAAGAGTGTCTTTTGCTAACAAAAACCTCGAAGTTTGCACCAGACGTAGTCAACAAAAAGCTCGGTCTGGAAGCTTGATCTTCCGCTAACTTAATTTCTACTAAGGTCTCCCAGACGGAAATTTCAAATTTGTGGTCGATAGCCTTTAGATAAAGGGCTTTCGATAAGTCTTCTCTCTTTGTGGCGCCTGCCCTCCATTCTTCAGCGAACTCCTTAATCGTTCTTGGCTTGCTCTTCGCCGAGTCTTTAGTTGTGTTTGTATTTGCAGAGCCAGCAAACGGGTCCGGCCCCAGTATTTCTCCAGAGGGGTTGTTATCACCGGTATTGGCGTTTCTTTTGATCTTGTCATGGCTTTCACAAGCAACCCACCACTTGGAGTCAAGCTGGAAATCTTCAATTCCATCATGGAATTTTTTCATCCAGTTTCGTGATTCTTGATGTATTGCTTTCTCTCCATTGCCAGGAATTAAGTTTCTTTCCCCCGGGTCGACTCTTCGAACCCCCCCATAGACAACAGCCATCACGGACTCGTTGATATTTCCAGTGGCTTGCCGTGCATACCGAGGCCGCAACCATGTTTCGCCCCGGACCACTCTGGCAACCTGCCGGAACTGATGGTTTATTTTTTCAAAACTCTGTTTGGTGAATTCAACTGGAACATGATCACAGTGAATTTCTCCAACTATTCGTCCCGCGTTTGTTTGCTCGATAGGGTACTCAAGTTCCGATTTTTGAGTATCAGGGTCTGTGAATTTAAAAAAGTCTTTGCTATCGGCCTCAATCGTTCTACCGAGGCGAATTAGATCGATGCCATATTCTTCACTTTCAATTGCTCGTTGTACTCCAATCCAACCCCAAATTCGTCGATGCTGAAGTATCAGGTCATCGCCTCCACACTCGCTGCATGGACCATCATGGTCCTCAGGCTCTTCATAACCACAGGCCTGACAAACGAGCGTCTCAGCTAATGTAGTGTCAATACTTTGAACGGCCTTCGCTCCGTTTGCCATTTCTCTATCCTGGTCCCAAATACAAGGAATCCGTGGAGTAACAGCGACGTCGTTTACCTTCAATGAAAAGTCTCTTTTGTCTCCTGCAAATTTGGCTGGTAGCCCTGGTACCTCTGTTCTTAAAACATAACTATACGAACGGCCAAGCTTAGCCCTTATATTGCTTACAGAGCGCGGACGACCTAGCTTTCCGACGTATTGTTTGCGAAGCTCGATGCGAACTATCAGTCCCGACTCCAGATCAGTGTCTAGTGCCACGTACTCAGGCTGCAATTCGTATCTCTTATTTTTACTTCGGGCCGACATTTTAAGTGGATCAATAGTCGCAGTTATCCATGAACTATCCTCTTTGCGTTTCGTGAAAATTGTCGTTTTAGTGCCTAGTTTAGATGTCCCTAAGTTGAACCCAATTCCAAAAAGGCCTAGCTCACCCACTTTGCTTTTCGAGCTAGCGCCAGCTGTAAGAGCTTGCTCAATTTGATCGATATTCAAGCCGGAGCCATTGTCCGAATAATTCAACGTGTCTTGCTCTATCCGAATTTCTATTTTTCCTTTTGGAATCTCACTTTCCCTGAAGCTATCGAGCGAATTATCTATGAGTTCTCCTAGGCATCCTTCTGGAGGAACCTCCAGCTTGGACAATACTTGGAGCATCGCCGGGTCAGGCGTTACGTCAATAGCTCTGGGCTGTTGGTTACTTAGATTCATTTTTTAAAAGATCCTTAACTAAGTGCCATTCGTTTTTTGTACAGTAATGTAGAGCCAGTTTTTTTAGGGCGCCAATATCATCTGTTGCTGCGTCGCAGTAATACTTTAGTGTGCCACTTATGTTTTTCCCAGGTTCACGATTGAGGTAATCCTTAATGTTTCGCCATTGGCGATCAATACTGCCTGGATCTCGAGAAAAATCGCTGGCTAACTGTTTATTTTCCCCTCTGGCGTCGTCCGCTATTGAGAAACTTGATTGCATATAAAGAGCAACTAACACCGCGCACTCCGCGTCACTCCAGTTCTTTCGTGCCAAGATTCAGCCCCCTGTGTCAGTCGATTTCGCTTGTGAAATACGGCTAAGCGCTTCATGTAAGGATTCAGGACATGGGGTGGCGTTCCTTTCCAAGCGTCTCAAAAGACCCGTTGCTGCTCTGGGTGATAATGATTCTTCAGTATCAAAATCAATGAAGTCTCGCAGGTTGTCGGCTAGAGGTGGCGTCTCCAGAATTACCTCAGTCATTTTTCCGTTAAATAATCCTGCCTGTGGCACCCTTCCCGTTTCACCTAAGAAATCGTCTTCAAATAAGGATAGTTGGTCCTTCGTTCTCAAATCCGGCAATGGAGTCTCGTTTAAAGCACCATCCAGCACGAATCGACCGACTGGTACTGCGACTGCATTACCAGCCATACGGTAGGCCTCGCTTCGTTTGATCGTGCCCAGCGTTGCTGGATCGAAGCCTTGTAACCTTAATGCCTCGATTGGACTTAAAAGCCTGACTGTGTCGTTGAAATGGATTGCTGGAGGAGATGGGATAGACAATGATGATCCGACTTTTATGGTTGGAACATAACCTCTCGAGTAGTTTATGGAATGTGTGCCAGCTGTCCAATAAAACCCTGCAACATCCGTTGGTTCTGCTGATCGCAAGTGCTGGATCTGCGGTAACTCGCGGAATAGAGACAAGGCGGCTTTTTTGTTAGTAGAGGCAATAAAAAAAACTCGGTTCCTATGGTGTGGCAGCCCTAGCTCTCGTGCGTTTATCTCCCGCCAAGCAATATTCGTATAGCCAGCTTCAAAGAATTCTCTGACAACCTCTCTGAAGACCTTGCCATTGTCCAATTTGCGGATGTTGGAGACGTTCTCAGCAACGATAGATTCGCAGTTCGAACTCACACCAATTCGTAAAAGATGGTAGAAGAGACCTGAATTTTCTCCGCGGAGACCCACTCCTCTGCCTGCAACACTGATGTCCTGGCACGGCCAGCCGCCAGCGATGACTGTGGAGTCAATTTTATTTACATTGCGTATGTCGTCATAGACCACTGTGCCAGGGAATCGGTGTCGTAGTACTTTTTGGGCTTTTGTATCGATTTCACAATAGGACAGCGCGGGCGTAGTCGCCTCTAGACCACCAATACCGCTAAAGAAGCTGGAGTAACTTTTATTTGGAATCATAGTAGATCCAGTTCTGGACGACTTCTCAGACATTTAAAACGTTAATTTCGTGTTATGCAATCGAAGAGGGAAAATAAGGAGAACTCGGACTCGCAGAAGGTCCGAGCAGGGAAGTAATAGGGATATGTTTGTTCCATGAGCTTGGTAGCGATGCCCTAAATCTTGATGCTTGTTAAAATGTTTTGGGGCAGCTACTCTGCTGTTATCGCCGATTTATGACACTTGCAGGGCGATTAACAAATACTTGCTAAACCGTCGCTTCGCATCCAAGCCTCCGATGTTACTCGCGACATTTTCCTTTTTGGAGGCGAGGGTAACGTTATGTCAGGCAGACCGTTTATTTCTGGAAATCCAAACCATGTGATGGTGGACTTTGATCAACAAGGCGAGCTTAAAGTTCAGCCTCAAGGCAGTCCATTGTGGAAAACCCCCCCTAAAGTAAAGCAAATCCTTTGGTGCGAGCATTACTCCGACGAGCGCTGGTATTTGCATTTAGGGAAAATTATCAGTGAGGTGCCGCCAGTTCCCACCTTAAGAGTTTTTCTTGAGGAGTATCGCAAGATGCCTCCTGCCGAAATTGGCCAGCTTCTACACATGAAAAATCTGACACTCGAGAGCCTCGACGAAGTAATTGACGACCCTCTGTGGCACATGACTTGGGAGATCAGGTATAGCCCAATGTCGCTCGCTTATGATTTTTTGTATGTATTATTTTCATGGGTTTTGTTTTACTTATAACTATAAGTAATGATATGCCTGTTCACTATCTCAAGTGTTAGCTTTTTTACAAAACAAGCTTCGCATCCCGGAGCTAGTCAAGCAATTGATCAAGATAATCCGCCCACCACTGCATCATCTTGATCCGCTCGTCCATATACCGAGCATGATGCGTGTAAGCTGCTCTCACCCCGTTTCTCTCCTGATGTGCAAGTTGACGCTCTATCGCATCAGGGTTAAAACCTTCCTCGTTTAGAATGGACGACGCAGTTGCCCTAAAGCCATGCGGGACAGCCTTACTTTTGCCCTCAACCTCGCCGTCATAACCCATTCTAAAAATCGCTTGTCTCATGGTGTTATCCGACATTGGCTTTTTACGATTAATAACGGATGGGAAAAGTAGTTCACCATTACTAATTTCTCTAAGCCGTGACAGTACTTCTAATGCCTTAGTCGACAGTGGAACCAAGTGCTCAACTTTCATCTTCATTCTGTCTGCAGGAATGCGCCAAACCCTGCCTTCAATATCAAACTCGTCCCATGTAGCTCCCCGTAACTCCCCTGAGCGAACAAATGTCAGGACCAAAAGCTTTATTGCAAAATGGGTAAGTAAAGTACCGCGCAATGCATAAGAGTCTAAATCTACAAGAAATTGGGAAAGTTCACTTTTAGGTAAAGAGGGGCGATGTTTCACTTTTCTCGCTTTGACGATCCCATCTAGATCACCAGCAGGGTTAGTTGTGACAATGCCGTGCTGCACCGCATATCGATAAGCAGCCTTTATTCCCTGCTTAACTCGATTAGCAACGTCTAAGGCACCTCGACCCTCTATCTTTTTGATTACCGCTATGATTTGAAGTGGCGTTATTTGATCTGCTGGTAGCTTACCTAAATCATAAAAACTGTTATCTTTTAACCGTTTTATGACCCGACTTGCATGGTCGTTGGTCCACTGGCCTTTCTCATGATGCCACCAGTGATTCACTATCTCAGCAAACGTGGGAACACTTGTATGTCGTCTCCGCTCTTTTTTTACCTCGCTAGGGTCAAGACCCTCAGAGAGGAGTCTTCTTGCTTCATAACGACCCTCTCTCGCCTCTTTTAAAGATACTATGGGGAACACACCCAAGGCATACGTCTTTCGCTTACCGGAGAATCGGTAGTCCATACGCCAGTATTTTTTGCCATTGACCTTAACGAGTAAATACATACCTTCGCCATCAGATAACTTTTGATCTTTATCTGAGGATTTGGCTTCTTTAACTTGAACAGCAGTGAGTGACATTTGACGGTACCAAACAACAAATGAACCAGTATACCGTCAAAAATACCGTCGACTATTAAGGATGTCAATACACTATTATGGATAATAATGTGCTAAGTTGGGCTTGAAAACCCTGTAAATTCAGGGCTATATGGACTTTATTGGATTACATTAGATTATGATATGGTGCCCAAGGCCGGACTTGAACCGGCACGGCTTTCGCCACTACCCCCTCAAGATAGCGTGTCTACCATTTCCACCACTTGGGCGCTTTACAAACTGTCATTCAAGAGGCAAATCGGACAGATCATCTGCCGGCATCTCTTCATCTTGTATTTCTGGGACATCGGACAATTCTTTCTCGCTTACCGGTAAATCTCCAGGTTCAGAAAAAAAAGATTCATCAACGATTGAGCGATTTTTTGCAATCACAGCCAGACTTATACTGGTTACGAAGAAAATAGTCGCCAATACTGCTGTCGATTTACTGAAGAAGTTCCAACTACCGCTACTACCAAATACTGTCTGAGAAGCACCTGAGCCGAATGACGCTCCCGCCTCCGCCCCCTTTCCCTGTTGCAATAGCACAAGGCCAATCAGCGCCACTGCAACTATAAAATGAAACACTAATATGTAACTACTAATCATGCATCTTCTGCCTGTCTAATTATTTCCAAGAAATGCTCCGCATGCAATGAGGCACCGCCAACCAAACCTCCGTCAATATCTCGCTCTGCAAACAAAGCTCCCGCATTATCCCTGTTTAAACTCCCTCCGTAAATAATTTGTGTCTGCTTTCCTTTTGGACCTAATAAATCTCTGATGCATGAGTGCACTTCTTGGGCCTGTTTTGGTGATGCTGCCACCCCCGTACCGATTGCCCAGACGGGTTCATAAGCTATTACCCCTGCACATAAAACATTTTCACCTACTAGATTCTTAACTGAATAAATCTGCTCCGATATCACATCGAAGGTTAATCCCGAATTACGATGGTCTGAAGTTTCGCCAACGCATAAAATAGGCATGAGGTCAGCGACGCATGCAATATGATACTTTGCGGCAATTGTATCATTGTCCTCTTGGAAATTTATGCGGCGCTCCGAATGCCCTATCAACACCATCTGACAACCCAAGTCCCTCAACATTTGGCTGCTCACTTCTCCAGTGAATGCCCCTTCCATTTCAGTCGCTATATTTTGGCCACCGACTTTAATAGAGCTTCCTCGCAACGATTGTTCAAATTGGGAAACATAAACTGAGGGTGGCAACAATCCTACATCTACTCGATCGGACCCATTCCAATGATTAATGAACCTGTCTAAAAAGTCAGCCGCCATAGCTGATGATCCATTCATCTTCCAATTTCCTACAACTAACAATATTTTTGACTCCTCGATCATGTCTGAGCGTGCTTTAAAAGCACTTTTTTCAGGGAAACTGGAACACTAGTCCCAGCAATGGAAATAAAGAACATAGCTCTAGCTTGATTTGACGAAGTCATATTGCTTGCTGACGCACAACTTCGGCAATCTCATTAGCTAATTTATCTACCAGTTGATTTCCCTCTCCTTCAACCATCACGCGAATTAGAGGCTCCGTACCGGAGGGTCTAAGAAGAATACGACCATATCCATTCAATTCCTTTTCCGCGTGTTTCAGTACTTGATTTACATGCGGATTCGATTCGAAATCGATGCTATTTTTAACAGGGACATTGATCAATCGCTGCGGTAATTTTGAAACACTGCTTACTGCCTCGGATAAAGTTAGTCCAGTTTCAGATAACGCTCTGATGACTTGCAACGACCCAACAATCCCATCTCCACTGGTATTTATATCCCTACATAGTATATGGCCCGACGACTCGCCGCCGAGATCCCAATTATTTTTAATAAGTTTTTCAACAACATACCTATCCCCAACGTTGACTCGTTCAAAAGGAATCCTTTTGTTACGAAGCGCAATCTCAATCCCTGCGTTAGTCATTTGTGTTCCGACAACTCCGCTACACCCAGCGGGTGTGGATGCTCGGTGAGACGCTATAATGTAAAGAAGTTCATCACCATCCACCACTACCCCTTTATTATCTACCATGAGACACCTATCACCGTCTCCGTCCAGCGCAACCCCGAAATCTGCGCTAACTTCAACAACTTTATTTTGCAATGCAGCAATATCAGTTGATCCACATCCGCTGTTTATATTGAAGCCATCAGGGGCAGTCCCTACCTGTATTATATCGGCTCCAAGCTCTTTAAATACCTTTGGAGCTACGCTGTAAGTAGCTCCGTGCGCGCAATCAACTACAATTCTGAGCCCATTCAGATTGCATCCGATGGGCAATGTGCCCTTACAAAATTCAATATATCTGCCATCCGCATCGGTTATACGATAAGCCTTACCAAGACAATCAGAACCCATCGTCTTCTGATCTAGATCGAGAATTCGCTCCACTTCCGTCTCAATCTCTTCCGAGAACTTATATCCATCTGCGCCGAAAAATTTGACACCATTGTCATAATAAGGATTATGAGACGCACTGATCACAATGCCAGCCGAAGCTCGCAATGCTCGAGTCAAATACGCAATAGCTGGAGTAGGCATCGGACCGAGCATCCCCACCTCAATACCAGCAGAGATTAAACCGGCCTCTAACGCCGACTCAAACATATATCCAGAGACCCTAGTATCTTTACCAATCAAAACTTGTTTCTTTGAACCGCTTGGTCGATTTAATAACCGTCCTACTGCCCAACCTAATTTAAGGACAAAATCTGCTGTTATAGGATATTGGCCTACTTGGCCACGAATACCATCGGTTCCAAAATATTTTTTCTTCATTGCCGAGCCTAAAAGTCAATTTGTTGAAGAATTTTTATTGCCTTGGCTGTTTCGTCTACGTCGTGCACTCTCAAGATCGATACTCCACGCTGAGCCGCTAAAACAGCCAAGACAACACTACCTATAAGTCTGTGCTCTGATGGGTTTTGAAGAAGCTCGCTAATCATCCGCTTTCTTGACACACCTACTATAACTGGAAATCCAGTGGCAACAAACCGATCAATTGCGTTAAAGAGCATAACATTATGCTCTAGTGTCTTTCCAAATCCGAAACCAGGATCAATATAGATTTTATCTCGAGGTATTCCTGCAGCCAAGCATGCATCCTTTCTTTCTAATAAAAATGCAAGAACCTCAGACACAACATCTAAGTAAAAAGGTGCGTCTTGCATGCTTTTAGGCTGATTCTGCATATGAGTCAGGCAAACTGGCAACTCAGCTTCAACAGCCGCTTCCAAAGCACCCGGTCGCTGCAAGGCTCTGACATCATTAATAAAATTGGCCCCCACAGAGGCAGCGTCTCTGATAAGCTGAGGGCAACTAGTGTCCACAGATAAAATGGTGTCAAAGTTAGTCTTAAGTGCCTCCAATACCGGCAACACGCGAGAAGCTTGTTGATCTCCTCCGACCGAGTCGGAACCAGGACGAGTCGACTCACCCCCAACATCAATTATGTCCGCGCCTGCCATCAGCATTGAATCGACGGTTCGAAGTATACCATCGAAATCTATGCGATCACCCCTAAAGAATTTTCCACCGTCTGAAAAGGAGTCAGGTGTGACGTTTATAACACCCATTATTTGTGTATTGCACACGTTACCTCTCACGTTTTTGCTTTTAACCCGCTATTTGTGCAATAAATCCATGTCCCAAGGTTAGAACCGACGCGTCCAAAGCTGAATTGCTATACTTGCTCTACCGCCGGGCCAATAGCGTCTGAGGAATCGTTGCTTACCTCGGCTTCGTTACCAGATATTCCACCTTTATCATCATCGTCCCAATGCTTTGGTGGGCGCACGGGAATTCGTTGCATCAAGTCGTCCACTTGTTCAGCGTCAATTGTCTCATATTCGATCAAAGCGTCCTTCATAGACTCGAGCACGTCTCTATGCTCCTCTAAGAGCGCTTTTGATCTTACGTAAGCGCTGTCCAAAATGAGCCGTACTTCTTCATCTATTTCCCTTGAAGTATCCTCTGAATAATGGGTGTTACCTCCTCCAGGAGCTTGCGATTCATCTTCGCCGTACAAAACAGGACCCATTCTCTCAGTCAATCCCCACTTCGTTACCATGTTCCGAGCCATTTGAGTCGCTCGTTCAATATCGTTTTGGGCTCCAGTAGTGACACCCTCAAAACCGCCTACGAGCTCCTCAGCAATACGTCCGCCAAAAAGGCTGCAAAGTTGTCCGAAGATCTGTCTTTTGCTCATGCTGTAACGATCCTCCTCCGGCAAGTACTGAGTTACTCCCAAGGCCCTTCCCCTGGGAATGATGGTAACTTTGTGGACCGGGTCATGTTCAGGCACTAACCGACCGATAATTGCGTGTCCAGCCTCATGATAGGCCGTATTAATTTTTTCTTTGTCTGACATCACCATGGAACGGCGCTCTGCACCCATCATTATTTTATCTCGAGCCTTCTCAAACTCTGCCATCGCTACCAGACGCCGATCACCCCGCGCCGCGAACAAGGCAGCCTCATTCACCAGATTAGCCAAGTCAGCACCGGAAAATCCGGGAGTACCCCTAGCTAAGACGTTTAACTCTACCGAGTCTTCTAAAGGAACCTTTCTTGAGTGTACTCGGAGTATTTGTTCTCGACCTCGAATGTCTGGTAAGCCAACATAAACCTGCCGGTCGAATCTTCCTGGACGCAATAAAGCCTTATCAAGGACGTCTGGGCGGTTAGTCGCAGCAATTACAATGACCCCTTCCGTGCCTTCAAATCCATCCATCTCCACCAGTAATTGGTTCAGGGTTTGTTCTCTTTCATCGTTACCTCCTCCGTAACCGCCTCCTCGATGTCGGCCAACAGCATCTATTTCGTCGATGAAGATTATGCAAGGCGCCTGACGTTTCGCTTGCTCAAACATATCTCGAACTCTTGACGCCCCAACACCAACAAACATCTCAACGAAATCTGAACCCGATATGGAGAAAAATGGCACCTGTGCTTCTCCAGCGATAGCTTTGGCAAGTAAAGTTTTTCCGGTGCCGGGAGGGCCGACCATGAGAACACCCTTTGGAATTCTTCCGCCAAGCCGTTGAAATTTTGAAGGATCGCTCAAAAATTCAACTAACTCACCCACATCCTCCTTAGCCTCATCAACCCCAGCGACATCAGCAAAGGTAGTGTTAATTTGATCTCCCGTAAGTAACTTTGCCTTGCTCTTTCCAAAGCTCATCGGCCCGCCCTTGCCGCCGCTGCCGCCCTGCATTTGCCGCATAAAAAACATGAAGATTCCGAGAATCAGAAGAATTGGAAATGCAGCAACTAATAGTTGTGAAATCAGGCTTGGTGCTTCCGGCTCCCGAGCGATAATTTTTACGTTATGATTGAGTAAGTCGTCCATAAGCCCTTGATCGCCTATTGTAGGGAGAACAGTTCGAAATTTTGTTCCGTCCCTACGCTCTCCATCAATAATAAGTCCCTCAATTACTACGGCGGCAACACGCTCATTCTGCACGTCCACAACGAAATCGGAATATCCCAAACTATTATCTGATGGCGGTGGTGAAAAACTGTTAAAGACAGACAGCAGTACCGCAGCAAGAACGAGCCAAACAACTAAGTTTTTAGCCAAATCATTCATAACAACACCTCACACACCCTTTATATCCCTTCGCCACAACGTAAAACTCTGATGAGCTTGCACGCGATGACGCTGGTTTCCTAATTTTTAAAGTATTAAACACTGTTCTAAGCCTTCGCACAAATCCATGTACCTCCTCATGATGGAATAATTTCACAACCAAAAATCCTTCCTTTTTTAAAACTTTTTCGCAGACGACCATTGTCAAATTCGCTAAATCCATTATTTTCGGGCCGTCGATATCGCCGATACCCGCCAAGTTGGGAGCCATATCTGACATTATTAGATCAGCTCGCTTCATATCCATCAAACCTTGCAGCCGCTTTACAACTCTATCGTCTGCAATGTCGCCCTTTATAGCACGCACGCCAGGAATTGACTTAAAAGGCAAGAGATCTACTGCCAGCACCAGACCCTTTTTTCCTACAGCTCTAGAAGCCACTTGGCTCCAACCACCCGGGGCAGCTCCTAAATCCACAACTGTCATGCCGAGTCTTAAAAGTTTGTCCTTTTCATCAATCTGAAGGAGCTTGTAACTTGCTCTTGATCTGTATCCCTCACTCTTACTTTTTTTTACGTGCGGATCTTTCACATGGTTTTGGATCCAGTTTCGCGTCTTTGGTTTTGCCATGGTGTCCCTCCAAAGTTAAGGCGTCCATAGCAACAAACACCGCAACGAAATTGAGTGAGCGGGCGCCCTCTGCAAACTCTATGAATGCTCGAGTGACATGACCAATTAGATATTCTAAACTAAAGGAGGAAAAATTTATATGAACGACTCTAGAATCAAAAAAATCGCCACCTCGGCAATGCTCGGTTTAGCCATTGCTCTTGTAACAATTATTGTTTTTCCATCTTTACATAACAAAATAACAATAAATCCTAATCATCAAGCACACAACCCTACCGATGGAATTATGGTTACAACTGGCTATACCAGTTACTCGCAGGCAGTGAGCCGAGCGGCACCATCTGTGGTCAACATCTATACTCGCAAAGTGACTTTAGGTCGCATTGATCATCCACTTTCCAAACATCCCCTTTTCGGACGTCTAGTCACCCAAGCTAAAGTACCGCAAACTTCTCTAGGGTCCGGAGTGATAATGAAGGCTGATGGAATCATTCTAACGAATCATCATGTTGTCGCCGATGCGGACAAGATACTCACCATGCTTTACGATGGCAGAACAGCACCTGTAAAACTCGTTGGAAGCGATCCGGATACAGATTTGGCGGTACTCAAGATTGATCTAGATAATTTACAACCAATTTCAATAGGAAAATCGGAATCTGCTGAAGTTGGGGACGTAGTGCTGGCAATTGGTAACCCTCATGGTATCGGACAAACGGTTACTCAAGGTATTATCAGCGCTACCGGAAGAGCTGGACTGGGATTAAATACCTTCGAGAATTTTTTACAAACGGACGCGGGAATAAGCGTTGGAAACTCAGGCGGAGCGCTGGTTGACCTTGATGGGAACTTACTAGGAATCAATACCGCAAGCATTGGCAACACAGGTTCTATTAGTTTTGCAATACCATCCTCAACAGCGATACATGTGCTCAATGAGATACTCCAGCACGGGTTTGTTATTCGCGGGTGGCTGGGGCTAGATGCAATTCCTGTGACCCCTAGGCTAGCAAGGCAATTAAAAATTCCACTTCGACATGGTTTGTTAATCCGAGCGATCGCAGTAAACGGCCCCTCGGACAATCTAAATCTTTTTCCTGGCGATATTGTAATCGAAATCAATGGCATCAGCGTGTTAAATCCTCAGACAAGCATGACGCAAATTTCAAAGGTTCAACCGGGCAAGCCAATTGAGCTATCAATTTGGCGAAGGGGTGCGACTTTTAAAGTTACAGCAATTGCAGGAACTCGGCCCAGCATAAGTACGATAAATTAAATCCTTAGGGGATCCTCAAATCAAGTGGGTAACAAATATCTTTTTCAATGCTTCGAGAAGTACCTTGTTTTGGATCTCACATCCAACGGATATCCGGACATAATTTGAAATCGGGCTCTGATCGAAATGTCTAACCAAAATCCCAACTTGACGAAGTCGTCTCCAAATATCTGCAGCTGAATGCTCTGAATGAGTGACTAATAAAAAGTTTCCGAAAGATGGAATAACATAAAAGCCCAGTGCGTGAAGTCCTTTTGTCAAATCATCTCGCCCCTTTATTATTTTCTTAACACTGTCCTGAAAATAATTTTCGTCTTTAAATGACGCAATTGCTGCTGCAATCTGTAAACGACTAGTGGGATATGAATTAAAACTATTTTTTACTCGATACATACCATCAATTAAGTCTTTAGAACCCAACGCATAACCAATTCTCAGTCCTGCGAGGGCGCGTGATTTGGATAATGTGTGTGTTATTAAAATATTCTTATAATCCTGAAGCAGGGGTATTGCGCTTTCTCCGCCAAAATCAATATACGCCTCATCGATGATAACCACAGATTCAGTATTGAATTTTAAAAGAGAGCGAATATTATCTAAACTCAACAGCGTTCCAGTTGGCGCATTTGGGTTAGGGAATATGATCCCTCCATTTGGGACTTCATATTTTTCGAGGTTTATATTTAAACTTTCGGACATCGAAATTTTTTGATTTTTGATACCATATAATTTGCAAAAGACGGAATAAAAACTATATGTTACTTCAGGAAAAAGTATCGGTTTTTTTTTGCGGAAAAAGCAATTGAAAGCATGGGCAAGCACCTCATCGGATCCATTACCCAAAAAAACTTGTTTCTCAGACAACCCATAATACTCTGATATCTCTTTCTTTAAAGGATCTCCATTTGAAGGAGGATATAGCCTTATGTCATCATTCAATTCGGCTTTAACTGCTTGAAGGACAGCAGGCGAAGGTCCGAAAGGACTTTCATTGGTATTTAATTTTATGACATTTTCGTCGCCTGGTTGTTCACCGGGCTCATATGGAGATAAATCTTTAACGAATTTACTCCAATATGTGTTTCCCCCCTCGCCCATCACCTCACCTTTAATTTTTAATACCACTTATCTTCAATTCGATATTCTGCAGAGCGGGCATGTGCCTCTAGCGACTCACTTCGCGCGAGTGTTGAAGCAACACGTCCAAGAAAAGTAGCCCCTTTTGATGTGCAAGAAATAACGGAGCTGCGCTTTTGGAAATCATATACCCCAAGAGGTGATGAAAATCTTGCTGTCGCCGAAGTCGGTAAAACATGATTTGGACCGGCACAATAATCACCCAACGCCTCTGCCGAGTGCCTTCCTAGGAAAATAGAACCGGCATGACGAATTTGCAAAAGTAATGCCTCGGGTTCTGAAACAGATAATTCAAGATGCTCTGGCGCCATTTGATTACAGAGCGCCACCGCTTCATCACTATCTCTGACTTTTATTAGTGCTCCACGATTGAAGAAAGACTTTTCGATGATCTCTTTTCGCTCCATATCGGGCAGTAACTTCTTAATACTTGTGTGCACCTGCTTTATGAAAGCTTCGTCCCATGACAACAATACCGCCTGAGCATTCTCATCGTGCTCTGCCTGCGAAAAGAGATCCATAGCAATCCAATCTGGATTGGTCCCTCCATCACATATAATCATTATTTCGCTGGGGCCAGCAACCATATCCAATCCAACTTTTCCAAATACTTTACGCTTAGCAGAAGCAACATACATATTTCCTGGGCCAACTATTTTGTCAACTCTCCTCAAAGATTGAGTACCATATGCAAGACCGGCGACAGCTTGTGCGCCCCCTATAGTCCATACTTCGTCAACACCGACTAACTCAGCGGCCGCTAAAACACTTGGATTGATTTCTCCATTAGGCGCCGGCACAACCATTACGATTTCATCAACTCCAGCAATTCGCGCGGGAATAATGTTCATCAGTACCGATGACGGATAGCTTGCCTTTCCTCCGGGCACATAAACGCCAACTCGCTCAATTGCAGTAATTTTTTGTCCAAGCAGATTCCCATCTTCCTCCCAATACTGCCATGATTCCTGCACTTGCCGTTGATGGTAAGCTTGTATCCGTTTTGCCGCCAACTTCAGGGCTTCAAAAACATTTTGATCAACTTTCAATTTCGCTTTTTCCAAATTATCGTAGGAAACAAGAAGATCACTTACTTTTCGGCAATTTCTTCCATCAAATCGATTAGTATATTTTAAAAGTGCGTCGTCTCCATCGTCTCTCACAGCTCGAATGATTTCGTCAACGATATTATCAACAGACTCGTTCACGGCCATTTCCGAACTGGAAATCTGACGGAATTTATTGTCAAAATCAGACTCATTTGAGTCGAGCACTCTGATTTTATCAATTTGATTCATAATCAGACCCCACAACATTCCTGATCGAATTAATAATTTTATTCACCACTGTAAAATTACCCTTCATTGCTAGTTTATTGACAATCAAACGAGAACTTATGTTAGCAATTAGCTTTTCAGCGACAAGCCCATGTGCGGCAAGCGTACTACCAGTGTCTACAATATCAACTATTTCATCAGACAAATCTAACAATGGAGCTAATTCCATCGCGCCGTATAACTTTATTAATTCTGTTTGGCGCCCCAAGCCCGCATAAAATCCTCGAGCCACATTGACATACTTTGTCGCCACAACAGTTCGTTCAAGTTTGACTTCTGAGTTCGGCAACTTCGCAGTCATCAGCCTGCATTTGGCAATCCTTAAATCAAGAGGCTCATAGTATCCCTCCCCACCGTGCTCTAAAAGCTGGTCTTTACCGGTAATTCCCAGATGAGCAGCTCCAAATTGCACATAAGTTGGCACATCAACTCCTCGCAATATCAAGAGTCTCAAGTGCTGGATGTTTGTCAGAAACATTAGCTTACGACTATCGAAAATATCTTCTATTGGGCAGATACCGGCCTCACGCAATATGGGAAGGGATTCTTTTAATATTCGCCCCTTTGTCAGGGCCAATGTAACTGTATGCAACACTATTTCCCCTTTTTGTTAATTCGGTAAGCGCGTGATTTTAGCACCAAGCTGATGCAATTTCTCTTCAAAACACTCATACCCACGATCTACGTGGTGAATTTCGTCAATCGTTGTTTCTCCCTCCGCTGCGACTCCTGCTATAACTAATGCAGCTGACGCCCTCAAATCGGAAGCCATAACACGAGTTCCTGTAAGTTTGGGAACTCCCGTAATAACCGCCACATTATTATTGAGAGCAATTTTAGCTCCCATGCAACGAAGTTCTTGTATTTGCGTAAGACGATTTTCAAAGATTGTTTCCGTGACTTGTGCAATCCCCACTGCTAAAGAATTAACGACTGTAAATTGAGCTTGCATGTCGGTTGGAAAGCCTGGATGAGGACCAGTCGTAATATTTACCGCCTTTGGGCGTTTACCTCGCATATCAAGTTCGATCCAATCCACTCCATAAGTTAGATCTCCTCCGGTTTTTTGAAATTTCTCAAGCACTGCGCTTATATTTGATGGGTCGGCATTCATTGTTCGAATTTTCCCACCAGTGGCAGCTGCTGCGGCTAGATAAGTCGCGGTCTCTATACGGTCTGACATCACTCTAAAAAAACCACCGTCCATTTTATTAACGCCCTGAACCACTATCGAAGAGGTTCCAGCACCGCTAATATTTGCACCCCAGGCATTCAAACACTTAATCAGGTCAGTAATTTCAGGTTCTAAAGCACAATTCTTTATCCGCGTTGTCCCCTCAGCCAAAGAGGCCGCCATGATAATGTTTTCCGTCGCTCCGACTGAAGGAAAAGGCAAAATTATCGTTGCCCCACGCAAACGCCCCTTGCGAGAGGCTTTAATAAATCCATCCTCAATTGAAATTTCAGCTCCCAAAGATTCCATTCCCGCTATGTGCAGGTCTACTGGGCGATTGCCGATAGCACAGCCACCCGGAAAAGATATTTTAGCCTCCCCAAACCTACTCAACATTGGGCCCAATACCAAAATTGAAGCACGCATCTTCCTGACCAACTCAGGGGGTGTTGCTAAACTATGAACTGTCCGCGTATCTGCCTCCACGTAACGGTTTTCATCTATACTTAATTCTACCCCGAGAGAACCCAGCAACTCCAAAGAAGTCGTCACATCTTTAAGATGTGGTAAATTTGCAACTGTTGTCTTTCCATCACAAAGCAGCGTCGCAGCTAGTATAGGCAGAGAAGAATTTTTGGAGCCAGATATTTCCAAAGACCCCATCAGTGAAGTACCACCTTGGATAATTAATTTTTCCATGTTATGCCTAAGGAATTTTTTGACTTTTTTGTGGGCACCTTACTAAAGGTTGAGCACTCTACCCCATATCAGAAATATACTGCTGCCACTCTTGCTTGCTGTATGTTTTGATTTGAACAGCATGTATGGATCCGCTGGTGATTTCTTCTTGTAATACAGAATACACCAATTGCTGTCTTTGCACTGATTTTTTACCGACAAATACATCATCTACAACGGTTATTGAGTAATGATTCCCACTATGCTTCACATCTATATAAGCTTTATGAAATTCTCGTTCCAAAAGTGCATGCAGTTCGTCAATCGACATAAGTAATTAATCTCAGCATCAATATTCAATTAGTTTCAGCCAACCAATTTTTAATTACAACATCTAAATTTCCATTATTCTTTTGTGCTGCCAGACGAAATTGATTCCGGAGGGTTTTACCGAGATTTATACCGTCTATTACGACATTTGAGATTATCCACTCTCCATTCTCATTTTTTTTCATGGAGTAAGAAAGAGGATATACTTTTCCCGAACTATGAATCTCTTGTTTCACTGAGACTCTGACCTCATCTGCTAAAATCTCACGCCGATTTATAATATTGATTTTCTCATCGTTAAAGCTTAGAAGACCTCGGCCGTATGTTTCCACCATGCTTTTTCGAAACACCTCAGTGAACTCCAACAACTGCTTTTCAGTCGCTTCCGTTCGATAACTACCCATAACGGAACGCGACATACGCCAGAAATCTACATGCGGAGACATTTGGGCCATGATTGTTTCAAAAAAAACCTCTTCCTTGGTAGGGTAAGCGTTTTTATAATTCGAGATGATTGCTAGTAGAGAAACAGTTAGTGTATCTATGAGATCAAAAGGGTCACTCTTGTATCCTTCAATGGATTTCACATTTACTTCTTTTGTCCCCTTCAATGATCTCTCAGGAAAAATTTCCTTAGTCTCTCTTTCAGATTCTCCGAAAGAACTGGGAGATGACAGGATAAATGCCACACCTACTGATACCAAAGTCAACTGATTGCTCTTCAAGTCATCATCCTCAATAAATTAAGATATGTAATAATCTCACTCAGGGTTTTTTCATTAATAAAGCCCTTTCACCAACATGACAACGCCTTAGAATAACTATACCATTTCATCGCTTGTAAAAAAACCAATTACCGTTTTCGGAGTCCCTATGACAACTTTACTTATAGCCATCATGGCATTAATCCTTGGCATCACTGGATTAGTGCTAGGAGCAGATAAATTTGTCGTTGGTAGTGCGGCTGCTGCGAGAAAACTTGGAATATCTCCAATGGTAGTTGGGCTGACAATTGTTTCTGTTGGTACATCGGCACCGGAGATAATTGTATCCATCAACGCTGCAATAGATGGTGCTGGCAGATTGGCTGTTGGTAACGCCATAGGCTCAAATTTGGCCAATATTGGACTCGTTTTAGGCATAACCGCACTTGTTGCCCCCCTTCCGGTAAAGCATCACCTTTTGCGCGAGGAAAGCCCGGTGCTTTTGGTGGTAACTTTAATTGTAGGATTCTGTCTTTTTGATGGCGTATTGGGACGCATGGAAAGTATTTTCCTCGCAATGCTCACAATCCCTCTCCTGATAGCCGTGGTAAAATATAAAGGGAAAGATAACGCAACTGCTTCAGAAACAGAAACAGACACCGCCGAGATTGATACTAAAACTGCGATTTTTTGGTTTTTAGGTGGCCTAACAGTTCTTCTTGTCAGTGCCAAAACAACGGTTTGGGGAGCGCGTGAGGTAGCCGTATACTTGGGCATAAGTGAATTAGTAATTGGGTTAACAATCATAGCATTGGGCACAAGTCTTCCAGAGTTGGCCGCCTCAATCGCAAGCGCACTAAAGGGCCATCATGATATTGCCGTTGGTAATGTTTTTGGTTCTAACCTTTTTAATTTGTTACTTGTAATGAGCGCTGCCGGCGCTATATCCCCAATTAATTTGAGCTCAGAAGTTTTTTTACGAGATTACCTGAGCATGACATTCATGACCGTTCTTCTTATTGTTTTTGTTGCTCAAGCAATAACGAAAGAAACTTACATTATTGGCACCGGAACAATATCAAGGCGCGTTGGCGCTCTATTCCTTATTGGATATATTGTTTACTATGGGATCTTATGGACTTCACTAAATTTTATAAGGTAGTGTATAAATATAACTGGTTTATTCGACAACACGCCTCTCCAAAAGCTATTAGTGATTCATTAAAATGAGGCCCGAAGATCACAAAGATGACATCGAAAAAAATAACTAACTCCGCCATTCGCACAATTGATTTAGCTGCCGAAGCTATAGTTCAATTGAGAGAAAAGATAAATAAACAGTTTGAAAAGGCATGCAATATTATCCTTCAATGTGAAGGTCGAGTAGCGGTGACCGGCATGGGCAAATCAGGGCACATAGCTAATAAGATTGCGTCAACACTTGCAAGCACAGGGACACCTGCTTTTTTCTTACATCCTGCCGAGGCAAGCCATGGAGACTTAGGAATGATCACATCGTCAGATGTCGTTCTTGCCATCTCTAATTCAGGCTCCACATCAGAGATCATTACAATTATCCCAAGACTAAAACGATTGGATGTTCCCATCATAAGTATGACGGGGGATCCTCAGTCTGAAGTTGCGAAAGCCGCGGCCGTTCATCTTTGTATCCAAGTTGCTCGCGAAGCATGTCCAATGAATTTAGCTCCAACGACAAGCACTACCGCTAGTCTCGTTCTTGGTGATGCATTAGCGATATCACTTTTGGAAACACGCGGTTTTAGTGAATATGATTTTGCGATGTCTCATCCCGGTGGAGCACTCGGACGAAAACTTCTGTTAAGGGCGCGAGACTTAATGCATGAAAACACCTCGGTGCCCCGAGTATATTTCAACGATTGTGTTCAGACTGCTCTGCTAGAGATGACCGAGAAGGGTTTTGGTGTAACAGCAATATTCGATCTCTCTGAACGTCTGGTAGGAATTTTTACAGATGGCGATTTGAGAAGGATGACATCGCAGGGATTAAATATTGGTGACACCATAGTCAAAGACGTAATGTCAGCGAATCCAAAAACTATTTCTGGCGATGTTCTTGCCGCAGAGGCCCTGAACATAATGGAAGACTTGTCAATTACAACCTTATTGATAACGGACGACTCGAATTGCCTATGCGGAATTTTGCACATGCATGATCTTGTCAGAGCGGGGTTAATATGAGCCTTTCTTCTGAGATTCTTGCTGGCGTGCCATCGAAAATAGTTAAGGCCGCAAAACGTGTAAAGCTTGTTTTACTGGACGTCGACGGCGTGCTCACCAACGGAAAAATATACTATAGCAACTCTGGGGAAGAATTAAAGGCCTTCAATATCAAAGATGGCCTGGGCATTAGATTGCTCAATTCCTCAAACATTATGGTTGGAATCGTCACCGGGAGAACCTCTAAACTAGTTCTTCGCCGGGCAAAAGAGTTAAACATGGCAACGATCATACAAGGTAGTGAAGATAAATTTGAAGATATTAAAAAAATTTGTCTTAAATACTCACTGAAACTCAACCAAATCTGTTTTGTGGGCGATGATTTTCCTGATATGAAAGCTATTCAGCATGTCGGCCTCGGTATTTGCGTTGCAGATGGCAGTCTCGCTACCCGGCAAATCGCCAAATGGTGCACCAACTCGAGTGGCGGAAACGGTGCGGTGCGGGAAGTAGCCGAGCTCTTATTAGCTTCTCAAGGCAAATATCAAAATACTCTGGAAAAATACAGATGATAAAGCAGTTTTTTATAATTAGCTCTGCAATAATAATGATTACAGGATTTCTATTAGTCTGGGACTCGCCCCCAGAATCCTTCCTGGAAAAAAAACACATGAATTCTGAAAGGAATTTAATAGCGGATAGTTACATGGGACAAGCAAAAACAAGTATCTTTGGGACTGATGGCCAGAGGAATTTGTCATTAGTCACTCAAAAAATCGAACTATTTGTTGAAAAAGGTAGCACATTGTTTGAACAACCGTTCATTACCACCGGTAATGCAGGAAATACAGTGCAGTTATCAGCAAAAAGTGCGGTCCTTGACAGGGAGACAAGTAAAATTTTTCTATCTGGTGACGTTCAACTTCGATCAGCCCTGGGAATTGAAACTTCAACTCTTTCCACTGAAAAGTTAACCTATTTGTTTGACTTAGGACTGGTAGAGAATGAAGCATTTTTTACACTCAAATCTAATAACATTACGCTATCTGGAAATGGGATCAGAGCGCAACCAATCAATGGGAATTATAAATTCAAGAAAAACATCCAAGCTCGTTATGAAACTTTTCGCTAGTTTTTTCAAATCGCTTGCCATTTTTTTAATTTTAATCAGCGGTGGGATAAAAGCACAAAGGCTGTTGCCAATAAGCATTGAATCTGATTTGGCAGAACGTAATGAAAAAACTAGAGTCACAGTGTATAAAGGAAATGTGCTTATAACTCAAGGCAACTTATCGATCAAAGCCGATCTTGTGACAATTACGGAAAATGCAGAACAAATTTCAAAAATTCAGTGTGCTGGATCGCCAGCCAGTTTCGAACAATTAGATGTTATGTCCATCAAGCCGGCATTAATTGGAAGCGCAAATGATGTAGAGTATTTACTTCAAGAACAACAGATTAACCTGAGTCAAAACGCCTCTCTCTCGAGCAATGGTGCTTTAATAACTGGGGACTCGATAAACTACGATTTAAAAAATGAGATTTGGAAGGCGGGAGGAGCGGATAACAGCCAGAAGCGTATCAGACTTTTTATTCCTCCTATAAACGTAAAATCACAGAATTTGATGCCATGAAACGACTCGAAGCACACAACTTAGCTAAGTCATATGCGCGTAAACCCGTGGTACAGGACGTGTCTCTTTGGTTAAATCAAGGAGAAATAGTGGGTCTACTTGGCCCAAATGGTGCTGGTAAAACCACATGCTTTTACATGATCATAGGGCTAATTGAGCAAGACCGAGGCCGAATAACAATTGATGGCTCTGACATTGGAAATTTACCAATGCATGGTCGTGCACGGAAGGGTCTGGGTTATCTTCCTCAAGAACCATCGATTTTCAGAAAATTGAATGTACAAAATAATATTTTGGCAATTTTGGAGACAGTAAGAGGTCTAACAAAACAGGAAAAAAAGCGACAACTAGAAGAACTCATGGAAGAGTTCAACATTACGCACCTAAAAAAAAGTTTAGGCGGTAGTCTGTCCGGTGGCGAGCGCCGTCGAGTAGAAATAGCGCGTGCACTTGCAACTCAACCTCAATTTATATTACTAGATGAACCCTTTGCCGGCGTAGATCCAATCTCTATGAATGATATAAAAAATATCATTCGCTATTTAAGTCAACGGGGCATCGGTGTTTTAATAACGGATCATAATGTCAGAGAAACACTAGATATCTGCGAAAATGCTTTTATCATGGGGGAAGGGCGTGTAATTGCTCACGGATCACCCGATCAAGTCTCTCGAGACGATAAAGTTCGCCAAACCTACCTCGGGGAACACTTTAGTTTATGAATTGCGCTACCACCCTAATAGAGCATTGCCATAAGAAGCTCTCGAGTACTAAAATTACACGTGTTCAAACTAGGCGGCTTTTCAGATAATGAGACCTGGCTTACAATTAAAAATCAGTCAGCAACTCACGATGACGCCCCAACTCCAACAGGCGATTCGACTCCTTCAGCTTTCTACTTTGGAGCTGCGGCAAGAAGTGATAGAGCAATTATACAATAATCCCCTTTTGGAATTGGAAGAAGAGGATGACCGAGCAATCGACGCATCTGAAAATACACTAGGAGATAATCTTAGTGGAGTCGTTCAATCCGACCCTGAAAATGTTGACACAATTCAAGACCACAATCTTTCAGAAGAGGAAGCAAACAATTTACTTGCAGCTTCCACACAAGACACACCAGATCATCAATGGGAGGAAGACCTCTCCACTGAACTTCCAGTAGATGCAAATTGGGACGACGTGTATAATTCTTCCTCTGGATCTGCTGGTGGGGGGGAAGTTGATCTTGAACAAGTCTACCAGGTAACGGAATCTCTCAGAGACCATCTTCATTGGCAACTAAACCTAACACCCTTCTCAGATATTGACCGACAAGTCGCCACTGCTTTGATTGACTCAATCGATGAAAATGGATTACTAATCGAGGACGTTTTCAGTATAACTGAGCATTTAAGGTATGCTAACGGAGAGGAAATCCTTCAATCAGATGAAATAATCGCCGTACTACACAGGCTCCAGCAATTTGATCCAGCCGGAGTGTTTGCAAGGGACATAAGAGAGTGTCTGCTCATTCAGATAAACCAACTTCCAGAGAATACTCCGTTTCTCGTTCAAGCAAAACGACTTATTACAGAATTTTTAAAAGAAATTGCTTCCACCGACCAAACACGACTAGCAAAAAAAGTTGGCTGTTCTCGAGACGAAATCTCAGGTGCCATGTTGCTCATAAAAAGTCTAAACCCCCGTCCGGGGGACGCGTTGTCTTCCCAAAATATAGACTATATTGTGCCTGATGTTTTCGTCGAAAAATTTGATGGACGTTGGAGGGTTAGGCTAAACGACGCCAATATGCCAAAACTCCGCATAAACGATTCCTACAGTCAATTAATTAAGCGCTCTGACACCAGCAACGAAAATCAATATCTCAAAGATAATCTTGCAGAAGCTCGCTGGTTTCTTCGAAGCGTTGAGAGTCGAAATGAAACGCTAATGAGAGTTACAAAAACTATCGTTGAGTTACAACAGAATTTCCTTAATCAGGGGCCAGTGGCCATGCGACCGATGATACTTGCTGATATCGCTAGTCGTTTAGATCTCCATGAGTCTACAATTTCAAGGGTAACAACCACTAAATATTTAGCAACTCCACAAGGCGTATTTGAGCTTAAGTACTTCTTTTCTAGCCATGTAGGAACCGCTGGTGGTGGTGAATGCTCATCAACCGCGGTTTGTGCGATCCTCAAGGCCATGATCAATGCAGAGCCAGCAACCAAGCCTTTAAGTGACAGTAAATTAACCTCCCTTCTAGAAGAACAAGGGATCCAAGTTGCTCGTCGAACCGTCGCCAAATATAGGGAAAGTATGGGTATCGCATCATCCAGCCAAAGAAAGCGTTTCGAAAGTGCAATATGAGAGGATAAAAATATGAGACTGACAATTAGCGGACACCATTTAACAGTAACAGATCCTCTCAGAAACTACGTAAAAACAAAGTTTTCCAAGCTTGAACGTCACTATGAGCAAATCACTCGCATCGTGGTCGGTCTTACCGTGGACAAGCTCGTACAAAAAGCTGAGGCGACGGTTTCAGTGGTGGGAGCAGATCTTTTTGCAAATTCTGAACATCAAGATCTGTATGCGGCGATTGATGCGCTTGCAGACAAACTAGATAGGCAAATAATTAAACACAAAGAGAAAACTCGAGGACGATAACGGAAATTATGAAGATTTCAGATGTATTAATTCCAGAACTTGCAATGTGCGATCTTGATGGTTGCAGTAAGAAGAAAGTTCTTGAAAACATTTCCCAATTTATCGCTCAAAAGCTCGGCTCAGATCAAGAACAAGCTTTCACACTATTTCGAAACATGTTGGCTCGAGAGAGACTTGGAAGTACCGGGATTGGTAAAGGTGTAGCCATACCTCACTGTCAAGTGATGGGACTAGAAAAAGTGCATGGATGCCTAATCAAACTTAATTTTTCAATTGACTTTGATGCTTTCGACGATCAACCCGTAGATTTGATCTTTGCGTTGATTGTCCCACATGAAAAAAATGACGAACACCTTCAGACACTCTCCAAAATTGCACATATCTTCCAAAAAGAATCAGCTCGTAAACAGCTTCGCAAATGCAATAATAACCGACAATTATTCGATACCGCTATTATGCTTGATCAAACGGTCTAAACGTGCGTGTTGTGGTTGTCAGCGGGCACTCGGGATCAGGAAAGACAACTGCTCTCAATATCTTAGAGGATGTAGGTTTTATCTGCATAGACAATTTACCCGCGATTTTATTGCCGAAATTAATTTGTGAAATGAAAGAGAACTGCTTACCGTTCGTGGAAAAATTGGCGGTTGGTATTGATGCGCGAAATCCGGTCTTTGACTACACTTCAATTCCGACAATTCTTCAAGAAATAAAAGCATCCGGAGTCGATATAAAAGTTATATTTTTAACGGCTCGGCATAGTGATTTAATGCGACGCTTTAGCGAAACAAGACGCAAACATCCTCTAACCACCGGTTCTTTGAGTCTAAAGGAGGCTATCGACAAAGAAGAGTTATTACTCGGTCCAATGGAAACCATTACTGATTACAAGGTGGATACCACCGGTCTTGCTCTCCATCAGCTTCGAAAACTAGTGAAAAATATTGTTTTACCTAAAAAGGAAAATAATATTACTCTTCTATTTGAGTCGTTTGGTTACAAGCAAGGGCTACCAATCAATGCAGACTTCGTTTTCGATATCAGATGTTTGCCAAATCCGTATTGGGAGCGTTCACTCCGAGGGAAAACAGGTCTGCACCAGGAGGTAGTCACCTTTCTTGAGGCCCAACAAGAGGTCACGGATATGCTCTCAGATTTAATAAATTTTTTAGATAACTGGATTTGTAAATTTCAAGCTAATCATCGAAGTTACCTCACAGTCGCAATTGGCTGTACTGGAGGCCAACATCGATCAGTTTACATTTCATCTAAATTATATGCGCATTTTTCGGCGATTTATCCCAATGCACAAATTAATCATAAGGCACTTCCACGATCGAGCAAGTCGGCATAATGATTAAATGCTCAATTACAATTAAAAATAAATTAGGCCTACATGCTCGGGCAGCAACGAAATTAGCTCGTGTGGCATCTCGCTACAACAGCAGCGCACAGGTTTATAAACATGACAAATCAGCAGATGCTAAAAGTATCATTTCGCTATTGATGCTGGAAGCTCCCTTTGGCACTTCTTTAACATTCGAGTTCGATGGGTGTGATGAAGAAATAGTTTCTATGGAGGTCAAGCGGTTAATAGAGGACAAGTTCGGAGAGGATAGTTAGGCCTTTCATAAGCAGACTTAATTTTCCATGGCTAACGGAACCATGATGTCAAACAAGCCAAGTAAAACGAGTGTAAAAAATGACATGCGACATCTAAGGAATTTAGGGAGGAGACTCGTCGCTCTCTCTAACGGGACTCTCAAACAAATAGACTTACCGGATCACATTTGTCTCTCAATACAATTAGCGAAAAAAATGTCGTCTAACGAAGCGAAACGTCGTCAGATCAGTTTATTGGGAAAACAACTACGTAATATGGAAGATTCAGATCTTCTCCAAGTAAAAAAGCGAATAGCACACACTCAACCCCAACCGAGGTCTCAGCTAGAAGGAGTACACTCATGGCATGAAAAATTATTATTGGGCGGCACAAGAGCTGTGGAGGAGTTTATTACTGAGTATCCAAATACAGACCGACAAAAACTTAAAAATTTACTTAGATCAATTTTTCGAACAAAGTGCCAAGACAAGAAACCTAAAGCTAAAAAAAAATTACTAGATTACATAATCCTTCTATATGGTTAACTCCACTATTTAGGTTGACGAGATACTGGTGGGTTGACACTACCATCGTCACCTAGTCCCGCAGCAAAAATACGATCAACTTGAATATCAATGTTGTCCCAAGGACCAGTCACCGAGTAACTTATACTTGATAATCGATCAACCTGTTCTTCAACTAACTTCCCCGTAACATAAACTCCAAGCGCAGCCGGTAATCCGCCCACAAGTGCACCCACCCATGGCAAATTAGGTGCCACGGGTAAAGTTGCAACCAGTCGACCATCAATTTTTTCTTCCAACAGGTCAAAGTTCCCCGTCATTTCCATCCGCCCTGAAGGCATCTCCATTTCTAGAGGGGTATCCAACCGAGCGGTACCATTTTCAAAAACAAACAGACCATCCATCGAATCATATGCGAGATCCTGTCCAACCACATCAGAAAAATCAAGCTGCAATCTGCGCAACCAATTTGCAAAATTCATCAGACTAATCATTTTAAGCGCTGCGTCCGCTCCGTCATTTGACCGGTACAAAGTTCCATCAGATAACGAAAATTTAAAATCTCCTGCGATATTTTTTCGAGAAAAATTCCAAGGCTCCGTCGGCCAGTTTAAATTAAAAGTTAATCTGCCAGACTGACTGGATGCGATTTGTGGAAACTGCATACTCTCAAAGATATTTCCAACATCTGATAAAGAGGCAGGTCCTATCAATCGACTAAAATGGCCGGTTGCATCTTGTCCCCAAAAAAAATCTAAAGGGGGGAGCGTATCGTCCAAACCAAATTCTAACCCCAGGAAATTACCCTCGATATCACCAAAAGCAGCACCGGAAACCTCAGAGCGCAACTGAAATCTAATCTGACCTATATCTACATTCGACACCATCAATTGGTCTATTTTAATATCCAAATTAGGAAAATTTTTTGGATCTAGGCGTCCTTTTGATAATCCTCCCTTCAAAAACTGGCTTCCAAAATCTAAAATATTCAAGGACAACTTAGGAAAATGATCCTCTGCATCCGGAATGCTCAGATATCCTGAGGTCCATGCACTGTCGAAACTTATATCCATACTTTCGTCGCCCCGTTCTGCACTTGCATGCACGTCAGAAAAGGTCATACCTGCCAAGGAGGCCGAGTCAAATTTTAAGTCAAATAAAGACTTCCAAGCCCCGGATTTAAAATTCGATTTCTGAACTAAATCTGCCAAAGGAAACCAACTTTCTATTGAAGTATGCGGAAAATACCCAGAAAATAGCATCGTTCCTGATGATGAAGGCTCTACAATTCGCCCATAACTAAACACACCAGAATCAAAAGCGCCGTCGATAAACTTTACTTCTATGGTACCTTCTTTTCCTACAGTACCTCGTAATTTTTCAATACCATCATCTATATCTAACAAAATTTCTAAGTCTCTCAACTGCGATTTAGTTTTTCCAAGTGGTTTGGGTAACATAATTGCCACATCATCTAAATTACTTGTAAGACGAAATTTTGTTCCTGCATGACCAAGTTTTCGAGGGATAGTCAAAACTCCATCCGCTTTAATCTCGCCATATATTAACTCTTCCCAAGCGAATGGAATTAATTTAGAAATCTTTCCCGGTTGGATGCTTCCTTTAAATTTAACTTTTTGATTTTCCAGTCCCGAGGAGACCACCGCATCAAGTCGCTCACCCCAGAAAACTCCACTGAGGTTATCTCCCGAAAAACCATGATCAGATGTGTAAAATAAATCACCACTTATTTCAGTAATTTCTAAAGCACTGTTGGGAATGGCCAAGACTCCGTCATAAAACGACGTCTGCACTTTATAGGACGATTTTGCTTGCGAGGCTGAAGTTTTTCCGTCTGTTGATGGCAGACTTAATTGAATACTACTTTTTTGTCTGCCCCCATAACGCCAATCCAATGGGTCACCCAAAAATCGTTTTAATGGAGATCTACCAATAGCCCCAATAGCCTCCGCCACACTCGATTTAATATGCATATCAACAGCAAGTTGAGGGGAAAAAGGATCATCATCGCCTCTGAATTCAATTTGTGCATTTGTTACGGTCGTACTACCAAGATTTGCATAATCGACGACCGCAGTTACACTACTATCATCAATCATAACTAATCCACGAGCATTAGTGGCATCCAACCACTCCGGGTGGAAGTTGAAGTTGGTGTGATCTAAATCTAACAAAATCTGATTTGTCCTATTACTCTCAAAGTAGCTTGAGTTTGCGGTTCTTAGTGAGTAGGTAAATTCCTTCAAAGTTGTCTCTAAAATAGAGCTCTGAAGCCATTTTTTTACCTCAGGTGATACTTTTTCTGGCAAATATTTTCTCCAATATCGCGCATCAATATCACTTCCATCTATTATAATATTCACATCTGGCACAGCATCACCGCCGTGTATTTCTGATCTAGTAGAAAACTGCAAATTGATATGTCCTGCATCCATTGCAGCGCTTAATAAGTCACTGCTGATAACAAAAGAACCGACCGCTGAATCCCAAGAACTAAATATTTTGCCCTCCATAGAAATTACCGGAAATGAATCAGCAAAAATGTTAGGAAAGTGTATTAAAAATCCATCGCTATCAACGATTTTTAGTACCGAATCTTCTCCACGAATTGACAACTTCGCATCCAAATCTTGGATACGAGGTATACCTTTGAAATTTGCACTACTAAATTCTTTCAAAGTAACATCTGCAAATATATTTCCAGAATCCTTCCCTGCCATTAGTGCTATTATTTCTCCTCTAGGTTGTAACCGATTAAGCCAAGTGCTCACAGATGTTTTCTTTTCAACGGGATTTTCAAAAAAAGATACTAAAGTGTCTAATTTCGCTCTATCTAAGAAAAAGCTAAAATCTTGCCATCGTGCGCCCATCTTTTTCTCAAAAATGATGTTTATCGGCTCTAACTTCTTGCTCGGGAGCGTCATTTCCAAATTTTGCAAACGAACTCCCCAATCTTCGCCGGGGGAATACCAGCCAGTCAAATTAGTTTTAAACTCCCGCAGATTAGTCATATTTTTATTTTCGGATTCACTGCTCGTATTAATATACCCTTTCACATCGGTTTTACCTCCGGGCTTCACATCGAACCATATTTCTCCGTCAACCCTAACTCTCTCGTGAACACCAACAGTTGTAAATCCGGGGATTAATCTTTTTGTGGCATGTGCTAAAAGTGCGCTCATCTCAAATTTGTGTGCATTCAAATATCCCTTGGCAGAAAAATCATTTGCGTTTAAAGGATCACCAAAGCCCTCAATTAATAGATATGCTAAAGCCTCCTTCTGTTCTGACAATAAGGACAATTCGAGGTGATGGAGACCCAAGTCATTTTCCAATTTAAGTTTGTTTCCTCGAAATCGGTAAGTGTCACCAGAATAAAAATCTAAATCAATATTAAGGCGATCTATATTAGTGGACTTACTGTAAACTAATGGCTCTACAATCAATTTTAAATTATCACCCCCGCCTTTGGACAATCCCTTCAATTGCCAAAATCCTTTTTCATCCTCCTCAAACGAAACATCTATCTTATTTATTGAAAATTCTCTCCAAATTAGCGACCTATGCCAGATACTTTTTACGAGATCGATATCGGCATGCCATTGAGTGAAAATTAATGATGGGGCTTTAACGTCCCCAATCCTTATGTTATCCACCTCAATTACAGGCGAAAGCCCTTTCCAACTGGCTGAGAGTGGACCCAAGTGAAATCGAGCTCCGGTTCGGTCAATTATAAACGTCTCTATTGAATCGCGATGTTGATCAACATTCAAAACTAGCTCGCGTGTGTAAAGAAAAAGAAAAACCACAGCTAACAAGACTGAAGCTATACAGACGACACCAATCCATTTCCTAATTTTTTTCTTGGCAGAAATCATTGTCTTTCCAAGGCTAAACATATTACAAGAATAGCAAGTTGCTTTGTTTAAACAAATAAATTAAGAGATGTTGGCGTCTTCGTTTTTGTGGTTCACCGCAAATCCGGGCTGTTTGATAACAGTCAAAGTCAAAAAAATTTGTTTACCTAATTACTGCGTTCAATCAAATTTTGCAGAATTGCAAAAAAATCAGTTTAATGAACACCACGATGTTTCGAAGTAGAAAACGAAAGTTCATATTCTGAGGTCAAATTCACTATTAATTGCAACGGTTCAAACTGCTTTAGGACCATCAGCCGTCCAAAACGTGGGCACTTCGTATAACTGTAATAGCTTATAAGTGATGTCTATGGGCAACCCGACTATCCCGCTGTAACTCCCTAAAATCTCCTTGACAAAAAACGCACCTTTCCCTTGAATAGCATAAGCTCCCGCTTTACCAAGAGGTTCTCCCGATTCGCAATACTCTTTACAATCACGCAACGTAATTATATTAAAAACCACTTCAGAAATTGACAAGTCCTGAACCAAACTTTTACCGTCAGTTATAGCGACGGCCGTAATAACTTTGTGATTTTTCCCGGATAAAGTCATAAGAATTTTCTGTGCATGATCTTTATTTTTAGGCTTCCCGAAGATCTTTCCTCCGAAAACGACTATAGTGTCAGCCCCAAGAACGGGCTTTGAAGACTTTGTAAGTTGTTGCACATATATTGCTTTTTTTCGAGCTAAACGCGAAACGTAGTCAAAAGGTTTTTCACAAGCGATTAAATCCTCATTAATTTCGCTTGGCTCTGCACGATACCGAACGCCCATTTGGTGCAGAATGTCCTTGCGCCTGGGTGAGGCAGATGCCAGTATTAAATCAAAATTCAATCCCATCTTTTATACCGCTCGTCTAAAAACTAAACGATCGCAAAGGTAGAAGAACATAACCGCTATTAAAGCTTGTACTGGCATTAATTCTAATGGAGATGATAACCCTTGCATTTTCGCGATAACTCCTTGCAAAAAAGATCCCAAGAGACTCAAAAAAAGGACAACACATATTCTGTAGAGCGAGGCAAAATACGATGTCCATCGACTCAACAAACTTACTACCCCACCGCACAAAACAAATACCAACATAAAATGTCCAAAACTGGTGTCATTAACTCCATCGGCAATTAGTCCAGCAACTGCGTACATATTAAGAGAATGGCGCTTTGGGTAGTGGAGCGTTACCATCAAAACCATTACCAAAATAAAGTTTGGTCTATATCCCATTAAATCAATGGGCAGAGGTATGATTTGCAAAAGAATAGCAATTGATAAACCTAATACTAGGTCGAATTTTGGAGTGACAAAGCTCATAACTTATTTTTAGATCTACCATTCTGGTCCATTGTAAACACTAAAAGCAGATGTGAACTACGATCTAATAGTGCGCTTGGAGCAACCTCGACTGACATGAAAACAGATCCAGTTATATCCTGGATCTTAACGACTTTCCCAACCGGATATCCGGCCGGATATCGGCCTCCTAACCCAGAACTAAGGAGCTGATCTCCCAATTTTATATCAGCGGTTGGGGATACATAACGAAGTGTCAAGCGCTGGTAGTCCGCTCTGCCCTCAGCGATCGAGCGAACTCCATTTCGAAGAACTTTAACAGGGAGAGCATGTCTGGCATCAGTGATCAGAAGCACTATGCTGTGATTGTCGTAAACCCTAATTAATTGCCCCATCAGTCCTTCTGAATCGAGCACTGGCTGACCAACATAAGCCCCATTTTTTGCTCCCTTATCAATGGTGATTGTATGACGCTGTGCCGTCGGCGAAATACCAATCACTTTAGTCAAAAGGAGTCTATCAACCAAAAGCTCTGAGGCATTCAACAACTGCATTAGTTGTAAATTTTCAGTTGCCAACTCAGATAGTCGTTGAAGCCTACCTCGATAAATCACTATTTCTTGTTTGAGTTGCTTATTCTTTTCAATAAGCTCGGATTTTCCAACTAGGTTATCCTCACCCCACTCCAACACGTTACCTGGGATATTGGTGACCCAGTAAAATGGCCTCATGAGTTGATCGATAACAACCCTTGCAGGCTTAAACCAGTCAGTAGACTGATCAATTATCATCAAGCCTGTAGAGAGCAAGGCGAGGATTAAGATTTTGCGAAGGAAAGGTGAGTACAATGCGTCTTACCTATCAAAAATTCCAGAACAAAGCGCGCTCAGTACAAAACAATAAAATAAGCTTTACTAAATTTCATGAGTTAAAGACTCCAGTCTGTGTGTGCTCATGAGATCCAATGCCTCACCACCGCCTCGAGCAACGCAAGTCAATGGATCCTCTGCGAGAATCACAGGCAGGCCCGTCTCGGAACTCAGCAACCGATCTAAATCTCGCAGTAACGAACCCCCTCCTGTCAAAACAAGACCCGTATCAGCAATATCAGAAGCTAATTCAGGAGGCGACTGCTCAAGCACACGCTTAACAGCAGTTACAATCCCTGATAAAGGCTCCTGCAGCGACTCTAAAATCTCTTCACTATTAAGAGTGAAACTGCGGGGCACTCCCTCTGCTAAATTTCTTCCCCTGACATCGATTTCCCTTAAATCGTCAGATAAGAAAGCAGTGCCTACCTCAATCTTTACGCGTTCCGCAGTGCTGTCCCCAATTACACTTCCGTATTTACGCCGAACAAAATTTACTATAGCTTCATCAAAACGATCACCGCCAATTCTAACAGAGTCGGAGAAAACAACTCCATTTAGAGAAAGTATCGCTATTTCTGTTGTACCACCACCTATGTCAACAACCATTGATCCCACCGCATCCTCAACAGGGAGCCCTGCGCCGATGGCGGCTGCCATTGGCTCCTCGATAAGAAAAACCTCACGAGCGCCAGCGCTAAATGCAGACTCTTTGATTGCACGTTTTTCTACTTCGGTTGCCATACACGGTACACAAATTAAAACTCTTGGACTTGGAGGCAAGAAGCTTTTTGTAATGGCAGCTGAATGCACCTTCTTTATAAAATGTTGCAACATTTTTTCCGTCACTTGAAAGTCGGCGATCACCCCATCTTTTAAAGGTCGAATGGCTGTGATATTACCGGGCGTCCGTCCCAACATTCGTTTCGCATCAATACCGACAGCCTCAACTATTTTTTGCCCTAAATGGTGTCGGATAGCCACTACAGAGGGTTCATTCAACACTATACCCTTCTCACGAACATAAATAAGAGTATTCGCAGTCCCCAAATCAATAGATAAATCGCTAGAAAAAAACCCTCTTATTTTTTTAAAAACCATGTTTTGCAACCTTATAAAAAAAGAATGAACAGCAGCGACATGCTCCGATAAGCAAAATTGAAGATAACAGCGGGAAAGTATCAGCGCAAGCCGATAGTGTCGATTAACATTATTTTTTTATGTCCTCCAACTATTTTTAGTACCGTCCTAATTGATCGGTGAGAAAACAAAAAGTTGTATTTGACAACTTGTGAAAACAATTTTCACGTCTAATAGAACCAATTAGGTGTGGTATAATGGGGATATTAAAACTTTCGTGCAAGGCAAGCTTATGAAATTAAAAAGGGACGACGTAACACAACTCGGAATATTGGCAAAATTGGCCATCGATGAAAATACGATAAATGATATTAAGTCTAGGCTAGAAAATGTACTCGAGTTGGTAAACCAGCTACAAACTGCTGATACTGTGAATATTGATCCTATGGCCCATCCGCAACAAGGTTTTCAAGCTTTGCGCGAAGATCAAATAACAGAAGAAAATGATCAAAAAGCGTTCCAAAAGTTGAGTAAAGATGTCCAAAACGGTCTTTACTTGGTACCTAAAGTAATTGAATGATAGGGTCTCGTCATGCATGACATGTCAATAGCATCCCAAATCAAAGCATTAAAAACACGTGAATTCTCATCCGCAGAGCTCACTCAGCATTATTTAGATCGTATTAAAAGGCTAAATCCCATTTTAAATGCTTTGATAACTGTTACCGAAGAAAAAGCATTGGATAGCGCAAAAAAAGCTGATCGAGCACTGAATGGTGATAATAATAATGAACTTTGCGGTATACCAATCGTGCACAAAGATATTTTTTGTACGCAAGGGGTTAGAACTAGTTGCGGTTCGAAAATGCTGAACGATTTTGTACCTCCCTATGACGCAACTGTTGTAAAAAACTTAGCTGAAGCAGGCACAATTATGCTTGGAAAGGCCAACATGGACGAATTTGCAATGGGCTCCTCTAATGAAACCAGTTTTTATGGGTCAGTGAAAAATCCTTGGGACATTTCGAGAGTTCCAGGGGGATCATCAGGAGGATCTGCGGCAGCCGTCGCTGCTCGGATGACACCAGCAGCAACCGCCACAGACACTGGTGGTTCCATACGCCAGCCGGCTGCACTCTGCGGAGTCACCGGTCTAAAACCAACTTATGGGCTTATTTCGAGATGGGGTATGATCGCGTTCGCCTCAAGTTTGGACCAAGGAGGTCCAATTGCAAGAACTGCCGAAGACTGCGCCATATTGCTAAATGCCATGGCGAGTTTTGATCATCGTGATTCTACTTCACTGAGGTTACCCGAAAAAAATTATAAAGACGGTATCAATCGACCCATATCCGGTTGTAAAATAGGGATTCCAAAAGAATATTTTACTGGCTCACTAAACCCTAATGTTGAAGCAACCGTCTTTGATATGCTCAAAGTACTGACAGATCTGGGAGCTAAATTAGTTGACATCAGTCTTCCAAATACCAAATTATCAGTCCCTTCTTATTATGTTATTGCACCGGCGGAAGCATCAGCAAACTTAGCTCGATTTGACGGCATCAGGTATGGACATCGCTGCGAAAATCCAAAAAGTCTGGAGGACTTATATTGCCGCAGTAGAGCAGAGGGCTTCGGCGAGGAAGTGCAGCGGCGAATATTAATCGGCACTTATTGTCTTTCGGCTGGGTACCATGATGCGTATTATAGAAAAGCACAGCAAGTTCGAAATTTAATAAAGCAAGACTTTACAAAGTCTTTCTCCAAAGTCGATGTCATAGTGAGTCCCACTTGCCCAGCACCCGCATTTAAGTTTGGCGAGAAAAGTGATGACCCAGTCAAAATGTACTTGGAAGACATTTACACAATAGCAACAAATTTAGCAGGCCTGCCGGGAATGTCTATTCCATGCGGATTTGTTGATCAAAATCCCGTAGGCTTCCAACTGATCGGTGATTATTTGCAAGAGACTCGTATTCTAAACATTGCGCACTGTATCCAAAGGGAGACAGATTGGCATAAACTATCACCAGAAGAGCCATCGTGATGCGCTGGGACACAGTAATTGGCCTTGAAATCCACGTTCAACTTTCAACCGTCACAAAAATATTTTCCGGCGCAAGCACTCTATTTGGAGCAAAACCAAATAGTCAGGCATGTGCTGTCGATCTAGCTATGCCAGGAACACTTCCAGTCCTTAATTCTAAAGCAGTTGATCATGCAATAATGCTCGGGCTCGCTATAGACGCAGAAATTCCTTCCATATCAGTTTTCGAGCGAAAAAATTACTTTTACCCTGACCTTCCCAAGGGTTACCAAACCACGCAATTAGAGCGGCCAGTTATTGGTAAAGGTAAAATACCAATTGTTTTGGAGGACGGGACTATCAAGGAAATAAGAATTCATCACGCCCACCTCGAAGAAGATGCTGGAAAATCGTTGCACACGGGAGATTTTGATTCGGAGCTCTCTGGCATCGATTTAAATCGGGCTGGCATTCCGTTGATTGAAATTGTCACAGAGCCCGATCTATCGAGCGCAACCGAAGCAGTAATCTTCGCAAAAAAGCTTCACAGTCTTGTAACTTCACTAGGAATTTGTGATGGACGAATGGCGGAGGGATCTCTTCGCTTTGATGTGAATGTTTCAGTTAGACCAAACGGTACCAATGAACTCGGTACACGAACTGAAACGAAAAACCTCAATTCATTCAAATTTATGGAGGAGGCAATTTTATTGGAAGTCGGCAGACAAATCGACATCCTAGAAAATGGAGGATCCGTAATACAAGAAACCAGACTCTACAATGGAGAAACAAAGACTGGGTATTCAATGCGAAGCAAAGAGGAGGCCAATGACTACCGATACTTTCCGTGCCCCGATTTACTTCCAGTTGCTATCACTGCATCTCATCTTAAAAAAATCCGACAAACATTACCTGAATTGCCTGACGAAAGATCGACTCGATTAGTAGCTGATTATGGTATTGGTAAATCTGAAGCTAATTTACTCGCTGTAACCAAAGAACTATCTGAATACTTCGAAACTGTGGCAATTACATCAAAGAACGCAAACCAAGCTGCAAATTGGACGCTTGGAGAGTTGATGAGTCGCTTAAACGCTGCGAACTTGCCAATTATAGAAAGTCCTGTTTCTGCAGAGGAGTTGGGAATACTTATTAGGCGTATTTGTGACGACACTATTTCTGGAAAAATCGCAAAACAGGTCTTAGATGCTATTTGGAAAGGTGAGGGAACTACAGACGTCATTATTAAGGAGCGAGATTTAAAACAACTAACAGACACTAAGGCTTTAAATAAGATAGTAACTTCCGTAATATCCGACAACCCTAAAATGGTATCTGATTTTATCAACGCAGACCCTCAACGTCGGAAAAAGAAGCTGGGTGGCCTGATGGGACAGATTATGAAACGATCCAAAGGCCAAGCAGATCCAAAGCGAGCAAATGATCTTTTATCCCATAAATTGCACCAAATAATAAACGGAGAGGGCAATTAAACTAAGCAAAAACCAAATCTCCGATTTTAAGAACCGACTTCTGTGGATATCCAGCAGCACTTCATAAAAATACCTAAGTTTTACTTCCAAACCGCAAATAACACAAGTATCTTAGTGTTTAATTTAACAAACTGAGTGCGACATCTCATAGTCTTCGAATAATTAAAATAGTTATTTATTTTCAACTGCTTAACAAATCTAATAAGTCAGCACTTATAATCTTTGTTATGCTAATATGACAAATGGGAAAGATAGATGTATTAATCACCCTTACAGAGCTGTTACATCAGACATAGAGGAGTTGTTAATGACAGAAACAGAACAGGAATTCGAATTTTATGTAGGTCCTGCCACTCATTTGGAAGGAGCGTCGCTTGCAATTGACGGGACAGCAAGAATAGATGGTAAAATTGTAGGAAAAGTCTCGGTTAAACATCTTATTGTTGGAGTAGGAGGGGTCGTTCAGGGAGATATCTCAGGCGAAACGGCAACTATAGAGGGCACCGTAGAGGATACTCTTTCACTTACGGGAAAACTCACGGTGTGCGCGTCAGGTAGGATTCGGGGAAAAATTCAATACGGCGCATTACAAACGGAAGAGGGCGCAAAGCTCGTTGGAGAAATAACCACTGATTGGGATCAAGATCTTGGACAGCCAGTGGTATCCAGTCGTTTAGAGGCATTCAATGCTGGTACAACAATGTCGGCCGATGGTCAAACACTGGAGACGTAATCGTTCTGCTAAATTTAGGTAAAGACTGATGTAATAGATATGATCTCAGGCCAAGCACCCAGATCAACAGCCAGGCCCAAAACAGTCATCTTTGGTAATTCAAAAGGTGGAGTGGGTAAAAGCACGTTAGCACTTTTGATGGCCCTTGGACTGGCCACTCGCCATCGGGATGCTAGTGTGAAACTAATTGATTTGGATCCACAAGCAACCAGCAGTAATTCATTGCAAAGATTCTGTGATCAAAGATTCTCGGTTATACAAGGTACCTCACTGCGATATGAAGATGGATCCCCTAATAACGAAAATATTCTGAAGCAGATAGAAAAAGAACGGTTAAATAACTTTAAAAAACGCTTTGTTGTGCTTGATGGAGCAGCTGGGCACCAACCTAATAATAGTGCGTTTCTTCATCATTGTGACATAATGCTAATTCCAACATCTGTGAGCGACGCCGATATTTATGCCACGCGTAGTTACATCTCTGGACTGCACGCACTTTTCGGTGCACGTGGCAACAGGCAACGGGCCGCGAGCCCAGCTTTAGTTATCCTTCCAAACCTGGTCGACAGCCGTGATGAATTTAATGAACTCCGACACGCGCTCTCTAAAGAGCAAGCTTACTTAGGGAAACCACTGTATTATTCTCCGGCGTTCAGACGAGCATTCCGAGAGCAACGTGATGACAAAAATATTCGTATCATATTTAATCAAACACAACCTTACACTCTTTGGCTTACAAGCTTAGTGACGCAATCTCACCGACTTGACAAAAAACCCGAAAAATTATTTCAACTTTAACCAATTAAAATTCATAGAAATGAATGGCATAGATTTGCTGTACTTATACGTGAGAATATTTAAAAATGCAGAAAAAGCGGAATTTTCCACAAAAGATTTGTAAAATTTGCAATCTCCCTTTTTCATGGAGAAAAAAATGGAAGAAAAACTGGCCGCAGATACGTTACTGTTCACAACGATGTAGAAATCAATCCCGACTGAAAAATGTACCTAACAGGAAGTCATTAACATAAATCAAGAAGAAAAAAAACAGCCTTCAATGGTTGATATTCTGGTTATTGGCGCTGGTTTAGCGGGCCTCTCCGCAAGTAGAAAGCTAGCCGATAAAGGATATCAGGTGTTGGTTGTAGACAAGGGCAAATCGGTCGGAGGGAGACTTGCTAGCCGTTCACTAGAATCTGCCAGTTTTGATTATGGCGCTCAATTTATGACCGCCAAAGACCCAAGATTTCTAAATCAGGTAAATCACTGGGTCTCTGACGGAACTGCAGAATTATGGTTCAGAGGATATCCTGGACGGTCCGAAAATTACAAAAGATGGCGGGGAATACCCGACATGCGGGAGCTTGCGAGGAGTTTAGCGGGCGCGCTAAACGTAAAGACCGCAAGACAGGTACTGAGAATAACTCTGCAGCAAAGACTTTGGAGAGTTGACTTTAAAGACGGTAGCGTAATATACGCAAACAATATCCTTCTTACCCCGCCTGTGCCACAATCTCTGGAAATAATGGACCGAGGCAATACAAAACTCAGTCAAGATCAGTGGTTTAGATTAAAACAGTTGACGTATGATCCATGCATCGCAATGTTGGCCCTACTTGAGGGACCTAGTAAAATTACTTCTCCTGGGATATTAGTTCCGAATAGTGATGATATAGACTGGATTAGCGATAACATGAAGAAAGGAGTCTCCCTGACACCATCTATCACAATTCACGCCTCTGCTGACTTCAGTAGAAGACATTTCAATGAAGATAGTGATGAAGTAGGCAAAAAGATGATTGAACTCTCAAAATCGTGGCTTGGAGTCGCTGTCAAACATTTTGCGATACATAGATGGCGTTACAGTAAACCTAAATATGTTGACGCAGAACGTTTTATGCTGATTCAGAATAATCCGACTCTCATCCTTGCAGGCGACGCCTTTGCGGGACCACGGGTCGAGGGGGCTTTTTTATCAGGATACTCTGCCGCCGAGGTTCTTATCGCTCACTTCGAAAAGCATCAGGCAAAAAGTTATTAAAGTCCATTGAGTAAAAACTTGATCTATGATGGTTAAAAGGTCAAATTACCTTGAGTAATGAATAATTTCTCCGAAAAAAGTTTTTCCCCTAACATAAAGTTGATTACTTCGAATGATTCAACAATAAAAAAAATACTAATAATCGATTACTTTTCAAAAACTACCTATATTATTGGATTAGCTCTAAACCCTTTAATTACTGCCTTATCGGCAAGCAAAAATTCTGAGCGACCATCTGTCATCAAACGGACCTTGCTAATAGCAAAGGGATTTAAAAGAGCCCGCAAATCACCTATAGAATGTCCAAATAATGGTAAGTTATCCACATGCCGGGGAGACTGTGTTATGTGTTGCGTATCTAAGACCCCGTAATTAAAAGTTGTCATCTTCTCGATATTCATACTTCCGATACAATATGCTTTAGTCGAGGTTTTGAGGAATGGTCTTAAGGCCTGCATAAACGCCTTTACGTATGTTCTCTTGAGAAAATAAAAAAAATCCCAGAATAAACAGACGTCTAAAGTAATTCCAGGCTTCAAGTTAAGCATTGAGCAAAACAGTTTTTCCAGAGTGGACGGTAGAATATCAGGCTGAGATCCACTCAAGAAGGGATCAGAATAAAGATCGGGAAAGAATAAGTTACACTTTTGGTTGCTACAATATTCTGCAAAAAAATTTACGGTTGCTGACCCCGCACACCCAACATTGAGTACATACAGTGGAGTAGTTTTGGGCAAATCTTGCCATATCTCTTCAAATACTTGAGAGTTGAGGAATGAGCAGTCATTTGTCGATTTATTGATCTCCTTATTCATGTTGTCCATGCCCACCAATTCTAAAAGACATTGTGATTGCTCTGAGCTAAAATTGAGGCCATACTCAAGAGGACTTAGCAGTTTCGGCGCTATCAACTGAATGCGCAGTGACTTTACTCGGCCTTACGTTCACGGCAGGCGGTAATGTGGGATCCATTTCAATGTTACCCTTAAATTTTGCGCCATCTTCCAGCGTTACCCTTGGTGCGTCAATATTGCCAAGAACATTTCCACTCTGACAAACTACTACTTTCTCCAAACCAGTTATGTCTCCTTTTACGGTACCCTCAATAACAACCACATGCGCCCTTACGTCAGCTAACAAGCTCCCAGAAACGCTTACAAAAACCTCATGCTCTTCAGAATTAATATTACCCTCAACACTACCATCAATTTGAATATTCTCCTCAGATGTGATCTGTCCTACGACCTTGACAGTTGATCCGATAACAGCTTTAAATAATCGATCATCAGGTGCCTTGGCTTTTAATTCACCTTTCTGATCAGTAAATTTTTTACTTTTTTCAAACATAATTTTTTACCTCACTTTTTTACATGAACTCATTAGCCTATACGTCCTCAAGTTAGTGATCTAGAAAAAAAAACATCTCCAACACATCACAAATGCTCAATTTCATCATTTGATTGTAAGTCACGATATGCTCGTTTCTCTAGATGAGCCCTCAGACGGACCTCTAAAGCCATTATAATCCTCAATTTTTCCAATTTTCTTGATCATTTGAAGAACCATCCGCTAAAACAATTTGCGCCTTACGTACTCTTTTCAGCAAGTCGCATGTTTCTGTATCGATTTGCCTGATCTCGACTATAAGTGACCAACTCAGCTATCATTCTCTCTCCAAGTTATAGCTATTCAATCTACGCGATTCAACATCCCTTTCTTCGCTAGATTTGTTTGCTTTTATGCCAACTCTGTTTTTCCGTAATTGGTTCTCTTAGTCTTCCATTTCACCATCAAACAGAACAGCTTGTGATCCTCCAGTAAATAAAACTTGTCCATTGAATGTCATAGTATATTACGATCATGAGAAGAAAAAATTAAGATGCCTTCATAACTTTTCTGGATATAAATCAAGGCGCGCCGCATATCAAGATTGAGATAGTTTTCAGGCTCATCAGAGAGTAATATTGGAGCGAGGACAAAGTATCAGTGCGAAAGGCTTTCTTGACTTCTCTCCCCCGAAAAACTCTTAACCGAATTTAATGCTCTCGCGTCTAAAAATCGAACCCCTCCAGAAAATTGCTCACTTGTTGATCCGATGCCTCAGGTAAAGATCTTTTCAAATTCTGGAAGGCGCTCGCACTTTAGTCTAGATTTTCTATTTAATGCTGAGCGAAATATTCTCTTTGCAAGTGTTTTGAGGCCATACAATCACAATGTTAAAACTTTAGAAGTGCAAATAATCCGGATAGCAAACTCAATTTACCAGAACCGCTTGTCCCAAAACCGATATCTTCATACCTGATTAAATATTTAAATTTTCTCAAGAAAGGACACTGTTTATCCCATATTCAAAATAGGGATTATTCAAACAACCAGATGCGACTCGATTATTTTATACTCGAAATAAGGAAAATGAAAAAGCGAATCAACACCTGTTGATGTTAAGGTTTGCATTCGTTTGAGCTCTTTCAATGACGTTACGCCTCTCGTGCCCTACTCGCCTCGGAATCAAACCAATCAATAAATCCCTGCATCTGTCGACGCCGGCGCTCCTTTTTTTCATAGGTCTAAGCATGGCAGGACAAAGTATCGTACCGCATTTTTTCAAAACTAGAATGATTTCCCATAAATGTTTGCCACTCTAGTTTTTCTGTGTGGATTATTGATCCCACAACATGATCGAGGATTTCTTTATCATGGAAAGTTACTATTTCCATTCTCCGATAATCGTTTAATCACTTCTCTAGCTAAAAGACCGCCTATTTATCTATGTGATTAGTCGGCTTATCAATCAAGAGCATTACTGCGGGATTCATTCCCAATTGAGCTAAGCAAAACCGCAACCGCTGATCACCAGACAGTTGGCTACATGATAAAATTATTCTAGCTGAGTCAGAGCCTAGTCTATAAAGCAACATTTCTGCACGATGACTAACATCAGAACCGTGAATGTTTTCTGATCTATCGGAAGCAACTACCAAACTTCCATGCTCATTACCAGCCTCTGCAGACCGTATCTCAACCTCGATTTGTCGTAAATCTTTGTCTCCATCGAATACGAAATCTATACTTATGGGGTCAGATGAAAAAGTTTCTTGCTATAGATTTGCAATTCTCCTGTGGGAACGTTTGGCAAATGTTCCTGCATCGAAAGTGAGGTGACCTAAGAGGGTCTTTACTAAGCTAATTTCCCAAAGTCATTACGTCCAGTTACATAGATCTTTTAAACAGCATGAATTTAGAGATAGAAGTTGTTAAAAAGTAAATTCCTCGCGCGACGCTGTAAAAAATTCGTAAATCTGTTCATACGACAACATTATCTTCAATCAAAACCCAAAAAACCGCCCGATTGGTGACGCCATAATTTAGCATAGATACGATTCAAGGCTAGTAAGTCTTTATGACATCCCTCTTCCACGATCTCACCTCTATCGAAAACTATTAAACGGTCCATCGCTGCGATAGTCGACAGCCTGTGTGCAATAGCGATAACTGTCTTCCCTTGCATCAAGCGATCAAAACTTAGTTTTATAGCTGCCTCAACCTCAGAATCGAGTGCAGAGGTGGCCTCATCAAGTATCAGGATCGGCGCATCCTTTAATAGTACTCGGGCTATCGCTATCCTTTGCCGCTGCCCTCCAGAAAGAGTCACACCACGTTCTCCTACATGTGCGTCATAGCCTTTCCTTCCTGCGGAGTCTTGAAGCTCTAATATAAATTCATGCGCCTCTGCCTGGCGCGCAGCATCAATCATTTCGTTCTCTGAGGCCTTGGGTCTTGAAAACAGAATATTTTCTCTTACAGATCGGTGTAAGAGCGAGGTATCCTGCGAAACCAAAGCGATTTTGCCTCTCAAACTATTTTGCTGAACCTCGGCTATATTATTTCCATCAATAGTGATCTCTCCACTCTGGATGTCATAAAATCTCATTAACAAGTTAACTAAGGTTGATTTTCCAGCGCCACTACGTCCGACAACCCCCACCTTCTCACCAGACTTAATCCTCAAGTCAAGACCCCGAAAAACTGGTCCACCATGCTCGGAAGAACGGTTGTTATAAGTAAAATGTACCTTTTTAAAATCAATGACACAATCGCTTACCTCCAACTCCTGAGCATCAGTTTGGTCAAAGACCTCGTTCGGTACAGAAAAAGAATTAATACCGTCCTGAACAACACCTAAGTTTTCAAAAAGGTTAGCAATTTCCCACATAATCCAATGTGACATGCCCGTGAGTCGGATTGCTAAACCGATAACAACCGCTATCGCACCTGGCGAAACCATACCGTCCAGCCAAAGCGTGATCCCAAGCGCGGATGTTGAAAAAATTAGTAACACATTAAGGGACCACATTGTAATATTCAGCAATGTAACAAGACGCATTTGGGGGTGCACGGTACTCAAGAATTCTCCCATACCGCTTTTAACATACATTGACTCACGATTGTTGTCAGAAAATACTTTGACGGTGAGGATGTTCGTGTAGCTGTCCACAATTCTGCCAGTCATTAGCGACCGAGCATCAGCTTGTCGAGTCGATATTTTTCTTAATCGTGGGACGAAGATTCGTTGAATAACAATAAAGAGCACTAACCAGATGAACAGTGGGATACACAGCATTGGATCTGCGCTAGCGATCAAGAAAGTAGTGGTAAATAAATATACCAAGATGAACAAAAGCACGTCCAGAATTTTCATAACGACGTCACGAACAGCCAACGCAGTCTGCATGACTTTGGTTGCAATTCGCCCACTGAACTCATTTTGAAAATAAGCGTAACTCTGACTCAAAAGATATCGATGCATGAGCCATCGAACTCGCATCGGAAAGTTGCCCATCAACGTTTGATGAATAACTAGAGATCGTATTGACTCAAGCGAGGGTATGACCAGAAGAACAAACACAGCCATCATCAAGAGAAATGGCCACATTTCCTCAATAAAATTCTCTTGCTTTTGGAGTGCCAGCCAATCCACTATGGAACCCAAGAATCCGAAAAGCATCGCCTCAGAAATAGCCATTACAGCAGTGAGAGATGCCATAAAAACAAGCCACGGCTCGGAACCACGAGTGAAGAACTTACAAAATGCGAAAAGAGTGTCTGGAGGTTGGTGCGGCTCCGCTAGCGGAAATGGGTCCAAGCGCCTCTCGAAAAAAGCAAACATTTTTTTTCCTTACGCCAACCCACCGAATAGTTTCAAGTACTACTTTTGTAACAAAGTACCGAAGAATATAGAAATTTTATTTATCTTATGACATTACACACTTCACTTATTATACGAAAAAAAACTGATCTGGACGTAATCATCTACAAAAATATGCGTGATCGTGATAGCGTAAGTTAAATAAATGAGATTGAGCCATCGAACTTGTTGGCCTGTTATTTTGCATCACCAGTGCCGATAATAGTCAGCGTGGTGATCAGTTTATATTTTAAAACAACACATCTTTTGGGGGACAAATTTGGCAAATTATAAATATGATCTAGTATTATTTGGTGCTACAAGCTTCGTTGGCTCTATCCTGAGTAGGTACCTCTCTTCCCAAACGAAATTAAAGACAAATTTTAAATGGGCGCTGGCAGGTAGATCTCAACACAAACTAGAGCAACTTCAGGTTAGTCTCGGAACCACATTCGAAACTCTTCCATTCGTGATTGCTGATTCTGATGATATAGAATCACTGCGTAATCTCTGCAGTTTAACAAGACTAATAGTGAGCACAGTCGGTCCATATGCGCGGTATGGCGAGAATCTTGTAGCAATTTGCGCCGAAACAGGGACTGACTATTGCGACATCACCGGAGAGGTTCAATGGATTAAACGAATGATTGATCAGTACCAAGTTTTAGCCCAATCCAGTGGGGCTAGGATAGTGAATAGTTGCGGTTTTGACTCGATCCCATCGGATATCGGTAATTATTTTTTACAGGCAAAAGCGCAAGAAAAATTTCAGTGCTATCTACCCTACGTTTCTATGCGAGTTGCAAAAATCGTCGGTGGGGTATCTGGAGGTACGGTAGCAAGTTTTATTAGCACAATAGAAGAAATGAAAGCCAATCCTCGTCTGAGTCGTGAGATGGTAAATCCGCGATACCTGTGTCCAGAATATGTCCCTGAAATCAAACTGCGAAAAAAATCCAAAAGAAAACGTTTTGACAAAAACTTTTCCTCTTGGATAGCGCCCTTCATCATGGAAAATATAAATAGTCGAATCGTAATGCGCTCTTCTTGCTTAGGAAACATCAACTACGGTGCCGATTTCACCTACGATGAGGCGATCCTTACCGGAAAGGGTCTTTTGGGCCTGCTGAAATCGCTCAGTATATCTTTCATCTTAAGTGTAATGTTGTGGTGTCTTTACTTTCGAACCACTCGGGGCATATTGAATCTGTTTTTTTTACCCGCGCCCGGTAAAGGGCCCTCACTAAAATCTCAAAAACGAGGTAGTTTTAAAATCCAAATGCTAGGAAGAAATCATGAAAATCACCAACTTCGCGTTTGTGTCAAGGGCGACAGTGATCCTGGATATGGAAGCACGGCAAAAATGCTTGGACAATGTGCCCTATGTTTGTTAGAGATTCCAAAAACTAAAGTCCCAGGAGGATTTTTAACCCCAGCGGCGGCAATGGGGGATATGCTTATGTCAAGACTTCAAAAGAATGCGGGATTGACTTTCGAGGAAGAAAAACTTTGAATTTACACATTACAATCCATTTTTTGCTCCCTGAGTACCTCAATTGGAGGAGACAAAATAATATTCTCAAACATCGTACACCGATAGATTTCTTTCAGTTACAATGGGCTCCCTGAGACAAATCCACCTAACACTCGAAAACTTTCACGCAGCGCGAAAAATATGGCTCAATACGTCTACACAATGAACCGGGTTGGGAAAATTGTACCTCCAAAACGAGAGATTTTAAAAGACATCTCATTATCGTTCTTTCCTGGGGCTAAAATCGGAGTTCTAGGACTCAATGGTGCAGGTAAATCGACACTTTTAAAAATAATGGCCGCTATTGACACCGATATTCAAGGCGAAGCTCGGCCAATGCAGGGAATAAAAATTGGCTACTTAGCACAAGAGCCAGAATTAGATGTCGAAAAAACTGTTCGTGAAAATGTTGAAGATGGAGTTCGCGAGGCTGTAGATGCACTCGCTGACTTAGAGCAAGTATACATCGATTATGCGGACGAAAATGCAGATTTCGAAAAACTTGCCAAGAAGCAAGAGGAACTTGAGGCAATCATAGAAGCCACAGACGCACATAATCTCGATAACACACTGGACATTGCTGCAGATGCTCTACGTTTGCCACCCTGGGAATCTAGGATAGACTCACTTTCAGGAGGAGAGAAAAGGCGTGTCGCCCTCTGTCGGCTACTGCTATCAAAACCTGATATGTTGTTGCTAGACGAACCGACAAACCACTTAGACGCCGAATCGGTTCATTGGTTGGAAAAATTCCTCGAAGAGTTCGCCGGGACCGTAGTAGCTGTAACTCACGATCGCTATTTCTTAGACAATGTCGCGGGCTGGATACTCGAGCTGGATCGAGGTCACGGTATTCCTTATGAGGGTAACTATTCGATGTGGCTGAGTGCAAAAGAAAAACGCTTGCAAACCGAATCTAAACAGGAGGCATCGCGTCAACGCGCTATAAAACAAGAGCTAGAATGGGTTAGACAAAATCCGAGAGGTCGGCAAGCAAAGAATAAAGCTAGACTAGCACGCTTCGATGAACTCAATTCACAAGAGTTCCAGTCCCGAAATGAAACAAATGAAATATACATAGCCCCAGGCGAACGGCTAGGTGATAAAGTAATTGTACTCGACAGAGTATCCAAAGGGTTCGGCAGTGCGTTGCTTATTAAAGACCTATCATTATCTATTCCTAAGGGTTCCGTCGTAGGAATTATTGGCGGAAACGGAACTGGAAAATCGACGCTTTTCCGAATGATTGCGGGCAGTGAGAAACCTGACAGCGGGTCAATCACAATCGGTGATACCGTAAAAATAGCTTTTGTAGAGCAAAGTCGTGATTCCTTATCTAATGATCAAAATGTCTGGGAGGCCATTTCTGAGGGTCAAGATTTGCTCCGAATCGGTAACTATGAGGTGTCTTCACGAGCATATGCAGGACGTTTCAATTTCAAGGGTTCTGACCAGCAAAAAAGAGTGGGCGATTTATCTGGAGGGGAACGGGGACGCCTTCACCTTGCCAATACCTTGAAGCAGGGTGCTAATGTCTTACTACTAGATGAACCCTCTAATGATCTTGATATTGAAACATTACGTGCTTTGGAGGAAGCAATACTCTCGTTTCCGGGGTGTGTCTTGGTTATTTCTCACGACCGTTGGTTCCTTGATCGCATTGCCACTCACACACTAGCCTATGAGGATGATGGTGAGATCATTTTTTATGAGGGTTGTTATAGCGCTTATCATGATGATTTTTTGGAACGAAAAGGCTCCGAAATACAGCCCTCACGAATTAAACACAAGCGTCTTAAAAGTTAGGCAATTTATATGGCATCTATCTGGCACACTAAACCAGACTTACAATATATCAACCAATACATCCTTTCAGGTACTATAGATAGTCACCTCGGTATTTCAATGACGGAGGTGGGTGACGACTTCTTATCTGCAACCATGCCGGCAGACGCTAGAACTTTCCAACCCAGCGGTATCATTCATGGTGGAGCGAATGTCGTGTTAGCGGAAACATTGGGCAGCACTGCCGGATACCACGTGATCGACAGAGATTTCCAGCAATGCCGAGGTCAAGACATAAGCGCTACGCACCTGCGTCCGGTTTATGAAGGTGTGGTTACAGGAACAACCCGACCAATCCACTTGGGACGCAGTTCCCATGTGTGGGAAATACAGCTTCGTAACAGTGCAGGGAAACTCACTTGTGTGGCTAGACTTATCTTAGCAATAATAGAAAAAAATAAAAACAAGGTCTGTGGGTAAGATTGATTTACACCCAGTTTAAAAAACATACAAAAAACTTACCTTAAAGTCGCGCGATGACTCATCCAGAAACGTAGCCCCCTATACTAATATCTTGCTTCGATGTCACTTCAAGTAGGAATCAAAATATTTCAGGGGATAACCCGGCTTTTAGGTTAGTACAGCAACTGCAAAAGTATTTCTCCATTATAATGTCAAGAGCTATCAACCATCAATTTTCACTGAGCGTATCCAATATTCCAGTTTTGGATGTAACTGGTGCAGCGCACTCGCAGCGTCTTCCGCAAGCCGTCGGTTCCCGAACTTGCCATAAAGCAAGAGAGTAAGTACTTTTTGCTGTCTTTGTATATTTGTAAACCATAACCCGCTTAATTCACTTACATACTCGTCCCGATGTTTTACTGCAGAATCTCGTGAGGAATATGCTCCCAACTGAATCGTCCACATAGTATCTGGCGATGCTCCACCAAAATATTCTCCTTGCTTGACGGAACGAGAAGGTGACGCCCGTCTATCAAGGCCGTATATGACAGTGTCTCTAAATTCTTTTTTGCCAACCATATATGATTCTTGAGAGTGACATCGCCATACGGAGCCAAATTTTTCGTCACTCGCGCACGACCAAGTAACGGGATCCGAGTGGTTATCATTTGAATTCCGAAACTTGGCACCCTTGATGCACCCGTTTAATGCTAAAACGCAAAACAAGATAATGAGAAGACGATTCATAAAAGAATTTCTACGAAGTTTTCAATTTACACCTAAAAGAAAGATTAAGGGTTCAACGATACATTGAAATACAGCTTATGTGCTAAATTTCAACATAAATTAAATAGTGCCAAATATAGTCGTGTTCATAAGTGCCCGTATGATCACCTTTTTTCCAAATTCGACATCGAAAAAAGTGTTTTAACGGAGACATTGAACGTCTCACGTGACACCTTTTAGTGCGCAAATAGGGTGCTAAAATAGCTTTTTTCCCTCCTAAGCACTATTAAATTACATCTCATATAACAAATTTTCCACCTAAAACATGTACATAAGAAGAAATACAAGCTTATAGCAAAAGTCATCGACCCGTTACAATTAGTGTCAGAAGGTCAAGATTGCTCAAGAGGTAAGCTTCCATATTTATGCAGTGTTTTTCAACAACACTCTCAGTATCAATTGTCTGGTTAGTGGCATGCTAAAGTCTTGCCGTTAGGGACGGTGGTGCCGCAAACGTACTGATTGGGAACTAAAAATGTTTGATAAGTCAGGTCCTGGAAAATTCGAAGGCTAGCGACACCCTAGAATCAGTATTTGCGATGTTTCAGCTTACCTTTGCGATATTTACGTCCGCTGTCATTGTTAGCAAATTCGCTAAACGAATGCGCTCTAGTTGTGTACTTGTATTCAGAGGCTTATGCGTGGTATTGGCTTATGTGCCCATTACCCGTTGTGTATGAGGAGGCATATAGTCAGGGGAAAAGGGGTTACGCGATTTCGCTGGAGGCATGGTATTGCAGATGACAGCGGGCGTTGAGGCTTTTGTAGCAGAATTAGATCTCGGAGCCGCTATGGGTTCCTAAATCAGGCAATGGCCCATGGTCTCACTCTTTCGAGGAAGGGGTTACCATGAACTTACGAATCTGTGTCCAGTCAGTTCGTGTCATGAGCACGGTCGTATATAAAGCATTGGTCTCGCTGTTACTCTTGAAATTGGTAGCCAATCTTTAAGACCTCAAAATCGATTCAGAGAAGGAGACACAGGGGCTCGATTTGGTAAAACACGATTAGAGTGGTTATGATTTCAAAAAAATAGTCACAACACAATGTTATAGACACATTGACCAACAAGTTGCATAGCGGGGCCGTTAATTAACATCATCAGCTCCTCTACCAATTAACTGCCATATTTACGGTACCGGTCCAAATATTCGCACATGTATGTCGCTCCATCAAGAGTTCGATAGGTTGCTCTTTGGATTAAATCAGGAGGAAGTAGGTACAGATGTCCTCCCTTAACAGCGGTAATGTTCCTCCATCGGCTCCAAGTTTTTTTCCAAGACTCTAATCGCCCCTGCGTGCCACTAGTTATTATAACTTCTGGATCAAATTTCATGATCGTTTCAATATTAACACGAGGCACTAATGGTGTAGAAGTTGCAAAAATATTAACACCACCACATATCCTGATCACATCACTAACTAAGTGTTCGCCATTAAGAGTCATGATGGGTTCATCCCATATTTGATAAAAAATTTTTACCCTCTTTTTATCTGCATATGATTTATTAAGATAGCGTAACTTTTCGTAAAAATTGGCCGCGACGCGTTTGCTTTCGGTAATTTTATCCGTTAGCCTACCCAACTTTTTTAAAAGCTCTGGAATATGTGACAGCTTTGTTACTTCGATAACAAAAACCGGTAATTCTAGTTCGCCAAGACGCTGAACGATTTCATAACCATTACCCGAGCTCCATGCAAATACGAGGTCAGGCTGTAAACTCAGAATAAGTTCATAATTAACCAGTGCATGATTATTAACTCGAGTGATACTTTTCGCCTCATCGGGATAATTACTAAACTCATCTACACCAACAATATTACCTCCGGCACCAATGTGGAAAAGAAGTTCAGTTATGTTGGGTGCTAAACTTATGATCCTTTTTGCTGGAACTGCTAAGGTTATTTTACGTTTTAAATCATCGACTTCCGAAATAGTGCTCACAGCAATAGCTGGAAATAAAGAACACATCATGCCTATACTAATGATTGGGATGACAGAAAGCGTGAAGAATTTCACCAATTAACCACTATATTTTTTCCAGTTTCAGGATGTTTGATAACATAAGAGTCTATGCCGAAGATATCAGAAATTAGTGTTTCACTGAGAATTTTGTCTGGCGGTCCCACCGCAACAACAGACCCTTTATCGAAAACAATAACATTATCGGCAAAACGGGCCGCCAAATTTAAGTCATGTGACACAATAATGACGCCAATACCACGTTGCGCAAAATCGGACACAAGTTCCATCAACAATACCTGATGCGAAAGATCAAGGGCGGATGTTGGCTCATCTAAAACTAAGAATTGCGCTCCAGTTGAGGTCGGCTCCCATATTTGAGCCATTACTCTAGCAAGTTGGACTCGCTGTTTCTCACCTCCAGACATTTTAGTGAAAAGTCGTCCCTCCAGATGCATAGCATCTAGGGCATGAAGGGCCTCTCTGGCAATTTCAGTGTCTCTAAAAATACCAGATCGGTGTGGAATACGTCCCAATGAAACCACTTCTAAAGCAGTAAATGGAAAATCAAGCGAGCTATGTTGAGGGAGCACGCTAATCATTCTTGCCCGATGTTCAGATCTCCACTCAATAAGGTCCTTCCCGTTTAAAATGATCCGACCACAAGTTGGTGCGAGCTCACCACTTAGAACCTTAATAAAACTGGATTTGCCGGCGCCGTTTGGACCGACTATAACTGTAGTTTGTCCGCTATTTATATAAAGATTAACAGCCTGGAGGATATCGAACCCAGATCTGGTAAGCGAAACACTGTCTATTTTGAAGGACATGAATCAAATTTGTTTGCGTTGGTCTGCAAGCAACATAATAAAAAATGGAGCACCCAGAGCAGCCGTCAAAATCCCAGGCGGAATTTCAATCGGTGCAAAAACAACGCGAGCAAGGACATCTGCGATCAGCAAAAGAATACCGCCAGCTAATGCCGATAGGGGCAATAACCATCTATGATCAGGACCGATCAATAATCGCACCATGTGTGGTATAACTAACCCAACAAAACCAATCATCCCTGCAACAGCAACGGCAGAACCAACGCCGAGTGTTGTAAATAGAATAAGTTTTTTCTTGACGTTCTGCACATCAATACCCAAGTGCCGTGCCTCCGATTCTCCCAAAAGTAATGCATTAAGCGATTGACTTTCCCGAGAAAACATCACCAGGACAAATGCGGCCACAAAACCAGTGATAAAAACCCGGGGCCAATTTGCATTACTCAAGTTACCCATTTGCCATAGACTTATTTGCCTCAGCATTTCGTTGTCAGCAAAGTAGCTAAGCCAACTATTTATAGCACCCGCCAGCGCACTTACAGCTATTCCTGCAAGTAACATAGTTGATACTGAAGTACCAAACATTGACGTAGAAAGTCTGTAGACGGTAAGAGTTACAAAAAGACTACCGACGAAAGCTCCCAAGGCAATCAATGATAATCCCAAAATCGAATTGCTTTGCAACCATGCCCCGACAAAAACTATTACTAAACTGGCTCCCAACGATGCACCGCTTGAAACACCTATCAAAGATGGCGCCGCCAGAGGGTTTCTGAAGAGACCTTGCATGACTGCGCCACTCATTGCGAGTATCACTCCCACTAAGAGGGCTAGACACAACCGGGGTAATCGTATGTGAAATAATATGGTATGGATTTGCGCTGAGCTAACGTCAGTATCGTTTGGACGAAAAAATGCATTTACAAAGTGCTGGATGATGATATCAATAGGAATTTTCACCGCTCCTGTGCTCATTGCCGCAATAGCTACTAACGGCAAAGACAGCAACAAAAGAGCGCTTAATTCTTGGGGCAGAATTCTTTGCAATTAAAAGTCCACCCCTCTACGTGCCTTAATTCCCGAGTTATAAGCATGTTTCACCTCCTTAACCTCTGAGACGGTATCAGCTATTTCTTTTATTACGGTTCCGCCACCACGTCCAGTTAACACAACACTCTGATTTCTTGGTCTAGCGGTTAAAGCATTTACGACTCGCTCCTCATCCAAATACTTAAAACTGAGCATATAAGTAATCTCATCTAGGACAACTAAATGATAACTGTGGTCCGATAACATTGGCTCCACAATTGACCAAGTCTTTTCCGCCGCCTCAATGTCCTTAGCACGGTCTTGTGTGTCCCAGGTAAAACCTGTGCCCATTTGATAGAAGTCTACTTGCGGTAAAATGCTCCTCAAGAACAGTTCCTCTCCAGAGAGCTGTTCACCTTTTATAAATTGAACCACTCCTACTCGGTATCCATATCCCAAAGCACGCATTATCATCCCAAATGCCGAACTAGTCTTTCCCTTCCCATTACCGGTTAATAAAATTAAAACTCCCCTGTCCTCGTTTGCAGCCGCTATGCTCGCGTCAATTTTTTTCTTCTGTTTTTGCATTTTTTGCTTGTGGCGCTGATCGTCCTTTACTTGCTTCTCTGACATAAACACGTCCTTTTTCTATTTGATTTGAACCGCCGCAGGGAGATTATGGGGCAGTTGAAATAACGATGTATGCATGGGATGAGCCATAATCTCCCAAGAATCAGCGAGTCTCGGACCCAGGCGACTGAAATAAGCGATACCCTCAACTATGAATACTTTTGTATCAAAAGACCTATACAACTTTGCGAACCCCGAAGACTGTAAAACACTTTTCTCACCACGCTTAGATCCCTCCACATTAAACTCATAAAGTGCGACAAAAAGAATATCTTGCATAGCCGCAGTGAGCTGAACCCACGTTATTCGTTGGGAGATATTTTTCCAGAACCGAAACATGGATAATCTCCCGCTGTATGGTCTATTTCGGGACTCCAATGCTCCCATTAAAAAGTGAATCTAGCCAATTTAGCATGACAACTCGAGGCCTATCCGGTTTTTCAATTCTAACGGATTTAACCCTAATCTCATCTATTCTATCCTGAAGTTTCGAAAAATCCTCCTCCCGATCGCCACAATTGGTAGCCGCCGCAACAATCTTAATGTTGGCTAAAACAGAATCTGAGTCAGCAGGCTCGAGCGTTACAACCTCTACGCTATCAGCCTGTGCAGCCAACGCTCGTGCTAAATTGCAACCGGATACCGCGCAAACACTACATAGAACCTGATTGACAATTAGATCTGGCCAAAAGTTGACAAAAGTCGTAACCTCGAGGTCATATAACGCGTGTTCATTACGGAGCATTTTAAATACCAATTCATCAAAAAGTGCGCTGTTTAGGTCTACTAAAATATGATTACTAGTCAAAACAGGCTACCTGACCACTGAATTAGGATAATTACAGTCGTGAGGGATACCAACTAAGTTATGCCTCAATCCCACCCCACAAATAAGCTCCGGGGCACCTGGTAAAAAAGATACGATTCTCATAACATGTCTCCGATGAGCAGGCCGG
>CACETF010000001.1 GCA_902562425.1 Porticoccaceae bacterium | reverse complement strand
CTTCAACTAAATTACCCTCTATAGCGTCTTTTGGAACTCGCAGTTTAGCCGATTTTGCGTAATTGAAAGGTCCCTCCAGAGTCAGAAATTCTGAAGCGCTTGGCAGTCCCGCCTCAGATCGAAGACTATTGAAACTCCCAAGTGAACGCAGCGTGGCAGAGGTAATTATTGCTCCAGCAACATTGCTCCACAAACCCTCAGCAAGCAGTACTTTCGCACTTATCGGACTAGAATTGATACATATGTCAAAGTTTTGTGAGAGGCCATCAAAACTCAGCCAACATGCAGGAGGTGCCTCATCAGTAGAAATCTTGGTTTTGAGGCGATCCCAGAGTGACAAGAGCTTTTCAGCCCGCGTTTGCCAAGCTCCAACCAACTGGAAAAAATACTCCAGATCGGTAGACCGCAATTTGTAATTGCTACCCGCAAGCTTTTCACTCAACTTATCTTTGAGTGCATTTTTGCCGCCGATCCAGACTCGGAGGGTGTCAGAAATTTGCTTGGCAACATCCCTCTCGATATCGCCGATATCTCCGAGGGGAAACCGGTACTCTTTGTCATCAGGCGATTTTAAACTCTCATATTTTTGAAACAATGGAAGTGCCCGCAAAAATAGTGTAGAAAGTTGTTCTGTAAGCGTTCTTATGCCAATAAGCGCCTCTCGGAAAGATGCGTCGTCACCAAAATTTGTAAGCTGAAAGGAGCATTGCTTTACAATACTTTCCAACCAAATAATACTAGAATTTAACTTGCACTCAGCTCTAAAATGTCTAATAGCGCATTCTGCCAACCGATGACCTTCATCAAAAATAAAAATAACATTGTCCAACTTGGGCAGGATTACTCCGCCGCCCAAAACAAGATCAGCCATAACTAAATCGTGATTAACCACAAAACAATCATTCTCCTCTAAACTATTTCTTGCGGTAAAGAATGCACACTCGTTGATGAACTTACAATAACGCCCTGTGCACTGACGTCTGTCTACCGTCAAAGGATTCCAGTCTCTATCAGATATATGAGCACCCCAAGAGTCGCGGTCACCATCCCAGTTGCCTTTCAGAAGCGCATCTAACAATTCCTTATAGAGGCTCTCATTAATATTAGAACTTTGATCGATAATTCCATTAGTTAAGAAATTTAATGATAAATCATCTCCATCCTTTATTTTTTTATGTTGATGTAAACGCAAGTTACACGCATAGCGCCCTCTACCCTTCACCAACGAAAATTTATAATCCCAATCACAAGCGGCTAATAGCTCCGGTATATCCTCGTTGATTAGCTGCTCTTGCAGCGCAATTGTCCCAGTGGATATAACCAAGGTCTTTTTAAGTTCCCTTGCAATAGGCAAAGCCGCCAACAGATATGCAACCGTCTTACCAGTACCAGTAGCTGCCTCAATTATACCTATGTGAGACCCCGGATCTTTGGATCCGAGAGTATTGGCGATTGCAGCGATCATTCTCTTCTGAGACACCCGCGGCTGAAGGCCGCGGGCTAACAAAAACTTTGTATATCCATCTTGAATTATGGCTTTGACTTTTGAGTCTAACAATGAATTCATGCCATTACGTCACCAGAGGCTAGTTGATCAACAACAGGTGCTGCATAACTTTTGAGGACAATATCTCTGTACTCAAGGGGAAATTGGGCAACGTGTCGAGTAAATTTTCTGCGCGCAGCTTCCCAATCTTCCTCTGGCCAAATATTTTGCAGACACTTTTCTTCTCTATCTGGGTTTAAAAGCTGCCAGGCTATAATATGAGAGGGAAATAATTGGAAAAGCGAAATAATCTGGCGATCAATTTCATTGGAAAGCTCTTCTGGATTTGCAACCTCGAAATCAATTACGTTGCCAAAACTAACGTGCACTCTTCCCTTGTATCCGATAAATCCTTTTTTGATGGATTCCAAGTCCTCGTAATCACCCTTGACATAAGTATTGCCCAACCGCTCCGCTTTGAGCTGTTTCGCCTTGTCGAAGGCACAAGGATCATATTCATATGCTATGGCAACGGGTACTATACGAAGGTCTTTGATAGATGCTCCAAATGTTTGATTATTCGATCTACTCAGCGCTAACATTTTTAGCAAGGCAGTTTCAGTCCTGTCGTGCCCATCTTTAGCGCGGCCCTCGGCCTGCGCTATCCAGATAGAAACGTACTCGAAACAGATCGAATTTCGTATATAGCTCGAGAGCTGCCTCAGCGCAAGCATCTTCTCTTTTAGAGCAGATAGTGATCTTTTTACGATAAAGCTGCGATTGAGCCGCATTAGATCAGAAGCAAATTGTTTAGTAAGCAGATTATCCCCTATTGCTATCCTCAGAGAATCTCGCCCAGACTCTACTAAACCAAGAATAATGATGGCGGGGTCAAGAGCTATATCACGATGATTGCTCATGAACAAATATGCCTTGCTGGCTTTCAACCCATTAATGCCACTAAAAGTATATTGGTCTGTTGTCTTAGATAATATATTTTTGAGTTTAAAATAGATATATCTTTGGAAATCATAAACTGTTTTTATTTTCCTCACCGACCAGGTCATCCCCAATCTAAAAAGTAAACGCATTATATTTGGGAAAAAATCGAATAATCGCGGAAACTGCCGCTTTATGATCACATCCTGAAATTCCTTATCAGCTACTAGACGTCTCAAAACAACTGACACTTCCTCATCCCGATAAGGACGAATATCTTCAAAGTCATACATTCTTTAACTCCGCGACTTATTCTAGTTCTGACGCTCATTGTACCAATGCGCAGCATATGAATACCCTTCTACTTTATCAACAACATCTAAAACCAAAGCGAAAAGAGCCATGCGCACTAATAGACCATTATCTGTTTGACGAAAAATTGCGAGATTGGGATTATCATCTAAGTCGCTATCTAACTCATTAGCATCACTCCTAGAATCACGTGGCAACGGGTGCATAATCACTGTATTTGGCTGACAAAATTCCGTATAGATTGCCTGATTCAATCGAAATCTACCTCTGTATAAATCTGCTTGCTGCTTACTTGGAAATCGCTCTTCTTGAATGCGAGTGGAGTAAACTATATCAACATCCGCGATACTTTCAGTTAAGTGATCTGAACAAGACACTTTTAATCCTAAACTGCGAACTAACTCTAATATATTTTTTGGTAATGATAATTCTTGAGGAGAGATCAACACAAATTCCACTTCTTTGTATAAACCGAGCAACTTGGATAATGAGTGTACTGTTCGTCCATATCGCAGATCGCCAATCATTGCGATTTTTAATCCGTCAATTGGTCTGCCTTTATCCTTCATTTCTTTACGAATAGTATACAAATCAAGCAAGGCCTGCGTGGGATGTTCATTATCACCATCACCTCCACTTATAACAGGCACGCGACTAGCAGAAGCAAATTTGGCCACGGATCCCGCGGCAGGATGTCGCATGCATATCACGTCACTGAAGCCAGAAAGGACCCGAGCAGTATCCTGAAGGGACTCTCCCTTCACCAGAGCTGAACTAGCAAAACCCGCTGTCTCCCGCACCTGTCCACCCAATAAATTGAAGGCGGACCCGAAACTTACACGAGTCCGAGTGCTGGCCTCAAAAAACATATTCCCCAAAATGGCTCCTTCCAAAACTCTAGTTACACGTTTTCGTAGAGCGTATGGTTCCATATTATCAGCAACCTGAAAAACGAGGTCCACGTCATCTCTCTGGAATTGGTCAATGGATACTATATGAGATCCTGTAAACTTCACTCCCTGTCTCCAAAATTTCTAGCTGGGGGCACTTAGACTGATTTACACGGAGACTTTACTTTATCTGAAAAGAAAAATTAAGATGGTAAAGCAAACTTAGTGGCTACTTTCTTTCCCCAATCTATTAGGTCGCAAAGTAATTTAGTTTGTTCCTTGGTGCAATTGTCAGCATTCAATAACGCAATTATTTCGCTATTAAATTGCTGCATTGTGAGATATTGGGAGTTTTTACTTGTCAGTCTAAAAATACAATCTTCATGCCATGTCGACATCTCAAGATTAGTAAGTGAAGTTGGAAAAAAACGTGCGCGATAGTTAATTAGAAGTTGTTTATACCGTGGATCGGAAAATTTGACGACAGCAGGGGCAACACAATTAGCAGTATCTGCGCGAATATCCTCCATCATAGGTTTATCAGAGTTTGTTGGGAAGCCATCATAAAGTTGCTGTTCAACAAAATCGTTTCGCGCGTATCCTCTTACTGAATAAAGTCGACGCAATTTATCCTTGAGATCCATAGTTTTTAGGGAATGCCAATTGGCCCGACATTTATCTAAGTTAATATTAAGCCTTCTCGCAATTTGGCTATCAATTAATCTAGGAGTTGCTACCATCGGGGACTTATTCAAATGAACAATCAAAAGTGGCGGTGCATCAATATTTTCTGCACACACTGCGTTACCTTTAAAAATTCGATGTTGTAATTTCTCAAAAGGATCATTAAAAATACATGGATCATAAGACAGGTTTGCACAAATAATAGCATTTTGGTTTGTTGGATGTATCACAAGGGGCATCATCAAAGCTGTGTAATGATGTTTAGGCGACAAGTTACTGGAAATGTATAAGAAAATGTCACCATAATTGACGTTAAAAAAACGTCTTACAAATAATTTACTCCTGCACTTCAATGCATATGCAAAAAGTCGTGGCTGCTTTTTTTTGACTTTTCTCGCCAAATCAATAGTAGCATTGACATCAGCCAAAGCATCATGTGCTTGATCATGCTCTATACCGTTTATTGCAGTAAGATCTTGCAAACGAAAGCTTGGAAGTCCAGGTGAGTAATCGGGCCATTCGATTCCATCGGGCCTAAGAGCCCGCATGAAACGCATCAGATTGATAATATCCCAACGAGAATTACCATGCTGCCATTCTCGCTGATAAGGGTCAAAAAAATTTCGATAGAGTAAATGACGAGTAACCTCGTCATCAAATTTTATACTGTTATACCCAACACCACATGTCCCGGGAAAAGCCAATTCAGCGTGGATTTTAGCAATGAATTGTGGCTCATGGCAGCCCTTATCCTCTGCTTGTTGCGGAGTTATTCCAGTAAGAATACAGGCTGCAGGAGCGGGCAAAATATCCTCCTGCGGCTTGCAATAGATAACTAGCGGCTCACCAATTACATTGAGTTCCCAATCAGTGCGTAATCCGGCAAACTGACTAGCCCTGTCCGTTGCTGGATTAACGCCTGTCGTCTCATAGTCGTGCCAATAGAATGTCTTTGCCATGATAGCCAGCTCTTTATGAGGATTTTACATGCAAATTATGATGGTTTGGTTTCAATATTAAAAAGAAATAAAAACTTCTTCGAACGTATTCTGGTTACCCTCAAAAAAATCAACGTTTGCAGTTAAATAAATATATTTCAATGATAATTAACTTGAAAGTAATAGCTATAAAACTTTGGAACTGCCAAAGCAGCCTAAAAATCAACTCTTAAGGTGTTTTACCATCCATATACCCACTGCGTTGTCTCTATGGAGATAATTTACAAACTTTTTAGCCTATTGAATTACAACAGCAGCAGTCTCTCTGGATTTTCGTTGTTCCAAATCATAAATTTTCTGATTTATGTTTCTCCGAAAACCATCCATAGACTCGATAGCCTCCTGATGATTTTCAAGCTGTAATTCCAATAGTTTAATAAGATCCATGTCCTTAGTGTGATCATCTTTCATGGCACGTATTTGACTGAAGACACTCGTCAAATCTGCGCTTGTTTCCAGGTATTTAGCGCTTAGTACTTCCAGTCGTTTAATCTGAGAACCAATCTTCTCATCTAATTGACCAGCAAATTTCTCATTAGCGATGCGCTTGGTTGCTAAAAATGTGATGTCGGTTTGATTTTTTGCAATCCTACTTTTGTTACGGTCATTTGCCACGCCCCACAGTTTTTTAATTTCCGACCAATGTTTTTGCAGTTCATCTTGTTGTTGACTAATTTTTAGTTGCAATGCTGCGCCGGACTTCACCAATGATTCGTCAGCGACATTTAATCTGGAATCTAACGCCTCGAAACGCTCAAGAAGCTGATTATGCTTAAACTGCAAAACAGAAAATTCTCTCAAACTAAAGCCGATCCCCGCCATGGTTATCATGAAAAATCCCGCTAAAAGAACTCTCCAGATCAAACTCAGTCCTGAGCGCTCAGTCTTCGCACCAACAGATAATGATCTATCATTTGATCGAGGACTAGCACCCAGATTTGCGGTAATTCCATCCCTTTGTGGCACTATCGGACCCATTCGTCCTTTTGAGCGATCCCCCATTTCACCAAATCTCCAACATGCTTTGACTCTCTCACAACTGAAGTATAACGATTAAATAAACAGGCTACACTTATTGACACACTTAAAAAAGAAAATATTAAAATTTAAAAAAAAAGCCCTGTCTGTTTAAAGACAGGGCCTTGCATTAGCTATATGTCAGGGAAGACTTACATCATACCGCCCATGCCTCCCATACCTCCCATACCTCCCATACCACCCATATCAGGCATAGCTGGCGCAGCCGAATCTTCTGGAACTTCGGCAACCATAGCTTCGGTTGTAAGCATTAGTCCAGCGATGGAGGCTGCCGCCTGCAATGCAGTCCGAGTGACTTTTGCTGGATCTAAAATACCCATGTCGATCATATCTCCGTATTCACCACTGGCGGCGTTGTAACCAAAGTTGCCAGACCCATGCTTCACCTTGTCAACAACCACAGAGCCTTCAGCGCCAGCATTTTCAACAATCTGGCGAAGAGGCGCCTCCATCGCTCGCAGCGCAATACCAACCCCTACTGTCTGATCCTCATTGTCACCTTTAAGACCGCCAATAGATTGAATAACCCTAATTAGTGCCACACCTCCTCCGGCTACCACGCCCTCTTCGACTGCTGCTCTAGTAGCATGTAATGCATCTTCAACTCTTGCTTTTTTCTCCTTCATTTCGATTTCCGTCGAGGCTCCCACTTTAATAACGGCTACCCCGCCGGCCAGCTTCGCTACACGCTCCTGAAGCTTTTCTTTGTCGTAATCAGAGCTAGTCTCCTCAATTTGAATGCGTATTTGCTTCACTCTGGCTTCAATCGCTGCGTGCTCTCCTGCTCCATCTACAAGCGTCGTATTTTCCTTGGTCATGGTGACCCTTTTGGCAGTTCCTAAATGCTCCAGCGTCGCCGACTCCAGGTCAAGACCCACTTCTTCAGAAATCACTGTTCCGCCCGTGAGGATCGCAATATCTTCCAACATCGCTTTTCTTCTATCGCCAAATCCAGGAGCCTTGCAAGCACTCACCTTGACAATACCACGCAGATTGTTTACCACAAGCGTTGCCAGTGCTTCTCCTTCGACATCCTCAGCAATAATCATAAGAGGCTTTCCCGCTTTAGCCACTGACTCTAAGAGTGGAAGCAATTCTCGGATGTTTGATATCTTTTTGTCTGCCAATAAAATTAAAGGCGATTCTTGCTCCGTACTCATATTTTCTTGATTATTAACGAAATAGGGAGACAAGTATCCTCGGTCGAACTGCATTCCCTCGACAATGTCCAACTCATTTTCCAAACCGGACCCTTCTTCGACGGTGATAACCCCCTCTTTGCCGACTTTCTCCATCGCCTCCGCAATAATGTCCCCCACTAACGTATCGCTGTTAGCGGAAATTGTACCAACCTGAGCTATTTCTTTTGCATCAGAGCAAGGCCGTGCTACGGCTGCAATCTCCGAAACAGCGGAAACCACTGCTTTGTCGATTCCGCGCTTGAGATCCATAGGGTTCATGCCAGCGGCCACTGATTTTAGGCCCTCTGTGACTATGGTTTGAGCCAGCACGGTCGCAGTAGTCGTTCCGTCGCCGGCATCGTCTGAAGCCTTGGATGCCACCTCTTTCACCATTTGGGCTCCCATGTTCTGGAGCTTGTCTTTTAACTCAATCTCTTTCGCAACTGAGACTCCGTCTTTTGTAACCGTTGGGGCTCCAAATGACTTATCCAAAATGACGTTTCTACCTTTCGGGCCAAGTGTTACTTTAACCGCGTTTGCTAACACATTGACCCCTTCGAGCATATCTTGACGAGCACTGTCGCCAAATTTTACTTGTTTCGCTGCCATGATTTATTTCCTTTGCAAATATATATACAGTTTGAACAAAAAATTTTATACAACATTAGTTAAAATCGGTTTTATTATCCGATGACTGCCTTGATGTCTGACTCGCTCAAAATTACTAATTCCTCTCCATCGAGCTCTATAGTATCGCTACCAGCATACTTGCCAAACACGACCGTATCCCCAATGCTCACATCTACCGCTCTAGTCTCACCACTATCAAGCACACGACCTGAGCCAACAGCAACCACCACACCCTGATTTGGTTTCTCCTGAGCAGAGCCTGGGAGTACTATTCCTCCAGCCGTTGTTTGTTCTTCTTCCTGCCGACGTACGATCACGCGATCGTGTAATGGGCGAATTTTCATGCTTATTTTCTCCAGTTGGTCTATCTGCAATTTATGATTTTTCGATTACGCTACGCACTCCAATGGCTTAATCACGTAACCCCTTTGATTGACTGTAGATGGAGGCGTACTAAACACTTTTCAAGGGCATGCTAGTTTTTTTTTATTAAAATTAGTAAATAACCTCATGTTTGCACGCTCAAAAATTACCCAGATTTGTCATCACCCTCTGCAAGCTCGCCCTCGATGACTTCCGAAGAGATGTGTGATCGAGATGAGAATGAGTTGTTTGTTAACCTTGCATTAAAGAGAGAGGTAACCCACACACTGAGCTTCCGTCGGATTAAGGCTATAAAAACAGACTTAACGTTTGGCATCAGAAAAACTAATCCCAGAAAATCAGTAATTAATCCTGGGATTACAAGAAGCACTCCTGAGAAAAACACTAACATACTTGCAAAGATGATTTTTGCAGGTAATTCTCTTTTGTCAAATGTCTGTCTTGCTAGCTTAACTGCTCGCAAACCTTGCCACCTTATGAGATAAATCCCGAGACAACTAGATAAGAAAAGCCACAATGCTAAGAGACTCAAACCGATAGAGGCGCTTACAATGATCATCATGTACAGATCGATAATTAAAATCGCTACTAAAAGTATGACCACTCTGCGCATTAATTATCACCTTTTAAATTACGTCGAACACTTTAAGTTTGTTGCTCAAATGTTTCCAATTTCGTCAGAATAGCGTAATCTTTCACAGATTATGAATAAAATCTCCGCTAAAAACGACGCAACCGCTTGGACACAGACACGTTTTCTGACAAATTTGTGCTAACGCTCGCACAAGCATAACAATTACTCGCAAGGACTGGCATGTGGATCTACTGGCAATCGCTCTTCAACCGCCGCATGCTTATTTGTGTTTTCACCGGTTTTTCCTCTGGGATGCCATTGTATCTGTTAGTGACTTTAATTCCCGCTTGGCTCCGAAGCGAGGGAGTGGGACTCGAAGAGATCGGTCTTTTTGCATTGATCGGCCTTCCCTACACGTGGAAATTTTTTTGGGCACCAGCGCTGGACCGATACTCTCTGTCTTTTTTAGGGGTAAAATTGGGCATCAGACGAAGTTGGATGTTACTTACTCAACTGACCCTATTTATTTGCATATGTGTGCTAGGTTCAATAAACCCTCAGCTTAACCTTTGGACTGTCGCGTATATCTCTATGTTCATCGCATTTCTGAGTGCGACGCAAGATATTTCCATAGACGCATATCGTCGGCAAATTCTGCCAGATCAAGAACTCGGTTTGGGTAATTCGATCCATGTCAATGCATACCGAATCTCCGGACTGATCCCTGGTTCGCTCGCTTTGATCCTTTCCGATTTTTTACCTTGGTCTTCGGTATTTTTCATTACTGGCGCATTTATGCTTATCAGCGTTGGATTTACTTTGATCATCTCCGAGCCTTGTGTAACAGAGAAAAGGCCCCAAAACTTGCAAAGGGCCATCATAGAACCCTTTCACGATTTTTTTAATCGTCAACCAATGCATACTGCAATCTTGATACTCGCATTCATGTTATTTTACAAATTAGGGGACAGCATGGCGACTGCTCTTGCAACTCCATTTTATATCGATCTTGGTTTTACGAATACGCAGATTGGATTAGTGGCGAAACACGCTGCTCTGTGGCCAATGATTTTCGGGGGTATAGCCGGAGGGATGATAATGATTAAAATAGGAATCAACCGAGCACTCTGGATATTTGGTTTCATTCAGATCGTTTCTATTCTAGGCTTTGCAATCTTGGCTCGAATTGGAGAGGGCGTGTGGCTTTTAGGCTTAATTATAAGCTTTGAATATTTGGGAGTTGGTCTTGGTACCGCAGCCTTTGTCGCATTTATCGCGCGAACAACAAATCCAGCATTTGCAGCAACGCAGTTTGCTCTTTTTACCGCGCTCACTGCTTTACCTAGAACGCTATTCAATTCATCGGCAGGAATTCTTGTTGACACACTTGGATGGGAGCATTTTTTTTATCTTTGCACACTTCTCGCTTTGCCCGGCATGCTACTGTTGTTAGTCGTCGCGCCATGGCATGAAAGTCAATCAACTCAATAAGATCGATAAATCTCTATTCAAACAGCGAAGAGCGAAATCGAGACCAATCAAACAATCTACCGGGATCTGTCTTTCGGTCCGGAGCAATATCGCAGTGTCCCACAATCCTATCAATAGTAATATTTGGATAAAGTTTCATGATCTGACGTGATACACCACAAAGTCTAACATACTGCTCATTAGTGTAGGGTATGTGGTCTGACCCTTGAAGCTCTATCCCAATGGAAAAATTATTACAATCATGCTCACCTTTGAAATTTGATTTGCCAGCATGCCATGCTCTTTTCCTAAGAGGTACATACTGAGTTAGAACGCCACAACGATCAATATATAGGTGTGCAGAGACCCTCAAGTGAGCAATGGTCAGGAAATAAGGATGTGCTGAGACATCGAGACGATTTGTGAAGAAATCATCAACATAATTTTTTTCAAAATCATTTGGGGGGAGGCTAATACTATGAATGACAAGCATGTTAATTTCAGTTTCACATGGTCTGTCATCGGCATTTGGAGACCAGATGATTCTGTCTGCGAACAAGTCCCCAGCAATATTTTTATTCATAGTTGGTTGCTTCAGTCATAATCAATTATTTAAATAACAGTCTACATCGTATAAGTTACAGAACATGCGTCAAGCAACCAACATCTAAATAACCATATTCTACAACTAAATCACTATGCGATGGATCGAAGAAATTTCTGATATAATTTTTTGGCACTTATCCTTCCATATTCAGTAAACAGAGTGTTACCTTTTATGTTGAATCACAAACTGCCAGAAAAAACAAAACTTGATATTCCGGCCTGTGTAAGTCGAGCACTTGTTGAGGATATTGGCGAAGGGGACATTAGTGCAATTCTAATCCCAGAGTGTGAGATCGCCAAAGCCGAAATATCTGCTAACGAAACCGCTGTTCTTTGCGGAAAAGCTTGGGTAAACGAAGTTTTTTTACAGTTAGATGAAAACGTCCAACTAACATGGCATGTGGAAGAGGGACACTTATTTAATCCCGGAACAATTGTAGCGACCATCATCGGAAACGCGCGTAGCCTTGTGAGCGGTGAAAGAACAGCACTTAATTTCTTGCAAACTCTTTCGGCAACAGCAACTTGTGCGCGACACTATTCCCTGGCAGCTTCAGACAGTCATCTTAAAATTTTAGATACCCGCAAAACTATCCCCGGTTTACGCCTGGCTCAGAAATATGCGGTAACAGTGGGTGGTTGCTACAACCATCGAATCGGTCTTTACGATGCTTTTTTAATCAAAGAGAATCACATCTCAGTCTGTGGCGGAATATCTCAAGCGATCACAAGAGCGCGAAGCATCGATCCTGAAAAACCTGTGCAAGTAGAGGTAGAAACTGTCAAAGAATTTGAGGAAGCAGTATTTGCGGGCGCAGATTCAGTGTTATTGGACAATTTTTCGTTATCAGAAATAAAAATGATAACCCCTTTGCTACCCGACAACATAAAAATTGAAATATCAGGGAATCTGACAGCAGACGATATCGAAAGATACAGCTCATTTTCCGTTTCTCATCTTTCTTCAGGAAGTTTAACAAAACACATCAACGCCATTGATTTTTCCATGCGCTTAGTGCGAATAAAAAATGCGGAAAATAACGAATCTAGAATGACCAATAATTGAGGGAGAACAACGACTATAAAAACAGATTTTTCGTTACGAAATCGAATGTTAGCTCATGATAAATGTTACCATACTCTCAGAAGCTACGATCTTTGAAAAGATGCTACTAAGCGCAACAAACCAAATAAAATTCTGATGAGGAATAAAACATAATGGAACCAGAGTTCTTGAGACTCAGCTCCATTGCATTGACTCTTATGAGTTTCATTTTTGGTGCAATATTCGGAAGTTTTTTAAACGTAGTTATTGTTCGACTTCCAAAAAAATTGGAGTATCAATGGAAACGAGAGTGCTTGGATTATTTGCAGCTCTGCAACACCCATCCTCCCGAGGAAAAGATAGGTATTGCCTACCCGCGTTCACATTGCCCCAACTGCAAAATAGCTCTTGAGTGGTGGCAAAACATACCCTTAGTAAGCTTCTTTTTACTCCGCGGACGCTGCGGTGCTTGTCAACGAGAAATATCCGTGCGATACCCTATCATCGAGCTAATATCCGCCTTAGTTACGGTACTAAGCATAGCTAAATTTGGTCTCACTTCCACCATGGTTTACGCTTTGATATTTTCTTATTCACTACTTGTTTTGGGTGCCATAGACACAAATTGCAAGCTGCTACCGGATATCATTACTATCCCATTATTGTGGCTGGGTCTTTTTGTAAATTCTCAAGGTCACTTCACAAACTTGCACAGCGCTGTTTTAGGTGGAATGCTCGGCTATCTCTTCTTGTGGACGGTATTTCAATTGTTTAAATTAGTAACGGGTAAGGACGGGATGGGATATGGTGATTTTAAACTCCTCGCTGCTATTGGAGCTTGGTTAGGGTGGGAACTTCTGCCAATCACACTTTTTCTGTCATCTATGACGGCTCTCATCGTAGGTCTTGTAACTTTTTCATTAAAACTCATGAAAAAGGATGATCCCATTCCTTTTGGAGCTTTCATAGCAGCAGCTGGCTGGGTATTACTTTATGCTGAGTCCTATAATATACTTTTTTTGAGTTTCTTGGCACAGAAATAATCCAAACGCTCAATTAATGTAGATGCCGGAGTACCTAACAAGTGTATCGTAATCCTTACATAGTTGGCTTGACCGGGGGCATTGGTAGCGGTAAAAGTACAGTTGCCGCAGCCTTTCGAAAGTTAGCCATCGACGTTGTAGACGCAGATCAAGCGTCTAGAGCCGTTGTTGACCCGGGAATGCCAGCGCTTAAAATCATTGCGGATCGTTTTGGCTCACACATGATCTGTTCCGATGGAAATCTGAATAGAACTGCCATGAGAAAGATAATATTCTCAAAAATGAACGAAAAAGAATGGCTTGAAAAGCTTCTTCATCCACTAATAGCAGAATGGATTCAAGATAAGCTACTGTCAGCGAAAAGCAAATATGTCATTCTAGAGTCACCTCTCTTACTGGAAACAGATCAGCATAATCTCGTCAACACGCTACTATTGATAGATATTCCAGAAAAATTACAACGTGCAAGAGCCGCGTTGCGCGATAAAACCACTGAAAAAAATATTGAGGCGATAATCAATAACCAAATCACACGTGAAGAAAGACGCGATAAAGCAGACTATATATTTGACAATAGTGGTCCGAAGAAAAATATTGATAGAAATATCCGTCGGTTTCATGAAATTTTCTTGAAATTAGCTGCAAAATCAGAGATTCTCTGCTGAGTTGGCGTAGGCTGAGCCGCTATAAGTTAATCCCACCAGTACAAAAAATCCACAAACGCAAGTGTGATAAGTCATAATGACTCATTGTCCAACGCTAGTTTCTGCAAAACTGCAACATTTGCGTCAGGAAATAAAAATTTGCTGTTATCAGCCACAAGCTGTTTGATTGGTACCCACTGCCCAACTTGCCCTTCTGCCCCTCTTGGGTATCCCGAGTAACTCAGTATCAAGAAAAAATCCAGCACAAACTTTTCACCCGCATCATACCAGTCAACAGTCAAGTAGTGCTGAGCCTCTTCTACACGAATGTCTAATTCCTCGCTCAACTCACGCGAGAGAGCGGACTCAAACGTTTCTCCGAGCTCTACTTTTCCGCCAGGAAATTCCCAGTAGCCACTCTGGGTTTGATTTGCACGTCTTTTTGTGATGAAGGCCGATTTACCCTGATCGAGAACAATCCCAGCAACGATATAATTTGAAATCACCCAATATTACCCACGAGAACTATCACTAAGTACGGTATTCTGCATTTATGCGCACATACTCATGTCCAAGATCGGTTGTCCAAACCGTTTCTTTACAATCGCCGCGCCCGAGGTCTATGCAAATGTCTATATCATCTTCTTGCATCAAACATACCCCAATTTCCTCACTGTAGGTCTCGGCCCTGGTGCCAGATTTCACAATGTCTTCACCATTAATAGCGATACTCACATTTTTTATATCAAGGTCGATAATCGTTGCACGACCAACTGCAGCCAAAATACGCCCCCAATTAGGATCAGAAGCCCCTATAGCTGTTTTCACTAACGGGGACTCAGCAACCGTGTAAGCGGCGCTTCGAGCCTCACTATGTGTTGAAGCGCCGATAATTTTAATTGTTACGAATTTTTTGGCGCCCTCTCCATCTCTAATACACTCTTTTGCTAAAGTCACACACAGTATTTCTAAACAATTAACAAAGTCATAAAAATTTTTCTCATTAACCACCACGTTACTTTGGCCAGTAGCAACCAATACCAAAGAATCGTTGGTGGAGGTATCTCCATCCACTGTAATTCGATTGAAACTCTTTGCAGCGACAAGTCGAAGCGCCCGATCAAGCATTTTTGACTCGACCTTTGCGTCTGTAGCAATAAATCCAAGCATGGTAGCCATGTCGGGTCTTATCATACCCGATCCTTTTGCAATACCAGTTATAGTTATTAGTGAGCCCTTCGATTCATTTTCGCAAATTGTCTGTTTCACTAGATTCACTGAAGGGATAATTTTCTGAATGCTTACTCCCTTGGGTCGGGTGTCAGTTGTCATTATCCCTTCAGCTGCACTACGCCACCCTTCTTCGCTTAAATTAGCTGCGACCAGAGGAACGGCTGATAATAATTTAGTGAGTGGTAAATATTCACCAATAACGCCTGTTGAAAAAGGTAAAACACTTTCTGTTGGAGCTCCCATGCATTTTGCTACTTCCGCACAGATAGCTTCCGCATCCTTAACACCTCGACAACCGGTTCCTGCGTTAGCATTTCCGGTATTGACAATCAAATATTGAGTTGGGTGATGAGAGTGTAAAGATTTTTTTGCCACGTAAACCGGCGCAGCACAAAAAGCATTGCGCGTGAAAATTGCCGCTATTCCTGACCCTTTACTCAAACTCATCATCACAAAGTCCGGCCTACCAAACTCCTTAACACCAGCACTTACTGTTCCTAGTTTGAAACCAGGAATTGATTTAAGATGAGGTAGTTTTGTTATTCTATTATCAACGCTCATAATCTATTATTCACCGCTGGTCTTCAGAGGCTAGTTTTTTATCTTTCCGCAGCATTGTTTAAATTTTTTGCCTGAACGGCATGGGCATTGCTGGTTGCGACCAACTTTTACACCCTCGCGCTTAACAGGTTCTCGACGGTTAGATGTTTTTATTTGCCTCTCTCCTGTTTCTGCTATTTTACCATGTTTATACTCTCGCCTTGCCAACTCCTCTTGGTGTCGCTCAGCTAAAACCGCCGAATCAGACTGAGAAGAGATCTGGACATGACTCAGGTATCTTATCGTCTCATATTTGATTTTGCTCAAAAGTTCCTCAAACAACGAAAATGATTCCCGCTTATATTCCTGCTTTGGATTTTTTTGTGCATAAGCCCGAAGGCCAATACTTTGCCTAAGCTGATCCATCATGGCTAAATGTTCCTTCCAAAGATTATCCAAAACTTGCAGCATAATTTGCCTCTCAACTTCACGCATCTGTTCACCAATCCTAATCTTTCTTTCTTCATCTTTTGCGCTTACAAGGTCAATAATCCTCTCGCGAATAATGAATTCGTCAAGCCGATCATCATTTTCAAGCCAACTCTGGATGTCCACTTTCACGGCAAAATCTTTTTCTAAAGTTCTCTGTAAATCTTCTATGTTCCATTGTTCAGCTAAGCTTCCGGGAAGGATGAAAGACTCCACACACTGATTTACAACATCTCTACGAATATTAGTGATCACATTGGAAATATCGGCATCTTCAAGCAATTCGTTGCGTTGCTGATAAATTACTTGCCGTTGATCATTGGCCACATCGTCATACTCTAAGAGATGTTTCCTCATGTCAAAATTCCTGCCTTCCACTTTGCGTTGTGCTTTGACAATAGATTTAGTAACCATACTATGTTCGATCGCTTCTCCATGCTCCATTCCCATAGAGCGCATCATCGTTTTTACTCGGTCAGAAGCGAATAACCGCATCAGTGAGTCATCTAGGCAGAGGTAAAATCTAGTTACACCAGGATCCCCCTGCCGGCCAGCTCGTCCTCGCAATTGATTGTCAATCCGTCTTGACTCATGACGCTCAGTACCGATTATATGAAGCCCACCAGCCTCCAATACGGTTTCATGTCGAGCTCGCCATGCCAGTTTGCGCTTTTCTGTAAACTCAGAGGATTCATCTTTATGCACCCGGAGCTCTGCCTCTAGGTTTCCTCCCAATACAATATCTGTGCCTCGTCCAGCCATATTAGTTGCTATGGTGACTGAACTTGGTCTACCCGCATTCTCTATTATATTTGCCTCTCGCTCATGGTGCTTGGCATTAAGAACACTATGCTCAATCCTCTTTTTTTTGAGCATTAATGAGAGCAATTCAGATGTCTCCACAGATGCAGTTCCAACCAAAACCGGTGCTCCCTTGGCGATCGTATCTTCTATATCCTTTATCACAGCACTAAATTTTTCCTCCTCGCTGAGAAAAACTAGATCATCGAGATCCTTTCGCTCCACAGGAACATTCGGAGGTACCACCATCACGTCCAAACCATATATCTGCCGGAATTCAAAGGCCTCTGTATCTGCAGTACCAGTCATGCCAGATAGTTTTTTATACAAACGAAAGTAATTCTGAAACGTTGTCGACGCTAAAGTTTGGCTCTCTTGCTGAATGGGTAAATACTCTTTTGCCTCAATAGCTTGGTGCAATCCTTCTGAAAGTCTGCGCCCGGGCATTGTCCGTCCGGTATGCTCATCTATTAAAACTACCATTTTATCCTGTACAATGTACTCCACGTTAACTTTAAACAAATAATGTGCCCTAAGAGCAGAAGAAACATGATGTAACAATGTTAAGTTTGACGCTTGATAGAGACTTTGATCACTTCCGAGTAAGTTAGCATCAATCAATTTTCGCTCTACTCTTTGATGTCCGGCTTCCGTAAGATCGACCTGCCGTGTTTTTTCATCAACCGTAAAATCGCCAATATAATCTTCGTCTTGCGGTTTTAGATCTAAAATCAAACGATTTATCTCGTTATAGAGATGCGAACTACCTTGAGCTGCTCCCGAAATTACTAAGGGTGTGCGAGCCTCATCAATAAGGATAGAATCTACCTCATCAACAATGGCATAATTCAGTGATCGCTGAGATTTCTCCTCAAGATGCAAGGCCATGTTATCTCTCAGATAATCAAAGCCAAATTCGTTGTTAGTGCCATAAGTAATATCTGCCGTGTAGGCCTGCTTACGTGTTGATGCCCTCAAACCATTGTCATCATCAGCTGAACAATAAAAAGAACTGGCTTCATCACTTCCTCGATGAGATTGAATTACGCCTAAAGATAAACCAAGTGCGTGATATAAAGGTAACATCCACTGCGCATCTCTTTTAGCTAAATAGTCATTAACTGTAATGATGTGAACGCCCTGAGCCGGCAACGCATTCAGATAAGCTGATAACGTGGCAGCTAAGGTTTTTCCTTCACCAGTTCTCATTTCGGCAATCCGGCCCTCATGAAGTGTAATTCCGCCGATGAGCTGCACATCAAAATGTCGCATGGAAAGCACTCGCCGCGAAGTCTCTCTCACCGTCGCAAACGCCTCAGCTAGAACATCATCTAATTGTTCTCCACATGCTAAACGTTCACGGAATTTATTAGTTTTTCCCTTGAGATCCGAATCGGTTAACAATTTTAATGAAGCTTCCAACGAGTTTATCTCTGCGACGATTTTTTTTATTCGACGCAAATCTCTGTTATTTTTACTTCCAATTATTTTCTTCAGAATCGTAAAGATCATTAAATTGACACCCAAAAACTTGATAGATCAACACTAACAAACAAATTAAGAAATGAGAATCACTGGAGAAACGACAGGGAAAACTAACAGTTTTTAATGAAGTGACCTGTGAATGTAGGTCGACGGGTCAACAGTTCTTCCGTTTTTATATACTTCAAAGTGCACATGGGGCCCTGTAGAACGGCCCGTGCTTCCCATTTTGGCAATTACATCCCCACGTTTAACAATAGCACCGAGTTTTGCTAAATTTTCCTTGTTATGGGCATATCTGGTAACATATCCATCGCTGTGATTGATTTCGACCATCTTGCCATAGCCGCTCTGAGTTCCCGACCAGGTAACGACCCCAGCAGCAACTGCAATAATATCTGATCCCTCTCTTCCGGCGAAATCAACACCCGAGTGCCACTGCTGTTTGCCGTGGAAAGGATCTGTGCGCATTCCATACTGAGATGATAGCCATCCTTTCAATATGGGCCTCCCAGCAACAATAGCTTCATTTTTAAGTCGATCATCAGACATCATAGACTGTAAAACGTTCAGCTGAGCTTCGCGATCGCTGATATTATTTTCAAGTGAAGCGAACATCATTTTAATCTGCTGTTGGGACGACATTGAGCTTGTCAACTCTGAGTTTAAGCTGTCATTAGGACCACCCAGACCAGCCGATGTCGAGAAATCAAACTCCCCGTTTTGAAGACTCGCGATTTGTGTAAGTTGCTCTCCCAGAGCATCTAGACGGACCAGACGAGACCTCATTTGAGCAAGTTTCGCAGTCATTGCTGAAAGAGTATTTTCTACCTCATGCTTCCCAGATTCAACATCTTCATATTGGACCAATATTTGCTGTCTCATCTCCTCGAGGGTATTTTCAAAAACTAATTCCCAGTTTCTATCTGACATGAAGGAACCTAGCCATAGTCCCGAAATAAGCGGAATACCCAGAACAATTAAGACCAAGGCAGTCCTTCCCAGAACTGATAGATCAACCGTATGCGTTCTATCTGACCGACTGTTAATAAGTATAATTTTCACTGAATTACATCCGTCTTTAATTCAACTCACCGCACTAAAAGTAATGGGTGTTCTGTCGTCGTGTCTTTCAAAAGTAATTAATTCCCAAGCATCCTCTTGAGCAATTAGCTCGCGAAGCGAGGCATTATTTAGCGTATGCCCGGATTTGAAGGCATCAAATTCACATAATAAATTACCGCCCATTAAATATAAGTCTCCTATTGCGTCTAAAATCTTATGTTTTACAAACTCATCTTCGTATCTCAGTCCACCTTTGTTCAGAATTTTGTGCTCATCAATGACAATTGCATTTGCTAAGCTGCCTCCTTTTGCGAGCCCCTGAGCTCTCATGGAATCATACTCCCTCAAAAACCCAAATGTTCGTGCCCGACTAATTTCTTGCACGAAAGATGTAGAAGAAAGATCAAACGTTGCGATGTTGAAGTTGCTTTTAAACAGAGGATGGTCATAACTGATCTCGAAAGTCAATTTAAAGCCCTCAAATGGACTGAATCTTACGCTCTTTCCTTCATGTTCGACTTCGACCACTTTTTTCACGCGAACAAACTTTTTTGGTTCACACTGCTCTACAATTCCAGCAGATTGCAATAAAAAAACAAACGGGGCGGCACTACCATCTAAAATAGGCACCTCATCCCCTGTTAAATCGATCTTTAGGTTGTCAATACCGAACCCTGCTAAAGCTGAAAGTAAGTGTTCAACTGTTGATACGCCCACTCCCCCACTCATAAGGGTTGTGGAGAGCTTGGTCTCTACCACATTCTCTGCAAGTGCAGGTATTTCTGCTACCGGCGTTACGTCTACTCTACGAAAAATTATTCCAGTACCAGCGTGCGCTGGATGCAGAGTAAGAAAAACTCTCTTTCCTGAATGTAGTCCCAACCCAGACGCACGTATCGTGTTTTTCAATGTGCGCTGTTTTATCATCTTTCCTACTTTATACCTCTACTGAACAAAGAGCATAGCAGACATAATCTTGACCGCCAAGGAGTTTCATTTGCAGAAAAAATCATAAAACATTTTAGACGAAAAAAACTTACAACTAATCTGCTTGTTTTCTTAAAAATGCTGGGACATCCAAAAAGTCTAAGTCTGAATCAACTTGTACATCCAAGCGTTGCGCTGCCGCGCTATTCTCTGCTGATTTACCTCGTCGGGTAATAGCAGGCTGATCCAATCGAGAATAATCAGGTGTTTTTCCACTCTTTCGAACTGTGTTGTCAATGACACTTCTTGGGCCGGATTTCAGGCTTGCCGTCTGTAATCCAGTCGCCACAACAGTGACTCTTAGTTTGTCAACCATTTCAGTATCAAATACACTTCCCACAATAATCGTTGCATTTTCATCGGAAAATTCTCGGATAATTTTTCCTACTTCTTCGAACTCTCCTAAAGTCAAATCGAGCCCACTAGTTATATTCACTAGGATTCCCTTAGCACCCTCTAGGTTTATGTCCTCCAATAATGGACAACGAATTGCACCCTCAGCAGCTACCATCGCGCGATCATTACCGCTTGCCTCACCGGTTCCCATCATAGCCATCCCCATTTCAGCCATAATCGTTCTGACATCAGCAAAGTCAACGTTTATCAAGCCATCTAAAAGAATTAAATCAGTGATACCTTGAACTGCTCCGAATAACACATCATTTGCTTGTTTAAACGCATTAATGACCGTCATATCATGCCCAAGAACCTGGAGCAGCTTCTCGTTGGGTACTATGATCAAAGAGTCCACAACTTCTTTCAGAGTGGCAATCCCCTCGTCAGCTACGGCCATACGTTTTTTCCCCTCGAATGAAAAGGGTCGCGTCACTACTCCCACAGTCAAAATACCCAACTGTTTAGCGACTTCTGCGATAACCGGAGCGCCCCCAGTTCCAGTTCCGCCACCCATCCCTGCGGTGATAAAAACCATATCCGCTCCTTCGAGCGCCTGAGAAATACGTTCTTTGTCCTCTAAGGCCGCTTGTCGTCCAATCTCAGGGTTGGCACCTGCGCCTAAGCCTTTAGTCAGTGTTTGACCCAACTGCAAGATAGTTGCGTTTTCCAATCCACTTAAGGACTGTGCATCAGTGTTTGCGCAGATAAAATCGACACCATCGATATCGCTTTGCATCATATGTCGCACGGCATTTCCACCACCTCCACCGACGCCCACGACCTTTATTTCAGCATTTTTTGGTATACTATCAACAAGTTCAAACATACATCATCTCCTTCTGTAAAACGTCAACTGAACGAATAACTACGGCACCTAATACAAAACTAAATATCTCCCTGAAACCAACTTTTAACACTACTAAAAAAACTATTCGCAGATCTCTCACTTGTTTCGATATCTTTTCGCTGTTCGTACTCCAATTTAGCGTAATGCAATAGACCTACCCCGGTTGAATAGACCGGATTTTTTACAATATCGGCCAATCCTGAGACATTTGCCGGAGCTCCGACACGAACCGGCATGTGAAAGATTTCTTCTGCTAATTCAGTGACGCCCTCCATTTTAGAAGTGCCGCCGGTCAGCACAATACCGGCGGCTAAAAGATGTTCGAAGCCACTGCGCCTCAATTCCTCTAAAACCAGGGTAAATAATTCCTCATATCTCGGTTCTACTACTTCCGCCAGAAGCTGTCGTGACATCTCTCTTGGAGCACGATCTCCCACACTAGGTACTTGCACTGTTTCCTCTGGTCGTGCCAATTTTGCCAGAGCACATGCATACTTAATTTTTAACTCCTCTGCATGTGCAGTAGGCGTGCGGAGAGCCATGGCAATATCATTTGTAACCTGATCTCCCGCAATCGGAATAACACCTGTGTGTCTTATAGCCCCTTCTGTGAAGACCACGATATCCGAAGTACCACCTCCAATATCCACCAGGGCAACACCGAGATGTTTCTCATCCTCAGTGAGGACCGCATAACTTGACGCCAATTGTTCTAAGATGAGATCTTCGACTTCTAAACTGCACCGACGAACACATTTTTTTATATTGTGTCCCGCATTAACCGCGCTCGATACAAGATGTACTTTAGCCTCAAGTCTCACCCCTGACATTCCCTTGGGCTGCCGCACTCCTTCTTGATTGTCGATGATATATTCCTGAGGCAGGACATGAAGAATCTCTTGATCTGCTGGAATGGCAACAGCTTTTGCTGCATCAATCACCCGATCAATGTCGAGGTACTGTACCTCTCGATCTCTAATTGCAACAATCCCATGTGAATTGAGACTTTTAATGTGATTACCGGCGATTCCAACATAAACTGAATGAATTGCACAACCTGCCATTAATTCAGCCTCCTCAATGGCCCTTTGAATACAATCAACCGTCGATTCAATATTCACTACGACGCCTTTCTTCAAGCCCGTAGAAACATGCATTCCAGTGCCTATGATTTCTAAATTACCGTTCGCTGCTATCACACCGACAATAGCAACGACCTTAGACGTACCGATATCCAACCCGACTACCATATTCTCTAAATTTGAATCCGTCATGAAATATCTCCAATGATGGTCACTAGCCGAATGAACATAAAAAAAATCGTTTGTATTCATCAATCTCAAAATTCACGAGCCGATTCTTTCGCCAAGCAACAGCTAGTCCGTTTGAATAACGCAAATCTACATGATCTATATCAGTGCGACGCTCTCGAAGCTCTGAGAGCCACGCTTGATTAAACCTTTGAAATTTTTCGAGAAAGCCGTTTCGGCCCATAAATATTTGAATAGAATCAGTAGTTGATATGCGCCACGAGCCAGCTCGATCGTATTCTAGTTCTTCAATCTTCAATCCACTAAAGAAAAGTTGTTCACTAAAAATCTGATACTGATGCATCATTTTCTCTGCCGTCAAAAAATTGGTTTTTAACAAAGGCAGATCTAATAATTTAGTTTTATCAGATATGATTAGCTCCTTTCCCCTTGAATTTAAAAATCCTTCACCACCCCAACGAGCAATAGGAGTTTCCTCAATAATTGTTATCTCCAAGCTTGACGGCCAAACTCTTCTGATCTTAACTTTTTCGATCCAAGGATCTGCCTGCAGCACCTCCTTTAACTGATGAAGATCCGCAGAGATGTATCCACCTTTGACTTTGTTTTTAAGTATGTTAGTTAGAGAAGATTTTCTTACATGATTCAAATCCCCGATAATCAATATTTCCGTAATTCTTTGATTCAAATAAGGGTATGTAGAAGCACCAATAAAAAATACCAAAAGTATGAAAACAAAAATTAGCAATAAATAGTTGCTGATCAGGGACCACACATTTTTTTTGTTATAGGACGATTGTTTATGATTATTATATCTCTTAAGACTTTTAATCATAATGATGTCTCCAATATTCGGTACACAGCATTATCAAATTTTATTCCAGCAGCTTCTGCCGCTTTTGGAACGAGACTACTCTTGGTCAAACCAGGCACGGTATTAACTTCTAGGAGATAAAAAAGCCCGTTATCGTCGGTAATGACGTCGACTCGTCCCCATCCAGTGCACCCAAGTGCGGTATAAGCGTCGTAACAAAAAGACTGTAAAGCGAGCTCTTGACTTTTTGACAAGCCACTTGGGCAAAGGTACTGAGTAGTAGTTGACCTATATTTTGATTGAAAATCGTAGAAACCAGTGTCCGTTTTAATACAAATGGACGGCAATATCTGATCAGCAATAATACCTACGGTATATTCTTGTCCCGTTAATTTCCTTTCTATAATGACTCTGTCATCAAAATCGAAAGCCTGAGAACTGGCCTGCTCTAGCGCCTCCGCGGTGTCAACGCTACTAATTCCCATACTTGAGCCCTCTCGACAAGGCTTAACAATGACACCTCCACCGAGCTGATCGAGAATTTTGCTCCATTTTTGTTTTTTTCGAGATTTTGACTGGATTTCAATAAAATCTGGAGTAGCCAAACCATGACTACGCCAAACCTGCTTGCTCCTTGTTTTATCCATTGCAAGCGCAGAAGCTAAGACCTTACTGCCAGTAAAAGGTATTTTCAATAATTTCAAAGCACCCTGTAGCGATCCATCTTCTCCGTCTGAGCCATGCATTGCTATAAATACACGATCAAATGTCTTTTCAAAAACGACATCCAAAACATTATCGCCGACATCTATAAACTCCGAGTCAATAGATAATCTTTTGAGCGCATCATAAACTGCTCTACCGCTTTCAATTGAAATTTCTCTCTCCGAAGACTTACCGCCGCAAAGTACAGCAACTCGACCAAACTTTGCATTAACAGACGTCATAAACCCTCACACTTACGCTTTAAAATAGATACCAAATGACTCACACTTCCTGCGCCCTGAGTGAGCACCATGTCATTAGAATTTACCAATTCATCTAGTAACTCCGGAACACAGCAGAAGTTTTCAACATAAATTGGTGCAACTTTTCCAAAATTCCTAATACTATCTGATAACTTCTTGCTACATACATCAAAAATAGGTTCCTCACCAGCCGCGTAGACATCCAGGAGAAGAAGTTCATCCACTCTCGATAATACCTTCACAAACTCATCATAAAAATCATGCGTCCTGCTGTACCGGTGAGGTTGAAAAACCATTATGAGACGTTTTCCAGGCCAGCTGTCTCTCACAGTTTGAATAGTTGCGTCTACCTCAGTGGGATGATGCCCGTAGTCGTCTACTAACATAGCCGAACCAGACGCAACTGGATAATCCCCAAGAATTTCAAAACGCCTGCCCACTCCATCAAATTTTTTCAGTCCTTCTATTATGGCTTCATCACTAATACCCTCATCACTTGCCACTGCAATTGCAGCAGTGGCATTAAGTACATTATGACGACCAGGCATGTTCAACTTGATTGACAATGATGATCTTCTATCTGGCCGGTCAACAATAAAATTAGATTGCTCCCCACACATCACCAAATCTCTAATTTGATATCCAGCCGTGCTCGCAAATCCATAAGTAAGCATTGGACGAGCCACATTGACTAAAATATCGCGAATTACTGGGTCGTCTGCACACAAAACCGCCAGACCGTAAAAGGGCAAATTGTGTAGAAATTCGAGGAATGTTTGCTTAAGCTTTTCAAAATCATGGTCATATGTCTTCATATGATCTAATTCAATATTAGTGATAATCGCTACCAAAGGCTGCAAATGTAAAAAAGAAGCATCACTTTCATCTGCTTCTGCTATAAGATATTTGCTAGTCCCGAGCATGGCGTTTTTCCCAATACTATTTACACGGCCACCAACAACAAATGTGGGATCTTTCTCGTCTGCCGCAAAAATTGCGGCCAAAAGGCTCGTAGTGGTAGTTTTCCCATGAGTTCCAGCTACTGCTATGCCATGCCGATAGCGCATCAACTCGGCCAGCATTTCCGCTCGACGAACAACGGGGACTCCTCTTGCCTGCGCTCGTTTAATTTCCACATTTTCCGTATCTACCGCTGATGACCTCACAACCACATCAGATTCATCAACATTACTAGCGTGGTGTCCTACAGTAACCTGTATACCGTTTTCTTCCAGCCTAGCAATATTTGGGTTGTGAGCAATATCTGAGCCCGAAATACAATAGCCAAGGTTACACAAAACTTCGGCTATGCCACACATGCCACTCCCGCCAATACCCACAAAATGGATTTTCTTAATTCTCCGCATCTCAGGCGGTAATAAAATATTATGATCAGACATTTAAATAATCCAAACAAACTTTACAAATCTCTTCTGTCGCTCGTATTCTCGCAGCACCCCTAGCCGCTACGGCCATACTCAACCGTTTATCGGAGCTTTCAACAAATTCCTCTATCAAATCTCGTAATTTATCTTGTGACAAATCAGACTGTTTACAAACCACAGCCCCCTGTAGAGACTCAATCCATTTAGCATTTGCAGTTTGATGATCATCGATGGCAAACGGGAAAGGAATAAAAATTGCTGCTAATCCGACATTGCTTAATTCAGCGACAGTCAATGCTCCAGCACGGCATATAACAAAATCAGCCCACTCATAAGCCTCATTCATAGAATGAATAAAAGGAATTACGTTGCACTCAACATTCAATGCAGCATAAACCGCTCGTGTTAACCCTGCATGTTGTTCACCAGCCTGATGTATGACCTTTGGACGATTATTCTCTGGCATAAGCGCCAAGGCTTTTGGAACCAATTCATTTATTGTTTTTGCGCCCCTACTTCCTCCCAACACAAGAAGGTTTACTGCCCCACTACGTCCCTCCAAACGAAAATTTGGTGCCTTGATTCCTGAGATTTCCTTTCGTACTGGATTTCCAGACCAATAAGCTCCTTTAATAGTCCCAGGGAATCCCTCCAGAATTGATTTCGCAAAGTAACTTATAATTCGATTTGTGGTTCCGGCAATAGCATTCTGTTCGTGAATTATAATCGGTATGTCTCTTAACCAAGCAGCTAGGGCGCCAGGCCCGGATCCAAACCCCCCCATACCAAGAACTACGGCAGGCTTAATCTCATCAATAATTTTCATGGCCTGCCTTATTGATTGCGACAACAAAAAAGGCGCCTTAATTAGTGCTGCTAAACCCCGTCCTCGTATACCCTCGATATTCAATAATTCAATAGGAATGTCATGGGTAGGTATTATTTCAGACTCAATGCCGTTCTTCGTTCCCAACCAAGAAACTGCTACACCAAATTCCCTGAGTTGTAAAGCAACTGCGAGCCCCGGAAACACATGTCCACCAGTTCCACCAGCCATAATCAAAATCCGAGGCTTTACACTGTCATACATTTCTGTTTCTCCTTGTACCTTCATTCGATGCAATTTTAAGATCATTACTTATTCGCATCGACATACCCATGAGTAAACAGCAACATATTAGGCTGGTTCCACCGTAACTTATAAAGGGAAGAGTGAGGCCTTTTGTTGGAAGTAACCCCGTATTTACACCGAGATTTATAAAAGTCTGACCGCCAATGAACAAACCAACACCAACGAGGAAATAACTTGCATACCAATCACCGGCGTTAATTGCGCGAAAACTCAATTGAAAGATCCTTCCAATTAAAATCATAAAAATGGTCAGTAAAATGAGCACTCCAAAAAAGCCAAATTCCTCTGCAAAAATTGCGAAAACAAAGTCGGTATGGGCCTCTGGCAAATAACGCATCTTCTGAACAGATTGACCGAGTCCGAGACCCCACCACTCCCCTCTGCCAAAAGCAATTAAGGATTGTGTTAACTGATATCCAGCTGCAAATTGATCAGCCCAAGGATCTAAAAAAGAGGTCAAACGAGCCAAACGATATGGAGCTGCTCCAGCTGACCACCAAAGTCCAAAGCCGGCGAGTAAAAAGAGAATTAAGTAATCGCGCAGTCGCACATTACCAACAAATAGAAGTGCCATGAATATACCACCAATTACCACAACTGAGCCATAATCTGGTTGGGAAATGAGTAATACTGCTACCAATGAGATCAGTCCGACGATGAAAGCTAATTTACTGAGTTCTTTGGCAAAAACTAGTCTATGCCGCGCCAAATAGTCTGCAAGAAAAACTATCACAGAAATTTTTGCGAACTCCGCCACCTGAAAAGTAAACCCGGCTAGTGAAAGCCAACGCTTACTACCGTTTAACTCCTTGCCAATTCCGGGAATCAACACCGCGATGAGCATTAGAATAGAAAAAAACATCCATAGCCTACCATGCGACCTCAATTGCTGAGGCGGAACCTTGTAAACTGTAACCGCCACAAGTGTGGCTAATAAAATATAGATAGCATGGCGTTCTGCAAAGAAAAAAACGTTGCCAAACCGATGCTCTGCAAAACTAAAAGAGGCAGATGCTACCATCACAAAGCCCAAAGAGATAAGGGTGACCAACGGAAAAAATAAAAATGGGTCTACGTAACGTTCTTGTGATTTCGAACCGAATTTATGTTTAAAAATATTTTTTCTCATCAGGAAGCCCGCCCATTTTCGCTCAAACTATTGACTGCCGCCTGAAAATGGAGCCCTCTTTCAATATAATTTTCGAACATGTCAAAACTAGCACAAGCTGGGGAAAGTAATACTACGTCCCCCGCACATCCAATTTTTGAGGCCTCTACAACGCATGCTTCGATACTACTGTGCCTGCTTACAGGTATAACACCACATAAAAGATTGTGTAGCTCATCTGCAATTTCTCCCAGCAGAAAACAATGTTTTACCGCCGTTCTCACCATTTTTATCAAGCTAGAAAAATCAATATTTTTCGTGCGGCCACCTGCTATAAGTAAAATATTACGTTTTTGAAATTGAGAGAATCCCTCGATCGCTGCACATGCCGCTCCTATATTTGTCGCCTTAGAGTCATCGATATACAAAATATTATTAATGTAGGCAATTTCCTCGCAACGGTGAGGAAGTCCCCTGAAGTGACGCAACGTGCGTAACATTGATTCCATGGGTAAACCAGCACAATGACCAAGTGCCAAAGCCGCCAAAGCATTAGAAATATTATGGGTTCCTTTTAACGACAAATCACAAACGGGCATTAAACGTTGCTTACCCAGTGCTAACCAACGAATGTCATTATGCGAAATAACACCAAAATCCGTTGCCTGAGGCTCATCGGTGCCAAAAGTAACAAGATCGCAATACGTGAGACCTTGAGGAAAGGTTAATAGATCATCTCTGTTTACCACGGCTTGCTTAGCGCCCAAAAAAATGTTTTGCTTCGCTGCTAGGTAATTCTCCATACTTCCATGTCTATCAAGATGATCTGGAGAGATATTAAGAAATCCACAGATATGTTCACCCGTCCCCTCAAAAAGCTCAAGTTGGAAACTTGACAATTCCAATACATATAACTTGAAGTTTTTACCAACGAGATCCAGCATTGGTGTTCCAATATTGCCACCAATCCCCACCTTGATACTGGCTTGCTCGGCCATCGCACCCACCAGCGAAGTAACTGTGCTTTTCCCATTAGCACCGGTAATTGTTACTATCGGTGAACTAACCGCTTTAAAAAATAACTCTAAATCGCCTATTATTCTGACACAGTGTTCGCGTGCAGAAAGGAGCAAAGGAATATCACGGGGAACGCCCGGACTAACCACGATAATATGAATCTTTTGAAAAAAATAATCATCAAATGGTCCATAAAAAATATCATGGGTCGGGAACAGCTCTGTCACCCGATCGGGTGAAGAAAAGCTCTTTTTTGGACATGTATTAACAAAAATAAAGTCAAGGTTTCTGGATTGCAAAAATTTAGCTACAGATATGCCGGTGATACCCGTACCTAGAATGGCAATCACTTTTGAAATATGTTCCTCTACTTGCACTTAGTAAGCTCCCGAATTTTATCGCAACTTCAGGGTCGCCAGCCCAATAAGAACCAGGACAAATGTAATAATCCAAAACCGAACAATGACTCTCGGCTCTGGCCAACCTTTTAACTCGAAATGGTGATGTAAAGGTGCCATACGAAAAATACGCTTTCCAGTCAGCTTGAACGAGGCGACCTGAATAATTACGGACATGGTCTCTACTACAAATACACCACCCATGATGAATAAAACGATTTCTTGCCTAACAATTACTGCGATAACACCTAGCGTAGCACCAAGAGCGAGTGCACCCACATCACCCATAAAAACCATCGCCGGATATGTATTGAACCAAAGAAATCCTAACCCAGCACCGCAAAGCGCAGCAGTAATAATAAGTAGTTCTCCAGCACCACTTATAAATGGTATATTTAAATAATGCGCAAACTGATAGTTTCCACTTGCATATGCAAAAACGCCCAATGCCCCTGCTACAAGAACGCTCGGCATAATAGCTAACCCGTCAAGTCCATCAGTCAAATTAACCGCGTTACTTGTACCAACAATTACAAAGTAAGTCAGCACCACAAAAAATGGTCCCAAATCTAATGCAAAAGACTTAAAAAATGGAACTATTAGTTCGGTCTCTGACGGCGATTGAGCGGTAATATAGAGCGCCAAGGAAGCTGCTAACCCAATTAATGATTGCCAAAAAAACTTCCAACGTGCTGGTAACCCTCGGGGATTTTTTTCGACTACTTTTCGATAGTCATCAACCCAACCAACTAAGCCAAAGCATATTGTCACCGACAACACTATCCAAACATACCGGTTCTGAATGTCTGCCCACATTATTGTGCTCATAAACATCGCAATAATAATCAGAGCACCACCCATAGTCGGAGTGCCAGCTTTCGAAAAATGCGTCTTCGGACCGTCACTACGAATTGCTTGTCCAACTTGAAGATAATCTAACCTTCGAATTAGGGATGGTCCAAAAATCCAGCACATGCCAAGCGCGGTAAGGACTGAGAAGATGCCTCTCAAAGTAAGGTATTGGAACACTAATAAAGGACTATAGAATTGTCCAAAATAATCACTTAACCAAAAAAACACTAGAAAATTTCTCCACTCTCGAGCATGACTACTATCTTTTCCATAGAGGAAGCACGCGACCCTTTTATTAAGAAGGTCGTCTCTGATGTGTCTTTAAAACTTGATAAATAATTTCGTAAAGCATCTAAGGATGAGAAGTGCTGACCATTAAATCGCTTACTCGCATTCGCACTTAAGCAACCAAGTGTAAGCATCGAATCGATCCCTAAATCACGTGCATAATCACCTATAGAGCAGTGAAATTCCTGAGCGCGATTTCCTAAGTCAGCCATATCTCCAAACACAAAAATACGTATGCCGGGGCGCGTAGAAAGAAAATTAATAGCTGCTTTTACGGACTCTGGATTAGCATTGTATGAGTCGTCAATCAAAGATCCGCCCGAATGTAACTTTTTCACCATCAAACGTCCCGCCAAAGGTTGTACCATCTGCAAACCTTGCTTTACTTGATCGATACCTGCTCCTGTGGCAAGCGCGCAAGTGGCTGCAGCAACGGCATTACTAACGGAATGCCGTCCAGGAACATTTAAACTTATTGCAATATCTCGCGAAGTCTGAGTATTAGGAGAGAATCGCATCGTAAATTTGAAACAACCAAGATCATCTGATTCAAGATCAATTGCTGTAACATCTGCAGATTTACCTTCTGCTGAAAACGTTACGCACCGTCGCGCTCCTATCATATCCCTCCATTTATCAGCGTAATCAATGTCCAAATTTAAAACTCCCACTCCGTCTTCGGGTAAGCTTCGGTAGATTTCTGATTTTGCACTCGCTGTCGAATCAAGATCGCCAAAAGCTCCAATATGCGCGTTCTGTACGTTATTTACCAAACTGATATTAGGGCGAGATAACGAACACAAATAATTAATATCACCGGCTTTCCTTGCTCCCATTTCCAGGACAAGATAGTCGGCTGCATTAGAAAGCGCCAACAAAGTCAAGGGTAATCCAATTTGATTATTTAAATTGCCCTCTGTCGCATGTACCGATCCGCAGAGTTTTAAAATTGAGGAAATAAATTCTTTCACAGTAGTTTTTCCACTACTCCCCGTTACGGCAACAGTTTGTCCTCTAAAAGAATCCCGTTTCAAGCTAGCCAAGTATCCCAGTGCTTTTTCGGTGTCTTTGACAACCCACTGTGAAAGATTTTTCCCAACAACTGGCTTTGAGACAATTGCTCCAGCAATTTTATTAGCGATACCTTCTATGAACTCATGACCATCATGATTTTTACCCGAAAGTGCGACGAAAATATCGCCACTTTTTACTTTTCGACTATCGATAGAGACCCTATCGCACCTCGCATCGGAATTAAGGAGTGTTCCCCCGAACTGAGCCGCAGCATCACTTAATAAAATAGCTGTCATCTCACTCCATCCTGACGATCCAACAACGCTGAGCGAACCTGGTGCTGGTCGCTAAAAGGGAATTGTCCAGATGCTACATGTTGAAAATCCTCATGACCTTTACCAGCTATCAGAACTAAATCATCCGATGCTGCAGAAAAAATAGCGTGTCGAATCGCATCGCGTCGGTCGGTCTTAATTATTGCCTCCCCGAGCATCCCGCGTTTAATTTGCGCTATTATTTGATCCTCAGGTTCACCGCGAGGGTTATCACTAGTCAGTATTACTCTATCTGTATATCGCTCTGCTATAGCTCCCATTTTGGAGCGCTTCCCTATGTCTCGTTCACCGCCGCAGCCAAAAACCACCCAAAGTTTTCCGATACTGTGAGCCCTCAATGTTATTAGCACTTTTTCTAAGGCGTCGGGAGTATGGGCATAATCCACCACCACACCTGGCACTGACTCCATGTTGATTAGCTCCATACGACCAGTGGGAGCTTTAATCAATGAGATTGCTTTTAAGACGTCAAAAAGCGGCATTTTTGTGGCTGCTGCAGCCACTACAGCTAATAGGTTGGACAAATTAAACTGGCCCACTAAAGAAGATTTAATGGTACCTAGCCCCCAAGGAGTAACGACCTCAGCTGTCACTCCAAGCGGGTCTAGTTCAATGGAAGTGCAATAAATATCGGCTTTATTATTGTCTAAGCTATACCTGTAAATTTGCTTGTGTGAAGCTATTTTCCCCTCCAGCACAGCAGAGAAGTCGTCGTCGGCATTAATTATAATGGTCTGTAGCTCAGGTTTTTGAAACAAAAGTGTCTTAGATGCTCCATAACTTTTCATATCACCATGGTAATCAAGGTGATCTCGGCTTAAATTCGTAAAAATAGCGGTGTCTATAGAAACAGCATCTATTCTTTTTTGAGCCAAGGCATGGGACGATGCTTCAAGTGCGACGCTTGCAACACCGGCATTGGATAGTCTTTTAAGGATGGCCTGGATTGTTACAGCATCTGGAGTAGTCAAAGAAGTTTTGATCACCTCGCTTGCTGACATTCCGTCAGCCCTTGAGCCCCCGATTACACACCCCAAAGTACCTAAGTATGCTGATTTCTTGCCAAGGCGCGTTAAAAGATCAGAGAGCAGCCAGCAACATGAGGTCTTTCCATTGGTGCCTGTAGTAGCAATTGTGCGAATTTTTTTTGACGGATTCTCATAAAATGTTGAAGCAATTTTAGAAACTTTATTGTACAAATCGAAAATTCGTATTACGGGCACTGAAAAATTAGATGTATTACCTCGCCATGCTTGATCAACAACTATACCAACCGCTCCTTTTCTAAGCGCCTCATCAACATGGAGCATACCGTTTGTTCTACTACCTGAAAGCGCAAAAAATAAGTCACCCTGTTTTACCAATCGACTGTCTTGACATAATCCCGAAACAGATAATTTAGAGAATGATGATTCAATTTTTTCATTGACGAAAAGTTCGCCAATACTCCAACGTTTTGGTCTATTTGACGTTGTCATGACTCACCAGCCGAAAAATAATTAATTTTCGCACCAGACAATATCGGCGTCGTCGGAACTGAGTCAGGCGTTACCCGCATTAATCGAAGTGCATTACCTGTAACCTCAGCAAAAACAGGTGCGGCCACGTGGCCCCCAAAATATTTCCCGCGACTTGGTTCATCAATGACAACAACAGTCACTATTCTTGGACTTTCGACGGGGGCCATGCCTGCAAATGTAGCCGTGTAACGGTTATTAGCGTATCCGCCACTTTCTCTAGTCTTATGCAAAGTACCAGTCTTCCCAGCGACCGAATATCCCGATATGGACGCCTTTTGCCCAGTTCCGTCGTGCCCTACTGCGGATTCGAGCATACCTCGAACTGCTCGAATATCATCTGGGTTAAACAATTTTTCTGCCCTCAAGGGAGGATCATTAGCAATTAGTGAAATCTCGCGACGCATCCCATCATTGGCCAGAACCGAATATGCTCGTGCAAGCTGAAGTGATGTGACACTAAACCCATATCCGAAAGCAAAAGTAGCTTGAGAAATTGGGTCCCAAATATGGAATGTCGGTAAGTTTCCGACGGCCTCAGCAGGAAAACCACTACCTGTACTCTGACCCAGACCTAACTTTTCAAAAACGCCTCTGGTTAACCTTGGATCCAGCTTTAAAGCAACTTTAATAGTTCCAACTTGACTCGATTTGGATAATACCTCAGTCAGGTTGAGTACCCCGTAGTCACTAGCATCCGTAAATGTCTTGTAATCTACCTTTATATATCCGGGGCTCGTATCTATATTTGAATGCTCATTAAAAATGCCAGACTGTAAAGCAGTCAAAATAGTGAATGGTTTCACGGTAGAGCCTGGTTCAATCAGATCTAACATTGCCCGATTACGCAGAACATTTGGAGTTACAGTAGAGCGATCATTTGGATTGAAAGATGGCTGATTCACCATTGCTAAAACTTCTCCAGATTTCACATCAAGCACCACTACAGATCCCGCCTGTGCATCATGCTCATAAACCGCATTCTTAAGTGCTCGATATGCCGCATATTGAATACGAAGATCAATACTCAAACTCAAGGGTTTGCCGCGCCTCGCGTCCCTGTCAACTCCAAGTTCTTCGATAACGTGTCCCGATTTATCCTGAAGCACTCTTCGTAATCCTGATTCACCACTCAACCAAGCGTTATAGGCTAACTCTAAACCTTCTTGTCCCCTATCCTGCTCTTTACTGGTAAGACCAACCAACTGAGCCGTTACCTCCCCTGCAGGATAGAAACGCTTGTACTCTTGCACGGCGTTGACTCCAGGTATCTGCAAATCCAACACCTTATCTGCTTCTTCAACAGGCACTTGGCGCGACAGATACATGAAAGATTTCTTCCGATATGCATTAAGCTTTTGCTGTAGACGTTCTGGAGATTTTCCCAACGCCTCGGCAAGAAGAAATAACTGATTAGCATTTGCTGAAAGCAGTAACTGTGGGTCAGCTGTTAAAGTAGATACAGGGGTGCTCACGGCAAGGGGAACACCATGCCTGTCTGATATGATTCCTCGGTAAGCGGGTATCACCTGTGATCGGAGTGCTCGAGAATCGCCCTGAGTGCGCAAGAAATCGCTACTCTGTAATGACGCTATTTTTATAAGGATAATAATTGGTAGTGCTACTACAATTAATACGACCAAGAAAAAACGCCAATTTGCACCGGACATTGGATGACCCGTTTTAATCACCATTAGATTCCCTATAAGATGCCGGAGTTACTAAAATAATTTCATCTCCTAATGGGGTCCTCATGTTCAATTCATTGATTGCAATAGTCTCAACGCGTGGTAGCGATCCCCAAGTGCTTAACTCTAGAATAAGACGACCGTAATCTGCCTGAAGCTGATTACTGGTTTTCTCTGATATTGAAATTCTCTCGTAATACTGGCGACACAAATGCTCAACATACGCAACTGAAATGGCAGAAAAAACCACTAACAGCCAAATGGATACGAGTCCTATTACACTGAAGTTAAACGAGATTTTGTGTTCAAAAATTTTCATGCCACTCTCTCAGCCACCCTCATTACGGCGCTGCGGGCGCGCCAATTAAGTGCAATCTCTCTCTTTGTTGGTTTGATCGCAGACCCAATTCCAACTAATCGAATATTTTTATCAAAGTCCTTCGTTGGAAGATATTTTGGGGTAATTAAACCGCGCTGTTGAGCACGTATAAATCGCTTCACACAACGATCCTCTAGGGAGTGAAAACTTATAATGACTAATCGGCCTCCAATTTCTAATAAGTCAATTACTTCGCTAAGAAAAACATCTAGTTCATCAAGCTCTTTATTAATGTAGATTCGAATAGCCTGAAATGTCTTTGTCGCAGGATGCTGGCCACCCTCCCACGCTGGATGAGCATCAGAGACTACTTTCGCCAGTCGGAGCGTGCTCTCAATTGGTGATTCTGAGCGCTCATAGTCAATTGCTTTTGCAATTCTTTTTGCAAAACGCTCCTCACCAAATTGTTTCAAAACACTTGCAATATCATTTTCAGAGGCATTATTTAACCAATCTTTAGCAGACCTGCCACTTGTCTGGTCCATGCGCATATCCAGAGGTCCGTCACGCATAAAACTGAAACCTCGGCTAGGAGATTCAAGCTGGGGAGAAGAGACACCGAGGTCAAGTAAAATCCCAGAAGTTGTCTTCGAACCCAGCTTTTTAAGCACTTCAGAGAGCTTTCCAAAAGATGCATGCATCAAAGTTAGTCTCAATTCTCGCGGAAATAAAGTTCGACCATAAGCTAACGCTTCCAAATCCTTGTCAATAGCGACTAAAGAGCCATCCTCGGATAATTTATTCAATATTGCTGAAGAGTGCCCGCCACGCCCAAAAGTACCGTCAACATATAACCCATCTGGATTTATCACCAAAGCATTGACGGATTCTCTTAATAGTACTGGGTTATGCCCAATCATATACAGGTACCAATTTACCAAGACAAATTTTTCAACGCATCAGACATATCCTCTCGCTCATTGAGAATTGCTCGATAACCAGCTTGAGACTTTTCTCTCTCAGCATTCCAATTGTCCTCCGACCATAATTCCAATCTCTGTGTACGTCCCACGAGAACTAACTTTTTAGACAATTGCGCATATTCACGCAATTCTGTTGGAATAAGCACTCGACCGCTTCCATCAACCTGTAAATCCTTTGCCTGACCCACAACAAAACGACTAAGCATCTCACCCAATTCATCCAAAGCAGGCAATTTGGCAACTTTTTCTTCAAATTTTCGCCATTCAGGAAGCGGCGATAATGTTAAACACGTTGATTTCATATCAATAGTCACAACCAGCTCCCCCCGACACAAATTATCGAGCATGGCCCTGTAACGAGTTGGAACAGCCATTCGCCCTTTTGCATCCATGCTTATGGGATCACTGCCTCTGAACACTTTACTCCCCTATACCTCTTATATATCCCATAAAAATCCACTATTTACCACATTTCACCATTTGTGCAGATTAGGCATAGTGAGTTTCAAAGTCAAGTAAAGAAATTAAGAAAAATTACTTAAAAATCAGTCAGTTCAAGAACCCCGGTTCAAAAGACTGATGTCAAGTGCGATGTTTTAAATATTTAATTCTTTAAAACAAACGGATGCGGCAATAACTTAATGTGATTTATAGCTGAGAGGCTGTAATTTAACTTTGAGAGCAAAGTCATAAAAGAGTCAACCGATAAGCCGGGTTCTGTCGTGGACAGTCATTCATCTGGGGCAAACGTCACCGCATACCTCTAGCGACCTACCCGTCTCCAACGCGGGCAACGTCAAAGGAGACCTATTTGGTCTTGCTCCAAGTGGGGTTTACCCTGCCACTGTTGTTACCAACAGTGCGGTGCGCTCTTACCGCACCCTTTCACCCTTACCTGATCAGAAATAGATCATTGGCGGTCTTCTCTCTGCGGCACTTTCCGTGGACTCACGCCCCCCAGGCATTACCTGGCACTCTGCCCTATGGAGCCCGGACTTTCCTCTACGAAATTTCAAATGCGTTCCCGATTGAACTCAAAAACTTCGTAGCGACTGCCTAGTCAACTCACTCGAATTGTACCACAAATATCAAATTATTTAAATTTTTAACACTGATCGGTAATTTTTATTGCGCTCAAGTGGGTCTCTTTACGAGATGTTTAGTAATCCAAAGCGCCAGCTTTCGACGCATGTTTGGATCAGAAATCTTATCCTTTGCCAACGGTTGTATTAATTTGTCCTCAACAAGTACTCGGTATACAAACTCAACTTTCAATTTGGCACTGTCATGTTTTTCCGGATGTCCATATCCCCTTTTGGCGGCATAATGTGATCCCACTCGAATTGCTTTTTTGACCAGCTCCGCCTCATCCTCCAACTTACTCAAATTTACTTCTCCCAAAATTAACGCTATCCTACAAAGCGACGAGCATTATAAAATAACTGCATCCAAGGAGAGTCTTCCCCCCAATTGTCGGGATGCCAAGAGTTCAATACTGTTCTGAATACACGTTCCGGATGAGGCATCATTAAAGTAACACGCCCGTCTCTGCTACAGATGCCAGTGATACCTCTCAGTGAGCCGTTCGGATTTGCAGGATAAGACTTGGCCTCCGCCAAATCATTACCCAAAAAACGCATGGTAACCATATTCGAAGTTTGAAGATCAATATGCATATCTTCGTTATCAAATTTGGCCATCCCCTCACCATGAGAAACTACGATGGGCATATGTGAGTCACTCATGTTATGTAAAAAAATTGATGGACTCTTCTCTATCCTGACAAGAGAAAAACGTGCTTCGAACTGCTCTGACAAGTTTCTCGCGAAAAATGGCCAAGGCTCCGAGCCAGGAATCAGTTCTCTGAGATGAGAAAGCATTTGACACCCATTACATACACCCAGCGTAAACGTTTCTGATCGATGAAAAAAACCACTGAACTGATCTCTCAAACTCGAGTTATAGAGGATAGTTTTTGCCCACCCCTGACCAGCACCCAGCACATCTCCATAAGAAAAACCTCCACACGCAACAAGACCCACAAAATTTGATAACTGGACTTCACCACTCATTAGTTCACTCATGTGCACGTCAACGGCAGCGAATTTCGCTCTATCAAATGCCGCTGCCATTTCTAATTGTCCATTGACTCCTTGCTCTCGCAAGACTGCTATTCTGGGACGAACAGTGCCAATCAATACCGGAACCTCAATTTGAAAATTTAACTTCACCGAAAGCCCAGGGTCTTCTGATATTAAGCAATCAAATTCACTTTCTGCGCAATTACTGTTATCACGCAGAACGGACATTTGATAAGAAAGTTCGCTCCATGCCTTATATAATTCAGCTCTTGGCTTGCAAAATAATTCAACGCCCTCACAACTAACGCGAATAACTTGCTGATTGTTCAGCCTTCCAATTTCACGACAAGTTAAATTTAAAGCTTCACAGCGCTTAATAATCCCATTGGCACTATCTGCCTTCACCTGAATAACTGCACCCAATTCCTCACTGAATAATCCAGATAGACAACCATCATCGTCATGATCGGTTTCAATGTTAATATCAATTCCAACACGACCGGCAAACGACATTTCAAGAAGAGTCACAATAAGACCACCATCCGAACGATCGTGATAAGCAAGTAATTCACCCTCTTTATTCAGCATCTGCAAAACATCAAAAAACTTTTTAATAACGTCTGGATCATCTAAGTCAGGAACTCTATCGCCAAATTGATTATTCACTTGAGCTAATATAGATCCTCCCAGTCGATTCAAGCCTGCTCCCAAATCAAGCAAAATTAATCGAGTATCTCCGCAATCCGTTCTCAACTGAGGCGTTAAGATTTTTCTAACATCAATTGCTGGAGCAAATGCGCTTACAATTAAAGAAAGTGGCGATACGACTGATTTGCTTTTGTCACCATCATCCCAATTGGTCCGCATAGACATGGAATCTTTTCCAACCGGAATAGTAATTCCCAAAGCCGGACAAAGCTCCATACCTACTGCCTCTACAGTTCGAAAAAGTTTCTCCTCTTCAATAGAGCACCCCGCCGCGCACATCCAGTTAGCAGATAATCGCACATCAGACAGTGAAGTAATTAAAGACGCAGCAATGTTTGTAATCGCCTCCCCGATAGCCATACGACCAGATGCCGGTGCATTCACCACGGCCAATGGAGAACGCTCCCCCATCGCAACAACCTCACCTCTGTAACTTTCGAAACTCAGTGCTGTCGCTGCACAATCAGCAACGGGCACTTGCCATGGACCGACCATCTGATCCCTGGTTACCATGCCACCCACTGAGCGATCTCCGATAGTAATCAAAAAATTTTTGCTTGCCACGGTCGGATGTCTAATAACCATGTCGATGACGTCATCCAGTTTCATTTTTTTTAGTGAAAGTGGGGGAAATGATATATCTGCGCCGATTGCGATTCGAGTTACAAGAGATGATTGTGGAAATAACAAAGCTAACGGTAAATCTATAGGCGTATTTTTAAAATGCTCGTCCTCTACTACCACCTTTTTGTCTTCGATTGCCTCCCCTACAATTGCAAAAGGGCAACGCTCTTTGGTACAAAATCCAGCGAAAACATTTATGTGGCCCGTCTTGATTGCCAAAACATATCGCTCTTGGGCCTCATTACACCAAATCTCCTTTGGAGACATCTGCGGCTCGGCATTTGGGATGCACCGAAGTTTAAAATGCCCTCCAACTCCTCCATCTTTTATTAACTCTGGCAGCGCATTTGATAAACCACCTGCACCAACATCATGAATAAACGAAATTGGATTTTGGTCTCCTAATTGCCAGCACTGGTCTATGACCTCTTGACACCTTCTCTCCATTTCAGGATTTTGTCGTTGAACAGAACCAAAATCTAATTCTGCCAAACTCTGACCAGCAGTGACGGAGGATGCTGCGCCTCCTCCAAGTCCAATTAGCATTGCTGGACCTCCTAAAACAACAAATTTCGTACCCGCTTGAAACGATTTTTTTAGTACATGCTGCGACCTTATATTGCCATATCCTCCAGATATCATAATTGGCTTGTGGTATCCAAGACATTGCCCATTCATTTCTAACTCAAAGCACCGGAAGTACCCACAAATATTAGGTCGGCCAAATTCGTTATTAAATGCAGCCGCCCCGACAGGGGCATCGAGCATAATATCTAGGGCGGATACAATCCGATCCGGCTTTCCGTAGTTCACTTCCCACGGCTGTGTATACTCTGGAATATTCAAATTAGACACACTAAATCCAGTAATGCCAGCTTTGGGTTTTGAGCCTTGACCCACCGCACCCTCATCACGAATCTCACCGCCCGCGCCAGTCCCAGCACCGGCGTGAGGGAATATTGCGGTTGGATGATTATGCGTCTCCACCTTCATCAAAAAATGTATATCTTCAAAAGAATATTTATACTCTCGCGTTTTTGGATCGGGGAAAAAACGTCCTCCAAAGGATCCCTCTACCACAGCTGCATTATCAGAATAAGCTGACAAAATACCCGCACTATTCTTGATATAAGTATTTTGGATCATCTCGAAGAGAGTCTTATCCTGCATACTGCCATCCACTATCCATCGAGAATTAAATATTTTATGCCTGCAGTGTTCTGAATTCGCCTGAGCAAACATCATTAACTCAACATCGGTTGGATTCCGTCGTAACTTAGAAAACTCGTCGTGAAGAAAAATCATTTCGAAATCACTCAATGCCAATCCTAAATCTAGATTTACCTGTCTAAACATTTCAAAATTCCCATCTAATATATCCATAGTTTTGAGAGGAAAAGGATCTTCATGCATGAATAGTTTGGTAGCTTCGCCAATATCGAAAAGAACAGTTTCAATCATCCTGTCATGTAATAATTCAGCAAGAGTTATCTCTTCGGACCGATCGAGTGTAATTGAGGTGGCAATAGAAAAAGCGATGCCACGCTCGACTCGAAGGACACAATCCAAGCCACAATTTCTGGCTATATCAGTCGCTTTGCTCGACCAAGCCGATATGGTTCCAAGACGCGGTACAACCCAAAAAAGATGTGTGGAAATATCAGCTGCAATAGTTTGATGTCGGCAATTCAACAATGATTCGAGCACGATAGTCTGTCTCTCTGAGAGAGAAACCACGGTATCAACGAAATATTTATAATTTGCTCTTAAAGAGAGGACACTAGGCTGAGCAGCCTGTATTTTCGACAATAACTTATGATTTCTGAAATCTGAAAAACAAGGGCCACCGTCAAAAATGATCATTCACTGAAAATCCGAGCACAACAAATCTACTTAGTGTTAGTTTATACTACAATCCAATTAAACGCAGTTTCATTTTGCTCTCAACCATCATCAAATTACAAGTTTATACTGTGGACTAATTGCGCCCATTGGAGTCAACGTTGAATCTTCCCAATCTAAATCAAATCAATTTTCTGAGCGCATCTCGGCGAACTCGCAGTTTAATTACTGTAGCAATGATTATTATTTTCGTAACAGTCTTAGATAGTAGTACTCATACAAATAATCTGCAACGGGTGCTCAAGCGCGGCACTTTGACAATTTTAACTATCGAGAGGGCAACCACGTTCTATGAGAAATCTGGTGTTTGTAATGGATTTGAGTTTTTAATTGCAAATGACTTTGCAAAAAAGTTAGGAGTTGAGCTTGAAATAAAAACTAAAACGAATTTTGAAGAACTAAATTTAGCCCTGCATGCTGGCGAGGGAGATCTAATTGCAGCCAATGTAACTCAAACTGCACTGGCTCAAAATTCGCTCCATTTTTCTAAACCCTACCACTATGTATCTGAGCAACTGATTTATCGACGCGGAAACCCAAAGCCGAGCAAGATTACGGATCTTGTGGGAACTTTGGTACTCTCGAGTCAGCCCACTTTTTTTGTTACCCAAATAAAAGAAACCCAAAAAGATAATCCAAGATTATTTCTAATAGATAATCCGTCCCTCTCAAACACCGATAAGATGCAGATGGTACATAGCAATGATTATGATTACTCTATCGTTGACTCACTCAGCTTTAACATGAACCGACACATTTTTCATAGGCTTGCTGTTGGAATCGAAATATCAGAAAAAAAGCCTCTATCCTGGGGATTCTTAAAAGATGGAGACAAAAGTTTGTTATCTGTCGCGAACCTTTTTATTCACGATTTTATGACCCAAAATAAAATGGAAGAGATTAAACAAAAAATGTTTCTTAATCCAGATCAATTCTCTACCTCAAATTCTCAGCTGCTAGAAAAGATGGAAGATCAACGCCTTCCCAAATATAGGCATATATTTAAAAAAATTGCCAATCAACAAGATTTTGAATGGGAACTTTTGGCGGCAATTGCCTATCAAGAATCTCATTGGGATGCTCTTGCCACATCACCGACCGGCGTCCGAGGGCTGATGATGTTGACACAAGATACAGCGATCGAAATGGAAATACAGAATCGTCTAGATCCACAACAAAGCGTTTTAGGCGGTGCAAAGTATTTGGAAAAACTAATGACGCGTCTTCCAAAAAGGCTCGGTCATAGTGAACGTATTTGGCTTGCACTAGCCGCATACAATTTTGGCCTCAGAAACATCGAAGAGGCGAGGGCACAGACTCAGACCGCAAATAAGAACCCTGACCTATGGGTGGATGTGAGGTCTCTCTTACTACACCTTAATAAAAACGGTAATACCCATACCAGGGACGCCGCATACACAAGTGGCAAGATTGCTGTTAAGTACGTTGACAGTATTCAGTACTATTTAAACTATCTTCGGTTACGCTCGTTATTAAATAGTAAAAAAGAACCCTCTACAACACGTTGCTTGAAAATTGCGTGATTACAACTCAGACAATTCGCCCGTTTAACCTAGGCCAGCTCTCATTGGAGAGCGTACTATTTCTTACCACGCTTTAACTTAAAAAAGTTTCGCATTAACACACTACTTTGTTCCGCCAGCACTCCACCGTGCCATTCAATTTTGTGGTTGAATCTCGTATTATCTAGGACCCGCATGTGACTAATTAGAGCACCGAATCTGGGTTCTTTAGCGCCGAAGATAATTCGCCGTATCCGAGCATGTAACATGGCTCCAACACACATAATACACGGTTCAATAGTAACAAACAGTTCACAGCCAACAAGACGGTAATTTCCCTCCACACTCGCCGCTTTTCTCAAAACAACAATTTCTGCATGGGCTGTAGGATCACATTTCTGAATCGCTTGATTATGCCCTTGTGCAATAATTTTTCCATCTCTCACCAACACTGCGCCTATTGGAACTTCTCCCGCATCCATCGCTAATCTAGCGTTTTCAAGAGCTATGTCCATAAACGTCTCGTCGTTACCCTTATTTTTTCCTTGCATCCAACCAAATCTCCCCGACAAAATGATTTATACTATTTTTCTCAAACAAGGGCACCAACAAATGCACGAGCAAACCAATGTAGTACAAATTAAGAATCGTTGGCAAACGGAACTTATTGAGTCAGTGACAAGCGTTGAGGAACTAATTATGCGACTCAATTTAAGTCCTAAATTACTTAGCCAAGGACAAAAAGCGGCGTTAAAATTTCAGGTTAGAGTACCTCCATCATATATCAAACGTATCCGCCTTGGTGACCCAAAAGATCCCCTTTTGCTTCAAGTGTTGCCGGTCAGGGAGGAATTGACAAAAAACAAAAATTTCTCTAGAGATCCTTTAAACGAACTAAACCATAACCCAAGATCTTGTGTAATACATAAATACCAAAATCGGGTGCTATTAATCGTCGGTTCTTTTTGCGCCATAAACTGTAGATATTGTTTTAGAAGACATTTTCCATATAGTCAGCAACACCAAAATCGAGAGAAGTGGTTGTCAGCGTTAGACTACATAACTAATAGACCAGAAATTAATGAAGTTATTTTTAGCGGCGGAGATCCTTTGGCAGCAAACGACAGCTTTCTTTCGTGGCTTACAAAAAGTATCGCTAAAATTCCTCATGTTAAACGGCTTAGGATTCACACACGGCTACCAGTCGTTATTCCATCTCGGATTGATGACGAGCTGTTGTTTTGGATGCAAAGCACTCGTCTAAAACCAATTGTAGTTCTGCATATTAACCATCCTAATGAGATCGATAATTCCGTAAAAAAGTCATTACGCCAATTGCGTAAAATTGGAATTTACTTACTGAATCAATCAGTGCTTCTGAAAAATATCAACGATCGCAGTGATGTCTTAATATCGCTCAGCGAACAACTATATAACTGTGAGGTAACCCCCTATTATCTGCACATGCTTGATCCAGTAGAGGGTGCAACTCATTTTCATGTTGATACGGCACGTGTTAAAACAGTTTACTCTGAAATGCAAACAGGCCTACCTGGTTTTTTATTACCGAGGCTTGTTAAGGAAACACCTGGAGAACTCTCAAAAACCATAGTTTCTCTGAATGATTAAGAAAATATTTTTCTTGTCCTTCTTTGAAGGAGGGACACGACCGGTCGAACACCTAAAATACTCAAAAAACAAGATTAAATGATGCTTGGAGGGCCAAAACCTATACAATTTGTGATCCTGTATCCCAAACACCAACCAAAAAGATCAAAAGAATTATTAAAATAGACCTTACACCCTCAAAAATCCAAGATAGTACTTTTCCTTTGAGATGCCATACGGTTATACCGACTGAAAATAGTAAAAATAGAGTGATCAAACGATCATTAAAATATAAGTCTCTAATATCGCTCATTAAAAATCTCACTAAAACTAACCATATTAAAAACTGAATAATGGCGAATATCACAGTTGAGACATGAGAATCACTCTCATATTTCTGATCATCACAATCTAGATGGTGCACATTCGGGAATCGCGTCGCAACATCCTCTGGACGCCATCCAGTTCGGGAATAGAGAACCCGTAATTTATTCCTCCAAAGCTTAGTGACCCAAAAGTCGCGTAAAAGCTGACTGTAAATCTCAATATTCGCCCAGATTGGATTCCAACTCCGAAGCGGCTTTGAAGTACCATAGATCGGTGGAATAGAATCCTCTTCAGGTCGGAAGGTACCAAATATCCGATCCCAAACGATTAAAACACCACCATAATTAGCGTCTATGTAATGAGTGTTTCTCGCGTGGTGAGCACGATGGTTAGAGGGCGTAACGAGAAGACGGTCTAGGACGCCAAGAGAACCTATAATGTTCTGTATGCACCCAAAATTGGTAGACAAGATTCGCCGACGCAACTGAGATGAATACTTCGACAGGTATACCCATAGTGAACATTGGGGTGAAAAAATCCAAGTCAACAAAAACCCACTTCCAGTCTGCCTGAGCGCGGTTCCCAGATTGAAATCCTCACTTTGATGGTGCACCACATGACTTGCCCAAAATATCGAACGTTCATGAGAGAAGCGATGTTTCCAGTAACTAAGAAAGTCATATAAAAAAATGCTATGACCCATGTTATCCAATTTTGATGAGTCAATAATTTGATACTAAAGTGATTCGCAGCGATACCATATACCAAGCCACTGATGCCTAGATGCAAAGCTGGCGGAATTCTACTCAAAACTCCGAGTGTGAGACTACAAAATATATCATTAAAACAATAGGTATTATTCTTGCGGGAAATTCCATACAAAAACTTCAATAACATTAGCGAAAAAAATGCTGGCAATGCATATAAAATCATTAATGAAAGGTTCAAAAACTCCATTGTATTAGGACCCTAGTGGCGTTTTCGCAATACTTTTGGCGTACATTAATTTTCTTGCAGTATCTTTGATAAGACAGTTACAAACTCTCCTGCTTAAGTTTTTTCAAGTCGTTTATCGCTGGCTTCACCAAATTCTCGTCGTCATTAAAACTCAGATATAGCTCAATAAGGGGCTTTACACTTATTGTCCATAAACCCGTGAAAGGCGTATTTAAATCAGCAATTACAATATATAACAAGTGCACACACGCTGTTATCGATCCAACCATGAAACAATGTATCCATGGGTCCATCCCAGCATTTATAATAAAGGCAGCTACTAAAACTGCGGACATATAAACCAAAAGATGTTTTAGGCGCGGGGGTAATTGTTGATTAGCTATACTGATTCGCTCAGTCCGAAGTGTGGTAATAGACGACATCTTTTCCATAAGAAAATGAAGTGCAGCGCGATCACTCTCATTACTCATTTCCAATTCATTTACAGCATACATAATGTCGTATAATTCTTTGGAGGTGTCGGAGTTAAGCACTGCATAGTCGTCGTTCATTGTGCGCCATTCTACTGTGGCAACGGAATAGACATACTCTTGTAACTCTTTTTTCACCGCCTCCTTATTTTTAGGTTGTCCATCCACGTATATCAAAAAATCACGTACATCGCTGATGGCGTTTAATTCAGCTTCGACCACTTCAGATAGTTTGTTAAAGCGATTCAACACCTCGACTAACAAGAAGCCCGAGACAATAGCGTAAATCATCCCAAAAACTGAATAAAATTCTTCCCATGGCGCATTTTGACCAGAAACACTTGCGGTTATTTCAGAAATACTTACTAATGTAGTTGCACTTACGGCGACTAAAATGAACAGAAAAATGGGGACAATTGTTTTCGTAACTTCACGTTGATTTTCTTGATTTAACATATCCATGGCATTTAAGTCCCTAGATTCATCTCGTCCCATATTGTTATTACCTTCCTAAAAAGTTTTGTTTAATGTCATCCAAAAATCAGATCAGCGCAATAGGTTAGCTCAGAGTATACCTTACAGCGTTATTACTGTTCTAAGTAAATTATTTCTCCCATTTCCGGAGCGGAAAAAAAATTTTCGGGGTAGCCCCTGTCTTTTCTAACTTGTTGAAGTTCATGAAATGGCTCGAAAATCGGTTCATCACTAAGACTAAATGTTCCCCAGTGCATCGCAAATGAATATTTCGCGCCGACATCCACAGCTATTTGTAATGCCTCAGCAGGGTCAACATGACCCGCCTTCATGAACCAACGCGGAGCGTAGGCACCGATAGGAATGAAAGCATATTTAGGACTGCCCAACCGTTTTCGAACCTCTCGAAAATCTGCCGAATATCCTGAATCACCAACGTGATATAAAGACATCTCTGGAGTTTGAATGTACCATCCTCCCCAATGACTGAGATTACGATCAGTTAATCCTCTAGCAGACCAGTGGTGAGCTGGTGTAAAAAAAAATATTGTGTTATCGACTTTAATACTGTCCCACCAATCAAATTCCACAACATTTTTGATTCCAACAGTGTCCAGTAGTTGTTTATCCCCCATCGGAACAAGAACTAAACAAGAAGGATTAGACTTCTGAAGAGAGACTAAACTTGAAATATCTAGATGATCATAATGGTTGTGACTAATAGTTACCACATCAACTTCTGATATCTCATCTAATCGAATCGCTGGTGGAACCAACCTTCTGGGTCCAATCCAGCTCAATGGGGAAGCACGGTCTGCAAATATGGGGTCAGTTAAGATCTGTAAATCACCATTATTAATCAGAAAGGTAGAGTGGCCTATCCAAATTGCGTACCGGTTGTCCGATTGGCTCAATTGCTTCCATTCGGATGATAAGACCAGGCGCTTTGGTTCCGGCGGATCTCGCTGAAGCCTCCACTGTATAAGCGATGAGAGCGGCTTGTTTATTTGAGATCCATCACTGTTTGAGTAATAAACTTTGTTGCCACATGAGGTGGCAGAAAGCAAAACAACAATGCTTAGAAATATCCTAGGCGTGCATCGCATGATTGATAATAATTGGAGAAGTCTTAGTTGAAGACCCTTTTAAAAATTTCTTTATTAAAGTTCGCACCTTGACGGATCTAAAACAAAAAATTAAAGCGTCCAGATTTTTTTTCAACTAAAAAATCCCCAGTTAATCCGATTGGAATATTCGAACCATTCTGGACGGTTTTCTTGTATCAGAATCGCCCCGCCGTCTGACCGACCGAAGGTCCTGATAAATGAACACAATAACGAATAACAGTGTCAGAAGCACGATAATGGTGGGAGCCGGAGCGCTATCTATGTAAAAACTGATGTACACTCCCGAAAAAGCAGCACTTATCGAGATGATTATCGAGAGGACAATCATGCGTCGAAACTTTTTGGTTAGCAAGTGTGCAACAGCTCCGGGAGTAATTAGCATGGCAATTACTAAAATCATACCGACTGCTTTCAATGCGGCAACAATTGTTAGAGATAACAGACTGAGTAAACCATAATGAAGCAATGTTACGGGCAGGCCGAGCGCTTTTGCATGTTGTTGATCAAAAACGAAAACAAGTAGATCCTTTCCTTTAAATAAAATAAACGATAAAACCAGTGCCGTGACTCCTGCGGTTTCAAGTATATTTTGCCAACTAAGCCCTAAAACGTCGCCAAACAAAATATGATCAAGATGAATGTTAGAATCTACCTTTGTCATCATTACCAGTCCAACCGCGAACATCCCAGAGAACACGACGCCCATTATAGTATCTTCTTTTAGCCTGCTATTTTCTTTCAAAAATCCGGTAAATACAGCACACAACATGCCTGCTCCAAAAGCCCCAATCGCAAACGAAAATCCACCGATATAAGCCAGTATTACGCCGGGCAAAACTGAGTGCGAAATTGCATCTCCCATGAGTGACCAACCCTTTAAAACAAGAAAACATGAAAGTATAGCAGTGGGTATGGACACCAAAGCAACCATAAGGAAAGCTTGCTGCATGAAAGTGTAAGCAAATGGCTCCATCAATGTTTCTGAAAAATAAGAGAGCATCAGCTCATTGCTCCGACCCACCCTGTTGCTCCAACAAAAGAGGACACATGTCAAAAGCGGGGTCTAAAGCCCTCCTCTCAGACGCCCGTTTTCGTCCTGCTATAAAGCCGTGCTTCGGTGCCACTAAAAATACGCAAACGAATATAATTGCCTGCAAAAGAACAATAATGCCTCCGGGCGTTCCATCTAAGAAAAAACTTATATAAGAGCCAAGCAATGACGTTGCTGCACCAAGTCCCGTGCCAAGCAAAATCACAACACCAAATCGATCTGACATCAGGTATGCAGTTGCGCCTGGAGTCACAACCATAGCAATTACTAAAAATGCCCCAACCGCTTGAAGTGCAGCAACAGCCGACGCGCTCAGCAACGCGAAGAACACCACCTTGAGTAAAAAAGGATCAAGGCCTATGCTACGAGCATGATTTTCGTCAAAAAATACGACTAACAAATCTCGCCACTTTGAGACTAACACAAGAAGCGAAAAGAAAGAGATGATCAGGAGCTGAAAAGAATCACTCGGAGTGATGGCAAGAATGTTGCCAAGCACAATCGTCTGAACATTGACCGACGTGGGGGAGAGCGAGACCATAAATAGTCCGATGCCAAAAAAAGAACTGAAAATAAGTCCTATTATTACATCTTCTTTTAGCTTCGAGCGTCGGCTCAGAAAAAGCATAGTCGCCGCGGCTAATCCGCCTGCGAAAAAGGCCCCGAGAGAAAACGGTAACCCAAGCATATATGCACCGGCAACGCCAGGTACGATCGAGTGTGAAAGAGCATCTCCTATCAAAGACCATCCCTTCAACATTAAATAAGCACTAAGAAATCCACAAACTCCACCCACCAAAGAGCATATAAGTATCGCGTTAATCATGTAACTGTATTCAAAGGGCGAAAGTAAACTCATGAGTTTTCCTCAATACGAATAGATGAAAAATCGTTACCATAAAGTACAACGGGACGTTCGTCATCAGACAACACTGTTACCTGACGACTATCATCGTCGTCATGAAGTTGTTTTCCGGTCAGCACGAAGCGCCTAAGTACTCCCCCAAATGCGCGTTGTAAATTATCTTGAGTAAATACCTCATCTGTCTTTCCCTGTGCTAAAACTGTTCGATCTATTAGTACAGCTCTATCGCAATACTCCGGAACACTGCCCAAGTTATGCGTAGACACCAAGATTATTTTGCCAACGTCGCGAAGGTCTCGAAGCAAAGCCATAATTTGCTCCTCAGTTTGCACATCTACTCCTGTAAATGGTTCATCCAGAAGAATAACCTCACTTTCTTGAGCCAGTGCTCGGGCCAGAAAAACCCTTTTTTTCTGACCTCCAGATAACTCTCCTATCTGCCGTTTTTTTAGATAGGCTAAGCCTACACGCTCAAGTGCAAAATCAACTTTTCTCCGATCTATATCTCTGGCTATCCGAAACATGTTCATATGCCCGTAGCGCCCCATCATAACGACATCTTCAACCAGGACAGGGAAATCCCAGTCGATTTCTTCTGATTGCGGGACATAAGCTACGAAATTACTCTTTAAAGCATCAGCCACATCTAAACCGAGAATTTTTACGGATCCCCTTGCAAGTTTTACAAAACCCATAATGGATTTAAAAAGAGTTGATTTACCGCTCCCGTTAACGCCAACCAAAGCTGTTATAGATCCAGTGGGAAGGGTAAAGCTCGTATCAACAATCGCTGTGTGCCCATTTTTGTATGTAACAGTGATATCTTTGATCTCCAAACCACTCATTCAGCTAAACCCTCTGCGATGGTTGATAAGGTCGTGGTCAACAAACTAAGGTAAGTGGGTACAGGACCGTCTTCATCACTAAGCGAGTCAACGAACAGCACGCCCCCATACCTTGCATCAGTTTCTCTGGCTACCTGTATTGCTGGTTTGGAAGGAACCGTGCTCTCGCTAAAAATAACTCCAATATTATGTTTTCGTATGCTATCAATAACTTGTCGAACCTGTTGTGGCGTTCCCTGCCCATCCGAGTTCATGGGCCATAGATATAACTCCTTTAGCCCATAATCTCTCGCAAGGTAACTGAACGCGCCCTCGCTACTGACCAACCATCTTTTGTCGTCAGATATAGTCGATAAAAGAGCCTTGTAGGGCTCAAGCGTATCCAAAAGTTTCTTGGTATATCGCTTCGCATTGGCTGTGTAGGTAGCCGCATTCGCAGTATCATAACGCACCATCGCCCGTCGGATATTTTCGATATAAATAACAGCATTAGGCGCCGACATCCACGCATGTGGGTTGGGTTTGCCGGTGTAGGGACCACTCCTTATACCGATTGGTTCGATACCCTCAGTCACTACAACCTTTGGAACATCAGTGAGGTTGTGAAAAAATCGATCAAACCAGAGTTCCAAATTAAATCCGTTATAGATGATGAGGTTCGCGCCCTGCGCGCGCCGGATATCTCCCGGGGTGGTCTGATAGTTATGAATTTCTGCATTCGGTTTTGTTATTGATTCTACAACTGCAGCGTCCCCAGCAACATTTTGAACAATATCAGCAATCACTGTGAATGTAGTAATTACTTTAAACCTTTGATCCTCGGTACCCAAAACATCCAAACAAACGAGAACCAGCACAAACATCATCGTTTGAGCGAACCATTTGAAAGTGAGCATAAATTACCTTTTTTCGATGATTGCTTGGAATGACTCTTTCCGACAATGCCTGTTTATTATTGGTCTCTATGAACCCTGCAATACAAGTTAGGATACTACAAAACGCATGAGCGCTCCATATGGATAGCGTAAAGAATCGCTTATCAATGTGTTTCATTACGCACGCATTGATTCATGAGTTTTGTGAGTACAGCTTATTCTTGGGTAAAATTTTCAATAAACATCTCTGCCTGACTAAATATGTAATCGCGACGTTCCGGATTGAGTTTATTCAACGCTCGAGGCATAACCGAAAGCCGGGGGTTGCTTTTAAAAAATTCAAGGTGATCGTGCATGAATTTCCAATACAGACCATCAACGATGTCACACCATTGGCCTCGTTTATAGTTGCTCATCTTCAACAGATAATTCGAACCGCATAAATAGGGCTTGGTTGCAAAAATCCCGGCATCAGCAAAAGTGCCCATCCCATAAACATTAGGCACCATCACCCAATCTGAGGAATCAACGAACATCTCCATAAACCAACGGTAAATCTCATCAGGATGAATTCGACACAAAGTCATCAAATTAGAAATCACCATCAACCTTGGAATATGGTGAGTGTATCCGTAACGAATACACGAAAATATTGCATCATCAAGTGGCGGAATCCCAGTGGAGCCGTCATACCAATGTTGAGTTAATCGAAACTTATGATTCCAGAAGTTCGACGAACTCTGATCATCACCCTTTTCGTGATAAATGCCCCTTATAAATTCCCTCCATCCGATTATCTGACGAATGAATCCCTCTAATGAGTTAATAGGGATACTATTTTCCTCCCCATAAGCTAATGCCCGATCAATCACCTCGCGGGGTGTGAGAATTCCCATGTTCATGATCGGGCTAAGCGCACTGTGAAAGAGAAACTGGTTTTCAGTGTGAATTGCATCCTCATACGTGCCAAATAGTGTGAACCTTTCAGTAAGGAAAATATCCAACCATGCCAATGCCTCCGGACGGGAGGTAGGCATCCAAGCATTTTCTATCGACCCTGGATGATCTGAAAAATTGCTCACAATAAGTTCTTTCAAAGAAAGGTTTTCCTTCCTTTTTACAGCTGGCCTCTCCGGTAATTTGATATCCTTTGGGAGTTTTTTTCTATTGTCCTCGTCGAAGGACCACCTGCCTCCGACCGGCTTATTTTCTGAGTCCACAAGGATTGATAAATCGGTACGCATCAATTGGTAAAAACTCGCCATCCTCAATTTCTTTTTGTCAGCAGCGAAATCACCAAATTTCTCCCGAGAACACAGAAACATCGGACTCTCAAATTTTTCAGAGACACAGTCAGAATTCGCCAAAAAATTTTCTATTTGCGATTCGAGAAAATGATCCTCAATCTCGAAATACTTAACCTTTTTTATTTTTAATCGAGAGATTACGTTTTCTATTTTTTTAAGGTATGGGCTTCGAAAATCAGGGTCCTCAATGGATCGATACAAAACCTCAAAACCCTCTTCCCTCAAGCTATCTCTGAAGGACCGCATGGCCGAAAAAAACATATAAATCTTAAGCCGATGATGCCGGTGTTCTGTGCAAATTCCCAAATCCTCCGCCATAAAAATACGTCGACATTCAGTCTTGCGTAGTTCTTCAATTGGAAAAAGCTGGTTGCCCAATATGATTAACAAATCGTGGCTTTGCGGAACGTGATCCATATAATTTTCCTGTGGAATGTAGGTCTAATACTAACTAGATGATATACGGAAAATATTCCCTTGAAAGATTCGAAAATCGCGTAAAATCAAAGGAGACACTTTTTTCGGTATGCAACTTACTCGTCTCCAAAAAATTGATCCATGACCCCCTCCTCCCGCATAACTTCGGCTCGAGTAATGGTCAATATAAAGCAGGGGATCAAAAGCAAGCCAGAGACAATATTCGACCAGAAAGCTGCTCCACACAATATAGACAGCATCCCGAAGTGCATTGGGCTTCTAGAGAACCGAAATATACCCTCGGTTATAAGGCTGGTTCTAGTCGCTGGATTCAATGGGTTAATAGAAGTTTGGAGCCGTCGCAACTCTAGAACAGTAAAAGTTAAGAGTAACGGCGCTTAACAAAAAAGAACCCCTCCAAATAGGTTGTAACGGGACCCTCCACCGTGGTAAGCCGCCGCCCGAGAGTACTATGGCGGCGGCATATCCTAGAGTAATTACCGGTGGAAGATTTTCTATTTCTACAATACAAAACTCCTTAGATTATATTAAAGGTTTCTAGAAAGTTAAGTTAAGTTTGACACCTATGTTACGCCCCGGCATAGGTACCTCGTTTTTCACGAATGATGAATGATTACGAGCGGCTTCATCTAAAAGGTTTTTCCCAAATACCGCAACTTGGACACTTGAACCGGAGGCCAACTCGACTGTTTTAGACACGTTGATATCCAGCATCTGGAAGCCCTCAGTAGCGGTCTCACCAGCAGCAATACTGGTCTGCTCCTCTACGTCTCTGAGCATGAAAGCAGCACTGAAATCCTCACCAGTGTACTTAAGCTTGAACATATTCCTCTCCGGAACCATCCTGGGGACATTGGACCCATCATCGAAGTTTCCTGATACGGAATCCCTTGCAAAAGATAAAACCAGATATCCCTTTGTCAAGGAAAATCCTTTCCCAAATTCAAGCTCATACCCATCAAATTCTGCATCATTCTGTTTGTAAGCAGCCTTCAAAAGTCCCTCTTCCATTGTGCCTAGGGGATCATCCTCCAAGTAAATATAGTTATCTATATCGTTTTGGAAAAAAGAAAGGGAAGCAAAGAGGCCATCTTTTTCATAATTTAGCGAAAGATCGATGTTACTTGCTTGCTCCGCCTGCATACTAGGGTCCCCTTCCTCATATCTGCCCACAGCAAGGTGTGGTCCATTCATGAAGAGCTCTACCTCCGCTGGTGCCCTTTCAAAGGTTGCATAATTGAGCGCAAGATCAATGGAATCATTCAGCTTCGTCGCCAGAGATAATGCTATACTGGAGTTGTTGAAGTCTCTAGCATAATCAGTAATCTCAACTTCATGCTCGTCTCCGTGCTCCTCACCTGTATGTTCCTCTTCTGCGTGATCCTCACCTGCATGTTCCTCACCTGCATGTTCCTCGTCCGCATGGTCGTCATCATGATGAGCCTCGGCTACAGAACCCGCCTTGTCAATCTGATCATAGCGCAAGGCAAGACCGAGAGAGAAAGGACCAATTTCTCTTCCTAGATAGTATCCGAAGGTAAATTCATCCACAGTTGAGGGCATCATAAAAGCCTCGGAGCCGATTATGGCAATATCCTCTGTAACGGCACCGATACTAATTTTTTGAGTGGTTTTCTCCCCACTGAAATCAAAAACCGCTCCATACTCCTGGGCATCATTGGAAAACGTTGTAGGCTCCCCGTGCCCGTGTGCGTCATGTCCATCTTCATCTCCGTGATCATCACCGGCATGCTCATCTCCATGATCCTCACCGGCATGCTCATCTCCATGATCCTCACCGGCATGCTCATCTCCATGATCGTCTTCTGCATGACCCTCAGTGTGACTGTAAGAGGAATCGCTAAAGAAGTAATCCACTTTTTTAAGAATGCCGGCATCGAGATTAAATGATCCGCTCAGATTAAAAACTTCTGAATCAGTAGTCGAGAAAATACGTTCTCCTTCATGCTCGTCTCCATGATCATCTCCAGCATGGTCATCGTCATGATCATCATCGTGGTCCATTCCAGCATGGTCATCGTCATGATCATCACTGTGGTCCTCTCCAGCATGATCATCACTGTGATCCTCTCCAGCATGATCATCATGACCGTCCTCTGAGTGTGCATCGACATGGAAAGGCACGCCATACATGTTTTCTATTTTTCCGACTGAGAGGCCTACGTGACCCCAATCACCAACCTTGGAAACTCCCAACCGGTAAGATAAAGTCTCGCGATCTGAGTTAGGCAAAAATCCAGTCTCCTCATCTCCATGATGTTCCTCATCCTCATCATGAAGAATCGCACCAACCGGAACGTCAAAGTTCTCGTGATCGGAATCCGATACATTGAGGGTGAAGTTAAATCCACCTATATTTTCTTCGTAACCGAGTTTTACCGCACTCCCGTCGCTAACCGACTGACTTTCAATTGCCACAAGAATTTCACGATCAGTCAGGTCCTTTGTGGGAATTGTATTAGTTACTACGTTAACGATTCCGCCCATTGATCCGTTAGTATAGAGTAATGATGCGGGTCCACGAATCACCTCAATCTGTTCAATATTCGTTAAATCAACATCGCTAACATGGTCCTCACCAATACCAGACACATCCCTGGTTACAATACCATCAGATAGGATCTTCACACGATCGCCAGACATGCCGCGAATCACAGGCTGTCCTACAGCCGCTCCAAAGTCCCTTGATGATATCCCCGAATGTGATTCCAAGGTACTACCAATATTTTCAGTGGCACTTACAGACAGGATATCTTTCTCTACTAACTCTACAACACTATTGGACTCGGAAAACGTTTCACCCAGGATTGAGGAGGTTATCGCTACCTCTTCAATCATTTGGCTATCCGAATAAGAAGAATTTATACCAAGTAGGCCCACACCAATGCATAGGCCATAAAAAATTGTATTTCTCATGGTTGCTACCTTTTAAAAGAAAAAAGAAAAAAGTTATGTTTTAAGAAAACGTAACTTTAGGCGGTGCCCGAATGAATAGGTAGCTTTTCCGAATTGTCTTAAATTTGCTTTGCGCAAAATCGGACAGATGATCATCATATAAAAATGGTTGTAGTATTAAAGTTTGTTGCTCACTTTGGTCTTCACAGCCTTGGCAAAGATCGCAATATGCATCAACTTCAATGTCGGAGTGTTGGTGATCATGCCCAATATGGTTACTGTGGTGAGAGACAAAATTAATGGCATGGGTTTCATCATGGGATCCAAGTAGATGTCCGAGATGCTCATGATTGTGCGCGCTAAAATTTGTAGCAATCGCAACTGGTAAGAACAGACTGTATAAAAGGCGAAATTGCATCGGCACCTAGCTAAAAAATGGCCTTAATTCACGAAGACTGGATAGTAATTAATTAACGATACTCAGTCAATACATAAAACACGATAAGTATTTATCGAGGAGTATCGCCAAATAGTTTAAAATGAGGGACAAATTAATAGTTGATAAAAATTGGCCGGTGGCAAGTGGTTATCTCAGAGGACATGCCCTACACTAAAAAGTTTGCTGAAGTAAAAGGGAAGCAAATCGCATATATTGACGAGGGTAAAGGCGATCCAATCGTGCTGATCCATGGTAATCCAACCTCATCTTTCCTTTGGAGGAATGTCATACCCGAGTTGACCGAATATGGACGAGTGATCGCTCCTGATCTTGTTGGTCACGGCGACTCGGGTAAAATGCCGACTAATCAGGGACCAAAAGCTTACAGTTTGGAGAGTGCTTACTCTTACATCGACCATTTATTTCAGAAGATTGATGTCGAAAAAAATGTGATTCTAGTGCTGCACGACTGGGGCTCAGCAATTGGTTTTATGTGGGCAATGCGAAATATGGATTCAGTCAAAGGCGTGGCATATATGGAAGCTATCGTTACACCCTTATACTGGAAAGATTGGCCAGAAAATGCGGTTGGAATTTTCAAAGGATTTCGTTCCGAGAAGGGCGAAGACCTGATAGGCAATCGTAATCTTTTCATTGAAGCTGTATTGCCAAGTTCGGTGAAACGCACTCTATCAGATGCAGAAATGAATGCTTATCGCGCCCCTTATCTGAAGCCAGCGGACCGCCACCCGATGCTAAGCTGGCCAAGACAAATACCCTTAGACGGACTGCCAGTCAATGTAGTCAATCTGGTGAACGAATATGGAAGTTTTATGCTGAATAGCCAGATCCCTAAGTTGTTCATTAATGCAGATCCGGGATCTATACTCGTTGGGAGGCAGAGGGAGTTCTGTAGACTCTGGCCCAATCAAAAAGAGATCACGGTAAGTGGATTACACTTTATACAAGAAGATTCGCCAAGAGAAATTGGACAGGCGGTAGCGAATTGGATTCAAGAAATATAATTTAGCGTTTTTTAAAAAAAAGACTATATACGGTTACTGATAGAGTTGCCTAAGTCATTAACTCCGCAATCCCAGGGGAAGCCTCAATATGACGTTGGCTAATGTCGCTATGGATCGATGCGTAACGATTATCGATTTCCTCAGCTGAGGGAAATAATCGGCTGAATCCCGGATGCGCAGAGTCCAGAGCCAATCGGGACGCACCAATAAAGTGGGCTAAAAATAACCTTGGATCCTCGAGTCCCACCGATATTCGCATAGTTGTTGGCGCAATTCCGGCCTCTCGCAAAGCGGAATCAGTCAACTCGGAGTGTGTCGTCATGGCTGGACACAAAGCTAACGAATTAGTCTGCCCCAAGCTCACTTGCATACCGATTGCCGGCTCCAGAGCATCAAGAAAGCGCTTGAAAACGACGGGATTTATCGGAGGACGATCATCACGGCCCTCCATGTCGATGGTAAAAAGCGGTGCGGGTAACCCAAGGTACATATTATCCTTTAAGAGTTTATGGTTAGCATTTTCCTTAAGAATTGGGCAGGAAACATTGATATCTGGGTGAGAATCAAGCACATAAGCCATGAGGGTTGTATTAATCGTCTTCTGCAACATCCGCATTTCATATGTCTTAATCCCGTTGAGCACCTCAAATGCCTTATCTGCATCTAAGAATCCGCCTTTTATATAAAAGACATTCCAAAAAAGAGACTCATCCCAGTTCACAACCCTCGCCCGGCCATCAGGCCATGAGGCTTCCACATGAGAATGCTTGGGCACAAACATATCCTCATTACGACCGATAACCGCTCCTGCTGTTGTTGTCCCCGTGCCTGTCAACTCCTTCGTATACGAATGAACCACAAAATCGGGCCGATCCATTCGATCCTCTGTCTTTAAAAGCGGATGTAAAAAAGGAGTGCCTACGGTTGAATCAACTATGACCCGACAGCCCTCTTGATGTGCGACTCGGCTTATCTTACCTACATCAAGAACGTATCCGTGAGGATTGCAAGGGCTCTCTAAATAGACAAGAATCTTTTGACCCCGCTTCAACCTTTCGTCTTCATTTTTCTTGACTTCTTCCAAAGCGATAGAAAACGCTTGTTGATCATATCCATCAAACCAGTAAAGTGCTACGCCAAGTTTGGCACTTTTCGCATACCAGTCATGGAGTAGCTGATAAGATCCGCCATAAATATTTCTCGATGATAAAATAATGTCGTCTCGCCCAACGAGGTGGCTCAAAATCCCATCAATCGCCGCCATACCCGAGTTAAAATTCCAAGCCATGTATTGATTAGCCTCAGCGCCACACTCAAGATCGACTATGTGATTTGCCAGGCTTACCGAAGTTGGATTCATAAGACGCGAATAAATATCATGCAACAGCTCTCGGCCGCGAAAAGCGTCCTCAACCCACTCAGTACAGGCAAACAAATACGTTGCAGTTCTCGTTATCACAGGAGTGGCAGAAAAAATTGCCGCGACATTATCAAATATTGGATAAGCTCCTTTACTGGCAAACCCAGGATGATCTGTCGTAATAGATTGATAAGAAGCGCGAAGTGGATTTTGCATCGAATCAAGAATTTTCGCGAGTTGAAAACTGATAAATCGTTTTGCGTTAAACCAAGCAATCCTATCTCCTTTATCGATGTCCGAGAGGCCATCAAGCGTGATTTTCCAGAGGGCATGTGTAGCGTGATTAGCTTGATAAAGGTCTTTAGCAAGCGTGATAAGTGCTATTCCAAATTCACTCGTTGGATCAATACCAAAATGCTCCGCCTGCTCGAGAGCAAGGGCTTCTGAATCCTCCGCAAGAGTGGTATTTCGGAGAGGACTCAATTGACGTCGATGTTCTACTGTCATACTGCTTTTCTCCAACTAATTTGAAAAACTATAACACTATTTATTTAATAATAATCACTTAATTATGCTATTATATTTGTATATTTTAGTGATAAAAGCTATTTTTATGGATAAAGTAGATTTTTCAATTTTAAATGAACTTCAAAAAAATGGGCGTATCAGTAATCAGGAATTGAGCGATCGGGTCAATTTATCACCAACACCATGTGCCCGCCGAGTAAAGATTCTTGAACAATCAGGAGTCATCAAAGGATACAGCGCAACGATTGATACGGAACTCTTTGGCCTACCAATTATGGCATTTGTAAGCGTCAGGCTTGTCAAACAAACTGACTCAGAAATAAAGGTGTTCGAAAACGAAATTATGGCTTTGGAAGAAATAACCGCATGTTATTTAATGTCTGGTCGTAATGACTATTTGTTGCAGGTTTTCGCCGCGTCTTTAAAACATTACGAAAATTTTGTCCGCAGAAAGCTCACTCATATAGCTGGCATCGGTGCTTTGGAGACTCATTTTGCCTTCGGTCAGGTTAAACAGGCATCGGTCTTACCATCACATGGCCTTTTATGGGGAAGTCAATAACGCATATCGTTGATACGCAGCTATTACTACACGCAAGGCAAATTCTCATAAACAGGGTGTTAAAATCTGACTGATAAGGTCAATTGTAAGCTTGTGCCGGAAGCCAAGTTACTATCCCTTGCCAATTGAAAATTACCAGCATACCGAGAGTCTGCATCGCGATAAAGGGTAAAACACCTCGGTAAACAGTTGTTGTCTCTATACTTTTAGGCGCAGCGCCTTTTAAATAAAAAATTGCAAACCCTACTGGAGGTGTCAAAAAGCTAGTTTGCAAACATACCGCAAACAAAATCGTAAACCAGATCGGATCAAATCCAAGGTTAACCACCACTGGCGAGACGAGTGGCAATATTATTAAGGTCAATTCAATCCAGTCAAGAAAGAATCCCAAAAGAAAAGTAGCAAACAGAATTGCGAGCACAACTCCGGAAGGCTCAAAAGGTAATCCAAGTAGCCATCGTTCAATCAGCTCATCTCCACCTAGACCCCTCAATACCAACGAAAATGCGGTTGCGCCAATAAGAATAGCAAAAATGTAAGCAGTAGTACGAGTGGTTTCATGAAGAACCTCATTTAGTACAGAAAGATTGAGTTTTCGCTTTAAAATGGCTAATGCCATCGCGCCAGCCGCACCCACTCCCGCCGCTTCTGTTGGCGTGGCGAGCCCCATAAAAATACTTCCAAGAACGGCGAATATCAAAACCAAGGGAGGTAAGGCTGCGTTAAAAAGATCCCTTACGGATTCCCAGTTTAAGGGCTCAGTTTTAGCAGCCGGCGCTTTTTCAGGATGTACCCAGCCAGTGTAGACAATGTACAAAATATAGAGGCTTCCCAAAAGTGCGCCCGGAATCACTGCGCCAAGAAAAAGATCACCAACACTCAAGGACATTCTATCCGCCATAAGCACCAGCATGATGCTTGGGGGTATTAGGATTCCCAATGTGCCCACAGCGCATACTGTTCCAGTAGCGAGCGACTTGTCATAACCCTGATTCAGCATTGCAGGCAACCCGAGCAGTGTCAGGAGCACAACTGATGCTCCAATAATGCCGGTTGTTGCTGCAAGTATTAACCCTATAAGTGTCACAGTCACGGCCAGTCCTCCTCGCAGAGAACCGAATAATCGAGCAAGACTTCTCATTAAATCCTCTGCTATACCGGATCGATCTAACAGTAATCCCATCATAATAAACATTGGTAACGCTACCATTACCCAGTTTTCCATCACATTCCAAACACGCTCAACGGAAAGTGACGCATAGTTCCAGTCTATGCCGGTATGCTGATTAAAATCCGCCTCCAATATAATCGCCAATCCAGTGAATATAACTGCGAGTCCACCCAATAGCCAAGCAATCGGAAACCCTGTGAATACCAGTCCAAAAAAACTAAGAAACATGATAATGGCTAGTATTTCATTTGCCGGCATCACTACTCCCCTTTGCTGACGAAAAAAACAAGAACTGAAAAATTCTTGATAGACGCGAGACCACTGCCAACAACAGTAATAAAAATCCTGTCGGCAGTGCTGCTTTGATGAGATAACGAAAAGGCAGACCTCCGGGCGCAGATGAGACCTCGCCTACCGCCCATGAGGATGAAACAAATTGAATGCTGAAGACAAGAATAAGGATTATGAACGGGACTAAAAATAATAAAGTTCCATACAACTCAATCCATGCTTTTATAGGATCACTGAAATTTTCGTACAACATATCAACTCTGATGTGAGCATCGGATTGATACGCATAACTAATCCCAAAAATGAAACCAATTGAATAGAGGTGCCACTGTAATTCCTCTAATTCTATGTGCCCTTGACTAAATACATAACGCGAGATTACGTTTACCACAATTACAGCCAATAACATAAGCCAGATAAATACTAACCTTTTACCAATTAAAGAAATAAAATTGTCTATCCATCGCGATAAAGGTGTATGAGGCAGGTAACTATCAGACATTAAAACGCCGGAGGCAAGTATGCTCGGGACTTCCATTGCGCATATGTTCTGCGGAAATCTCGCTGAGATTTAAGGATTTCAGCAAAATTAGAATCTCTTTCAGCCTCATCATTTAACACCTCATTCGAGACTTTACGAAGCTCAAACAATAACTGAGGAGAAAATATTTCAGCGGATACTCCTATTTCAGCAAAATCCTCTAGTACGGTTCCCTGATGTGCCTCAGCAGCAGCAAGATTTCGTGTAACACCTGCAGTACACCCGGTATCTAGCAAGGCTTTATCCGAATGCGAAAGCCCTATCCAAACATCGAGGTTAACGATCATATGAAAAGCCGTAAAAGGCTGATGCCAACCGGGATAGTAGTTAAATTTTGCGACACGATTAAATCCCAAAGCCTGATCAACAATAGGCAACGAGAACTCTGTTGCATCTATGGCACCCTTTTCCAGAGCCTGAAAGATTTCTCCTCCCGGCAACATCGTAACGCTTGCGCCTAAACGTTCTATGACACGCCCACCTAGACCAGCAAATCTAATCTTCAGGCCCTTTAGCTCCTCCAGAGATTCCAGTTTACGGCGAAACCAACCTGCTGTTTCCGGTCCAGTGATACCGCACAAGATTGGATAGACCATGTTAGGTTCATACAGCGCTTCAGTCAGTTCTCTACCACCGGCCTCATACCACCAAGCGGTGTACTCCCAAGGCTCCATACCAAATGGAACCGCCGAGACTAATGGCGAAGCAGGTATTTTGCCTTGATCATATCCCAGCCAAGTGTATCCAACATTAACTTTTCCATCGCGAACTGCATCAGTGATCGCAAAGGTAGGAACGATTTCACCCGGCTCAAATACATCGATTTGAACCTCGCCACCGCTCGCCTTTCGGATCGCCTCTGAAACATAAATCGGATTCTCGCCAATCACAGGTGTACTGGTCTGGAAAGTAGTGGGCATGCGCCATCTGATCCGGCCAGTCCCCGCCGCCCTTTCTGATGATGAAAAAGTTGAAGACTCAACTAATTGATGGACCGGACGAATAGCAAGGGAACTAAACATGCCAGTTACAAAAGCAACGACCACTGCAAGTAAAGCAGCACGATTAGAGATACTTGGTCGATCCATACCCCGTTCCTTTCAAGTGAAACACCGTAAAAATGTTTTTTTAAATCTTACATGGTAAGCCCATTGGCATTGAAATATACACGTCATCGAGGCCATCAGCGAACGCTAATTGACGACCGATGGCAGCTCACCTCCCAGCTTTACAAGAGTAAATTGGTCTTTGTCTAATTTTAATTCAGTAACAGAACAATTGTCTGGTCTAAATGTCACAGTCGCTTGAGAGTCAACTAACCAACCAACAAGCGTGTTAATCACCATAAAGTGAGTGTAAATAACAGTTCCAGGCGTAATATTCCTGAGACTCTTTATCGCTATCATCCGCCACTCTATTAGTTCTTGGGGTTGAGATTCCCATGTCTCTCCCATAAACCGTTTGAGCCATGCCTGTCTCGCCGCTAAACCGTGAGGAGAAATTATCTCTTGATATGCATGGTCTATCTCAACATTTGTATTAAAGCACTTAGCGAGCGGAGCAGCCGTCTGCTTCGCCCTCAAAAGTGGACTGCTTATTATCTTTAATGGCCCTCGAAATCTCTCTGAGAAAATAGAAGTCACCGCCTCTGACTGCTCAAAACCCCTCTTACTCAAGCCCGGATCAAAATCTTGACCCCATTTAGCAGTAGCTTCGCCATGCCTTACCAAAAACACGTTTGAACTATTGTCTTTCAAGACGAAACACCTCTAGTCATTGCTGATGCACATAATTTTGAAAAGATAGGTCGCGACAAGATTTTAAATAAAATGACTAATACCTGTATAAAATAGTGATTTGTCGGTCTCCACGCTTTACTAAAACAATCACAAGACCCAAAAACTTAAATACTAAGGTTGATGGTCTCTGTGCAATGGAAACTACGTAACCATGTTATAGTGAATTTCTCAATCAAACCAGATTTCTATTTTTATATGGTTTTTTGATCATGCGAAAAATGTATCCCAACTATACCTCGTTTCTTTTAACTAAATTCTACTCAGGCATCTTTACTTTCGTAGCTCTAATATCGATCCATACCTGTCTTTATGCCAGTGACAATTTGCCCGCCCATCGGCCAAATATAGTACTCATAATCGCAGATGATGCATCTTGGCAACATTTTGGAACTTATGGCGCGAAGGCTCTGGACACACCTAATATAGATAAGATGGCAGAACTCGGCCTAGTCTTTGAAAATGCTTTCGCAAGCAGTTCAACATGCACGCCATCCAGAAGTGCAATATTAACTGGCAGGAATAGCTTTGAATTAGAGGATGGGATGCTACTCACCGGTTATTTGCCGAAAAAATTTAATACTTACACAGCGATCCTCGAGGGGGCGGGTTACAAAATCGGTTCAACCGGAAAGGGCTGGGGTCCCGGAGGACTTTATGGAAGACCAAAAAATCCCGTGGGGACTCCATACACATACTTAACTAAAAATTACTATAGAAGCGAATTCGATGACAGCCCAGTTTCGGAGATTAATTATGCAGGTAACTTCAATAATTTTTTGTTCGATCGTCATGAAAATCAGCCATTTGCATTCTGGATAGGCTTTCATGAGCCCCATACACCTTACACTGAGGCATTTGCGGCCCATCGCAAAATAAAACCTCTAGCCATCCAAGTCCCTACCTTTTATCCCGACACTGATACTACTAGATCAGTCATCGCATCATATTTGGCAGAAATTGAGCATCTCGATGATCAAGTTGGGGCAGTTTTTAAAGTGTTAAAAAATCATAATGAACTAGACAATACCCTCATAATATTCACCTCTGATAACGGAATGCCATTTCCGAGAGCAAAAGGAAATCTCTATGATTATGGATTGAGGGTACCCTTAATCGCATTTTGGCCAGAAGTGATCAGGCCTCAACGAAGAGTAGATGACTTAATTTCACTCACAGATTTGGCGCCGACTTTTGTTGATATTGCAGGTTTAAAAATTCCACACAAGATGTCAGGAAAAAGTTTGCTCGATTTTTTTCGTACCGATAAAAGCGGAAAGATTCGAACTGACAACAGGAAAATTTTTGCGGGGACCGAACAACACGGTAAGAAAAGCGCTTGCAAACTCTGGAGTATGGAAAAGGTTCTGCCTAGTGATGCTACATGCGGAAACTATCCCAGTAGAAGCATACGCAATAATGAGTATCTCTTGATCTGGAATGCAATGCCCGATAACTTCCCTATTGCAACTGATGTTAAAGGTAATCTCATCAAAAAAGAAATTGTGAAAGAACATAGTACTGCAAATGGATATATTGCCTTTAACATCGAGAAAAGACCAGAATTTGAGCTATATCAACTAGCCACAGATACTTATACCGTAAAAAATTTATCACTAAATACCACACACGACACCAAATTTAATCAAATGAAGCAAGAGTTATTCGATTATCTCACAGAAAGAATGGATCCTCGGGTAATGGGAAATCCTTCATTTTGGGACTTTACCCCAGAGTTTATATTGCATCAAGGCGCATCAGATTTTATATACTCGTCTCGCGGGCAGGGTGGAAATATTCCAAAAAAAAGATTGCTTAAAATGCTAGACACATACTACAAAGAAAAAGGATATGACCAAAAATACAAAGCCAAGGTGCTCGATCGACTTGAGAAAAATATGAATTAACAAAAAGGCGGAAGTTTTTACTTAAGAATTAGTGATTCTTATGCACATCCAATGCGGACGTTTTTACTGACGTGAATATTATGTTGGCAGAGGCATTTTTCTATCATAGTGAATCTAATTTTCCGAACTGACTATTTTAGTACACATAAAATTTTAAACTATCGAAGCTCTCGCGCAAGACCTATTAGCAATTTCGCGGAAGAAATAAGGGCTATTCCACTTCGATACTCTAGGATTGGTAATCTTCTCAAGGCCGAGCTAATCTTAAATTGGGTAGGACTTTGGTCCCAGTTTAAATTTTTCCATTGAGCTTCAGGTTCTCCTTGCCAAATCTTTGTTATTGGTCCGATTTCTTGAGGATATAGAGTGGCATGACTCAGAGCGGCGCCGGGGCGACCGATATTCGGAATATAGCGCCATGCCAACATATTAAAAATTCTCTGATTTTTTTGCAATTCATTCCCCTCACCACTCAGTACCTCTTCTGCGTTATCCAATGTGATTTCGATAAACTTGTTGCCATAAGAACTTGCAGAAGCATGCCACTTTGTCTGGTGCAGTCGCACCTCTTCAATATCTGCATACACCTTAGGAATCCCTGTTTGCTCTCGTCCTCCAATAATTGCTTCGCAAACATCCTCCCATAATACAAGCACATAGGAGCCTTCTACCCTATCGATCTTTCCCTTAAAAATTACTGGAACAGTGACGCCAATTGCATTATAGCTTCGGCCGGCTAGCCAACTGCAGCCGTTGTTCTTTGCGGCAAAAATTTGGACCAGGGGTTCAGTTACCTCAAAACCTTGTGGTAAATGTTGCTGCAATTGTTTGCGGTCCGTGGTGTAGGATAGAAAAATTGACGTAATGTCCTCATGCACCACGTGAGCATCTTTACCCATGCTTCCCAATAAATCATCCTCGCCGAAATTGACTGGCATGGTATAACTCGTATTATGTTTGAATTGAAACACTTGTAAATTCCATGTTTTTAATGACAGAAGCTAGACTAAATAAGGTTGAAAAAATTAGTAATGTTGTAATTAAGTGGAAACGCACGCTAAGTAAACATTTTAAGTTTGTGTTATCGACTGTCGAATGTTCACCAACAAAAATCCAGTTCTTCGTAACAGATTTTAATATAGCCTCTTATCTCTTATATTTGTCTAACCCATATACACCTGCTTTGATTAATTCAATCTGATTCTTTTAAAATCTTTTCCATATACTATATCGGATCTTTTATCAGTAAAGCATAGAGTTGGTCGGTGTCTTTGGCTGTTTATTTTTAAAACAGTCTCTGATGCGATGCCTATCTCTCTCAAAATTTATTTTTAAACAATATTGTAAACCGCTAACAATACCCGTCCAATTTTTTTGCCAAACCATTCTCTTCTAAACTAATCTTATTTATATTGTTAATTTGATTTGCACATCCTCTACAGATTCAGATCATTTTTATTTTCAGTCGATAATTCTTTTGAGCTCTTTGTTTATGAGGCTTGAATGGTCTTCATCTATTACAAGATCTTTAGTTTTCGTCTCAATCCAATTTCAACAAATCCGTTAACAAAATTTAAATATCAACTCTTTGGATCCGTTGTAATCCTTATGATTGAGGCGGAACCTTCATCTGCTTATTCCAGGCACGCCAAGCTTTGAGCATAACTGCAACGCGTTCAGGCTCTGCGGCTGCAAGATCTTGCTGTTCACCAACATCGCGACGCAAATTGTAAAGACGATAAGGAGTCATTATATCTCTTGGCTCGCCGCGCTTCAGCTCTCCCTCATCCATCTTCGCGACATAGCTCACCAACTTCCAGTCACCCTGCCGAATTGCCATCTGGCCCCAGCAACGCCAAAACAGTTGTTTGTGGGGTAAACTCTTTACCTGACCTTTCAGGTGTGGCAGTAGATTAACTCCGTCCAAGGCCATTTTCGGCTGCTTCTCGATTCCGGCAGCGGCCATTGCCGTTACTGCTATGTCCAGCGAAATTGCGGGAGCCTTGAATAAGCGACCGCCCGGCAGCGTGCCAGGCCAACTAATGACAAAGGGAACCCGAATACCACCCTCTAGGGTAGTTCCTTTTGAGCCACGCAGTGGACTGTTGTCAGAAGCGTTGTAGGCATATCGGTGGAGTGTCGGCCCACCGTTGTCGCTTATAAAAAAGACCAATGTATCCTCCTCAATACCGGAGGCTCGCAATTGGCCGAGTACGGCACCTATCGCCTCATCCATAGAGTAGGTCATCGCATTGTAGATCCGTCTTACAGGATTCTGTACCGAGGAAAACATCGTCACTAACCGATCGGTTGCTTGCATTGGCGTGTGAACGGCGTTGAAAGATAGGTATAGAAAAAACGGTTGGTCTGAATGACGCCGCACGAATGCAACACCTTCTCGACCAAATGCCTCGGTCAGGTAGCTTGTCTCATCAACCAATTCCGTGCCACGCATGATGGACCGGTTGAGAAGCGCATGGATCTCCGCATCCTTGGACAGATCGTCACCGTCCCCTTTATGGTCAGGGAACATGATCACCGGCAAATCTGGTAGGAAGTTGTGGCCGCCGTGGAGAAAACCGAAGAACTCGTCAAACCCGCGACGCTGAGGATGATACTTGTCACTGGAGCCTAGGTGCCACTTGCCGACCAGCCCAGTGACGTAGCCTGCCGCGCGAAGGCGTTGAGCCAACGTGGTCTCATCTAGATCCAGAGCATTATCGAACTCATTTTCGTGCCCATGTTTTCCAAACCGCTGCTGATAGCGCCCTGTCAGCAACCCAGCGCGGGTAGGGGTGCACCAAGCTCCGGACGCGTAACCGTTGGTTAATCGTATCCCACTGGCCGCAAATTGATCCATGTTCGGCGTAGGAATGTCGCGACCACCTTGAAAACCCAGATCTGCGTAACCGAGATCATCGGCGACTATCACCATAATGTTCGGTTTGCGCTCTGCGGATTCGGCCGAAATAGAAAAGCATCCGATAATCAGTGCGATGATTGTATGCATTGAAGGTAAATTTGGATGCAAAATGGTTTTCCTTCACAATGTCAATAAAAACAATAACGCGATTTCAATGGCAGCTCAGTGGTTGTCTGCGCTCGTTTAGCTGTTTTAGTCCCAAGTATAATCGCGGCCAAAGTCACTTTTACCGTTGATATCATGCTTGTCTATGCTTACTAAAGTAATGTGATGAGATAAATAAACAGTAAATTCCGCACTTCAGTGTGATTTCATACTGCTCCTCTAAAATGCTACTTATCATTTGGAATCATAGCAATCTTTTTTAACTTTGTTTCTACAATCCACTGTTCAAGAGTGGTTTGTCAGACGTTTGTAAAGCTACATAACTCAATTATTTATATCTACCCAACTACTCCCACTAAATAACTACTCTAACTCAAACTCAGAAAATACCTGTGTTGGAAGGCAGAGAAATTTACTTTGCAGTTTGTTTATAGTGCGTGGAGTTAACATCTTTATTCGTATGTCAGTCAAATCACTATGCTTCATCGAGAGCACCGCAAACTTGTTTCATAGTGAAACAATACTAGTTGATAGACTTCATCTATCCATCGATTTCAAGTCTTTACTTCAGATCCTTCAACGGAACGTTGTCATCTCCAAATATTCTCCTAAGCTATTATCAACCCATTCAAGACTTTTATCTCTGTTACGCCGCGAATCCTTACGTCTCAAAATTCCAACTATTCCATGAACTTATGCCCAAACATTGTATGCTTTTACCATAACATCATTCTCAAATTCATCAGGCATAAAAGATTTCAGTCCCTCAACTATCCCATTAAAGGATGCATTAGATAGAACTTCTAAATCGGGATAACTCGTCTATTTTTTATATTTATCTATCAAAAAGAATTTCTTCAGGATCTCCAAATTTGATTGCTCCTTCATATCTTTTAATGCCTTCTGGACCAGAAATTGGATAGTGTTCTCTCATTCTCTCCTCAACAGTTCTTTCAGTGTATCCAACCTTAATCAATCCTTCGTATTCTTTGGACAATTCTGTATAACCATTAATCTTAGGAGAATTGCTGGACCGACTTGGAAAGAAACTCACTTTAATTAAATTCCTTTATAAGTTTTTCAATATGCTGAATTTCGTCATTAGATAAGTTGTACTTTTTATATAAGTCTTTATCTTCAAGTTGCTTTGAAAAATCTTGCCTTGGCAAAAATATAAATTTATCTCTTATAATATGAATTGAAGATATTGCTTGCCGCACTAAGAATCTTGCAAATTTTGTTTCAAGATATTTTCTCAAGTTTTTTGCATGCTCTTCATCATCAAACTCACCAAGTATTAAATATGAAAATGTGGAGATTTCATTTGGTTTTAGTACTTCTAATTTTGAAAAAAGTTTATATTTTCCGTCCTGTGAGGGTTCACCTGCATGCTCTGATGTGGTCTGACTTAAAAGAACTTTATATTTATTTACTAGATTTTTTCCTGACGTTAGTTCACTCTCTTCAATGAATCCGTAACCTTTGCTATGAAATACCTTTAATTAATTCTTTGTTTTTTTATCTGAACCTCTAAATGAGGTTTTTAGATAAAAAGGGCTAATTGAGGAGACATAACCCACCATAGAATCGTTAAGAGAAACATTCATTCTCTTGATAATCTGAGCACCTATATTATCCCTTATTAGGTATTTAAACTCAGATAAATCTCTCTGCATAGAAATAGATCCATGTTGGGTTCTTGAAACAAACTCGCAGTTGCCCAAATAGTCCCTTTCCCATAAAAAATAATTTACACCGCCACTGATGCTGACCCCATTAAAGCTATCTTTTGAATTTGGATAATCAACCATTTTTTTTAATTCTTTTATCATTTAACATAGATTCTCTAAACTCATTTAAACCCATTCCTCCAGAAAACCATCTTGAGGGTATTATCATTGATAGATAACGTGGTTTCAGTTTTTTTGCTATTTCAACAAATTTATTATAAACGGGTGTTGCTTATGCTCCAGAACCACCAGTAGACATCTGGTAAGGTGGATTCCCAATTATTACATCAAATTTCATATTAAATAATTCCTCAGGTTTATCTTCATGTATAAAGGAATAGGCATATATTTCTCAACCCTTATCTCTTTGGTATTGTTTCTTTTTAACTCCACAATATTTGCATTTAATACCATCTGCAAAAAAGGCTGTGATTCAAAGTATTTTAAATTGCCCTCCTCATCATTAAAATCAACAATTGAATATTCTCCATTTGCATTCTTAGAACAATAAGGAGTTCTTCTTGATATTTGAGAAGTAAGTCTTGTGGTAGCAATGCCAAAAACTTGTTTTTTTAAAATATGTTTTAATCTTTGTTCTATATCAGGAATTTTGCTCTCTAATCCATCTAGCAATCTTTTAGTAATTTCTCTCAAAAAAACTCCTGATTTAGATACTGGGTCAATAAATGTTACTGAGTCATCACTCCATATCTCTTTTGGAAGTTGGTCGAGCATTTGATTTGCAACATCAGGTGGTGTAAATACTTCGTCACTACTTAAATCTGCAAGGCATGTAAGAATATCTGGATTATGAGGTATATTCAGCATGTCTTATGTGCCTCATAGTAATTAACAAGTGCGTAATCTTTAATAGGTGCAGGGATATGAACCTCGTACCCCATATCAGAAAATAAAGTTCCTTTTTCTAATGGAGCATATGCAAGTAAATCTGCAAGTGTGAAGTCTCTTCTTTTAAGTTTATTGTTAATGATTGCCCATTCACTAAAAATGACTGGGTTATCACTATCAACCTGCTTAAGAGTAAGCGCATCTCCATGGATAATATTCTTACCCAGAATAAATCTTATCGACTCAACTAAATTCTCATTTAAATCTTTTTTAAAGTATTTTTCATAAATTTCAAAAAATCTATTTAATAGTCTATCTCTTGCTGACTGAGCATTGTCTTGAAGAATGTCTATCCCTTAGATTGAACCAACAATAACAATAGAATTTCTTTCAAACTCATACTGATTTTTCTTATATTTTTTTACAAGAATCTCTTACTTTCTATTTAATACCTCGATTAAAAAATTTCCATCCCCACATGCCGGCTCCAGAAACCTTGAATCAAGTCTCTCAGTTTTTTGTTTAACCAAGTCTAAGATTTCATTAACTTCTCTTTCTGAGGTGTTGACCTCTCCAAAATCAGCAACTCTTGATTTAGATTTAACTTGATTATTCATAGATTTATTATGCCATGCACTTATGACCCTCAATAGTTTATAAAGTGTGTCAGATTTGTTTTTTTAAGTCTTTAGAATATGCATTCCTGCATTAAAGTGACAAGATGTGTCATGTATAAAGTACTGATATAATGTACTTATTTCATTCCCACTCTATAGTGGACGGCGGTTTGCTAGAAATATCATAGGTGACCCTTGAAATTTCAGGAATCTCATTAATAATTCTACTAGAAACTCGTTCTAATAAGTCATATGGCAGTCTTGCCCACCGCGCTGTCATAAAATCAACGGTCTCAACAGCGCGTAACCCGATTACCCAAGAATAGCGACGGGCATCGCCTACCACACCAACGGATTTCACGGGCAAAAAGACGCAGAACGCCTGACTCGTCTTTTCATACCAACCATAGGCTTGAAGTTCATCTATAAAAAGCGCGTCAGCCTCACGTAGTAAGTCAGCATATTTTTTCTTGACCTCCCCAAGTATACGAACGCCGAGGCCAGGACCTGGAAACGGATGTCGATATACCATACCAGGGGGCAATCCAAGTTCCACTCCAATTTTGCGAACCTCATCCTTAAACAATTCTCGTAGTGGTTCTACTAACTTAAATTGCATATTTTTCGGTAACCCACCCACATTATGATGTGATTTAATAACATGTGCCTTACCCGTGTTAGCCGCCGCAGACTCAATCACATCAGGATAGATAGTCCCTTGAGCCAAAAATTTAACGTTCTTGATCTTGGCTGACTCTTGGTCAAAGACCTCAATGAAAGTATTACCAATCAACTTTCGTTTCATCTCTGGGTCAGTCACATTTTTTAAACGACTAAGAAATTTTTCTGCTGCATCTACGTGGACTACTCTCACCCCCATATTTTTAGCAAACATTTCCATAACAGAAACACCTTCATTTTTGCGCAGCAACCCATTATCTACAAAGACGCAAGTAAGTTGATCACCAATAGCTCGATGCAACAAGGCTGCTACCACGGAGGAATCTACGCCGCCTGATAGTCCTAACAAAACGTTGCTATTACCAACCTTTGATCGCACTCGAGCAATCTGGTCGTCGATGATAGCTACAGCAGTCCAGCTTGGTTTGCACCCAGAAATCTGAAATAAAAACTTTTTAAATATCTCACTTCCCTGCATTGTGTGCGTTACCTCTGGATGAAACTGAATACCGTATAACTTTTTTGTATCATCTGCCATTCCTGCAATTGGACAGGAGTCAGTCGATGCAATGCGCACAAAACCTTCAGGCATCCTAGATACGTTATCCCCATGACTCATCCAGACATCCAACAATACATCGCCAGATTCATCAACATGATCATATATTTCCGTTAGAAGAGCACAAGCATGTTCCACTTTTACTTGGGCATACCCAAACTCGCGACGATCACAATTTTCTACAGCGCCACCCATTTGAGATGCCATTATTTGCATTCCATAACAGATACCAAGCACTGGGATTCCCATTGTCAACACCGAAGGAGCGATGCTCGGAGCTGAATTTCCCTGCGCTACCGATTCAGGACCGCCTGATAAAATGATAGCGGTTGGATTTAATTCTAGAATTTCTTCTGGGTCCACACTCCACGCTCTAATCACCGAATAAACGCCAAGCTCTCTTACCCTGCGGGCGATTAACTGCGTATACTGGGATCCAAAATCAAGAAGAAGAACTTTCTCTCGGCGCAAATTATTCTTCATACCACTTTCTCTCGCTCACACGACAGGGCTTTCCTCTCAGACCAAGAAATTTCTTCTTTTTCACATCGAAAATTAACCAGCACGAACCGGATAATTTGGTGCTTCTTTTGTGATATGAACATCATGCACATGACTTTCCCCAATCCCGGCGGAGGTAACTCTTACAAATGTTGGCTCAGTGCGCATCTGTTCGATCGATGAACATCCCGTATAGCCCATTGCAGACCTCAAACCACCCATCATTTGATGTATCATAGTTGTTAAGGGTCCTTTATAGGGCACACGACCCTCGATTCCTTCAGGCACAAGTTTTTCAAATCCTTCATCAATATTCTGGAAATATCGATCACCAGAACCTTGTATTCGCGACATCGCGCCCAAGGACCCCATTCCACGGTATGATTTGTAAGACCGACCCTGGTAAATTTCAATTTCACCGGGTGCTTCTTCTGTTCCTGCAAGCATAGAACCCATCATTACGGAACTTGCGCCCGCCGCTATTGCCTTGGCCATATCGCCAGAAAAACGGATACCGCCATCGGCAATGACTGGAATATCTCGATCTTGAAGAGCATCCACGGCCGCAGCTATTGCAGTCACCTGTGGCACACCTATGCCGGTTATTACTCGAGTTGTGCAGATGGATCCTGGACCGATCCCAACCTTCACACCATCCACACCCGCATCAGCAAGTGCTTTAGCACCTTCAGCAGTTGCCACATTACCTCCGATTATTTGAACTTGAGGATAGTTTTCCTTAATCCAGTGCACACGATTAATGACGTTTTTTGAATGCCCATGTGCTGTATCCAAAACTAGAACATCCACTTGAGCCTCGACCAATTTTTCTATTCGTTCTTCGGAATCCTCTGCTACACCTACGGACGCTCCTACACGGAGTCTACCTTGATCATCTTTACACGCCTCTGGATACTGTTCTGCTTTATCAATATCAGTTACCGTAATTAACCCGCGTAGTTCAAAATCATCGTTAACAACTAGTACTTTTTCAATTCGGTGTTCTCGAAACAGGTCCCTAACCACGTCTGGCCCGACACCTTCTTTAACAGTAACCAACCTGTCTTTAGGGGTCATCACGGAGGTAACTAGAGCGTCCATGTCTGAAACGAAACGAACATCTCGCCGAGTTACAATTCCTATTAACACTCCATTTTTGAGGATGGGTACACCAGAAATATTATTTGCTTTTGTGAATTCATGTAAATCTCTGAGTGTAGCCGTCGCCTCTATAGTAAATGGATTTTTGACTACGCCACTCTCGTACTTTTTAACTGCCCAGACTTCTTTAGCCTGCTGTTCTGCACTCATACTTTTATGGACAATTCCAATTCCACCCTCTTGAGCGATAGCTATTGCAAGACGAGACTCAGTTACAGTATCCATTGCAGCTGATAGCAGAGGAATATTCATCGTAATTCCGGTGGTCAACCTCGAATGAAGCGTTACATCCCTAGCAGTTACATCGGAGTACTGAGGCACAAGCAGCACATCATCAAATGTAAGCGCTTCTTCAATAATTCGTAACATTAGAGTACTTTTTCCTGAAAAAATAACAAAGTGAACAGCAAGTTCTATAGTATAGTTTAGCTTCTTCTCTGAGGTAAACTAGTAAATCCTCGCATTCCGATATCAGTAAGCCAACATGAATGATGCAATTTTTAAAAAGTGGTATTCTAGACACAAATTAACAAAGTACAAAGAGTCTGTTACAGAATAAGAAGATGAATAAAGCCCCGGAAAAACACCATATCTTGAGTGTTAGTCAGTTAAATAAAAACGTTGGGCAACTTTTAGAGCAACATTTACCGAAACTTTGGGTAGAAGGAGAAATATCAAATCTATCTCGACCAACTTCAGGGCACTTTTATTTCACACTTAAAGATCAATACGCACAGGTCCGTTGTGCAATGTTCCGAAATAGTCAGAAATCTGTGACATTTAGTCTAAAAAATGGTTTACAAGTATTAGTACGCTGTCGGGCTGGCATCTATGCTGGTCGGGGAGACTATCAGTTAATTATAGAGCACATGGAAGAGGCCGGCTTTGGTATACTCCAACGCAAATTCGATGAGCTCAAGCATCGTCTAGATAAAGAAGGTCTATTCGCCACTAATTCCAAAACGCAAATCCCCAGATCCATCCGACACATTGGAATAATAACGTCACCAAGTGGTGCAGCAATCCGCGATATATTAGCTGTTCTTGCTCGTCGCTCTCCATATATCAAAGTGTCAATCTACCCTACCTTAGTTCAAGGCGAACGCGCCGCAAAAAATATAGCAAATGCAATACAACTGGCCGACTCAGACAACCGATGCGATGTGCTTCTTTTGAGCCGCGGAGGTGGATCCCTCGAAGATCTGTGGCCTTTTAATGAAGAGAGCGTAGCGCGCGCAATTTCTTCATGTCAACTACCCTTAATTAGTGCAATCGGGCATGAAATTGATTTCACAATTGCAGATTTTGTTTCTGATCATCGGGCAGCCACACCGTCAGCAGCTGCCGAATTGCTGAGTCCAGACTCACAAAAGATTCTCAAGCAATTTGTCCATATGGAGCAACAACTGATTAAATTAATGAAGAGACGAACTCAAAACCTTCATCAAACGTGTGATTTTCTTAGTCAGAGGTTAAAACACCCCTCTCGTAAACTGGCAGATCAAACTAACGAACTAGCAAACTTGTACAAAAGACTATTTCAATCTGTAAACAATAGGTTGGAGAGAAAAAATTTAAGTTTTAACTCAATTTCTACCCGATTAAAAGCTAGTCAACCGAATAAATTGATAACCGCAAGTCAGAAAGACCTTTCTCTTTTTCTCAACAGGCTTCATCCAGCGATTATACAGCAGCTTGCGCGTTTTGATTCTCGCTTTAATCAAGCTTTAACAACACTTGATGCATTTAGTCCCGTAAAGACCCTAAGCAGAGGTTATTCGGTCCTAAAAAATGAGCAGGGTACAGTAATAAAATCAACCGCTGATGTGGCCATTAATGAGTTAGTGTCAGCACAAGTAGTGGATGGAGAGATTTTTTGTTCGATTAAAAAAGTAACAAATAATGTAGTTAACTCACATGCAACCAAGTAGAAGTTTACGTTTGCCGCTGATCTACAAGTTCCGCTTAATATACTTGGTAACGTTTTTAATCCTTCGTTTAGCGCCTTGACCAACACCAGAGTGAACTCGATTATAAGGATTTGCTCCTGTTCTGAATTCCACCTTGACTGGGGTACCCTTCAAGCCTAACTCTTGCCTAAAAAATCTCTCTAAGTAGCGGACATAGTGCGCGGGTACTGATTCAGTTTGATTACCATGAATAATTATCACCGGCGGATTTCGCCCACCAGAATGAGCGAAACGTAATTTTATTCGACGTCCATGAATCATCGGAGGTTGATGGGTTTCTACTGCGCCCTCAAGAATACTTGTAAGTTTAGCGGTACTAAGACTGAGGGTCGCAGATAAATATGCCGTTTTAATTGACTCATAAAGTTTACCAACCCCGGTACCATGTAGAGCAGAGACAAAATGTACTTTAGCAAAATCGGCGAATCGTAATCTGCGTTCTACTTCAGTTTTCACATTCTGACGTTGACTCGAATTAAGCCCATCCCATTTATTAATGACGACAACTACTCCTCTTCCAGCATCGATAACCGATCCAATCAGGTGGAGATCTTGTTCCACTAATCCTTCATGCGCATCCACTAAAATTAGTGCCACGTTACTCGCGTCAATCGATTGTAAAGTTTTCACTATGGAAAATTTCTCGATAGCTAACTTAATATTTTTGCGTTTTCTTACCCCGGCCGTATCGATTAATGTATACCGCTGTCCATTTCTTTCATATTCAATAAAAATACTATCTCTGGTGGTGCCAGGTTGATCAAAAACTACCACCCTTTGCTCACCAAGCATACGATTTACAAGAGTTGATTTCCCTACATTTGGGCGTCCCACCACACCCACTTTGATGCTATCTCTAAAATCCTCACCCACAACATCATTAGGATCAAAACGCTCTAAAACAACTTCCATGATGGCACGAATGCCCCTCCCTTGAGAGGCTGTTGTGGGAAAGATTTCAGAGAATCCCAACTGATAAAAGTCCACCAGAGCACCCGCTGGATCGAGTCCATCAATTTTATTCGCAATGAGATACACCGTAGCGTTTCTTCGTCTCAGTATATTGGCAATCAGATAATCAGCAGACGTAATACCTTCACGACAATCAACCATAAAAAGCACAATGTCAGCCTCATTAATTGCTCGCAATGATTGCTGCGCCATCTCCATATCAATACCTATCTCTTCGCCACTAATCCCTCCCGTATCAATCACCACAAAACGTCGATTAAACATCTCGCCGCAACCATACTTCCGGTCTCTTGTTAGACCAGAAAAATTAGCCACCAAAGCGTCTCGGCTCCGAGTAAGACGATTAAATAAGGTAGACTTCCCAACGTTGGGTTTGCCAACCAAAGCAATCACGGGGATCATAAAAATACCGACCAGTTGAAGCTTATTATTATAATTAAGTCTATTAGTTCTATCGCGGTTCAATGTTTAATGAAACAACCAATCCGCTGTTTGCCTGAACAATGAGCAAATCCGCATTAACTACCATCGGGGCGCTAATTCCACTGCTATCTATTTTAGTGCGCCCAATAACTAGACCGTCCTCCATGTTTAAAAGATGAAGATATCCAAACGAATCGGCAACTGCGATGTAATCTCCAAAGATAACAGGCGCGGTCAACCTGCGTAAAAACAAGTCGTCATTTGTCCAAACACCACGACCACTACCAGCCTCAAAAGCACGTATTCTATCGTCCGCTTCTGTAACAAAAACTTTATCTCCCCCGAAAGCTGGTGTTTGGTGTGAAGAGCTTTCTTGAGACCAGAGTTGCCGACCGGTGCCGCGAGTAATTGCACCAAGTCGACCTTGATAACTCGCGGAGTATATTACGTCACCCACTAGCAATGGGTCACCATCTATGTCAACCATTCGCTGCAGCTCTGTCCTTCCCTTCGGTAAGGCCAATCGCGTTTCCCATATCAACGATCCATTCGCGGTATTAAAAGCACCTAATTTACCAGAGTCGAACCCTGCCAGAACCATAGTATCTGTAACCAATGGACTGCTAGTTCCGCGCACCGACAGAATCGGGGCGTTCCCGTCATGGCGCCAGAGCTCTTCACCATTATCAGTTCTCAAAGCATAAATTTTGTCGTCAATCGTCTGAACAACGACAATGCTACCATTGCTTTGAGGAGCGGCAAGCACCTCTGTCTCCATTTGTCTTTCCCATGAAACTGTGCCATTCGCAGCATTAATTGCATATACCTTCCCTTCGATACTGCCTACCAACACCAATCCACCGCCACTACCCACACCACCGGATAGACTAACCCCTAATTCGGTCTTCCAAATCTTTTTGCCACGTGCAAGTCCCAACCCAAAAACATCACCTTGATGGTTTGCAGCAAAGACCTTACCCCCACCAGCACTCGGGCGGAGACTCACTCGATATTTTTCATCCGCCCCTGTCAATGATGATGACCACACGCGAACTATACTGACCTCATCATTGAGGTCTTTTAGGTCCGCTGGCTTTATCTCTCCATCTCCATCGTCACCTCCAAACCAACTGCAGCCAGACAAAAGAATTACCACAACCAGCCATATTAAATATCGAATATTCAACCCCCCGCCTCCTCGCTCGTGACCTGTTCTGGGAGGGGTTTCTCTGAAAGACCACCTTGCTCAATCTTGTTTGAATCTGGCTTTTCATATAATACATCCGCGACTTCACGTAGCTTCATTTGAAGCAAAGTAACAGAAATGTTGTCTCTCGATTCGTTAGCATCGAGCGCTGACTGATATGCCGAATGAGCCGCCGCACGATTTCCCTCTAACAAATGAAAATCTCCCTTGGCCTCTTCATACAACGATTTATAAGACCCAGTATCGATTCCCTGCACTAAACTGAGCGCCTCTTCCATATTACCCCTGGCAGACTCTACCCTCGCCAATCTAAGTCTTATTATTAAATAATCGAGTTCATCTGAACGGTTTTCCATAACTAACCTCAATTCTTTCGCGGCCGAGTCTAATTCATCCTGCTCAACATCCAACCGCGCTTTTGTGAGTGTGGCTAGCTGGGAATAAAAAGTATTACGATATTCTTTGTTGATGATATCAGCAATCTCGTCAATAATTTGGATAGAATCCCGAGAAATAGGTTGAGATGCACCATGTCGACTTAGCTCTTCAATTAAACGAGCGAAATTTTCCGAAGCTCCCTCAGATTCGTTTCTCTGTTGTTGATCGACATACTGCCAAATTAAAAAGCCCACTAAAACCGCACCAAATACCAATAGTATTCGGTTTCCATAGCGGAACCACCAATTCTTCAGGGCCTCTATTTGCTCTTCTTCGGTAACATGATCTGCCACAAAAAATTCCTTAATTAACCAAAAATATTGTTCATATGTTCGATCAAACAGTTTTGATCGATTGTGTCTTGATCTCTCGTCTCTCTGAGGTATTTGATCCCCAACGTTCGGTTAGCACACTCATCTTCCCCGATAATAAGAGCCAACCTTGCTCCACTCTTGTCTGCTTTTTTAAGTTGCGCTTTAAAAGTACCACCACCGCAATGCCTTTCAATTCTCAGATGACTAAAGGCAGTCCTCAACATCTCAGCAATAGCACTCGCCTCTGCAGTGACATTACCAACGGCGACAATGTATACATCCAATCTATCGTCTACACTATCGGGAAATGCACTTTTTGCGTCAAGCAACAACAACAATCTCTCCAAACCAATAGAAAAGCCGACGCCGTGACACGCCTTTCCTCCAACTTGTTCCACTAGACGATCGAAGCGACCACCACCACAAACAGTGCCCTGTGCCCCCAAAGAATCGGTAACCCATTCAAACACAGTCCTAGAGTAATAATCTAATCCTCGCACCAATCGTCGATTTACGTGGTAATCAATTTTTGCTGAGTCCAGCAGATTAGTAACTTGATCAAAATGGTCGCGTGAAGACTCACCCAAAAAATCGGTTAAATCAGGAGCTTCGGATAATAGTGATTGCATAGAGGGATTCTTAGTATCCAAAATGCGCATAGGGTTCGAATTCAGTCGAAGTCGACTATCATCATCCAGTCGATCCCGATGATCGTTCAAAAAACTCACCAACTCGCTACGATATCTGACTCGATCCTCTAACTCGCCCAAACTATTTATTTGTAGGTTAATAGTTGACTCGATTCCCAATAGACCCCATAAACGTGCTGTCATGATCAAAATTTCTGCGTCAATGTCTGGCCCCGGCAACCCAAACACTTCTGCTCCCAATTGATGAAATTGGCGTAGTCGACCTTTCTGCGGGCGCTCATGACGGAACATTGGTCCCTTGTACCAAAGACGCCGAGACTGATTATGTAGTAACCCACTCTGAATACTTGCCCGAACGCAACCAGCAGTGCCCTCCGGTCGTAAACTTATATTATCCCCATTTCGATCATAAAAGCTGTACATCTCCTTTTCGACGATATCCGTAACCGAACCAATTGTTCTCTTGAACAACTCGCTTTGTTCCAGAATTGGAAAACGTATCTCTTGATAACCATAAGAGCAGAGTATGTCAGCCAGATGGCTCTCTACATATTGCCATTTGGCTGAGTCGTCGGGAAGTATATCATTCATTCCCCGAATTGATTGGATTTTCATTTATTTGCCTTCATTAGTACAGAAAAATATCTGAAAAAATGTTCTTTGTAGAGATCATAAAATTGAGTAGCAAGAACGCTCAGTCACGTACAATAATGTCCTTATTTTCTAACTCAATCTGACTTTTCTTTGCTTCCGCTTTCAATCGGATTTTTCGCTCCAATTCATCAATGAGATTTTCCTGACCAATCTTATGATCAGGCTCTCCATCAATGTAAACTAGATTGGCCGGGGAACCACCCGTCAAACCAAAATCCGACTCCTTTGCCTCCCCTGGGCCGTTGACAATACATCCAATTATAGACACGTCCATTGGAACTTTAACGTCCTCTAATCGGGCCTCAAGGGCATTTACTGTCTCGATTACGTCAAAATTTTGTCTCGAGCAGCTTGGACAAGCAATAAAATGGATTCCTTTACTCCGCAATCTCAAACTTTTCAAAAGATCCCAACCTACACGAGCTTCCTCCGCCGGATCTGCCGCTAGTGATATTCGTATTGTATCTCCTATTCCATCCAATAGGAGAGCGCCAAGGCCGACCGATGATTTTACGGTGCCAGCACGTAATCCTCCAGCCTCTGTGATGCCCAAATGAAGCGGCTGCTCAATCTTTTTGGCTAAACTTCGATAGGCATCTACTGCCATGAAAATATCTGAAGCCTTAACACTCACTTTATAGTCTTGGAAATCATACTTATCCAATCGATCAACATTTCGCATAGCAGATTCAACTAAGGCTTCAGCCGTAGGTTCTCTGTACTTGCGGAGAAGATCTTTACCTAGAGAGCCGGCATTTACGCCTATCCGAATTGGAATGCACAGATCACGTGCTTTCGCAATCACATCACGCAAACGATCTTCGCGGGTTATATTGCCTGGGTTGAGACGCAAACAATCCACTCCGAGATCTGCAACGCGTAAAGCAATTTTATGATCGAAGTGTATATCTGCAACTAAAGGAAGACTAACCCGCTTGCGGATTTCTCCAAAAGCCTCAGCCTCAGCTAGAGTTGGAACTGATACGCGCACAATATCGGCGCCTGCTCGTTGGATCGACTCAATTTGAGCCACTGTAGATTCCACATCGCCAGTATTGGTATTCGTCATACTTTGCACAGAGATTGGCGAACCTCCACCAACAGGCACATTCCCAACCATAATTTTTCGGGATTGGCGGCGCGTTATAGGGCTTTTTCTAAACATAATTATTTATGACTTAGTCAATTCTTAAAGCATGTTCCTAACATTACTTTAGATAGATTTTCGACAGATATCCCAACACTTGCACTCATAACATCATCCTCACCGGTTGTTCATCTGAGAATTTCTGTTTATATCGCTCCTGACGGCGGGTTTTATCATTCACCTGTCCGGCTAACTGACCGCAGGCCGCAGCAATATCATCTCCTCTCGTAGTTCTAATTGTAACAGTGTAACCATGCTGTTGCAGAATGTCCCTAAACCTATACATCGCACAATTTGTGACCCTTTTATACTGCGTACCATAAAATGGATTAAAAGGTATCAAATTAATCTTACATGGTAGTTCTTTGAGCAAGTCTGCCAACTCGTGAGCATGATGACCACGATCATTTATGTTATCAATCAAAGTATACTCTATCGTAATTTTTCTCCGGTTATCTGGCATTTTGTTAAGATATTTTTTAGCACTGCTAACGAGGCCGCCAAGTGGATACTTACGATTTATTGGTACGAGCTCATTGCGTAATTCATCATTAGGTGCATGCAACGATATTGCCAAAGAGACATCTGATACATCTCCAAGCTTATCAATAGCTGGGATGACGCCAGCAGTGCTTAATGTCACACGCCGTTTTGATAAACCATACCCATGATCATCAAGCATTATGTTTAGCGCATCGACCACGTTATCAAAATTCATCAATGGTTCACCCATCCCCATCATCACAACATTTGTAATACCCTGCGGAGCATTTTGATCAAACTTGCCCAGTGATTTACAGGCCAACCACACCTGCCCAATAATTTCAGACGCGGACAAATCACGATTAAATCCCTGCTTGCCTGTAGCACAGAAAGAACAATCCAGTGCACAACCGATTTGAGAGGAAACACAGAGAGTACCTCGACTCCGCTCAGGAATGAACACGGCCTCAACACAACTCCCTCCATTGAGTTGAATAAGCCATTTACGAGTACCATCAGTAGATTCCTCGCAATTAACAATATCGGGGGGACGCACTTCCGCCATTGAAATCAGTTTTCGACGCAGCGGTTTTGAGAAGTTCGTCATACTTTCGATATCTAAGATGCCTTTCTGGTGAATCCACTGAAGTATTTGAGTTGCTCTAAACCGCTTTTCCCCCAATTCTGCAAAGAAATTTTCCACTTTCTCCACTGGCATACCCATCAAGTTGATCTTCTTGGCAGGCTTACAGTTTTCTTTTACCCCAAGTGAAAATGACATGTATGCATCACTTCTCGTTTGTCACCGAATGCATATTTCATTATCACTGAAGAAATATGCAATTTCACGCTTTGCAGAGCTGGCCGAGTCGGATCCGTGTACGGCGTTAGCATCAATTGATGTAGCAAAATCTGATCTAATAGTTCCTAACTCAGCCTCCTGCGGATTAGTTGCACCCATGAGCTTTCGGTTGAGAGAAATCGCGTGATCACCGGATAAAACCTGAACCACAACCGGACCAGAGGTCATAAATTTTACAAGATCCCGAAAAAAAGGACGCTCTCGGTGTTCATTATAAAAGCCTTCAGCCTTTTCAGTTGATAATTGCTCCATTCTACAAGCGATTATTCTTAGACCCGCTCCTTCAAAACGAGCCAAGATACTGCCGATCGCGTTATTCGAGACGGCATCTGGTTTTATAATTGAGAGGGTGTGTTCGATTGACATGAAAAATCTCCATATTAAAAGTCAATGCGCTATAGAAAAATGTTAGCACTTCGGGAAAAAAGCGAGTTTATCTGTCGAAAGAGATCTCTACAACTGCTTTGTGAGATTTTCAAAAGTATTGAGTATTACCTCAAGTCCCTAAAAGCCTCAACTATAAATATTTAGCGTCATATTTCATTGCAAAATTGAAATAACACATCAGCCGATCTAATTTGATCGATGTCCTCAAACATAGCTTCATCTAGGCAATACACCAAAAGTAATTGGACTGCTCATTACTGACTCAGAACAGCAGAATATCCATCTCCACTTCGTTGTGCATAATCCTCATTGAATCTCTCTGAAATATAAATAGGAAAATTGAGTCTTGATACCAAGTGATTTCATAATAACCGGTGCTAAGATTAGAATTTTAAGTCCTTGCCAGAAATATTAACCCACCTATATTTCTGAGGTGTAAATTAGGTGATTTGACAAATCTCAAAGAATTTCTTTAACCCCCGCTGTCAACATTGACAAACGATGAGTACCTTAGTCATCAATAACAAAGTTTTATTGCCCTCCTTATCATTTAAAACTTTACAAGCCGAAAGGTATAAAGCAACATTAAGTATTAAATTTGTGTCCACGATTAAGAAAAGACCACCATCCCACTAATAATTAGTGTTAAATTTTTTGAATGGGAAGACGACCATGTGAACCGGTCAGGCATAAAAACGCCGTTAGACATTAGTCGATAGAACCGTGTATCAAACCAGTATTATAATTATACTTAGCATATGGAGAGACAGTGACCAGAACTCACTTAAACTTCAGTCCATTGACATCAATATTGTTCATTTCGCCTTCAATAACAAGAGCCTGATCTCGAAAATTGGCCTGCTGCAAATGGCCCATGGTAACGAATTAATGGTGAGCCGCCATTGGATACCAAATAATGTATGTTCAGACTCGGCATATCACCAGATGGCATCGTTTAAAATTCAATCACCATGAATATAACAGCCATTAAAACACACGAATTGCTTGATTAATTGAATAACTTTTATTACCAATATCGGGGTCAAAAAGATACTTATTTGATCAGCTATGCATATTATTAAAAAACTACAACACGCCGCCTGCTTCATGGATTGACAAAATAGGTTACAGTAAAGCAGTGTAGATATTTTTGAGGCCACTTGATTTTGAATTCATATGTCAGATTTTAATAAAATATTATCAAAAGCAATCTTCAGAAAGGGTAGCGAAGAATCGTTGGCGCGGTGGATTTATGAACCATTACCGCGTGAGGATTTCTTGCAGATTCCCGATCATAGATTTTTGAGTAATATGACGCGGTGCGTTTTTCAAGCAGGATTTGTATGGAGAATTATTCAAAAAAAGTGGCCTGACTTCGAGTCCGTATTTTTTGGCTTCGAGCCGTTACCCATCAGCCTATTAAATCCTGATCAATTAGAAAAAATTGCATCTGATAAGCGTATTGTTCGAAACCGGCAGAAAGTGCAAAGCGTTCCATTTAATGCTGCGTATATCTTAGATATAAGTTCTCAACATGGCAATTTTGCAACTTTCATAGACCACTGGCCAGAGGAAGACTTTGTGGGTCTTTGTGCGCATTTAAAACAACATGGAAGTAGACTCGGAGGACGAAGCGGACCACGCATGTTGCGGTATATGGGAAAAGACAGCTTTAACTTGAGTAGAGATGTGGTCACCTGTCTAAGACAAAGTGGGTTGGAGATTGCAGACCATCCCAATAGCAAGACAGACCTCAAAAAAATTCAAGCCCAATTCAATAACTGGAGAGATCAAACGGGGTTCTCACTCACTAAATTAAGTCGAATCTGCGCTTGCTCTTGTGGAGAAAACCACCCAGAGCCCGCCTAATTGATGCTACCTATCAAAAATAAATGAAACTATTTAAACAACATCACTTGAAACGCATTATACTGGTGTCCATTGTTCTGAGCCGTACACAACATACTTTGAGCGAAGACTTACACCCTGTAATTTACGCAGAGTCCTGCGCCTTTAATGCGACCAACCAAAGGTAATATTGGCTGGCGAAAGAATATTCAATTAATATCTTAGTTAGGCCAAATGCAATGGGAAATTTATCGGTATGGAATCTTGACCCAAACGAATTAGTTGTTGGATATAAGTTTTTTAAACTTCAAGGAAAAAGTGACTATTTGGGCGGCATATTTCGCGAAAAAAAAGATGGCAGACACCTCTTCCTCTCCGGCAAAAAATATCTTTTTAAATCATAATACCAAGCAAATAAGTCCCCCAAAAAATCTCAAACAATAAGCTTTTGCACTAGCCTAAGTTCATAGATACATGGAGGATTGGGGTGCAACCGAAGAGGTTCATTTTTCTATTGCGCGTAGAACTGAAGACCAGACAAGTACTCAAGGAACCTTTTCTTGAGTCAGTTCTGTTGTCTACACCGGAAAAGTGATCAGAAAATAATAGATGGCTGGCAAACCACAGGTTTCGCTTGAGAACTTTTGCAGTCGCTCTCTGGAACAGTTAATCTCTCTCACCGATCCAAGCCATTTGGATGGCCTCGAGAATTTTTTCACCACAACGCTCGGGATCATCATCAAATTCACTAAGCGATACAACCCACCTTCTTAGGTCAACAAAATTAACATATTGCGGATCGGTGTCGGGGTATTGTTCACATAATTCAATGGCAATATCGTTAATATCAATCCATCTCATAAATTCTCTCCCGTCAATGACGTTCGGAAACCATATTGATAGTGTACTTGGGAATTTCAACAACTAAGTCTTTATCCCCAAGAATCACTTGACAACTCAACCTCGAATCAGGGTCGACGCCCCATGCTTTATCGAGATAGTCATCCTCAAGTTCTTCAGCTTCAGAAAGGTCATCGTAACCTTCTCGAATATGCACATGACAGGTCGTACATGCACACGACATCTCACATGCATGTTCTATATCCAAACCACTTCTAAGAGCTGCTTCACAGATACTTTCTCCTTGCTTAGCGTCTACTACCGCACCATCTGGACATATTTCGTGATGGGGCAAAAAAACAAGTCTAGGCATAATAATTAACCCTTTTCTAATTCTTCTAAAGTTTGTCCAGCCAGTGCTAACTTAATACTTTTATTCATACGCCGCTGAGCAAATGACTCGCATGTTTTAGCTACGGTAGAAATTCGCGCCGATAACTCATTGTGGTCGGTACACTCAGCTCTAAAAATACGCAAGTCAGCTACACTTTTTTGAAGAGATAGTAATTCGTTTTCAGTTAAGATGTCACTATCTCTATCAAGCGCAGAGGTGAGGTCCTCAATCAACCGATCAGCCTCTACCTGCTGTTCACGTAGGTTTCGGATTAAGATATCATTTTTGGAATATCGAATCGAGTCATCCAACATCCGTAGTATCTCATTTTCTTCTAGACCGTAAGAAGGTTTAACCTCGATTTGGGATACTACCTGACTTGTTTTTTCCATTGCACTCACATTAAGTAATCCGTCAGCATCTACTTGATAAGTTACAAGTACCTTAGCAGAGCCGGCAACCATAGGAGGAATGTTTCGCAAATCAAAGCGTGCAAGAGAACGGCAGTCACTGACTAATTCTCTCTCACCCTGTACGATATGAATCGTCATTGCAGTTTGTCCATCTTTGAAAGTGGTGAACTCTTGCGACTTTGAAACGGGGATAGTCGTGTTTCGAGGTATAATCTTTTCTGTCAATCCTCCCATTGTCTCTATACCGAGAGACAATGGAAGAACATCTAGGAGAAGCATTTCCTCCGACTGACGATTACCGGCTAAATTGTTAGCCTGAATTGCAGCACCGAGCGCCACAACCTGATCTGGGTCTAGCTCACTGCGCGCTTTACACCCAAACAAGTCATTCACTTTTTCCCTTACCAATGGAATTCGGGTAGAACCTCCTACCAGAACCACCTCTTTTATCTGATTTGATTTAATGTTAGCGTCACGCATCACTAGTTTACAAGTCTGCATAGTTTCACTAATTAAAGAATCAATCATTTTATTAAAGTGTTCCCTGCTAAGGACACCCCGCCACCCTGATGTCGTAATTGATGTACACTCAGCCCGAGTCAAATCCTCCTTAGCGGACCTAGCGATATTCATTACCAATCGTTGTGTTGACGGATCTATCGAAGGCCCGATACCTGCTTGCTCACATAACCAATCTGCTATTACACGATCAAAATCGTCGCCGCCCAGTGCCGAGTTTCCTCCAGTGGCAAGCACCTCGAATACGCCTTTAGTCAACCGTAACACTGATATATCAAAGGTCCCTCCGCCAAGGTCATACACAGCGATAATACCCTCTTCCGACTCATTAAGACCATATGCAATTGCCGCAGCGGTCGGTTCATTAAGTAACCGTAACACTTTGATCCCTGCAAGCGTTGCAGCATCTTTGGTAGCTTGACGCTGCGAATCATCAAAATAAGCTGGGACCGTAATAACAGCTCCGTCAATCTCAGATCCGAAATACGACTTTCCCGCGGATGCTACACATCGTAAAATTTCAGAGGATACCTGTACGGGACTTACTGGACCAAAACGTGTGAGTATTGTCGGCATGCCACCTTCCCTTAGTTCAACCTCATAAGGCAGCTTGTCTCCAAGCCTTGCCATATCCGTGATTCCTCGACCCAACAAACGCTTTATAGAGCTGAGAGTATTTAAAGGATCAGTTAGCACTTTTAACTGCGCGTTGGCTCCAACAAGTACATCTCCGTCTTTTTCATAATGAACAACAGATGGAATCAAAAAACCACCATTGCTATCAGACAGCACTTTTGGAGCACCGTCCTCGACAATTGCAATCAGAGAATTGGTAGTGCCAAGATCTATGCCAACGGCACGCATTGGTTGACGCCTGTCGCTGGTGAAGACTCCGGGTTCTGCTATCTGCATTAGTGCCATCTGAGTTCCAATTAGATTAGTCGCAAATAATCAAACGACTTTCCAGATCTTCAACCTGATCTAATAGCTTAGCAAAAAACTGCATCTTAGCGAGCACGCTGAGGGCATTATCGAGTAGCCCCTTTGCGTAGCTTTCGCTAAAATCGTTCAGCAAACTTTCATATCGATGCCGAATTTTAGTCGAAAGAGACCCCAATCTTTTACTTAAATCCTGATACGGATTCTGGTTCTGGTTCTGGTCCTCAATCATTTCAAGCTCTTCTCGCAACTCGATCTGCTCCATTAAAAATAAGCCATCACTAGATGTATACTTTTCCTGCTGGGTACCATAACCCCTAAGATCGAGAAGGTACTGTGCACGCTTTAAAGGGGATGCTAGTGTGTCATAGGCATCGTTTATCACTGATGCAGTTTGCATAGCTAGTCTTTTTTCCAAAGTACTTTTCATTGAAAACTTGTCGGGATGAAACTGTTTCTGAAGATTGAGATAACGAGACCTGAGTAGCAAAAGATCAATATTCCAATCGATCTCAAGAGAAAATATAGCAAAATATGATTTCGAATTTATCACTTAAAGCGTCAATGAAGGCACTAAACGTGGAAGCTCTCTCCACACCCACACTCATTCTTCACATTTGGATTTTTGAATTCAAAGCCCTCGTTAATCCCTTCTTTGACGTAGTCCAGTTCGGTACCATCAAGGAATAATAAGCTTTTGGGATCTACGAAGACCTTAATTGTGCCTACATCGAACACACGATCTTCTTTCAATGCCTCGTCAACGAACTCTAGAAGGTAAGATAGCCCGGAACAGCCCGTAGTCTTGACTCCTAATCGAACTCCTATACCTTTTTGTCTCGCTGAAAGGTTCCTCGCCACATGAAGTTGGGCCGCTTCCGTCATTGTTATAGCCATGTCGGTTTCATATCCCTTGCTTGCCTCTCACATCTCTGACTGCAGCCTTTATAGCGTCCTCAGCCAAAACAGAACAGTGAATCTTCACAGGCGGTAAAGCCAATTCTTGCGCGATTTCTGTATTTTTGATTTGTTCTGCATCATTTATGTTCTTACCTTTCACCCACTCCGTTAAGAGAGAACTGGAGGCTATAGCAGAACCACAACCATATGTTTTGAATTTAGCATCTTCAATGACACCATCAGAATCTACCTGAATCTGGAGACGCATCACGTCACCACATGCGGGTGCTCCAACCATGCCCGTTCCAACAAATTTAGACGTATCATCTAATTTTCCCACATTTCTTGGATTCTCGTAGTGATCTATGACTTTGTCACTATACGCCATCCCAAATCCTCCTAAAGTTTAATAGTTGGTTATATTTAGTAGCCTACGCATCACATGCTAACATATTCGCCACGATTTGCACTATTTGCACTATTTGCACTAAAAGTATGTTTACGTTAGTGAGCCGACCACTCCACTTGATTGAGGTCGATCCCATCTTTAAACATATCCCAAAGCGGAGATAATTCACGCAACTTCCCTACCGCTCTACGCACCTTTTTAATGGTATCATCAATCTGCTCCTCTGTGGTATATCTTCCAATACTGAATCGTATAGAACTGTGCGCCATTTCGTCATTCAACCCCAATGCACGCAAAACATACGAAGGCTCTAGACTCGCTGAAGTGCATGCAGAACCTGAAGAAACGGCCAGGTCCCTTAGAGCCATGATTAGGGACTCACCTTCGACGAAGGCAAAGCTAATATTAATGATCCCTGGGACACTTTGCTGCGCAGACCCGTTTAAATACACTTCTTCCATGTCAGCAACACCCGTCCAAAGCCTGTGCCGAAGACGAGTGATCCTGTCCGTTTCAGATCCAAGCATTTCGCGTCCGAGTCTGAACGCTTCTCCCATACCAACAATCTGATGCGTAGCCAGAGTTCCCGACCGCATTCCTCTCTCGTGCCCACCACCATGAATCTGAGCTTCGATTCGCACTCGGGGCTTGCGCCTGACATAGAGCGCTCCAATGCCTTTAGGCCCATACAATTTGTGCGCAGAAAAAGACATCATGTCCACATTCATTTCCTCTACATCGATAGGAGTTTTACCTGCGCTTTGCGCAGCGTCGACGTGAAAAAATATTTTCCTATCGCGGCAGACTTTTCCTATAGAAGCAATGTCATTCCGTGTGCCGAGCTCGTTGTTAACATGCATTATTGATACAACTGTGGTATCTTGCCGTATTGCTTCTGAAACCATTTCTGGCTGAATAAGACCGCTTGCATCTGGGTCCAGATATGTTAGCTCGAATCCCTCCCGCTCCAGCTGCCGACAAGTATCTAAAACAGCCTTGTGCTCAATGCGAGATGTAACGATATGTTTGCCCCTTCGAACATTAAAATGAGCGCAGCCCTTAATAGCAAGGTTATTAGCCTCTGTCGCTCCCGAAGTCCAAACAATCTCCCTCGGATCAGCACCCATGATGCTAGCCACGTCAGCACGTGCTTCCTCTACCGCGGATTCAGCCTCCCAACCAAACACGTGTGATCTGGATGCAGGATTCCCAAACTTCCCTGAAGTAGTAAGGCACTCCATCATTTTATCTGCCACAACTGGGTCGACCGGTGTAGTTGATGCATAGTCCAAGTAAATTGGCATTGTCATAAATCGCTCCATCTTTTCCATAATTAACGTTGCTTATTTTCCTTAACTGCGTGGGCTTACCAAGCCTCTCACTCCTAATATACTGCAAAAGCGTCAGAACAGTGTGTACCTACTCTTGTTCTCCAAAATGATCTTGATGATAACAAATTTTCACGGGAAGGTTTCGCTTAAAATCTGTTTCTCCAAGAAAACCAACGGCCCGTTGACAACACACCATATTTCCTGCCTCCGGTGCGACGCCCTTAGGCTGTAAATTCCGACTGCCACACCATTTCTTACAAAAAATTTGAGGCACTCGCTGGCTACTTTTTAGGTACTTTTACCCAGCTCTAACCTTACCCACCCTACCATTTCGTGTTTATATTTAGTTTACGTTGCACCGTCGAGAGCAGACCACGAAGAATCGACACTTCCATCTCATCTATTCTCACGCGACTAAAAAGCCGCCGCATCCTAGTCATTAATTGTTTTGGATTGCTAGGGTCATAGAAACCGACTTCTCTCATGGTCTCCTCCAAATGTGTGAAAAATCTTTCCAGATCTTCAACTTTCGCTATTGGCTGATCCCACTCAGTTTGCTTTCTGAAGTTTAAATCATTTTTCTCTAAGGACGCCAAATAAATTTCATAGACAATCACTTGCACTGCGCAGGCAAGGTTGAGTGAGCTATACTCTTGATTTGAGGGTATGTGAACATGATAATGACATTTATGTAACTCATCATTTGTCAGGCCTCGATCCTCTCGACCAAACAAAAGCGCTACCGGATGAACCGAGGATTCTTTCCAAGTTTTAGCTCCACAATCACGAGGGTTAATAATCGGCCAAGGAATTCTTCGCCCACGCGCACTCGTTCCAATCACTAAACCGCAATCTCTTATCGCATCATCAACACAATCAAATATCTTTGCTCTCTTTAAAATATCTGTTGCTCCAGCTGCTCTCCATACTGCTCTTGAAGCTGGAAACTCTCGCGGCTGCACAAGATATAACTGATCAAGGGCCATATTTTTCATAGCCCTGGCAACACCCCCTATATTTCCTGGGTGACTGGTGTTTATCAGGACGATACGGATATTGTGACTGCAGCCTTCTTGAAACATTATAATCCTCGGGAGACACAAAACTTAACATAGATCTAATCAACAGAGTTTAACAGAATTGATATGATCTGGTATCATAAGCGTTGTCTTGTGAGTCACGGATTCATGATATGCAACCGATGTGCAATATAGCTCTTAGAGCCGCTAGAGCTGCTGGCGAGATGATTGTGAAGGCGGCAGACAACCTAGATGTCGTGAGGATAGACGAAAAAAGGCGTAACGACTTTGTTACGGACGTAGATCGAATCTCTGAGCAATCCATCATTCAAAATATTAGCAAAGCTTACCCGCATCATAGCTTCCGCGGGGAAGAAACTGGAAAAAGTGGTGATCCCAATAGCGAATTCGAGTGGATAATAGATCCTCTCGATGGTACCACCAACTTTATTAGAGGGATTCCACACGTTGCTGTTTCAATTGCATGTTTGTCAAAAGGTTATTTGGAGCATGGCATTGTGTTGGAGCCATTCAAACGAGAGGAATTCACCGCGAGTAGAGGCAACGGCGCATTTCTAAATGGGCGACGCATTCGAGTGTCAGGTCGACGTTCCCGTGAGGGCGCCCTCTATGGGACGGGAATTCCCTTTAATTCTCCATCATTTGATCATATGAGCGGTTATCTAAAAACAATGCGTGAATTTGCAAAAAATTCAGCGGGAATCCGACGAATGGGAGTCGCATCTCTTGACCTAGCCTATGTGGCTGCTGGTCGTTTGGATGTGTTCTGGGAAATGTATTTAAACCCTTGGGACATCGCCGCGGGTGCTTTAATTGTATCAGAGGCTGGTGGAATGGTTAGTGATTTCCAAGGGGGAGAAAAATATCTATCAACCGGGCATATTTTGGCTAGCACACCAAAGTTATTTAAATCCAGTCTACAAACAATTCACAAAAATTTGCCTTTAACTAAAAAATTATAAAACAAAATAGGGTATCACACTCTAAAACAAAGTGGACATATGTAGTCGGTAAATATAATATAATCAAGCGGGCCATTAGTGCTTTACGTAACTTCCTGAGGATCGCTTAATGGATGACAAAAACAATCAACCTGCTATTGATATACTGAACGAAATAATGGAAGCAGAGCTAGCTGGCGTTGTTCGATATTCTCATTATGCTTTGATGGTATATGGATACAACCGGATACCAATTGTTGATTGGATGAAAGCCAACGCTAATGAGGGATTGATGCATGCGCATAGAGCAGGCGAACTGGTGACGTTAATGGGAGGGCACCCATCCTTGAAAATCGGAGCGCTACTAGAAACCGAGCGTCACGATATTGGTGATATTCTTCGCGAGAGTTTGGAGCATGAGAAGAGCGTTTTAAAAATGTACTACAGGCTTTTAAAGCTCGCCGAGTCCAATGCTTCTGTCCTGTTGGAAGAATATGCCAGAGAAATGATTACTGAGGAAACTCTGCATCTAGATGAGGTCAACAAGATGCTCCGTAGCCCCGGTGCAATGGAAGTTTTTAAGCCTTAACTACAGATAAATATACTTAAGATTCAATAAATGCACGCTCAATAACAAAGTGCCCTGATCGTCCATTTCTTGCTTCGACAAACCCTTTTGATTCTAAAATAGCACAAAATTCCTTCAACATGCTGGGTCCCCCACAAATCATGAACCTGTCGTCTGCTAAAGTTGGGAAAGGGAGTTTCAAATCAACAAAAAGCTTGCCGGTCCTAACCAAATCGGTAATCCGCCCTTGATTACGAAAGGGTTCTCTGGTAACCGAAGGATAATATACAAGCTTCCTTCGCACAATGTCCCCCATAAACTCGTCCTTCGGGAGCTCGTTCTCCAAATAATTTGAATAAGCCAGCTCCGATAAACATCTCACTCCGTGAGTGAGGACTATGCGTTCAAATTGATCATAGATTTCTGGGTCCTTGATGATACTCAAGAATGGTGCCAATCCAGTGCCTGTGCTTATTAGATACAGGGTTTTACCCGGCAACATATTGTCTGTGACTAAAGTGCCATTGGATTTTTTTCCAATAAGTACCTTGTCCCCCACTTCAAGCAGCTGCAGCTTTGCAGTGAGCGGTCCATCCGGCACTTTGATGCTAAAAAACTCTAATTCCGGCTCGTAATTGGCACTGGCAAAACTGTAAGCTCTCAACAGTGGCTTTCCATCCGATGGGAGTCCAATCATGGTAAAGTGCCCATTTCTAAAACGAAAACTTTTCTCCCTGGTAGTCTTGAAGCTAAATAAAGTGCAATTCCAGTGATGCACATCAGTTACAATCTCCGTCAACAAAACAGCCATCGGCTTAATGACCTCGCTCAAAAATATTCACGCTCATAAATCAAAATGTACCTGGTATCAACTCACTGAGATCTTCAATCGTCTGGGGACCAACTAGTCTATAGCGGAGCTCTCCATTCTCGTTGACTATCAATGTCTCCGGCAAAATATCACTTTTTTCTAGGTCCCAACGAAATCTCGGATCATTAAGAAACGTATCAAACTGAATGTTAAGGCTTGTCACCTGTTCATCCAATACATTTCCTTGAACACCATCGTAGTTAACACCGTAGACCGCGACGTTGTCACTATTATTTCTAGCATACTTATTCAGGTCAGGAATTTCTTTTCTGCAAGGGGCACACCAAACAGCCCAATAATTGATGAGAACCCATCGACCTTGCAAATCATCAAAATTGACTACATTACCACTCCGCAGAGCGTACGACTCATGTGATTCGCAACCAATTAAAGTCGCAATAAAGAGTAGTGCTTTGAATTTCATAAAATTTTCATGACCTAAAAAATAACTGTGATTAAGTTTACTACCATAGCTCCATCAATAACGTTTAATTCGTATATTATTGCATGTTTATCAAGAAGCCTTATTAATGGGTATTGCTTACTACATACGTGACGGCCTAGACGATCAATGGAAACAGAGCTTAAACAAAACCTATGAACCCTCCCTATATACTTATCTTGTACTATAGTCGGTTTGGTCATGTGGAGAAACTCGCAGAACAGTTAAGGCTGGGAGTCGAATCTGAAGCGATGGAGGCTCGGGTGCGTACCGTTCCCACCATCAACAGACTTGGTAAATCAAGCTTAGTGGAGGATTCTTATGATGGCCCTTTGCATTGTAAGGAATCAGACCTTACTGAATGTTCAGGACTGTTAGTTGGAAGCCCCACACGTTTTGGAAATATGGCAGCCGAATTAAAATATTTTTTCGATTCCACGGCTGATGTGTGGCTGAGCGGAGGCTTAATTGGAAAACCAGCTGGTGTTTTTACCTCATCCTCAAGTTTTCACGGCGGTCAAGAATCGACACTGCTGTCTATGATGATTCCTCTTCTTCATCATGGTATGATTTTGTGCGGCGTTCCTTATTCGGAAACCGCGCTCAACAAAACAAAGCATGGCGGAACACCTTATGGATCTTCACATGTAGAATCAGATGAATTGTCACCTGAAGAACGGCAAATCTGCCGCACGCAGGGCAGAAACATAGCCCGTTTAACAAAAAAGCTTATGTGACGCTCTCTGATGAAAACCACAAGTATAATGACGATATCGCTGCATTCTACACTTTGGTGCTTTGGCTCCTTAATTCTTATCATTCCCATAAGTGCGCTTGTACAAGATCTGCCATGGATTTTTAGCCTGCTTTCCCTGCCATTAGTTATTTTTACTCGCGGTCTCATGCGCGGAAACACAAGGACATTTATATGGATGTGCTTTGTTACTTTGCTTTATTTTTGTATCGCGACAGATAAAGTTTTTGGTACTAATGCTCATCCGCTTGATTTGGTCGAACTTATAATAATCATACTTCTGTTCCTTTCTGCAATGACACATGCGAGGTGTAAACAAAAAATAAATTCTTCACACGGAGAGAATCATGACGAGAAAGAAATCAGCTTTTAGAAGGATTCTCAATTTCTTCAATAGCGTTGTAACCTTTGTGAGGGCCTTACTAGGGATGACACTGTTGATAATTATCATTTACTTTGGCATTTCCGCATTTTCAAATCACGGAATATCGATCCCCAACCAAGCCGCACTAATTGTCAAGCTGGAAGGTAAGCTTGTGGATCAAAAAAAAGGTATCGATTCTTTGGGAGAGATATTTGACCAAAGTGCTATGAAGCGTCGAGAAACTCTCACAAGAGACGTCGTGAGGGCAATCGATATTGCGGCAAACGACCATAGGATCAGTCATTTAATACTTAGTTTAGATAGCTTAGAGAATGGAGGCATAAGCAAATTAACTGAAATTGGAAATGCGCTCTTGCGCTTCAAGGCAACCAAAAAACCAATCATTTCGTTCGCAGATAACTACTCGCAACAACAATATTTTCTTGCGGCTCATGCTGATAAAATCATTCTTAATACTTTTGGGTCTGTTCAGTTATATGGCTATGGAGCATACAGGAATTATTTCCGAGAAGCTTTGGACACATTAAAAGTTGACGTTCATGTATTTCGAGTGGGCGCCTTCAAAAGCGCTGCAGAGCCATTAACATCCAACAAAATGTCATCAGAAACCCGTACTCAAAGTCAAAAACTCGTTGATTCCTTGTGGCAGTTTTACTGTGAAAAAATTGAAAACTTGAGACAACTGCCCGCGGGAACCATATCAGACTACTCAAATCGATTGGACATACATTTGCATTCTCATCACGGCGACGCGGCGCAATTAGCCAAATCAAAAGACCTGATCGACCAATTATTATCTCGTACCGAGACTAAACAGTATCTAGAAGATTTAATCACTAGCCCTGAAGGCGAAACTGATAGCATAGGTTTTCATGATTATTTGAAAAACATTGACTCAGCAAAATCTGGAAGAATATCAAATTCTCAACAGAAAGTAGTAGTGATAACCGCAGTTGGAACTATCTTGGATGGGCATCAGCCTCCCGGCACAATTGGTGGTGATTCATTAGCAGCGGCTATCACTCAGTCGAGAGATGATCCAAGCTTATCTGCATTAGTCCTACGTATCGACAGTCCTGGCGGAGGAGTCTTTGCCTCAGAGGTAATACGCGATGCTATCGCGTCGGTGAGGGCAAAAGAAATACCGGTAGTCATATCAATGGGAAGCTATGCTGCCTCAGGGGGTTATTGGATAGCAGCAGAGGCTGATAGGATTTTGGCAATGCCAACAACACTTACTGGTTCTATTGGGGTTTACAGTGTTATTCCAAACTTCTCGCGTAGCCTTACCTCCCTTGGCATTCACTCAGATGGTCCAGACACATCGCCAATGGCGTCCATTATGCAACTCGATCAACCAATGACATCCCAAGCAAAAGCTCTTTATCAACTGAGCGTAAATAACATTTATGACAAATTCATCAACTTGGTTTCTAGTGGACGCAACCTTGAGTCCGAGCATGTTTCAAGTATTGCTCAAGGAAAAGTCTGGACCGGTAAAGACGCTTTAAAATACGGACTAATTGATGAATTGGGTGACTTGAAGGATGCAACTGTAACTGCTGCAGAGCTAGCAAAATTAGATCATTACGAGATAGAATTTAAAGAATCGCCAACCACCCTGTTTCAACAATTCGTCAGAAGCTTAAATGCACATGTATTGGAGTTATTGAAAGCTTTATCACTTTATCAAGTCTTTACCCATCCAATGGCTGTTGCCCCCATGGACCTGACTGTCGATCACATAAGACAGGTTTCCGATCTAAATGATCCCCGAGGGCTTTACCTTTATTGTCATAACTGCCCTATCTGAGGAAGCTTGGTAAGTGATCACAGATCGAGTGCAGACTTAATTAGGGGTAGTGTAATCGGTCGCTTTTCAGTTAAAGCCTTAAGATCAATTTTCTTCAGAGCGTCTACCACGCCTCCAGCTGTTCGTTTTGTGCGGTTAAATATGTAAACAGCCCAGTCATGCGTGAAATTCAATCCCATCAGCGTCGCTCTATATTTTATAAGGTTTAGAAGTTCATCATCTCTGTAATCCTCGAAATGCAATACCACTCCTGACTTCAGCCGAGTAACTAAATCAGGAAAACGAATATCTATTGCGTTTAGTCGTTTATGAGAGGCGAAGACCAACCGAGTTCCGTTTTCAGAGCAGCGATTAAAAAAGTGGAAAATTGCTTTTTGCCTGTATTGGTTTGATAAAATAATATGAATATCATCCAAACAGACAAGAGACATTTGTTCCAAGCCGTCGAAAATTTTATCTATAGAATTTCCATCCAATAGTCTAAAATTTACATAGATTGAATCTCTTTCAAGTTTACAAGCGGCTTGCAGCAAATGAGATAATCCCGACCCTGCATTACCCGATAAAAAAATATACTGCTCAGATCGTTTTGACAAACACTGCATTGCAGTATGCTGAAGCGTTCCAAACGGAGCATAAAAATTTTCGAAAGTAGCCTCGTTATCTAACGTGACAGCCAAGCTGAGCTGACTCACTTTTTTACCCAACGAAGCGCGATTTCACCAGAATCAAAAGATTGTTCAGAAACAACTGGGAGAAATGCGCCGCTCCTTAATAGAGACCTGTACAGTCTGTGAACTTCATCCTCGACATCAACAGCAATTGAAACTCTCGATTCATATACTTCCGAAATTTGAATGTTTTTTACCAACTCCAGCCGCTCAAGATTACTAATTAACTCTTTATATTCGGAATAAGAATCAATACCATCGATTGTTAAAAATACACGATTTTGTATCGTCTGAGGAATAAAAACGTAATAATCAGCCACCTCATCAATAATTTTGTTTAATGACACATCTAAAAAATCGGAGATGTTAGCTGATCGATAGTCACCCAATTTCCTGACACCCGCTGCTTGATAAAGCCATGCGCCTCGAATTTCACCTGTAGATGTTTTATAAAAACGCAGCATTAACCAAACATCACTCCCATATCTTTGGGATGCTTCAGCAATAATTTCGGCATCCAGTCGCCAAGCGTTTTGGATGGGAAGAGCAAATGCGTCTTCAAGATCATAATTTGGAAAAACAAATGGGATACCTCGCTGATCCAGCTTGTTTTTTACTAGATTCACTATGACGGGCTGAGTCTGAGCGTTAACGAATTGACGTCCAAGTTCCAGATCGTCGCTTAATATCCAAAGCAACATCAAAGGTCGATTTGACGGTAGAAGCGGAAATTTTTGGACACGCAAAAATCTCTCCATAACGGTTGGAGAGAAACTTACTTTCAGACCGATTTTTTCTGGGTCGTTCAAAGTTGTGTCAGGCGCATCCGCGTAACCCCACACTTCGATGTAATCATCGAGGTTATTAAGTGCCTCAACAAGCTCATCTGCTGAAGCCAACTTGCTATTCCCCGTTAATTTGACCACCACTTTCCGTAAAGCATCCCGTAAACCTTGCTCTTTGGCGAGACGGCTTTGATTGGGAATTAAAACTTCTGTACTGTAGAGATTATTTACCTGTTCTCCCATGCTTAATGAACAAAAAAACAAGGTCAAAGACAAAGAAATGAGGTAGGCGAAAGATTTCAAATTAATCTCCACATTAACAACGTTAATATACCAGAGATTGATGAAACATTTGGTTATTACCCCTAAAATAAACGTATTTTAAACACTATGAGTTTATATGAACAATAAGAACCAATCTCTCAGCTACAAAGGCTCCGGAGTCGATATTGATGCAGGGGCACAACTCATTGAAGAAATCAAAGACTCGGTAACACGGACACATAGACCAGAGGTTGTATCCGGTCTTGGCGGTTTTGGAGGGCTTTTCGAAATGCCGACTTCATATCGTCAGCCTGTTCTTGTATCCAGCGCAGATGGCGTTGGTACAAAATTAAAACTAGCTACAAGATATAACAAGCACCAAAACGTCGGCGTAGACCTAGTGGCAATGTGCGTTAACGACATTATTTGCTCCGGCGCTGAACCTCTATTTTTTTTAGATTACTTCGCAACAGGAAAGTTAAATGTACGAACCGCAGCATCTGTTATCAAGAGTATCGCAAATGGTTGCAAGCTCTCAGGATGCGCGTTAATTGGAGGAGAAACAGCAGAAATGCCAGGCATGTACGGAGGAACTGATTATGACCTCGCTGGATTTTGCGTCGGGGTTGTTGAGAAAGATAAAATTATAGATGGGAGCAAAGTGAGTGCTGGCGATTCTCTCCTCGCACTCCGATCCAGCGGTCCACATTCTAATGGTTTTTCGCTAATTCGGAAAGTGTTAGAGGAACTTGAAACGGCTGTTGTCAGTGAGGATATTGACAACAAACCTCTTATCGATTTGCTGATGACACCAACTAAAATTTACGTAAAATCAGTGCTAAACCTACATAAAGAGTTACCCATTCATGGCCTCGCTCATATTACCGGTGGAGGTCTACTCGAAAATATACCGAGGTTTCTCCCACAAAACAGTAAAGCAAAAATAATTAGTTCTTCTTGGGAAATACCAAAAGTTTTTGAATGGATAAAGCAGAAAGGAAACATTGACATGCATGAGATGTACCGCACATTCAATTGTGGCATTGGCATGATAATTTGTGTTTCTCCCCGAGACATCGACCATGCATTAGCAGTACTCAAAAAATCAGGTGAGGAACCATTTGTAATTGGACATGTCGAAACAATGGATTCATCAGAGGTCAAAGTCTGTTTTGAGCGTTCATAAATATGGCAAAAATAATGCCACAAATAGAATCGTTATCCTTATTTCGGGGAATGGCACAAATCTCCAGTCAATAATAGATGCCCGAAATGCAGGAAAATTTAACGCCGAAATTGTCGCTGTGATCAGTAATCGAGCGAATGTATTTGGCCTAGAAAGGGCAAAACTCGCTGGCATCCCCGCAATCACCCTTGATCATGCTTATTTTAACAATCGCGATGAGTTTGACCTTACCCTTGCTAAGACTGTGGAAAAATTCAACCCAACATTAATTCTTTTATCTGGATTTATGAGTATTTTGAGCAATATATTCTTGAGCCGCTTCCACCGTAACGTAATTAACATTCATCCCTCACTCCTACCAAAATACAAAGGCTTGAGGACTCATCAACGAGCTTTAGCGGCTGGCGATTCTTTCGCAGGCGCGACGGTACACTTCGTCAATGAGAACCTTGATGATGGGCCTTGCATTCTGCAAGCAAAAGTAAAAATTCGTCCTGATGAAAGTCCAGAATCATTAGCCAAGAGAGTGCTGAAAATGGAACACATTATCTTTCCATTGGCAGTTCAGTGGTTTTGCGATAAGCGCTTAGCGCTGAAAAATGGAATCGCTATCTTTGATGGCATTCCGCTACCCAAAATGGGACAACAATTCGAGAAAACTAGTCAGATACACGATGGTCGATTTGGCCCATGAAACTAATCAATTTAATCCCAAGGTGTGATATGACAAAAAAAGCATTCCTGCTTCTTCTGAGTTTTTTAGCCGCAACCCCTAGTCTCTGTAATGTGCAAACGTCAGACGGGGTCGTAATCGAATCAATTGCAGAATATACGGCAACATATAATGGCATCCCAATCAAAGCGAAAAGAACCGTCTCTTTTGTTAAAAACAATATCTATGAAGATATTTTAGATGCATCATCTCTTTTTGGCACTTTATCTCAATTGTCGAGGTATAAATTTGATAATAGTGGTAACCCGATACCCCTATACTCAAATGATAAACGTTCTTTTTTTGGAGCAATTCGTCACGAGGAGCAAGAGTTCTTGTGGAACGAAAATAAAGTTGTATATAAAAAAAAAGGGGAGGTTACGGAAATCTTTGTACCAGCCCATGCTTATGACACTAGCACTCACCGTTTGAAATTGCAGCGCGATTTAGTTGAAGGGCAAGTTGTTTTTGAATACGTTGTTATTAATCGTGGGGAAAAACAACTTTATAAATATCAGAAAGTTGGCGAAGAAACCATTGAAACCCCACTTGGACCAATTGAAACAATAGTTCTATCCAGAAAACGGGACAACAAAAATCGTCATACAACTTTATGGTTCGCAAAAAACTGGACATATTTTCTAGTAAAATCGGAACAAATAGAAAATAATGACTCCTATTATATGCTAATTCAGAATGCTGTAATAAATGGTAAGCAAATGATCGCTAAAAATCTGGGTGACAAATGAACAATTCCAATCTTTTAAAAAGATCAAATGTCTACATAATCTTAGTGTGTATTATTATCGTCATTTTGGTTTCAACTTTAGCCCTAATTGCCCGCCAAGCCGAAAATATGGATTCCTCGCTTGTTTACACTGGCGAAACGGATGCAACCGCGGCAGCAATACCTAAAGAGCCAATAATTCCCAAAGCGAAAATTCCCCCATTAACTCCAAGGTTAGATCCCAAGGGAAATGACGTAATGGTCGAAGAACAAGTAATTCTGCCAGCACTAAATGAAAGTGACTCTTTCTTAAGAGATAGTTTGACTAAAATTTCGTCAGACTCCTCTTTTACTCGATGGATCACTAAAGATGACCTCTTCCGAAGAGCTGCAAGCTACTTTGATGGTTTGTCACGCGGAGTAATATTAAATAAAATCTTTCCTTTAAGTACGCCCGAGGGAGAGTTTACCGTCCACAAGACTGGTAATGAGCTTCTCTTAAATGCAGGGAATTACGAGCGTTACAACAAAACCATTGGTGTAATATTAGGCTTAGACATGGAATTAATAGCAGAAATATTTCACACCACTCGGCCACTATTAGAGGCCGCTTTCGCAGAAATGGGCTATAGTTCTCGACAAATGGATGGGATTATCTTGCAATCAATTGAGCAAATTTTATCCACGCCCATAATAGCGCGACCAATTGCATTGTCACAGGAGTCCGTTCTTTACCAATTTGCCGACCCAGATCTTGAAAACTTATCACCAATCCAAAAGCAATTATTGCGAACCGGTCCTGAGAACACACAAAAATTACAGCAGCAGGCGCTAGAATTAAGGGATGCGCTTCTTAATCCCTGACAAGATAATCATTCAACACTTATGCTTTGGGAAGTGTTACTCCCCGTTGCTTCTGATACTTTCCATTACGGTCCGCATAGGAAATTTCGCAGTAATCATCCGATTCAAAGAACACCATTTGCGCCACTCCCTCGTTAGCATATATTTTCGCCGGCAGATTGGTAGTATTTGAAAATTCAAGAGTCACGTGCCCTTCCCATTCAGGCTCTAAGGGGGTCACATTCACAATGATTCCGCATCTAGCATAAGTTGATTTTCCAAGGCAAATGGTGAGCACTGTGCGGGGAATCCTGAAGTATTCAACAGTCCTCGCTAATGCAAAGGAATTCGGAGGAATGACACAAAAGTCACCAGAGATATCGACGAAAGCGTCAGAGTCAAAATGCTTGGGATCAACTGTTTTGGAATGAACATTAGTGAAAATCTTAAATTCGTCAGCACAGCGAACATCATATCCGTAACTTGATACTCCGTAGGATATAACTTTATTACCGGCGACATCTTTGATTTGCCTTCCTTCAAATGGTTCTATCATCCCCATTTCTGTGGCCATCTTGCTGATCCACCTATCTGACTTTATACTCATAATTATTGCTCCAAGCGCCATGCCATCAATTTGGCCAGAATACCTGACGTGAATAGCCATCGATCGCAGAAAGTTTTATCTTTTTATTAAATTAGTCTATAACCAACTCCGGTTCATTTTCTTGTCGGCTGGAAAGAATTCTTCCGACTGAATCTGCCATGCTTTTGTAAGCGAGGGCAGCTTTGCTTGTAGCATCCGCTGCTATCACTGGTATGCCTTGGTCACCATACTCCCTTATATCCCTATCCAATGCTAATTGTCCAAGCAAAACGGTGTTGTACTCCGAGGCAATCGCTGTTCCACCACCAGTCCCGAAAATCTCTTGGCTCTTACCACAAAACTTACACTCATGCATTGCCATATTCTCAACCACTCCTAGAATGGGGACATGCATTTTACTAAACATCTCAATTCCACGCTTAGCATCCAACAAAGCTATATCCTGAGGCGTTGTTACTATAATCACACCTGCAAGAGCTATTTGTTGCGAGAGCGTGAGTTGAATATCACCAGTGCCTGGAGGCATATCCACTAAAAGAACATCCAGAGTTCCCCAGTCGGTACAATGTAACATCTGCTTTAAAGCACCCGACGCCATAGGACCTCTCCAAGCCATTGGAGTTGTTTCTGTTACAAGGTAAGACATTGACATGGTACTTAACCCAAAACTTTTTATGGGTGAAAGTTTTTTTCCATCAATAGATTCTGGACGTGTACCCTCATTTACACTGAGCATCTTTGCAATACTTGGACCATAAACGTCCGCATCTAAAAGCCCTACCTCGTAGCCTCCATGGCATAATCCTAATGCTAAATTAACTGCAACTGTCGACTTCCCTACTCCTCCTTTGCCCGAAGCAACCGCAACAACACTTTTTACATTATTAATCAAAATTCACCCCGCAAAACATAACTTCCCCCTAATAAACTAACAATATTCGCAAGAATAACAAATGAAAATTTAGTTCAAACTATATATGATTAAAGCCCTTAATATATTATTTTGGCCATCAACCTTAATGTCTGCTGTCCGAAACATACTTGTCACCAGCGCGCTCCCATACGCTAATGCCCCTTTGCATCTTGGGCACATACTTGAGTACACACAAACAGACATTTGGACCCGATTCCAAAAATTACGCGGTAACAATTGTTACTACGTGTGTGCCGATGATGCGCACGGAACGGCAATAATGCTTAAAGCGGACGAGCAAAAAATTTCTCCAGAAGAGCACATAAAGAAAATGCAAGCGTCCCACGAAGCTGACTTTTCTGATTTCTTGATTAATGTTGACCACTTTCACTCCACACATACTGATGAAAACAAAACATTAGTCAATTTAATATACAAACGTTTAGTCGACCGAGGCTACATCACTCAAAGAGCCGTCGTGCAGTCTTACGATTCGAAGAAAAAAATCTTTTTAGCAGACCGTTATGTAAAAGGACAGTGTCCCAGGTGTAAGGCGCTTGATCAGTATGGTGATAATTGTGAATCCTGCGGTGCAACATATCAAGCTACAGAGTTAATTAACCCCATATCAGTCCTATCTGGCACTACTCCTATTCACAAAGAATCGCTACACTATTTTTTTAAACTATCAGAATTCACTGATTACTTGAAATCTTGGACCTTGGACAGACATTTACAAACAGAGGTGTCTAATAAGTTGCGTGAGTGGCTAAACGATGGTCTTAAAGATTGGGATATAAGTCGCGATGCCCCCTATTTTGGCTTTAAAATTCCAGACACATCAGATAAATATTTTTACGTTTGGCTTGATGCGCCAATTGGTTATATGGCCAGTTTTAAAGCTTTATGCAAAAAACAAGATATTAATTTCGATGCTTTCTGGAGCCCCGATAGCACGTCAGAGCTCTATCATTTTATCGGTAAAGATATAGTCAACTTCCACGCTTTATTTTGGCCCGCCATTCTCAAAAGCACTGGTTTCCGCACACCGACCGAAATTGCGGTGCATGGCTTTGTAACCATAAATGGTTTCAAAATGTCCAAATCAAGAGGTACATTTATAAATGCAAAAAGCTATTTAGAACATTTAAATCCCGAATATCTCCGTTACTACTACGCGAGCAAGTTATCTCGTTCAATTGATGATGTGGATTTAAATCTCGATGATTTTGTTCAAAAAGTCAACAGTGATCTAATTGGGAAAGTGGTGAACATTGCCAGTAGATGCGCAAAATTTATAACTAATGATAATGCTGGCATTTTGTCTGCAACGATCCATAATGCTGAACTTTTTGAAAAGGTATCGGGTGTTTCCGATAAGATTGCCAGTCTTTACGAAAATCGAGATTTTAGTGGAGCGGTTCGGTTGATCATGGCCCAGGCAGATTCAATTAATGAATACATCGCGGTATCAGAGCCTTGGAAATTAAATAAAGATCCGAAAAAAAAGCAAGAGGTGCATGAAATCTGTTCATTGGGAATCAATTTGTTCCGCATACTAATGATCTACCTAAAACCGATCCTTCCCAGGACAGCAAAAGCCAGTGAGATGTTTTTGAATGATGAATTAAATTGGCGTGGTATAAGTAAGCCACTGAAAAATCACCGTATTGAAACTTTCTCACCTATGCTCAAAAGAATAGATAAAAAATCAATCAATTCAATGCTTGCATCAAATAATGTCGATTTAAACGAAACATCAACAACCGAGATCAGGGCCGGGGTCAACCCAAAAGCAGTTGAAGAGGTCAAAATTGAAGAATTTCAAAAAATGGATCTCCGAATCGCAAAAATCGTTAAAGCTGAGACAGTTCAAGGAGCAGATAAGTTAGTTAAACTTATATTAGATATTGGCACGGAAAAAAGACAAGTCTTTTCAGGCATAAAATCTGCTTATCTCCCTGAGCAACTGGAAGGAAGGCTTACATTGATGATAGCGAATATAGCTCCCCGCAAAATGCGATTTGGTACTTCTCATGGAATGGTGCTTGCCGCAAGCTCTGAAACCGGTATCTATTTACTTGAACCTGACATTGGAGCCTCTCCGGGACAGCGAGTAACCTAAAATCATTGAAGTTTCTAACCTTAGAAAAATTTGGGGCTGACATTTCTGGTGTATTGGAGATAGAGGATGCTCACAATAGAAGAATTCACTTACTTAGTTATTGTGGCTAGCCTAAGTAATAACTATGTACTAGTGCAAACCTTAGGCGTGTCTGATTCGATGCGTCTTCCCGAAGATAGGGAAGCCGTTCCCACCATAGCCCTAATAACAACCTCAGTGATGACAGTTAGCTCGGGCATTAACTATTGTTTTGAAAAAATAATTCTTGAGTCGTTACAACTTGTTTATTTACGTACTCTTTTTTTCATGCTGTTGATCACTGCAGTCGTATCGCTTCACAAATTTTTTATTGAGAAATATAACGTTTGCTCCAATAAAATTTTTGATATTTTTTTTCCCCTTTTATGTGTTAATTCAGCAGTTTTAGGAATCGCCTTGCAGAATTCTGAGAACGTTATGTCAGTTTTTCAAGCAACATCTCATGGCCTTGGCGCGGGAATTGGTTTTTCCATCGTTCTAATTTCATTTGCAAACCTACAGCATAAAATAACTGGCCCACACATCCCCATTCACCTCCAAGGAGGACCGATTGCCCTGATTACAATGGGACTAATGTCTGTGGCCTTTTCTGGATTCCGTGGGATAATGTGAATGACCAATTTCATGCTGAATACCACTGATCGAACCGGTGACCAAATAGCCTTGCTGGTCATTTTAGCTTGTTTCCCTGGGTTCTTGGCACTCTCTTGGCACTTCGGTTGGGGTGTTTCTTTAAACGTTTTTATTTGCATTTTCAGTTCAATAGTCTTTGAGACTATTGCACTCAGCCTTAAAGAAAAATCGCTTAATTATTGCCCGCTAGACTTTAGTACCGTTTTAACTGCCGTCTTAATTGGCTTATCACTACCTCCTCTTTGCCCCTGGTGGTTACCCACCATAGGGTGCTCTGTAGCAATACTGATAGGAAAACATGCCTATGGCGGCCAAGGAGCCAACCCTTTCAACCCTGCAATGGTGGGCTACGCCACGTTATTACTGTGTTTTCCTTTTTCAATGAGTCAATGGGTTGCTGTGGACCCAACTTATTCTAATGAGGCCCAGCAACTGACGCTGATTGATTCGATCATGATTATAATTGGCAATATACAGCAATTCGACGGTATTACTGGCGCAACTCCGCTCGAGATTTTTAAGCAAAATAATGGTCTCCTTGTAACTCAACTTTACCTCGAAAACGAAATCTTTTCAAAAGGTGGGTGGGCCGGAGTCGGTTGGGAATGGGTTAACCTAGGTTTTCTTTTGGGTGGTTTGTTTTTGATCATTACCAAAATAATTACCTGGCATGCACCCAGTGGAATGTTGGGAAGCATTGCAATTTTATCACTTGTTTTTTGGGATTCTGGAAGCTCTGCGAGTTTAGGGTCCCCAATCTTCCACCTTTTTAGCGGGGCGACAATGATCGGCGCTTTTTTTATAATTACTGATCCTGTATCCTCTGCAACTGGCGCTAGTGGGCGTGTTGCTTTTGGAATTCTCGTTGGAGTTTTAGTGTTCTTTTTGCGAGGATGGAGTGATTATCCAGACGGCCTTGCCTATGCAGTCCTCATAGCCAACTTCATAGCTCCAACGATAGATAAGTATATCGTTATAAATGCGGATAGCGACAAGAATAGATGACAAGTAAGGCAAGCCTGCGAAGAATCATGTTCATTAGTGTGCCTGCTATTCTATTAATGCTGGTATTGGGTTTTGTGCACTCCTCCACGAAAAAAATTATTTCTTCAAATATACTTTCGTCCAAAAAAGAAAAGTTACTTAAACTCGTACCAAAAAGTTATCATGATGGAGACGTTTTTATCGAGTCACTATCGGTGCCTGAAACGCACTTGAAGTCACTCGGGCTCAATAATGGCAGCGATTACCATGTTGTCAAGAATTACGGCATCCCGGTAGCGTTGATAATTCCAGCCGTTGGAGAAGGATACAGTGGCGATATCAAAATACTTGTTAGTGTTAATATGGAAGGAAATATTATTGATGTCCGCGTAACGTCCCATCAAGAAACACCGGGACTGGGAGACAAGATAGAAATCACTGAGAGCCATTGGATCAGCCAATTTTCCGGACGATCTCTTTCCAACACTACTGACGTAGAGTGGGGTTTAGCACCCGATGGCGGAGCTTTTGACTCATTTACAGGAGCAACCATAACGCTGAGAGCAGTAATACGACAAGTATTCGCGACACTAAACTTCAGTGATGCTATCTTAAATAAAGGCTACGATTCACTCAAAAAAGTGGAAGGAATAAATTGATGAGCGATACCTCCTTCTTTAAAAAAAACAATAAACAACTTTGGTCTAATAACTTAACGCTGGTACGACTTATAGGTATGACTCCAGTGCTGGCAATTGCTACCACTTTGGCTAATGCGCTTGCTTTGGGACTTGCAACCCTTCTCGTTCTTATAAGTTCAAATGTTCTTGTCTCATTAAATCGTAAAAAACTCACTGAAAAAACGAAGATTCCATTTGCTATTTTAGTGGTCGCTGCTCTGGTGACGATTACCGATTTAGTGATGCAAGCTTTTGCCTACACGCTATCCACTTCGATAGGAATCTTCGTTCCTCTCATTGCCACTAATGGAGTCATATGGGACCGACTAAGGGTAATTGCATACAACAAGACTGTCGTGCAAGCGGCATATGACGGATTAGTTTGCGGCACCGCTTTTTTAGTCGTTATATCAATTGTGGGAATATTACGTGAACTTTTAGGGGCAGGCACGATTTTTAAAAATATGCATCTAATATTAGGATCAGTAGCGAAAAACTGGGTATTACAGCCTTTCGGCGAGAACTTTGAAGTATTAATTTTCAATTTTCCCTGTGGCGCATTCTTTATACTGGCTGGTCTTTTAGCTGTAAAAAATATTATCGACTCATATTTGCACCAATGTTCCAAATAAATTCGTTTACATCGCGCTTACTCAGGATAAAGATTCGTAAGATTCTGTCAGTCACCCGTCGCGACATCGCATAATTTTTATTCGTCTATTTACAAAAAGAGAATGCACCATCGTAATTACGAGGCTATCATGAAGACAAATCTAATCGTTGCAATTTTAATTCGATGATTTAGCCAATGGATAGAATTTCAATAATAAAGCCCGATGATTGGCACGCACATCTTCGCGACAAAGACGCGTTAGAAACAACAGTTCCTGCCGCGATGCGTTGTTTTAAACGCTGCATCGTAATGCCCAATTTATCGCCTCCCGTCACATCGGCAGAGTCAGTTAAAAGGTATCGTGACTCAATACTTAGTTATAGACCGTCTGATAGCGACTGGACTCCCCTAATGGTTATGTATCTGACCGATCACACATCAATAGAGTGCATAAGAACCGCACACAGTGAGGGTCTGATCTTTGGTTGCAAATATTACCCAGCTGGAGCAACAACTAATTCCGCATCTGGCGTCACAGATCTCAATGGTTTATATGCGGTCTTTGAAATTATGCAAGAACTGGGAATAACACTTCAAATCCATGGAGAAGTGACAGACAGTTCGGTAGATATTTTCGACCGCGAAAAAGTATTTATTGATCGTCACCTAACACAAATAAAACATAGATTTCCCGAGTTGAAGATCATATTGGAGCATATCACAACAAAACAAGGTGTTGACTTTGTAAGAGACAACGATAAATACATCGCTGCTACCATCACACCGCAACACTTACTTTTTAATAGAAATGATATGCTGGTTGGTGGTATCAGGCCACACCTCTTTTGTTTACCAATTCTAAAGCGAGACCTACATCAAAATGCTCTCATTAAAGCCGCAACCAGTGGAGAAAAAAAATTTTTTTTAGGGACAGATTCAGCGCCACACCCTCGCACGCATAAAGAGAGTTCCTGCGGTTGTGCTGGTTGTTTTAGTCATCATGCAGCCATCGAATTGTACGCGGAAGCTTTTGAGCGAGTAGACGCGCTCCATCAGTTAGAAAAATTTGCAAGTATAAATGGCGCTGAATTTTACGGCTTAGAAAAAAATTCTGAATTTATTTCGTTAGTGCGTGATCCATGGCAAGTGCCCAAGCGGATCGATTATCGAGATTCCCATTTAGTGCCGTTAGCGGCAGGACTTACCCTAAATTGGCGGCTTGAAACCTAAATACACATGACACATCAAGAAAATTTATATCCTATATCACAGCGATTCAGAGGTTTTTTACCAGTAGTCGTGGATATAGAAAGTGGTGGCTTCAACGCCCAGACTGATGCTCTTCTCGAAATAGCAATTGTAATGTTAGAGATGGATGACAAATTTAAGCTATCAATAAAAAGTAGCATTAATAAGAATATCACCCCATTCGTCGGCTCGGTGATTGAACCCTCCTCTTTAGAATTTACGGGGATTGATCCGCAGGACTCTCGTCGGATAGCAGTTGATGAAATAGATGCTCTTAGAAAGATATTTTTGTCAATCCGTCGTGAAATTAGCAGAACCAAATGTAGTCGGGCTATATTAGTTGGACACAATGCTCACTTTGACTTAGCTTTCATGAACGCAGCAATTAAGCGCACAAAAATCAAACATAATCCTTTTCATCCTTTCTCATGCTTCGATACTTCATCGTTGGCAGGCCTAGCCTATGGGCAAACCGTTCTGGCAAAAGCGTGTAGAGTGGCGGGTATGGGCTTTAATGACAAAGAAGCGCACAGCGCTTTATATGATGCAATAAAAACTGCAGAATTATTTTGCGAGATTGTTAATTTGTGGCAAGACGTCGTAGGGTGGAACGAACAAAATCTTATGAAATAGGAAAAACACTGACCGTACATTATGGAACAAATTTTTGGGTTAGCGCTTCTAATCAATGTGATAAATAGGATTTTTATCTTCTGTAGCAAGTTATGTTAGTTGTTCCTTTTCTTAGTTTGAACTGCCAACGCTTTTTCATATAACATTTTTTTTTGACGCCCTGTTATCTTTGAAGTTAAAGCTGCCGCTTTACTTGGGGACAATTCTTCCATCAAAACCTTTAAGATTCTCTCGGACTCAATTTCAGTAACCTCTGGTTTTTCTTGTTTACCTGCAACAACTAACACAATTTCACCGCGTTGTTGGTTCTGATCGGACTTAACAAGTGCGAAAAGATCTCCAAGTAAAGCACGATGATATGTCTCAAACTTTTTACTAATTTCACGAGCTATGAAAGCATTTCGATCCGCGCCAAAGATCTGAGAAGCATCCTGCAAAGTAGAAAGTATTCGATGTGGCGCCTCATAAAATATTAAAGTTTCGCTACAATTGCATAAAGATTTCATAGAAGATCTGCGCTGAGAAGCCTTGGCTGATAGAAATCCTACAAATCTGAATTGATCAGTCGGTAGCCCGGCAACACTTATTGCCGCAATTAAAGCAGAGCAGCCGGGTACAGGAATTACATTATGGCCAGCATCACGCGCACTCGACACCAATCGATACCCGGGATCTGAAATGAGTGGAGTTCCGGCATCTGAAATAAATGCCACCGACTCTCCGCGTGACAGATAGTACATAATTTTTTTCAAAACCTTTTGGTCGTTTTGCTCTTGATAGCTTATTGTTTGACAATGTATGCAATAATGTTCAAGAAGTAACTTACTATGGCGAGAGCTCTCACAGGCCACAATAGTAACATCCTTCAAAATTTGGATACCACGAATGGTCATATCTCCTAAATTCCCAATAGGTGTTGCCACAATGTATAGAGTCCCAATTGATTCGATCTTAATCATAAATTTTTGGATCCATCGCAGTTTAATGTTTATGTGTATTTTAGCCTTTATGTGTTCATGCGCGCCATCTTCACCTCTAACGACCATCACAGATGAATCATCAAGGGACAGGAAATCCACACTTGGCGATCAAGAAAATCGCACCTCAGCGCTCGATCTATATGAGCTTGCCGAAGCGGCAGATGTAACCATTCAGAACAAACTTTTTCTCGAGAGCGCTTTGCTTTATAAAATTGAGGACAATTATTTACTATGTAGTAAAGCGTTAAAAAAGATTAATAGTGCACTGCTTTCAGATGCCAATTACCTAATATATGGCCTACTAAAAGCTGAGATATTGAATCGTTATAATGATTATGTAGCTTTGAACTCTTGGATGTCAGACGCGCGTCTAAAAGCACTTGTTGAAAACCAAACTCATGAACAAAGGGTGACTTGGATAAGTCTCCTAATTGATTTAAATATTTCAATTGGCAATAACGAGGCCGGAGTTAACCAAGCCTATGAGCTATCGAAACCACTCCCCGAGCATAAACTTCAAAGGGTACATAATAAAATTTGGGATATGCTGAACCGAATTCCTTTGAATAGGCTAATCAAACTTGAAAAAAACACAAACAAAAAAAACCTATCTGGCTGGCTGCAATTGGCGATAAAACACAGGTTTATGCCCAACAATCAAATTAGTAGCGCAGAAAAAACAAACATTTGGCGAACCAAATGGCCTGACCACCCGGCGGCTATAATACCACCACAACAACTGACCAAGTTGTATGGCGAAGAGGCGAAAACTATTGCGCTATTATTGCCAATGAGTGACTCGCATCTGACGGCAAGCAAAACTTTATTGGACGGTTTTTTAACTGCATATTATCGCGCACGAGACTATGGTAACAGTGTGCCGTTGGTAAAAATATACGACACTACAAGAGTCCCTATAAAAAAGCTTTACAGTGAGATAGTCAGTGATGGAGCTGAAATGATTATCGGACCAGCGCGAAGCGAGAATGTGCAGAATTTATTAAAATTCTCAGATTTTCGTGTTCCCGTTGTTACTCTGAATCGGAGTGAGGTCAATGTCGAAAAAAAACCAAAATATTTTGTTCAATTCGGCTTATCTCCTTTGGATGAAATGGATCAGATTGCTCAAAGAGCATGGCTCTTAGGAAAAAGAAACGTTTTAACGATAGCTCCAGAAACTGGCTGGGGAGAGCGGTCGATTGACCATTTTGAACAAAAATGGCTTGAAAAGGGAGGCATTATCACCAATTCGGTGCGATATCCCGCGCAAATAAAAGATTTTATAACCGTCCTAAAAAAGCCCCTAAATATAGATGCTAGTGAAGAGCGTGGACTAGAATTGCTTAAATACGTGAATAGCCGACTAAAATTAAATTCTCGTCGTCGTCAAGATATAGATCTTGTGGTTATCATAAGCTTTCCATCGATGGGTAGACAAATAAAACCGGCGCTAGATTTTTTATATGCCACCGATCTCCCAATCTACGCTACCTCACATATTTACAACGGAACACAACAAATTTCTCTTGATAACGATCTATCAGGTATCGAATTCTGTGCAATGCCTTGGACACTTGCAGACCAATTACCCGATGGGGTCTCTCCTAATAAAGAAATGCACACAGCTTTGAAACACCTCTATGTCCTCGGTTATGATGCTTTTCTCGTCTCAAGAAAATTTCCTCAAATGCAAGAAAAATATCTGCCCAACACCTTATATTCGGCCACCGGAATTTTGGATCTGATCGATGGCAAGGTTAAACGAAAAACTGGATGGGCTAAGTTCAAGAATGGTAAGGTCATTCCGATTAACTTTCCTTATAGTCAAGAGGGAACTAGTTCGGCAGCTCCTAGATAGGACGGCTACCGAAGTAAATAATTTTTTTCAACAAAAAAATTAGAGATCTTAATCTCATAAACCCGCACAACGATTAAAAAAGCAGCAAAATTTCAAATAGCTATCGAAGGGAGCATAACTAGAGGATATAATTTTGCCTTAAATTCACCCTTGGGTAAGGTTTTTAGAGTGAATCAAAGGATTTTTAATTTCCACCAGCGTCTTGTGGAAGCGTCGATTTCAATGGGTGATTCATCAGCTTCTGAAATTTTAAAGGCTGCAGAAATGATCTCATCTTCCCTTCTGCACGGCCACACGATTTTTACCTGCGGTAACGATGGTCCCGCCAGCCTGCTAGGACAGCTTTTTAGCGATAATCTAACTGTAGGCACGCAAATTGAACGGCCAGGTTTCCCAGCTTTAAGTCTAAACCGATTATGCCAAAATCGATTAGGCGGAAATCGCTTCGCTGATGCTTTGCTTACACATGGAAAGCAATCCGATTTATTATTAATCATAAGCAGAGGTGGCAGTCATCCGGCGCTCTTAAAAACTGCGGATGCAGCTGTTGAAAGAAACATTAAGATCCTACTAATCAGCCATAAAAATGATACCATATTAGCAGAGAGATTAAGTTACAAAGATCTTCGCATAGACATGAGCGATTACGAACACTCTGTGGTGAGTGTATTGCACCTTCAGGTGCTGGAGTGCCTGTCAGAGCTTATTGATTCGATAATATTAGGTGGCAAATAAGTGAAAAAACTAATTCCTATTTTTATTCTGAGTATTTTTCTTTCCAGTTGCACATCCGTTATGCACAATCTCACGGAAGAACCAATCGGGGAAGATCCCTCCGACACTGGGCCGGGATCTTATTTAAATGACGTACACATGGCCACGGGGATAGGCGTAAACATAAAGAAAGCTGAACCCGAGTTAGAGAAATCTCATATAAATGTCAATGTATATAATTCAATAGTACTCCTCACAGGCGAAGTGCCCAGTATCAAATTAAAAAAATTAGCTGGCGAAACAGCAAGAAAATTCAACCGAGTTAGGATTGTTCATAATGAACTCCAAGTTCGCAATAATACATCACTTATTTCTAGAACAAACGATAGCCTAATCGCTAAAAAAATTCAGCTAAAGTTAAGATTAAATGAGGAAGTAAAGGGTAGTGATTTTAAGATAATAACCGAAGATAGTATAGTATACATGATGGGGATTATTTCTAGGTCAGAAAGCGACAAGGCAGTGAATTTAGCTCGAGAAACTAGCGGCGTTAGAAGAGTAGTTAGAGTATTTGAATACATAGATTGAATATTAGTAATGATCCCCCGTACTTAAACTTAATATCGGACTACAACGATTTTACTTAATAACACGTAAGGATGGTTTGCCCTTCACGGGATCGCGAGCCTTAGCTTTTGGCAACGATGACAAAATCTTTGGGGTTTGCCCTTGGGGCGGCGGCTCATCATCAGGGTCTGGCTCAAACATCATTCCCTGACCATTCTCTTGAGCGTATATACCCAGTATTGAACCCATTGGACAAAAAATGTCTATGGGAATTCCGCCAAATCTGGTTGAAAGTTTGATGTGCTCGTTATTCATTTGAAAATTCGTCACTGCTCTGGGGGCTATGTTTAAAATGATTTGCCCATTAGTCACGAAGTTCTGAGGCACTTCAACGTTTTCGTGATGGGCGTCTATAACCACATATGGTGTGCAATCGTTATCCACTATCCATTCATAAAAAGCACGAATTAGATATGGACGGTTGGATTTCATGCTTGTGTCCTTTTTACATTTTAAATTCGCGTTCCAAGTCGGTAAGACTTTCATCAAACGCACTTCTTTCGAACACTCGTTTCATGTAATCTCGCAATGGCTGAGTTTGAGACGTTTCGGGAATTTCAATTCCCAGTTGCGACAACCTCCACAATAAAGGAGCCAAACAACAATCTACGAGAGTGTAATCTTCACTCATAAAAAATGGAAGATCTGAGAAAATCGATGAAACGCCAATAAGAGATTCCTTGAGTTCTTTTCGAGCAGTCCATCCAGAATCACCATTCGGATCTAATAAAATGATGTCTGAAAGACTACACCAGTCTTTCTCAATTCGGAAAATCCAAAGCCTGCTTTGGGCTCGTGCAACGGGGTACACCGGTAAGAGCGGCGGATGAGGAAAACGCTCATCTAAATATTCCATAACAACCTTAGATTCATAAAGTGCTAGGTCTCTGTCTACCAACGTAGGAAGACTACCGTAAGGATTGGCCTCGAAAATCTCCTCAGTCACATGGTTAGCACTCACGTCTTCGATATCTACAGTCACGCCTTTTTCTGCCAATACTAAGCGGACGCGATGGCTATATTGACAAACCGGATCAGAGAATAACGTCATTGAAGAACGTCTCACATTAACCCCTTTTACAAAAAAATCATTAATATACTCAATTATGAGTTTCAAGCATAGCGACTTAGCATCGCTCTAACTATCTCTAATGGATGCCCTTCCAATACTCTCGGTTCAGAAGGTAGACGAATACGAGTAATAACGCCAAGAAAAAAAGCACCAACTTTCCAATGTGCTGGCGCTGCTGTGCCATTGGCTCTGCAATGTAGGTTAGAAAATTAACCAGGTTATAAACGGCATCATCAAACTCAGACGGGGAAAGAATTCCATCGGAAATTTGTTCAAAACGCCCGCAAGCGTCATCTAACAAATCCTCTCCAGTGAGCAGGTCTCTTTTCACACCTCCATTGCTCGCCAGAACGGGGCCTGGAGCGCATTCAGTCAGTCCTTGTAGGTCCAACAATGCATGGGGCATTCCTACATCTTTATACACTCTGTTGTTGACACCTAAAGGACGAGAGTCATCAGCGTAGAAGTTCCTCAGATAAGTAAATATCCATTCCGGCGATCTAGATCGCGCGACAAGGGTCAAATCGGGAGGCGCCGCCCCGAACCAAGATGCAGCCTTCTCCTCGCTCATGCCGATATGCATCAAGTCACCAATCTTCTGGTCCGTAAATACTAAGTTTTCCATCATTAAATCATGCGGTATCGTCAAATCATCTGCCACTCGCTCCCAACGCGAGTACTTGAAAGAATGACAACCCATACAATAATTGACCGCAAGCTTTGCCCCTTTCTGTAAAGACACCTCATCCCCTAAGCTGGGCCGGAAGTTATCACAATTGATTGTGCCACAATCTTTGCCTTCTGCACCGACAACACTTAGCGGCACAAAAACCAAAAGTGCCACTAAACCGAAGCCGCATAAGGTTTTAAATGTGCCAATTCCTCCATCCATCGTTATTCTATCTGGTTCGATACGAGTTTTTTCATAACGCGTCCAAAAATAAATGCCAACAAAGTATGAGAAATAAATGATGGTACATATTTGAGCCAGTATTGTACGAGCAGGGGTAGGGGCTTTTACGCCAAGAAAACCCAGAATAATAAAGCTCGTAACAAATAGAAGTATCATCACTCGACTCACATTCCCTTTGTATCGCATTGATCTGACTGGGCTTCGATCAAGCCACGGTAAAACGAAAAGTATGGCAATTGCTGCTGCCATTGTAACAAAACCTCCCAACTTGTCGGGTACTGCCCTCAACATCGAATAGTAGGGCGTAAAATACCAAACTGGAGCAATGTGCTCTGGAGTTTTCAGCGAATTTGCTATCTCAAAATTCGCATGTTCTAGAAAGTATCCTCCCATTTCTGGCATAAAAAATAAGACTGAGCAAAACGCAAACAAGAAAACAGTTATTGGGACCAAGTCATGGATTACGAAATATGGATAAAATGGAATCCCGTCAATAGGCTTACCAGTAGCATCAGTATACTTCTTGATCGACACTCCATCTGGATTATTAGATCCTACATCATGCAACGCTACAATATGCATAGCAACAAGTGCTATTAAAATTATTGGCATGGCAACTACATGAAGTGACATAAAACGATTAAGAGTGATACCTGAGATCAGATAATCACCGCGGATCCATTGTACTAGATCCTCTCCAACAATCGGAATCGCTCCAAATAACGAAATAATCACCTGAGCGCCCCAGTAGGACATTTGACCCCAAGGGAGCACGTAACCAAGAAACGCTTCTGCCATTAGCACAACGTATATGGACATCCCAAACACCCAAACCAACTCTCTTGGAGCTTTGTATGAACCGTAAACTAAACCACGGAACATGTGCATGTACACCACAATAAAAAACGCAGATGCTCCAGTTGAATGTGCATATCTTATTATCCAGCCATACTCCACATCTCGCATTATGTACTCTACTGATGCAAATGCCTGCTCTGCAGAACCTTGATAGCTCATAAGCAACCAAACACCAGTAACTAATTGAATCAAAAGTACTACAATTGACAATACTCCGAAATAATACATCCAGTTAAAATTTTTTGGGGCATAATACTCGGCCATATGCCGGTTCCACTCTCTTTTGAGAGTGGGTAGCCTAGCATCTAGCCAGCTCGCAAAATCTGAATGCTTATCCATCAGGCAGTCTCCGCGTCAATTCCAATTACAATGATTGAGTCTGTTTCATACGAATGAGGCGGAATTTCTAGATTAGTGGGTGCAGGAACTCCCGCAAAAACTCGTCCCGATAAATCGAATTTAGATCCATGACAGGGACAAAAAAATCCCCCAAGCCAAGAATCACCACCAAGATCTTCAGCTCCAACTTCCGGGCGATAAATGGGTGCGCAACCGAGATGAGTGCACAATCCAATCAGCACCAGATATTCTTCCTTGCCTGGTTGTGTTCGTGCAAAACCACTAACATAACTTGGCTGGTTCGCAGCCACAGAGTCTGAGTCTTTGAGTGCTTGTTGAGGGAAATTGGCAACAGAATCCAGTGCCTCTTTGGTTCTTCGAATAACATAAACCGGTTTTCCGCGCCACTCCACTACAATTCTCCCGCCGGGCTCAAGTTTCTCTATGTCAATCCTAACGGGTGCTCCCGCCGCTTTTGCTTTAGCACTTGGTTTCCAGGACGCAACAAAAGGCACCGAGGCTCCTATTAAACCTAGTCCGCCCAGGACAGACGTAGCACCCGCTAAAAATTTGCGCCGAGTTGAGTTAACAGGAATGGCGGAGTGATCAGAAACAATTCCTTGCTTAGTATCCACTGGAGTAATACCTCCCAATTTAATGATAACGCGACCCGAGCCATTTCGCGCTTCACGTCTTTAATATGATAAATGAAATACCCTTACAACGCAATACAGTGCGGAGGCATAAAACGCCGCAAGCCTATGAATTTAAAGAAAAATACTGTGACGATTGGGTCAAAGAACCAAATAAATCAGCCTACCTTTTGGAAAATTGAGGTCGCTTACGGGCCTTATGAAGACCCACTTTTTTCCGCTCTACTTGCCTTGCATCCCTTGTAAGAAATCCTGCTCCCCGAAGAGGCACACGAAAACTTTCATCATATTTCACTAGTGCGCGCGCAATACCGTGTCTGATTGCTCCAGCTTGTCCAAAACTCCCACCACCATTTACGGTAATTTTAATATCAAAGGTTTGAGGCGCCTCAACAACGTCTAGTGGTTGTCTGACAATCATTCGAGCCACTTCTCTGCCAAAATAAGTCTCAATTGATCTATCGTTTATTCTGATGTCACCAGTGCCCAACGTCATAAAGACTCTCGCGGAGGACGTTTTTCGTCTACCCGTCCCATAAAAGTGCTTAAACGACATTACTCATTCCTCGAAAATCCAGCCTCTGTGGCTGCTGCGCAGCATGGCGGTGGGCCTCTCCAACATAGACTTTCAACTTTTTAAGCATTTCCCTTCCCAACGGCCCACGTGGCATCATACCTTTGACGGCCAATCTAATAGCTTTTTGAGGCAACTTCTTATTGAGATCGCCATAATTAATCTTTTTGATACCTCCTGGATACCCAGTATGCGAATAATAAATTTTGTTTTTTTCTTTGTTCCCTGTAACAACAATTTTTTCAGCGTTAATCACTATAACATAATCGCCGGTATCAACATGCGGAGTATATTCGGGCTTGTGCTTTCCTCGTAAATAAGACGCTATCACGACTGCTAATCTTCCAAGTTTTAGTGAGTCAGCATCAATGACGTACCAACAGCGTTGGATGCTCTCGTTTCTGGCTACGTAAGTTTTCATGTGATCGACCGATGTGGTGCATATTATCTTCGGGGGATTGTAACGATTTGATTATTTTTTACAAGTCCCCCTAGTAAAGACATAATCAATTTTTCAATAAAGGCACCCAAGAAACTATCGACGATGTCCTTTGGATAGATACTTATGACTTTGCATCTCGATCAAACGGCTTTTAGTCCGCTGAAATTCTGAGGATAAAATCCCTCCACAATTAAATGTTTTCAAGGGCAATTCTGCCGATATCACCAATTTTACTCCTCGATCATAAAATTCATCCACCATCCATATGAAGCGACGGGTGACATCTTGTTTCGTTTCATTCATCTCTGGCACTTCAGATATAAAAATAGTGTGAAAAAGACGCGCGATCTCAATGTAGTCAAGTTGACTTCTCGGTCCTTCACACAAATCAGAAAACTTGAACCAAGCTTGTTTATCACAAAGTCGATGTACCTGAATCTCCCGCTTCGCGATTTGAACCATGGTAGTCTCTAAAACTTGACAATTTTCGTTTAATAAACTTTGGAATAAAGTGGTTAGCGCATGATCCGAATTAGAGCACAAGGGGCTGTAAAACAGCGGTGCTTGGGTAAGAGCTCTTCGTCGGTAATCAATTGTTCCCTTGAGGTTAAAAACGGTACAATTCAATTTTAGAAGTTGAATCGCAGGAATGAAGCGTTGTCGTTGAAGACCATTTAAGTAAAGATTGTCAGGGCAGCTATTTGAGGTAAACACCATACAAACATTTTTAGAGAATAAAGCATCCAATAACAAACCCAGTATCATAGCATCAGTTATGTCATTCACGAAAAATTCATCCAGGCATACGACCTTTACCTGTTTGGCTAATCGATTCGCTACCATGTTTATTGGATTAGCACTTCCGTTACATAGCCTTAATTCATCATGTACCATTTTCATAAAACGATAGAAGTGTGTCCTTATTTTATTTTCAAAAGGTAGAGCTTCGAAAAAAATATCCATCAAGTAAGTCTTTCCACGACCCACACTACCCCATAGATAGAGTCCCTTTTCCCGTTTCAAAAATCCAGACCAATAAAGAAAGCGTTTAGCAGCAGTGGAATTCGGCAACGCTGATGATTCTAACTGATGGTAGAGCTTGTCAAGGCCGTTAATAACTTCCAATTGAGCATGATCCAAAGACACATTATTGAGTCTTACGTCTTCTAAATAGAGTTCTCTTGGACTTGACATATTGAACTTTGAGACATACCTCTGAAATTTGTATAATTAAAACTTAAAGGCCAAGATTACTCAATCAGATGAAGGTACTTCCAACACACCCAAATAAGTTTAAAATTAAGTGTACTCAGTGTATTGTAAAAACCTGTTGTCAAATCGAGTAATTTTAAACGAAACTACATAAAAGTTTTTTGAGGTTCTGTTAATGTTAAACACAGAAACTATTCTAATTCCAGCCATGACCCTTATCGCAGGGATAACTCTTGGGTATTTTGCCAAAGATAAATTGTCAAAAAGCACGGGGACTAGCAGAGACATGTCTGAAGAATTGACGAGGATTCAAAAAGAATACGCAGAGTACCAAGATTCGGTTAATCAACATATGATCAATCTGTCCCAACAAACTCGCAAGATAGCAAAATATTATCAAGAAATTCATGAACAAATTGCTATTAGCTCCACCCGGCTTGCAAGCCAAGAAATTAGCAACCAAATTCTGCAAAATCATGGCTCATCTTTCTTTCCAAACCACTTAAAAGAATCTTCAAGCGCCCACAAAGCGAGAGTCGAACCACCTAAAGATTACGCACCAAAAGTTCCCGGAGGAATTCTCAGTGAAGAATATGGCCTTCGAGATAGTGAACAGAATCCCGAAATTGTTGACCAAAACGTTGGCAGTAAAGATGGAAACAGCACTCATAAACCGTCCAAACCAGCTTATAATTTTAAAAGTGCCGTTTAGCATGAAACTCCGTTGACCGAATTTTTAAATTTCTGATTTCTCACATAATTTATCAAATAGGCTTTGGCTACACACGCAGTTGGATGATTACTTAACATGATAATTTGTATTTTTAAAAACTACAAAAAGGGTCAACAACCACTTTTGGCTTGTCAGCGACAATGAAATCTAAACCAGCAAATTTTGTGGACGAAGTGTGGCAAAACATAACCGCAGAAGCAAAAGCTATAATAAAACATGAACCTTTACTTGAAATTTTTTTGAATCAAACAGTTTTAAGCCATAAAGACTTTGAAACGGCTCTTTATTGCCGTTTATTGAATGCACTTATGAATGATCATTTACCTGAAGATCTATTGAGCTATCACTTGACTCAAAACCAAAAGGCACACAGAGTAAAATCAGCAACTCTGGACATATTGGCCATTAACAATAGAGATTCAGCATGTAATTCCAACTTAGAGGCATTTCTCTTTTATAACGGTTTTTTAGCTCTCCAAGCCCACCGACTAGCGCACAGCTTGTGGTGCGATGGCTACAGGGTGCTTGCTCTTTTGATTCAGTCAAATACTTCAAGATGTTATGGGGTAGACATTCATCCAGCAGCTAAAATTGGGGCCTCTGTAATGCTAGACCATGCCACCGGCTTAGTAGTGGGAGAAACCGCAGTTGTAGAGGATTATGTTTCCATTATGCAAGGCGTAACTCTTGGAGGCACTGGTAAAGAGTATGGAGAGCGCCACCCCAAAATTCGGTGCGGAGTACTTATTGGTGCAGGTGCAAAAATTCTCGGAAATATCGAAATAGGTGAGGGATCCATGATTGGAGCCTGTAGTGTTGTTCTAAAATCAGTGAGCCCCCACTCCTTGGTTGTAGGTGTACCCGGTCAGATAATAGGTACCGCTCTCTCAGAACACCCTGCTTTGGATATGAATCATTATTTTGAGATCTAGTAATTACTTTGATATCACTTTATTTTACTGTTTATCTTTGGGCCCAGCTAAATGCCATTATTTGTTGAATGCTATTTTTATCAAGAAGCTGCATAATTAATCTATCAACACCTAAGGCGACGCCCGCGCAACTGGGTAGTCCGACATCCAAAGCTGCCAAAGCACTTGCGTCTTCCTCTAGGATTTTCTTTCTCATCGCAGTTCTCGCCCGTTTATCCCTGTCAAACCTGCGATGTTGCTCTTTTGGGTCAGTTAATTCGAAATAACCATTCGCCAACTCTAAGCGATTCAAATAAACCTCAAACCGCCTACTTACAAGCTGACCCTCTCGGTTGTAATGCAACTGAGCAAAAGCAGAATGACACTCAGGGTAGTCATACAAGAATACTAAGCCTCTCGGCAACTTGGGTTCAATAACATTTGCGAAAAGGAAGTTTAAACAATTGAAACGTGATTCTGGCCTCCATTTACATCCTGTAATTGAGGAAACATGTCTCTGCAAATTTGATAAACATATATCGTGCGGATCTATGCCCAAATGTTGTATAAACGCATCTCTGTAACTCATTGTCAAGCTGCCAATATTTGGCGCCAGTGTATTTATGAGCTCGGCAATTTCAGCCATTAATTCATGCTCGCTCCATTCCACTCTGTACCACTCCAGCATGGTAAATTCTGGATTATGATTGACTCCAATTTCTCCTGCACGAAAAGCCTTCCCTAGGAAAAATATATCTCCACTACCAGCTGCCAGTAGACGTTTCATAAATGACTCTGGTGAAGTTTGTAAAAACCCTTCGACACGCTCATTAAGGACTTCAAAACTGTCAATGTAAGGGTCACTGACAGAGTAGTTTCCAAGAATTGGAACGTCCACCTCTAAAACACCTCTGTCGGCCAAAAAAGTTCGCAATTTGGCTACAATACGACTTCTCTCAACTAACGCAGAAATTTCAGCTGCAGGCTGCCAATTCTGGGCAACTTCAGTAGTCATTAAACAATCCTTGATCAGTTTTAATTATTTTTTTAATCCCTTACTCGACCTAAATAATCTCCAGACCTCGTATCAACTCGAATTTTCTCACCAGATTCTAAAAAAAGCGGTACTTTTATAACGGCTCCAGTGCTCAACACAGCTGGCTTTGTACCCCCCGATGCAGTATCTCCACGCAATCCTGGGTCAGTCTCTTTAATTTCTAATTCGACATGATTTGGAGGTGTAATCGTTAGTGGGACCGAATTATAAAGCGTCACAACACATAAATCCTGCTCACTCAGCCAGTTACAAGCGTGCCCTACCGCTTTGCTATCAGCCTGATATTGTTCAAAGGTATTTGGTTCCATGAAATACCAAAATTCTCCATCCTCATACAAAAATTGCATTTCTGTATCAACAACATCAGCTGACTCGAGGGAATCCCCAGACTTAAGAGTTTTATCAAGCACTCTGCCCGTTCTGAGGTTTCTGATTTTTATCCGACTAAAAGCTTGTCCTTTCCCTGGTTTCACGAATTCATTTTCGAGTATTAAACAAGGTTCTCGCTCAAACATAACTTTCAACCCTGAACGCAAATCACTCGTTGAGTAAACAGTCATAGTTTAAAGTCTCCGCTGATGTTTGATATGCAGTATGTGATATAAGCACATTGAAAGCTAGATTTTGCTCAATCATCTAAACACTTGATCTCGCGGTCACTATATCCGAGAAGGTATAGAATTCCATCCAAGCCAAGATTTGAGATGGACTGTCTCGCTGTCGCTTTAACAACCGGCTTCGCTCGAAATGCAATGCCCAAACCAGCGATAGCCAGCATTGGCAGATCATTAGCGCCGTCTCCAACAGCAATTACTTGCTCTAATCGCAGTCCCTCTTTATTGGCTAATTCTCGCAGCAATTCGGCCTTTCGATGACCATCAATAATTGGACCTTTTATCCTCCCAGTAACCAACCCTTTTTCTATCTCTAATTCATTAGCAAAAACATAATCCACGCCTAAAATCGACTGTAAATAACGTGCGAAGTAATCAAAGCCGCCAGATACTATTGCAGTTTTATATCCAAGTTGACTCAATCGCCTCACTAAATATTCAGCTCCCTCATTCAGGCTTAAACGCTTCGCAACAGAGTTTAAGGCTTTAAAATCTAACCCTTTAATGAGCGCCAAACGCTGGCGAAAACTTTCATCAAAATCGATATCTCCTCGCATCGCTGCGGCCGTAATTAATGCTACCTCGCGGCCTACGCCCATTTCCTTTGCCAACTCGTCAATGACTTCTGCATCTATAAGGGTCGAATCCATGTCGAAAACAATCAACTGTCTATTACGTCGGTAAATATTATCTTCTTGGTAAGCTAGATCAATATTATATGCCCCTGCAAGTTCAAGTAATGAACGACGAAAGTGATCCAAATTATTCGGCGTACCCCGCGCCGAAAATTCAATACAAGTGCTCCTCAAAAATTCATCTTTTTCTAAGGGAACCCTACCAGACAGCCGCGTAATCTTATCGATATTCAAACTAACTTCAGCCATTACTTGAGTAATGGCTGCCAAATGCTGACTTTCTAATTTTCGAGCCAATAACGTAACAACATGTCTCGGCTTGCCTTGCTGATCAACCCAATTTGAATACCGTTCAGGCGAAATCGAAAAACACTTTACCCGCATATCTAATAGAACCATTCTTTCCGAAATTTTTGAGACAACCATCGATTCAGTCGGCCCATCAACTAGAGCGGCGAGAACACCCAGATTCAATTGGTCATGGATAACTGCTTGTCCAATATCTAAAATGTCTGCATTAAATCTTGCAAGCACGGTCATGACCTCACTAGTGATTCCTGGTTTATCTACACCAAAGACATTGAGTAATAGTATTTTTTTCACTTAAATCTAGTCCCTAAAATTTGTAAGAGTATTATATAAACGCGTGAATAATAGGATAGAATAACGGTTGAGATTTTATTCCGGATAAAAATAACAAATGCGCCTCAATACTTTGACGAGGAAAACTACCGCCTTCGTGGTATTGACATATCTTATTTTCGGATTAACCAACTTAAGTTTCGTATCGCACCTTTCCCATCAACACGCAAATGAAATACTCACGTCAAAAGGAAATTTACTACTCAAAAATCTGATAGAACGACTCTCCACTGCAATGGATAATAACGATAATATCAGTATACAGGTTTCACTTAATCAAATCACAAAGGATCCCCTAATCTACAGTGCAAGTTTATATAATCGTACAAATGACATGAGAGTCCAAAGCCAACGTGGCGGTCACATCCCATCTCAGTTGCAAATTTTAAGAGTGCCCGTTAAATCAAAGATAAATCCGTCAGGATTCATTGAATTATTTTTGGATAAAGAGCGCGCCTTATTACCTTATCGCTGGGTAATAATCGCATGCTTATCATTTTGGACAATATTTACCATCATAATGGCAATCACCTGCTTTAAATTCACAAAAAAAATATCCAGTCGAATAACCCATTTAAGCAACCATTTACCAAATAAAAGAGCATTGCATGGAGATGAATTTAGAATTCTCGAGCAACAAATTGAAACTTTGATAACGCCATCCGATGATCTTGACGGTCACGGAAAAAGAATCAGATATTGTTCCATTGTAAGAGTTACACTCTTTAATCGAAAATGTATTGCAAACCAACTTAACAGGGAAAATCAAGAGATACTTTTTGAGAAATTAGACCTCTGTATAACGCGCACAACGGAGTTATATGGGGCAAGGCGTTTAGAGGGCGAGGAGGGCGTGCTTTACTTCGAAATACAAGCCAATGAGTGCTCTAAAAAGCACCTTTTGGCAAACATGATGTGCATGTATGCCATGAAAAAACTCCTCAGCAACCTTGCGAGCCTAATGGGCATTGAGCTAAAAGTTGGCTTTACTGCTTGCGGTGATACAACCGTCACGACACCCATCTTCCAATATCAGGAGCAAGTAAATGATCTCAAGAAGTTTTGCACTCAACTGTCTCATAAACTGGAGCCAGGAGAAATCTCGATTTTTACTGACGGTTTTTCCTGCGACGAGTTATCAACTATCGCTGTGCTATCTCAAAGCGATGACAATTTTTTTATTTTAAAGGCTTTTTCTCCTAATCGTCAGGATCTTATGGATAAACAAATTCAGTATTTAGCGGATGTGTGCTTTTATGAACTAGTAAAAAGCACTCAGGTTGACACATAGATGATCGGTAAATTAATTCCAAATTGTCAATTCCCTTCATCATTTATTTGCTGATCCATGTTTAAAGCGGGCATTCCGGCGGTAGAACTTCCAATTATCTTAGCTGGCACCCCAGCAACGGTCACATAAGCTGGGACTGATTCTAGTACTAAGCTTCCCGCGCCGATTTTTACCCCCTCTCCTACGGCAATGTCGCCCAACACTTTTGCACCCGCTGCAATAAGAACACCATTAGCAATTTTTGGATGTCGATCACCCGATTGCAACCCACTTCCTCCCAGTGTTACTGAGTGAAGAATTGACACATCATCACCAACAACCGCAGTCTCTCCGATTACGAGAGAAGTTGCATGATCAAGCATAACACCACCACCAATAATTGCTCCGGGATGGATATCCACCCCATAATATTCCGACATTTTACTTTGTAGATACCTAGCTAAGTAACGTTGATCGCGAATCCACAAGCTATGACAAATTCGGTGTAATTGTAGAGCGTGAAATCCCTTGTAGAAGAGAAGTGGAGTCACGTAATGATCACATGCTGGGTCGCGATCTACATATGCTTGCAAGTCCCGACATGCGCATTGCACAATCTCATAATCGAAATCTAAAGAGTCTGAAAATATATTTTCAAGATTAATGTTATACTCAGCTATTTTAAAAAAATGTGAACTTAGATTTTTAGCTAAAGCATCAGCAAAATTAGGGTTCTTGAGTATTCGCACTTCCAGAAAGTCCCGTAGTGAGGGTTCTAGCGTTTGCATCATCCTTGCTTCTTTTAACATTGTCTTCCATAAGTCTTTGGCATCAATCAAATCTAATCTCCCAAAATTACCTAATATCATCAGAGATGTAGCGTCGATAAATCTCATGTAAATTTTCAATAACAGTAGCGTGAAGGCTAATCTTATGAGTCATCAAGCAATTTTTTATTAGTTCTGGCGTCAACAAGTTAGCAAAATTCCTTGCTATCGGAGCATAGCTTAGATGCCATCTTTCCGGCGCTAATCCCCCATTGTCAATGTTATACGGTCTGAAGAATCCATTATTAGAATCCAATTTTTTATCCAACCAAGTATGCATGGGTGCAAACATGCCACCTTCAATTGTTTCTTCGGGAACCAATCTTAATTGGTAGTTATTTGGCATAGCAGCACCATCAAAAACATCAATGTCCGAGCCCCAATGATGTCGAGATGCTCCCGGGAGAGCAGACCACCTTAATATTGCTTCAATTTTCTGAAGATCAGACAGCCCTTCAAGACTCAAAACTTTACCGTTACTACCCAAAACATCTCTTTGACCCGATAGCTTTCCATCCCATATTGAGGCCTGCTGGGCAAATGATCTGTAACCACTGCAAACACACAAATTAAATCCATAATTCGCCGCTTCCGATTTCAACTCATTTAAGGGGTTGACTAATTGATGATGAATGAAAATATTTTTACACACATCCGACGGCTCATTAGCCGTCCACTCGACAACATGTCGATCCGTCAAGCCCGTTACAATATCATTATCATCTATGTCCAGATTCTCATGGTATTTTTCAAATTCAATCATTATCAATTTTCCAAAGTTTGACCAACCAAAAGTTCCAGCGTATATGATATGGTCTGTTTCTTCATGCCAAACCGTTAATATTAACCACGTACATGCTTTTAGATTAATAGATCGACTGCCCGTGTCAAAGTAATGCCATATTTCGTCAAATTACATCTCATAGCTAAAATTTCAACGCCGTCTTTCATCGCAGCCTTCAAAGCCGTCACATAATCGGGATCTATTTGTTTCGCAAAGCCCATAGAAGTCACAGAACTTATTTGTACACAAAAAAAGAGTACCGCTCGGTGTCCCAAGGCAGCGACATGTGCGAGCTCCCTTAAATGCTTTCTTCCCCTTGAAGTCCGGGTATCAGGGAAAAGGGCAAAGTGATTACCCATATCAAACGAAACACTTTTTACCTCAACAAAACAATTTTGGTTTTCCCCTTTTAACAAAAAATCGACTTTACTATTTTCTACACCAAATTTTACCTCCCGCGCAATCGTTCTATAATTTGTTAACCGTCCAATCCGGTCATCTTGCAATGCTTCAAAAACTATTGTGTTTGCCAGTGCCGAGTTTATTCCAGCCAAATTTCCTGAAGAAGTGGTGACCTGCTCAAGTGTTCCCGAAAGTTTGCGGCGCGGATTATCTGATAAAGAGTACCAACAATCCGATCCTTCGACCATACAATTTCTCATTGCACCCGTGTTTGGACAGTGCAGAGTCAAAACATCTTTGTCTGGGGTCTCGACCTCAGCAAAAAAACGCTTATATCGTCGTAGAAACACACCCTGTTGTAATGGAGTCTTGTATCGCAAAACTTTGAAATCTCCATTTTTGGTGCCGAGCATTGTATAGAAAAGTTGTTCTCAATTAAGCTGGCATGAGAAGAAACAGGTTTGAATTATGGAAAGATAAAGGAAGACATAGAAAATTTCTATGTTTTAAAAATTCTTCTTGAAAATTGTGGCTAAGCGATCTATAACGCTGGCGGTAGATTTGAGTGACAACACACAAGGATGGGTTAAGCAATGGCACTATCAGGGCAGTCGAATGAGTCAGAGACCACACCAAACAATGCGGTCAATACAAATAGTAAAAAGACTACAGTCTTAACAATTCATGGATTACCCCGATACGAGGAAAAAATCGGTGAAGAATACATGAGTGAATCTCAACGAAATCACTTTCGCTCTATACTAAAGGCGTGGCGTCAAGAACTTATGGAGGAGGTAGATCGAACGGTCAACCACATGCAAGATGAAGCTGCAAATTTCCCAGACCCAGCAGATCGCGCTTCTCAAGAAGAGGAGTTTAGTATAGAGCTGCGAACGCGGGATCGCGAGCGAAAGCTAATTAAAAAAATTGATAAAACTCTAGTCAGAGTGGACGACAACGATTATGGTTTTTGTGACCAATGCGGAGTCGATATCGGTGTAAGGCGACTAGAAGCTAGACCAACGGCAAACTTATGCGTCGACTGTAAGACACTTGATGAGATTAAAGAAAAACAAATTACTGGTGGTTAATTTGTCAGACCCTGCCGAATGTCGCTCCCACAATACATCGGACGTTTTGCCCCATCTCCTACTGGACCATTACATTTCGGCTCTTTAGTTTGTGCACTAGCTAGTTATCTCGACGCAAAAAAATGTAATGGCACTTGGTTATTACGAATAGAAGATTTAGACCCACCTCGCGAAAACGTCAGACACACGTCAACGATACAAGAACAGCTTGATATTCATGGTTTACATTGGGATGGTGAAATCTTATATCAAAGTAATCGTCTGCTGCTCTATCGAGATATTATAGAGGACTTAAAACAAAACAACCTCGCATATGACTGTGACTGTAATCGTAAAAGAGTTAAAGAATTAGGTGGAGTATATGATGGACAATGCAGGAATAAGATAAAGTTTCAGGAGGATGTCTCCACTCGTTTACTTGTTGCCAAAAACGAGGAAACAAAAATTTTGATAAACGATGAAGTCTTCGGCGATTATTATCAAGATGTCTATAGGTGTGTAGGGGATTTTATTTTGAAGAGACGAGACGGTTTTTTTTCATACCAGCTAGCTTCAGTTGTTGACGACGAGAAGCAACAAATTACCCATGTTGTTCGAGGCAATGACCTTCTTCCAGTTACGCCAAGGCAGAGATACCTACAAAAATGTTTGAATTACCGAACCCTTCGATATGCGCATCTACCCCTCGTAGTTAATCTTGATAATCAAAAACTCAGCAAGCAAAGAAATGCACCTGCCGTGCGAAATAAAGACGCCAATAAAACAATATGGCATGCACTCAATATACTCAATCAAAAACCACCTAGCTATCTTTTCGGTGCTCCTTTAGATCAGATACTTTCTTGGGCAGTATGGAAATGGGATATCTCATTCGTGCCTAAGCAAAACCAATGTGTTATAACTGACATTAGTACTCCAAATAATCTCTGCGGTGGGAGTGGCAAAGACTAAAAGACTAATTGAAGTTTAATATGGTCCAATACTTTAAAAATATAAATTCACTTCTCAAATCCTGTCGAACTAGAAATATAGTTATTGTAATCGGTTGATTTTCTGTTACAGTCTCAGGTGTGGATATTTTTCTCGTAAAAATAAACGCTAAAATAACAATAAATAATTATAAAAAACTTTTATTACTAAAGAGTGGTCTCAGACTAAAATACTAGTCCTCGGCCTTTAGGAGGGGCTATTTTTTAGCCCCTCATTAGTTATTGGCTGAGTGAAGCACAAAATGCCTCCTGGCGTTCTCCACATCCTTATTACCTTTAAAAGTTAAACGTAATTATGCTTTACAGCGTCATTAAAAAACCTAAAACCAGAAGTTTTTTAAAGAAAAACGCCATGGGAGTGATTATTTCTGACGGTAATCACCCACTTTCCCCAATGCATATGAGCTCAGGGTCATGTGAAATTGTCACTAAATTACAAAAATCAGGTTTTGATGCCTTCCTCGTAGGGGGGTGCGTCCGCGATGCTCTCCTCGGTTTAAATCCAAAAGATTTTGATATTGCCACTAATGCAAATCCAAAAGAAATAAAACTTTTATTTAATCGAGCTAAAATAATTGGTCGTCGATTTCAAATAGTGCATGTTCAACTACATAGAGAAATCATTGAAGTGACTACGTTTAGATCAAATCAAAAGCACCACCAATCTGACAAGTTGCGTCACCAAACTAAAACCGGAATGCTTACCCGAGACAATGTTTTTGGGAGTATCAAAGATGACGCGAACCGTCGAGATCTATCAATTAATGCTCTTTATTATAATCCTACTGATAACAGTATCCACGATTTCCTTGACAGTTTTACCGATATAAAAAAAAATATCATAAGAATAATTGGTGATCCAACCGTTCGATTTAAGGAGGATCCAGTTCGACTTCTCAGAGTGGTAAGATTTTCCACAAAGTTGAACTTTAAAATAGATTCAAAAACTGCTGAACCCATGTACAGGCTCGGGAACACATTACCACAAATATCTGCCCCTCGTCTGTTCGAAGAATGCTTAAAACTTTTCTTAAGTGGTCATGCTTTTGCAAACTATAAGCTCTTAAGTAAATATAATTTTATGTCTTACTTAATGCCCTGCTTTGCAAACAGCAAAATCGGAGGAGATCGCGCCAAACGGTTGGTTTCAAAATTATTAACAAACACAGATCAAAGAGTTCACTCTGGCAAACCCGTAACGCCAGCATTTACTTTCGCTGCCTTATTGTGGCCCGCGGTGCAAAAAGAATCTCTAAAACACATACAAAACGGCAAGACTGTCCCAATCGTAAAAATGCTTGCAGCTGATGAAGTGCTCTACAAACAAATACAAATTATCGCGATTCCTCGGCGCTACACAACTGCCATGAGAGAGATCTGGCAATTACAAGTCCCCCTTCAAAAGAAAGAACGAGCAGCACGTTTGATGAGTCACCCACGATTCAGAGCTGCTTATGATTTGTTGCTTTTACGCGAGGAATCCGGTGAGTCTCTAGGTGGGGCAGGAATATGGTGGACAAAATATCAGGAACAACATCCACAAAATCGCCTAAAAAAGTACAAGCCCCCAAAAGCAATATCATCCAATAAATCGAGGCGACGGAAATACTTTCCTCCAAAATTGAAGGATGATTCCTAATGTCAACAGCTTATATTGCTCTAGGCAGTAATCTCTGCAAGCCAGTGTCGCAAGTCGAAAAGGCATTGTGTGCGATTGACAACCATAATTTAATAAGTCTTGAAAAGGTGTCCGCATTTTACAGTAGTCCAGCCATCGGGCCCGGCGTACAACCCTCATACTGTAATGCAGTCGCACAAATATCCACACTTCTCTCTTCTGAAAAACTCCTCAAAGTATTACAAAAAGTGGAGGAAAATCAGGGGCGGGAGCGGGAGAGGAAATGGGCTGCGAGGACAATAGATCTAGATATATTAATGTATGACCAATTATCGTCAACATGTAGACAATTACTACTCCCTCATCCAAGAATGCACAAACGGGCCTTCGTGCTAAAACCACTAAGCGATTTATTAACAAAAAATTTTGTTTTACGCAATGAATCTATCTCCCAACTATTGGACAAATGTCCAGACAAGAGTAAAGTAAAACTTATTCGACGTTATGACTTGAAGGCTCGGAGATCTTTTTGAAAAACCATATCGAACAGTTAAAGCAAATTAACTCTTCAAAGAGTTCTATCCCCAACTATATTGTAATCGAGGGTCCCATAGGTATCGGCAAAACCACATTAACTCTAGAACTAGCTCAAAACTTTGGAGCTGAAACTTTGTTAGAAGATGCGAGTGTAAATCCGTTTCTAGAAAACTTTTACAAAGATAGGTTGAGTGCAGCATTACCAACGCAACTCTACTTTCTTTTCCAACGAATTCAACAACTTCAAGAAATGCGTCAAGTAGACATTTTTAAAAAAATATTTATCAGCGATTTTTTTATTCAAAAGGATCCATTATTTGCTGGAGTAAATTTAAATAATGATGAGTATCGACTTTACCAGAAAGTTTTTAGCAGTGTTATCAGAGAGTTACCCAAACCGGATTTAGTAGTTTATTTGCAAGCATCGACAAAAACACTTTTTGATAGAGTAAAAAAGCGTGGGAGAGTAATTGAAAAAGAAATCGAATTTGAATATTTAGCGGAGATCAATGATGCTTACACCCAATATTTTCATCATTATTCTGAAACACCACTGCTGATAGTGAATACCAATCAAGTAAATTTTTCTGAGAACAAATCTGATTTTCTTTATCTTGCTGAACAAATTAGTAAAGTAAAAAAAGGTCGCCACTACTACAATCCCATACCACATTACTGACATTCTGATGGTGAGATTTTTACTCGGCTGGTAATTTTAATGTACACTGATTAACGTGAAACAATACAACTCATACCTAGGTTTTTATAGATGGTTACAATCACCGATTTAAATAAAATGAAAACTCGGGGAGAAAAATTTACCGCGCTTACAGCTTATGATTACAGTTTCGCTAAGATCATAGAAAGCGCGGGTATCGAAATCATATTGATTGGAGATTCGCTGGGCAATGTATGTCAAGGACACCAAACAACAATTCCTGTATCGATCGGTGATATGGTCTATCACACCGCTTCCGTGTCCCGAGGGGTGAAGGACACTTTTGTCATAGCTGACATGCCATTTTTGTCCTATGGTACTACCCAGAATGCTTTGAAAAATTCTGGTAAGCTAATGCAAAATGGGGCAAAAATGGTAAAGCTTGAAGGCGGCCATTGGTTATCCGAAACGGTTTATCAAATGTCTGAGCGTGGTATCCCAGTATGCGGTCACTTGGGATTAACACCGCAATCAGTCCACCAATTTGGAGGATATACAATCCAAGGGGTTGATTCAAAAGCCGCTGACAAAATCTTTAGTGATGCCATGACTTTAGAACAGGCCGGGGCGCAGCTGTTAGTCTTGGAATGTATACCTTCAAGACTGAGTACATTAATCACAAAAAATCTACAAATCCCTGTGATTGGTATCGGTGCTGGGCCCTACACTGACGCACAAATTCTTGTTCTGTATGACATCCTTGGAATTTCGAGCCAAATTCCAAGGTTTGCTAGGAATTTCCTGGTCGACAGTAACTCTATTTTATCCGCACTAAAAAATTATGCATCGGCTGTCCGTAACTCGACATTTCCAACTTCAGAGCACTTTGTGGAGTGAAATCGTTATTAAGTAAGCGTTTGTCTTCAAGTCGATGACACGTGTTTGGATTTGGATATAGGAACCACGATTTGTGAATTAAGAACAATTTGTTTGAAGCCAACATATCCAAAGAGATCAGTCAGGCTATTTTTGTTTTCTAACGTATAATACCAAATTGTGGTCAACTAATTCGTATCCATGCCTTGCGGCAATTCTTCTCTGTATTTCCTCTATCTCAGGATCATGAAATTCTATTACTGTCCCCGTTTCCGAGCATACCATGTGATCATGGTGTTCACCTCTATTCAACTCGTAGACGGCCGGCCCATTATCAAAATTGTGTCTATTCACTAAATGAGCACTTTCAAATTGAGCCAAGACTCTATATACAGTAGCGATCCCGACATCCTCTTCAGCATCAATAAGCCTCAAATATATATCCTCCGCAGTCATATGAAGCTCTGATTGTTCGAGTATATGAAGTATCTTTACTCTAGGCAAAGTCACTTTAAGTCCTGCTCTCTTTAACTCTTTATCGCTAGTTTTCATCTTTAAAGCTTCAAACAGATATTAATTTAATTTATAGTTTTGCATTTGAACTTCCTGAAAAGACCAATATTTATGTCCATACTCGCAAAAACAGCCTCGATATGCTTGGCAATTGTATCATTTGCATGTAGCACACCACAATTTCCGAGCGTCCACAAAGTTTCTATTCAACAAGGGAACATTGTGACACAAGAGATGGTCAATCAGCTAGAACCTGGGATGACAAAAGAGCAAGTAAAGTTTATTTTAGGAACACCGCTAATTAAAGATAGCTTTAATCAGAATCATTGGATATATCTAAATAGTGTTACTGACGCTCGTTCGCAAACAAAAGAAAAACGGTTGGAAGTATACTTTAGCGAACAAAATAAACTGAGTGTGCTTCGAGGAGATTACCATCCCAAGGATGCCAAACTCGGTAAATCTCTATTAGAAACTGAGGGTCACTGAAGCGAGGTGTGGGAGATCTTGAACGCTCAGCTGATTAAGTACCACTCAACAGTTCCCAATGAACAATGTTGAAACCAACATGAAAAAATTTTAACGCTTCTCAATTGGCAGTAGTCAATGGACTCCGTTTCTCACATTACGACGATTAGGATAGAAAGTCCCTCACAATTAATCGATTCCATGAGTTTAACTTTTAAATGATACGGCTAAATTACTCACTCCATATAAAGATGATCAGCACGTCGGCAGATCGTATCAACCAAATCACTTGCAATATTCGTGAGTATATTTGAAGCTAATGCGTGCATCGCAAAACTTTTTAATTCATAGTCCAGAACTAAAGAGACCCTAGAAGCTGATTCACTTATTTCATGGAATGCCCACCGCCCGTCCAATAAATTAAAAGGCCCTTCTTCCAAGAACATATTTATGCCAAAAGGAGGATTAAGTTTATTTCTCGTCAAGACATTGATATTCACTCCTGCTTTTTTTAACTCTAGCCTGGCTAACATTTCTTGATTACTACTTTTGATAACCTCCGCCGAAGAGCAATACGTCACAAATTCAGGATAACGTTCTATATCATTAACTAAATCATACATTTTCCTTGCTGAATGTTTCACAACTAGCGAACGTTTAATTCGAGTCACAGTTACACCGAAGAAAATTTATCATAAATGCCCATCAAAAAAATGATTAACACAGCAACCGGAGCAACGTAACGCAACAGCCATAGCCATAGCCGAAAATATTGGGTTTTTAAATCAATCATTTGTGCTCTTACAAGATCACGCCGCATTATAAAACCAGTAAAAACGGCTATCGCAAAGCCGCTTAGCGGTAACATAATATTTGCAGTTAAAAAATCTAATGCATCAAAAAACGTGAATCCGGCAACTTTTACATCCTTCGCAATATTAAAAGATAAAACTGTCCCAAGTCCCAGAATCCAAACTAGAAAAGATAAAAAGATACTCGCTTTTGGGCGAGAAATTTTTTTTTCTTCTATTAACCAAGCAACAGACGGTTCCAGAAGTGAAATTGCTGAACTCCAAGCCGCTACAACGACAAGAAAAAAGAATAAAAAACTTAACAGTTGTCCACCAGCCATATTACCGAAGGCTACTGGCAAACTAATGAACATCAATCCTGGGCCCGCACTTGGTTCTATGCCTGGAGTCGCAAAAACAATTGAAAAAATCATCAAACCTGCAATGACAGCTACTACACTATCTAAAATGGCTACTGTAAGAACCGTTCTACCTACACTAGCTTCAGCTGGCATATAAGCTCCGTATGCCATAATCGCACCCATTCCGATGCTCAAAGTAAAAAAAGCAAGACCCATTGCCTCTAGAACTGCCCTCCAAGTAATGGATCCAAAGTCAAAAGCAAATAAAAACATCCATGCCGAATAAAAGTCACCCTTCAAAACAGCGAGTAACATCATAAGGATCAGCAGTAGGAATAAAATGGGCATTAAAATAGTGATTGCTCTTCCCAATCCTCTCTGGACACCAGCGGCAACCACAAACAAACACAAAGTAAGAAAGGCACTCTGCCACAAAACCAAGCGAATCGGATCACCCACCAAATTTGAAAATACAAACACTGCATCATCGCCACTTAATTTATCAAGAGCACCTTTGGCAGTTAACGTGAAATAATCCATCGCCCACCCAGCAATCACAGCATAAAAGGATAAAATCAAAAGAGCAGAAAAAATACCAACCCACCCAATATGCCGCCAACCAGAGCGACTCCCACTTGCTACGACGGCGTGGTGCATCGCGTTAATGGGGCTTTTGCGCGCTGCTCTACCTAAAAGAACTTCAGCCATCATCACCGGTACTCCAATCAATAAAATACAAACCAAGTAAATAAGCACAAAAGCTCCACCGCCAAATGTCCCTGCCACATACGGAAATTTCCAAAGATTTCCAAGACCAACAGCTGAACCAGTAGCAGCAAGTATAAAAGTCCAACGACTGCTCCAAATACCATGCATACTCTTTAGCTGAACATCCATTTTTTTCCTGACTCAAACTGTCTTAATAAATTCGAAATACTATATTCTAGAAATATTAGTTTAATAAATAACTGTGCCTTTCTGTCATGAAACTTGTACAGGTAAGATCTTCACGCTGAAAGTAAAAAGGAAAATCGATGACAATGGTAGCGCCCAGAGTATAATTACGCAATGTCGAAGCAAAAAGTAAAAAAACTTACCAAAACAATAGCACTAAATAAAAAAAGTAAACGCGACTACTTCATTGGGAAAAAATACGAAGCAGGGATCGCATTGCTCGGCTGGGAAGTGAAGAGTCTTCGGGCAGGAAAAATCTCAATTACTGAAAGTTACATTCATATCAGAAACTATCAAGCATGGTTGATAGGGGCATTAATCACGCCGTTGGCGACTACTTCCTCAACAAGTATGATTGAACCAGCGCGCGTGAGAAAATTATTGCTTCATAAAAACGAACTATCTGATCTGCAAACTCAAGTTGACCAAAAAGGTTTTACATGTGTATGTGTTGCGATGTATTGGAAGCGTTACCTTGTCAAATGTGAGATAGCGCTAGCGAAAGGTAAAGCACTTCATGATAAACGTTTCGATGATAAAAAGCGCGATTGGGAAATTCAACGACAGCGGCTTTTGCGGACCTCAACCTGAAACATAGGAACTAAAAACTAATCCCAAAGAAAATTATTTAGCTCTCTTATTTCAGTATGTGGATAACCGAAATCATTTTTCGCCGTTGCGATGGGTGAAAAAATGGCCGCTATAGATTCACCAATCTGCGTTCTTAAACTTGAAAAACTAAAGAAGAGACCATGTTGATTCTCTTTTTAGCGGACCACCATATGCTTATTTAGCAGTGTCAGACTTTAGTCTTCTGTCTCGGCGCTTAACTCTGTCTAGACGGAAAGTGCTCACCAGCGACATTGGTGGCATTCCCTTCTTGTCCCAAAAGATAATCTGAATTGTTTTTTATATCTGGCATAACGCAAGCCAGTTTATGACCCAGAAGGTTTTCAATTGGCTCTAGCAAAAATGCATCATCTTCGCACGCAAAACTGATAGAAACACCTGTGTGCCCCGCTCTTCCAGTGCGCCCGATGCGGTGAATATAGTCCTGCGGTTCTTCAGGCAAGGTATAGTTTATCACGTGACTAACGTCGTCAACATGTATGCCGCGTCCAGCAACATCTGTAGCCACCAATATCCTGATTGATCCACTTTTAAAAGAATCTAAAGTTTTCAGTCGCTTAGCCTGAGGCACATCGCCGGACAAAATACCGACTTTGAAACCTTTTTTGCGTAATTTATAGTGGAGATCTTTACAAATATTTCTTCTATTCGCAAAAATCATCACACTTTCTACTTTTTTTTGGCTTAAAATTTGATTCAACAGAGCAAATTTTTCGACAGCCGTTGTAATATAAACTTTTTGAACTACTGTGTCGGTTGTTACTTTATCAGCACCTAGCTCAAGAAGCACCGATTGTTCTGTCCATTGTTCTGCCAGTCGAATAACATCCTCGGAAAAAGTTGCAGAGAACAATAGCGTTTGACGATCTTCTTTACGTGGAGTCAACCGCACTATTCTGCGTACCTGAGGAATAAAGCCCATATCTAGCATCCTATCCGCTTCGTCAATCACAAGAATCTCGATCTGGTCCAAATGTATGTCTTGGTTATTCGCAAAATCCAATAAACGTCCGGGAGTTCCGACAAGAATATCACAGTGTTTTGATTCTATTTGCTTGAGTTGTTTACCATAATCCAAACCTCCCACAAGAGCATGAACTTTGATATTGGTGAAACGCGTAAGCTTTAACGCATCCTCTGCTATTTGTAACGCAAGCTCCCGTGTCGGGGCCAAAATCAAGGCACGCGCATCTCCGACATAACGCTTTCCTTCAATTGCATAGTTTATCAAGTCATTCACAATACTTATTAAAAAGGCTGCGGTCTTACCCGTCCCAGTCTGTGCTCGACCAACGATATCGTGACCATTGAGAGAGTATGGGAGAGATTGTGCTTGAATTGGGGTGCAATATTTAAAATTCATTGCTGCCAATCCTCGCATCAATTCTAACGGGAGAGAAAAATCATGAAAACGTACTTTATTCGTACTCGGTTCTACGACAAACTGATCCAAAGACCAAGCTTGTCCAGCTGCGTCCTGTATTTTAACTTCTCTGGACTCCGCACGTGTTTCATCATTGAGTTTATGCTTTGCCTCGTCTGGCTGTGCGGTCAAATTATCTTCTCACTATCTGCTTGAGAATTTCATTGTACCATTTCTTTATGAATATGTTTTATCCGTTCTAAGTGTAATCCAAATAGCTGATATTCCCTGAGCTTGAGCGTTTTGTACATCCCAGCGTAATTCGCTCCCGATGGTTTAAATCCAAGTAAGTCGAAACTTCTGAATATCCTCTAGACAAAAATAATTTTCGGACCTCTAAACCTTGATCGCATCCATGTTCCACTAGAAGCCATCCACCGTCATGCAAAAAATTGGGTGACTGGGAAATAATATAACGCAAACTATCTAAACCATCGACACCAGACACCAGAGCCTCTCTGGGCTCAAAGCAAACTCCATCGCCGTCAAGACTCTCATCGCCCATTGCCACATATGGAGGATTACTCACAATTAAGTGAAATCTGCGCGCCAACAATGAACTAAACCAATCACCCGCCAAGAAATCGACATTTTTCAACCCCAAACGAAACCCATTTGATTTTGCCATTGCTAGAGCATTAGTATTTTTTTCAACCGCAACTATGTCCCAATTCGATCGTTCACTGGCTAAAGCTAAAGCAATCGAACCGCTGCCGGTACCCAAATCAAGCACCGAAGCGTGTGGACCTAAGCTGACCGTCAAGGCAATCTCCACGAGCAACTCTGTTTCAGGACGAGGTATCAATGTATGTGCATTAACTTTTAAAATCAACGACCAAAATCCTTGTTCTCCTGTTAGATAGGCAATTGGTTCTCCCTTTAATCTCCGAGCAAACAATAACTCAAAATTTTTAAGCTCATTAGGCGAAATTTCCGCATAAGGCCAAGTATGCAAGAAGCTAGTATCACGGCCGATGATTCTACAAATAATTCTTTGTGTATCCAAAACTGGAGAATCGCTTATTTTTTCAAGCTCGGAAGCTCGCCCTAATAAGTCTAAGATTGATGTCAAAAGAAAATTACCTATTCCGCAATTTTTGATAATTGTGATGCTTGAAAATCGTTCGTAAGCTCTTGCAAAATCTCGTCCAAATCACCTTCCACAATTTCGGGAAGCCTATAAAGCGTTAAATTGATGCGATGATCAGTGAGTCGTCCCTGAGGAAAATTATAAGTTCGAATACGCTCTGAACGATCACCACTTCCTACTAGAATTCGTCGCTTTTCATCTTCCTCACGAACAAGTGCATCATTTTGAGCCGAACTTAATCTGGCCTGAAGAACTGCCATTGCTTTGGCACGATTCTTATGCTGTGACCTTTCATCCTGACATTCAACCACGAAACCAGTGGGTATGTGAGTCAGTCGAATCGCAGAGTCAGTTTTATTTACATGCTGTCCACCCGAACCTGACGCTCTGAATGTATCTATACGAAGGTCTGACTTGCTAATTGCAATTACATCTCGTTGATCAGGCTCTGCGAGTATTGCCACTGTGCATGCCGAGGTGTGAACCCTACCCTGTGATTCAGTTTCAGGTACCCTCTGCACCCTGTGCGCGCCAGATTCGAATTTCAATTTAGAATAAACATCCCTGCCGCTAATCCTCGCTATGACCTCTTTAAAACCACCATGGTCTGCTACATGGGAACTAACTATCTCTACTTTCCAGCCCTGACGCTCAGAATATTTACTGTACATCCTGAAAAGATCTCCTGAAAAGATCGCTGCTTCATCACCTCCCGCGCCTGCGCGTATTTCTAAAAACACATTCTTGTCGTCATTTGGATCCTTCGAGAGTAAAGCTTGTTGCAGATCATACTCAAGTCTCTTCAGTCTTTTGTTATTGATTCGCAGCTCTTCTTGTGCCAACTCACGGATACCATGATCAGGATCCTGCAGCATATTATTCAAGCCATTAACTTCATCTAAAACTTTGGTATAAGTTTTGTATAATGTTACTACAGGATTCAACTCAGCGTATTCTTTTGAAAGAAGCTTATATGAGTCTGTTTCACTTAGGGTTTTTTTGTCGCTTAAAAGGGCTGATAACTCATCAAAACGATCACACAGCGCCTCTAGTTTCGCTGCGATCGACTCTTTCATCACAACCCTGCACTATTGAAAATGTTGACGAAGACAACGAAAAATCTGACCATATTTTAGTTACTCAGCAGTCAACCCAAACAAGTCTTTGGTTACATGTATTGTATCCTCGCGACCTTCCTCACCAGCCAACTTCAGTCGAGTGGTGGGCTTATGCATCAATTTATTTGTCAAATTGCGAGCGAGCGTGTTGATAACCTCCTCTGAATCTTGACCACGTCTTACAGACGAAAGAGCTTTTTCAACTTCTACATCGCGAAGTGATTCTATACTTTTCCGAAATGCTCTTATAGTATCCACAGCATTCAAGGCTTTTTGATGTCGAGTCCAGTTTTTTATCTCCTGCTCAATGATAATATCAGCCGCATCAGCCGCTGAACGTCTCGATTCCAAACCATCTTGAACAACATTAGTCAAATCATCCACGTTATATAGATACACATCTGACATTTCATCGACCTGCGGCTCGATATCCCTCGGCACTGCTAAATCAATCAGTAGCATTGGTTTTTTTCTGCGCTTTTTTATAGCATCTTCAACAGCACCTTTCCCTAAGATGGGCAACTGACTGGCTGTAGATGAGATCAAGATATCTGCTTTGTATAAATGTTCGGGAATCTCGGAGAGCAAAATAATTTTAGAGGCGAAATCTTGCGCTACATCCCTTGCCCGACTGTGAGTCCGGTTAGCAACGATAATTTCACCCAGTCCCTGATCTCCAAGGTGCCGAGCAACAAGTTCTATTGTTTCACCTGCGCCAATGAGAAGTGCAGTTTTGGACTCAAAATCGGAAAAAATTTGTCTCGCTAACCGAACAGACGCGTACGCTACTGAGACTGGATTCTGACCTATGGCCGTCTCAGTGCGAATACGTTTGACAGTGGAAAAAACGTGTTGAAAGACCTGATTTAAGCCAGAGGATACTGTGCCAGCTTCCCGACCCACAGAATAAGCAGACTTGATTTGACCAAAAATTTGCGGTTCACCAAATACCATTGAATCCAATCCACTTGACACCAGCATCAGATGTTTGAGTGCCAGTAAGTTTTTATGACAATAAAAAGCTTGTTTCAGCTTTTCAAACTCCAAGTTTCGATTCCTTGCCAGCCAAAGTAATACATCATGATCGGAAACGTCACCCACACCATATAGTTCAGTGCGATTACAGGTCGATAGTAATGCAACCTCTCTCAATTCAGTCTCGCGCACAACCGAGTGTAACGCCTCAATAATTTCATCTGGAGAAAAATGAATTTTTTCGCGGATCTCAACACCCGCCGATTTATGATTGACACCAAAAACTAAAATATGCGTTGCCCCTCTGTTCAAAAAGGATCTGACGAATTGTCTTGTGACACCACAAGTCTTGCTCTCACCAAGATATTATAGCTTGCAGAACAAAATCATGTAGGTAATTTTTATATCTCACAGTTTCAATGTACGGTCGTCACAGTATTCAAGTTTTATTATTGTAATCTGTTTTGTCCGTTGTCTTCACTTCAAATAACCGTGACAATGTCCACATGAGACAGTTTCTGCCCGTGATGTTAATATGCCTTTTGTTTGTTCCTGCTCTGCATGGATGTTTTTATTTTTTAAATCCAGATCCAGCCGATCAACGTGCTGAGGAGTTGAATGCTCAACCGGCACTCACAAAGACCAAACTTGAGACAATCAAACCTTTCGATGAAGAAACACTATACCAATTGCTGGTGGCTGATATCGCATTGATCCGAGGGCAATACACCACCGCTTTATCAAAATACATGTCACAGGCAAAATATACTCGTGATGAGGCGATAACGGCAATGGCATTTGGGATAGCGCAGCATGCACAAGACGGTAAAGCATCACTGGACATGGCTGCGTTGTGGCTAGATATAAATCCACTAAATAACGATGCATATCGGGCAATGCTCCAAGCATATTCTATCCTCGAAAATGCAGTAGAGGCCCTACCATACGCAGCCTGGCTCTACGAAAAAGAGGGAATTGATAGTATTTTTTTGGCGATAACGACCATCGCAGAGGGTAGAAAAAAATCACAAATAAAACAATTAATAAAGGCTTACAGAGCTGTTGATCTGCCGGCGGAAAAGAAAGTAACCAGTAAACTGGCTATAGCGATGTTATTGAGAGAAGACGGCGAACTAGTCGAGGCAAAACAAGTTGTAAAAGATTACATCAGTAAAAAGCCAGACGATGTTCGAGGTCCACAGATTCTCGCACAAATACTTCAACAACAAAAACAAACCGAAGACGCTATACTACTCCTTCAGCAAGCCTTACAAAGTTTCCCAGACAATAAAAAACTACGTCTGCAGTATGCGCGTTTACTCACGACCATTGACCGCTCCAAAGGGTTACACCAATTCGAACTATTACAAAAAACTTACAAGAAAAGCGAAGAAATTAACTTTTTATTGGCGCTGCTCTATCTAGAGGATAACAATTACAGAAAAGCCGAAAAACTCTTAAATCCACTGACTGAAAGTTATAGTTATTCTTCGGAGGCTCACTACTATCTCGGCTACATACACGATAGGAAAGAAAACTTTAGTGAAGCAATACGTAATTACAAAAAAGTGTCAGAAGGAAGCAACTTCCTAGCCGCTACATCGCGTGTTTTTAACTTACTAATACAAACCAGCAGCCTAGTGGATGCCAGCAACCATCTCAATGCGTTGCGTTCTTCAGTTCCCGAACGAAGTAAAGATCTTTTTGAGTTGGAATCTAACATATTAATAAATATTAAAAAGCCTCATAAAGCGCTTGATATTCTTGCAAAAGGTTTAAACACTCACCCCCATGATGCTGACTTACTTTATGCCAGGGCAATGTTGGCAGAACAGCAGGGCGATTTCTCGTTAGCTGAATCTGACTTGCTAAACATCATTTCGCGTGATGCAGACAATGCCCATGCGCTCAATGCCCTTGGTTATTTGATGTTACTACACACTGATCGCTTGGATGAGGCGTACCAACTAATTAAACGAGCCTATATTCTTAAACCAGAAAGCCCCGCAATTATTGATAGCATGGGATGGGCACTGTTTAAACGAGGAAAAATAAAAGAGGCTCTAGACTTTTTAAAGCAAGCTATGGAAAAAATGCCAGATCCAGAAATCGCAGCGCATCTTGGTGAAGTTTATTGGGCTTTGGGTGATGAAGTGCAAGCAATGAAAACGTGGCGTAAAGGATTGAAAAACAGTCCTAACGCATTACAAATCATGAGCACAATGGAACGTTTGGGAATCTCTTTACAGAAGCGAAGCGATAATTGAGAAAAATAGCAGTAATCTCAATCATAACTATTCTTTATGGCTGTGGCACCATAACACCGCGCACTGACACAACCCAAACAAGCAATTGGAAAATTCATCAGGCTTCAATATTTCCTCATAGCAAATGGCAAGCAGTCGCTAAAATATCGGTGCAAAGCCCAAAATACTCTGGGTCGGTAAGGCTTAACTGGAAACAATTAGATGAAAATTTTTCAATTATACTAACAGGTCCACTCGGGCTTCAAAATATGTTAATGACGGGGGATAGTGATGAAGCAGTAATACACTATAAAGGGAAAACCAAAGTGGGATCGCCGAACAAGTTAATAAAAGAAATTATCGGTATTCCTGTCCAAATCAACGCCTTAGCTTATTGGCTAAGGGGTATTCCTTATCCAAATTTAATCCAAACAAACTTGTTAATTTACCCTGAGGGGCAAGCCCATAAGTTTGAGCAAGCTGGTTGGTCATTAGAATTTGACAAATATAAACAGACGCCACTTGGAAATATGCCTCGAAAAATTTTAGGATCTAAGAAAGGGCAATCATTTAAACTAATAATTTCACAATGGTCAAAAATAAAAATTTAAGCATGCTAAATTATCAACGAGCTCTCAGGCTACCAGCCCCTGCGAAACTGAATCTTTTCTTAAACATCTTAAATCGTCGACGTGACGGATTCCACAATTTGCAAACAATATTTCATTTACTTGACATTGGCGATTTCATCACGCTCGATTTCCGAGAAGATAAAAAGATCCTTTTAAACTTCCAAGACGATACAATAAATCCGTCAGATAATTTAGTAGTTCGCGCAGCGAAAATTCTTCAGACCACCGCTGGAGTCACTTCCGGATGCGAAATATCACTTCACAAAAACATCCCAATTGGAGCCGGTCTGGGCGGTGGTAGCAGTAACGCAGCGACTACTTTAATCGGGCTAAACGTCCTTTGGAACTGCAATCTAAACACAAATCAACTCGCAAGTATTGGGAAAAACCTCGGTGCAGATGTGCCTGTGTTCGTGCGAGGGTTCAGTGCCTCTGCCGAGGGTATCGGCGAAATCCTCAAGCCAATTTCACTACCTGAAATTTGGTACTTGATAGTAGTGCCTAGCCTTCGTATTTCCACAAGAAGAATATTTTCACATCCCGAATTGACAAGAAACTCCCCACCGATCAAAATGGCGTCGCTAGATGTTACTAAGTTAGTTGATGGGTTTTTATATAAAAATGATTGTCAAGACGTTGTAGAAACTCTGCATGTTGAAGTGAAAGAAGCGATGAAATGGTTAAAAACGTTTGGTTCCCCTCGCTTGACCGGGACTGGTTCAGGCGTATTTTGTAGTTTTCAACTCCGTGTCAGCGCTGAAAGGGTGCAAAAAAAAGTACCAAGTGGGTGGAGATCGCTCGTCGCAAAAGGCGTAAACCACTCTATTCTGCATGAGCAATTAAAGAATATCATTTAACTCATTGATAATTTAATTGGGGCGTCGCCAAGTGGTTAAGGCAACGGGTTTTGATCCCGTCATTCGGAGGTTCGACTCCTCCCGCCCCAGCCAAAAATACCGAAGCTGTTTATGTTATGCAAAATAGGAAAGTTTCTGTGTCAAGACTGATGGTTTTCTCGGGAAATGCCAACAAAGAATTGGCAAAAGAGGTTGGGAAGTCCCTTGGTGTTGCCATAAGCAAAGCAGTGGTATCTTTATTTTCGGATGGAGAAATCAACGTTGAGATCTGCGAGAATGTTAGGGGACAAGATGTCTTCGTAGTTCAGCCCACATGTTCACCCACCAACCGCCATGTTATGGAGTTAGTTTTGATGATTGATGCATTAAGACGTGCTTCAGCTGGTCGCATTACGGCGGTCGTCCCATATTTTGGTTATGCTCGGCAAGACCGAAGGGTAAGATCAGTAAGGGTACCCATAAGCGCTAAAGTGGTAGCCGACATTCTATCAAATGCCGGCGTGGACCGCGTTTTAACTGTTGATTTACACGCAGAGCAAATTCAAGGGTTCTTCAATTGCACAGTAGATAACGTGTATGGCGCTCCTGTACTACTGGCCGATATTGAGCGACGTAACTATTCAAGTCTTCATGTGGTGTCGCCAGACATCGGCGGCGTAGTGCGTGCCAGAGCTGTTGCTAAACAATTAAGGTGTGACTTGGCAATCATAGACAAAAGAAGAACGCTAGCCAATCAGTCAGAAATAATGAATTTAATTGGTGAAGTTTCAGACAAAACATGCATGCTTATCGATGATATTGTGGATACGGCTGGCACCCTGTGCAAGGCAGCAGAAACACTTAAGGACCACGGAGCAGCTCGTGTGGTTGCTTATGCAACTCATGCTGTATTGAGCGGTAACGCCGTCAATAACATTCGAAAATCAAAATTGGATGAACTAGTTGTGACCAACAGCATACCTCTCACTGAAGAAGCAAAAAATTGTCAGAACATTAGGGTTCTACCACTGGGTCCCCTTCTTGCAGAGACAATACGTCGCATTAGTAATGAAGAATCAATAAGTGCTATGTTCTTGTGATGAATAGGGAGATAGTCGCCTTTAAATGGGTATGGGATATATGTCAGGTCGCTGATGAATTTGAAATATAAAAATTTAGGAGAATAGCTATGGCCAGTAATTTTGCTTTGTCAGCGAGAAATCGTAATATGCTCGGAAAAGCAGAGGTTAGGCGGATGCGCCGTTTAAATGGTGAGGTCCCAGCAGTAATCTATGGCGGAAAAATAGATCCTCAATCTATAAGTTTGGTTCATAAAGATGTGATGAAAGCTCTAGAAAATGCATCTTTCTATGCTCATGTTATTAATCTAAAAATAGATGGCAAAGATGAAGAAGTAGTCATAAAAGACATTCAGCGGCACCCGGCTAAAGCTACTGTTTTACACATGGACTTTCTCAGAATAAACAAATCGACCTACATTAGCATTAAAATTCCATTACACTTTGCGAACGAGGACAGGTGTGTTGGTGTGAGGAAACAAGGTGGGACCATTTCACGTACCATGAGCGAACTTGAGGTAAAGTGCTTGCCAAAGGATATCCCAGAATGTATTGAGGTTGATGTCTCAAATCTTGCTGTTGGCGAAACGCTTCACATTTCAAGCTTAAACTTGCCAAGAGGAGTAGAGAGCGTGGTTCTGAGCCAAGGTCCCGAATACGATCTCCCTGTCGCAGTGGTCAATAAATCAAAGGGGAGCAGCACTGCATCCGATGCGAGTGAGGGAGAGAACGAGAATAACTAATTCTGAATTGTTGATATATTTGACTGCGTGTATTTAGATTGTTAAATCCAATCAAAGTGATAGTTGGATTAGGCAACCCTGGTGCCGAGTATGAAGGAACCAGACACAATATCGGTTACGCTCTTCTCAAAATTATTGCCGAAAGTGCTGGGGCACCTCTAAAACGGGATAGTAAATTTCTGGGTAATTCCGCAAGGATAATCGTTGGAAATCAAGATATCTCCCTACTCGCGCCAACCACCTTCATGAACTCAAGCGGCAAGTCCGTAGCGTTATTTTGTAACTTTTATCAGATTAATCCGTCAGAAATATTAATCATACATGATGACCTTGATCTCTCACCGGGTGTAGTGCGATTTAAATTGGGTGGGGGTCACGGTGGTCACAACGGTCTGCGTAATATCATTCAACGACTTGATAACTGTAGCGATTTTGCGCGAATTCGCATAGGCATTGGACATCCCGGATGCTCCAAACTAGTCAGTAATTATGTTCTGAAGAAAGCTTCAACTGAGGAAAAAAAGATGATTGAAGTCAATTTTAATAGGATTCTGACGTGGTTGCCATTCGCAGTTTCTGGTGCCTGGGAACAGGCGATGACTGGTCTACATAGTGATCAACAATTAAGTAAAAAGGAGTCATAATATGGGTTTCAACTGTGGAATAGTTGGCTTACCTAATGTTGGCAAATCTACTCTTTTCAATGCATTAACTCAGGCCGCGGTCGGTGCTGAAAATTTCCCTTTTTGTACAATAGAACCAAATAACGGCATTGTAGCAATTCCAGATCCGAGACAAAAAAATATCGCTGAAATCATCAAACCAGACAAGTTGACACCGACGACCATGGAGTTCGTAGATATTGCTGGTCTTGTCGCGGGTGCTTCAAATGGAGAGGGTTTAGGGAACCGATTTCTCTCGAATATTAGAGAAACTGATGCCATCGCTCACGTAGTACGCTGCTTTGATGACGAAAATGTAATCCATGTAGATAATAAAATTAACCCCAAAAATGACATAGATATCATCAATACCGAGCTTGCCCTAGCAGATTTAGATACAATGGAAAAAGCGGCGACCCGTATAAAAAAACTGGTCAAAGGTAAAGATAACGATTCAATGGCTCTCGCTGCTGCTTTTGAGGCTATACATCCGCACCTGAATGATGCCCAACCACTCCGTAGTCTGGGACTAAACGAGCAGCAATTGAAATTACTAAAGCCGCTTCAGTTCCTTACACTTAAACCAACAATGTATATCGCAAATATAAATGATGACGCTTTAGAGAAAAATACTTATTTAAATGCTGTTGGTGATATTGCAAGATCAGAAGGAGCAGAAGTTGTACCAATCTGTAATAAACTGGAATCGGAAATTTCTGAGTTAGAGCAAAATGAAAAAGAAGAATTCCTTTTGGAAATGGGATTAACAGAACCCGGCCTAGCTCGAGTGATCAGAGCCGGTTATTCGCTTTTGGGCCTTCATACATTTTTTACGGCAGGGCCTAAAGAAGTGCGCGCATGGACCATTCCGAAAGGATTCACTGCATCTAGTGCTGCCGGAAAAATCCATACCGATTTTGAGAAAGGTTTTATTCGTGCCGAGACAATAGGATATGAGGACTTTATTCTTGGCAATGGTGAACAAGGAGCTAAAGACAGGGGTCGATGGAGACTGGAGGGAAAGGACTACATTGTGCAAGATGGAGACATTATCCATTTCCGATTCAACGTTTAAAATATACGTGCATATGTATGAATTGAGGGGGAAGCGAAACTTGACAATTAAACCCATGCTGTCCAGAATTCTTGGCCAATAAGAGTCCCACATTTACCGTATGTAGTGGCTACGTAGCTCAGCTGGTTAGAGCACAGCATTCATAATGCTGGGGTCGCTGGTTCAAGTCCAGCCGTAGCTACCAGTTTTTTCAATGACTTAGCTATAATCCTAAAAAACAAGCATACATGACGCACTGCATATGCACTGCATTCCATCCCATTATTATCCTCTAATCAGAATTTATACTACCCTTTTGTCTACCTCAAACCCACACAAGGCGCCCATTAGTATCCATTTGGGTAGCCTCTAGGGGGCGGGCGGGGGTCTTCTGTTGCTTGTCATTGTTACAGTATCCGTGGTGATACATTAGAGGGTAATTTTAGCTATACTGAAATATGCAACGTTTGTAGTGCTCATCTAAAACTTTACTAAAAGCCATCAGTGTTGCTTTAGTATTGTTCTCAAGGACGCCTCGTTTTATCTCTGATTCCACCTTTCGCGCCCAGATGACCGCATCTGACTTCTTAATAAAGGTTTTGCATTGGGTGGGATGCCCTTGTTTTCGAATAACTGCTTTTGTTTTTTAACGTGTGTTGATATATGTGGTCATCAACTGTTAACTCTACTGTACCTGATGTATGAATATGTAGTCAGCAGAGTAAAGCTAAATTCTTAAGAGTTTGATTTAAATGGGGGAATTATGGTTCCGGAGGTCCATGTTACAGCGGACTTGGTGGCTCCGGGGAAGTGTCCAGCAGTTTGTAAATAACCACCTTTGCCGCCTTTTGTAGTTTCTAAAGAATTGGTACTATTACTTTTATTGTTGACCTAAAATTATCAGCAATTAATTGAACAGAGACTAAAAGTTGTAGCCTCTGTTTAGTTAAAGATTATTCCCAATGATATGTTGTGTTGCCAATTCTTTGGCTGCTTGAACCATCCGAATAAAATGTTGTGTTACCTATTTTCTGACTACGTGAGCCATCAGAGTGAAAATAAGAGTCTCCGATTTTTTGAGTGCTTTCCTGACCGTAGCCAACTGATGAAAAAAAACATTAACAAAACAATTGACAAAAAGAAACGCATGACCCACTCCGATTACTTAGTCAATAGCATTTTAAACATAACAAATGATTAGCTATCTTTCAATAGATTGACCAGAGTGGTCTATTTTGGGAAGAAATAATGGTGGGCCCAGTGGGACTTACACCTATGACCAATAGATTATGGGTTAGATGACCCTAGAGTGAGAAACCTCCAAGGCTAATCCAGCCAGACCTCAAGGTTGTTAGCCCGGCCAATCTTACGATCAAGTTTGAGATCAAGCACAGCAGTCATATTACAAGTATCTAGAAGTGCCAGGGCATAAGCCTGATCAGATCCCTTAAGCGCCTGAATGGCGGACTGTACTCGTTCGAGCAAATAAAACCGAAAAGGTTGCGGGCAAACATGGATAGCAGTTCCCTCCACATCAAATTTTGCTTCACCTACATAGCGCTCACATTGAGCGCCAATCGCTGGCTTGTTTTCCTCCAGCCATCGATTAATGCCGCTGTGAGAAGCGATCGTTTCCGGAACAAAATCAAGCGCAAAATGGGTCAGCAGCTCGATGATTGTTTCCGGTACCTCATCGTCCTGCAGGAAACTGTGTGGTAAATTAATGTACTCCCCAGTATCTGGCTCCGGTCTGTTCATCCTCTCTACCCAACGATGAACCCAGGGGCCGCGCATCTGTAATAGGCGGTGAGGCACTGGGTCTCGACCTAGATGCCCATACAGGGGGCACATTAGGCCAAAGTCACCAAGACAAGGTTTTCCCCCCAGTAGATACGGATATAGCGTAAGGTGCGCGTTAAATTTTTCGACAAAACCCTCGTAGAGTTTCTCGGTGATAGCATGAGTAGAAGGTCTAACACCCCATCTCGGAGCTACGTCAGTGCTTACGTGCGCTATAACCTTTTTTGCAAGTTCCTCATCTCCATTCATTTGTGAGGTAAAATGATAGAGAATAAAGTCATATTGCTCCTCATCGAAGTTCCAGCGGTAATGCATTGCTGGCCTATTTAAGCCTTCGGCTCCTAGAACATCGAACAATAAGCTGACGACATGCTGGCTGGGACCGGGCGGTTTCGCTGGGTGGCCCGAACGCTCTTCGAAAAAATCGACAATAGCAACACCATCCCTGATAATCCTTCCGTCTGGAAAGACAATAGTTGGCATAGAACCTCTGCCTATTTTTTTGCCCAATTGATAGAGGTATGGCTGCGGTGCCCGTTCTTCATAGGGGATACCCTGCTTGATCATGTAACTTCGCGCCCGACCCGTATACAAAGACTGTGCAACACTATAGAGCAACACCGCTTCAGGATTATCGGGTTTCATAGCAGGACCTATTGGATCATCGAACCAGCTTGGCATGGGTTACCTCAGTTTCATATTATGAGATTAAATTAATAGTTTAAGTGGTGGGCCTTGTAGGACTTGAAGCTACGACCAATCGATTATGAGTCGACTGCTCTGACCAACTGAGCTATGGGTTACTTTATTTTCCTTATATAAAACAGTTATTTACAACTGCGCTCACTGCTACCTGATGTATCCATATTAAAGATAATTGCTTCTGTGTCAAGACAACTGTTACCTCTTTTATACCAATCTTCTGTAGTTTTAATACTTGAGTGGCCAAGCATCTGACTCACGGTATAAACAGGTACGCCCTGCCTGATTAATCGACTACCAAATGTGCGCCTTAGCGTTCTCCAATCACAGGCAAAGTCTAGCTTTTTACGAATACCATTCCATGAAGTCTTAACTCCGCTGATTGCCTTACCGTTGCTTGCTACAAATACCCTATCTGTATCTCTTCCACAATTGGCTTTATTTAACCGCTTAAGCTGTCGCAATAAAGACTCCACCTCTGGGTGCATAGAGCAAACTCTGTAACTGCGAGTCTTACCACCATGGACGATAAAAGACTGCCCATCAGCATCAATGTCTTCCCACTTTAATCCAATAGCTTCACTAAACCTCAGACCGGACTCCATGATTAAGGTAGCCAAAGGAGTGAGGTAATCAGCTATGGAGCACTCCAGTGAGTCATGGTCTGGTAAAGTTGGCTTATCGCGAAGCAACAGCCATTGGTTATGCTCAATACGAGCCTTGAGCATCTTTTTGTCTCGCTCATCCAATACCCGCCTTAACTTCTCAAGTTGGATCTCAGACAAAAACTCAACAGGGTTTTTAACTACCTTCATTTGGCTCAGGTTCATCAGGGAATTGACATCAATAATGTCCCATTTTTGTGCTTTACTCAGTGCGCCCTTGAGAGATGCAGTCCTCCTGTTCATGGTGCTAGGTTTCAGCTTTTTAGCTTGCGCCACGCGCCATTTATCTATCCTGCTAATAGATATGTCTTTTAACCTAAGGTTCATAAACTCTTTAAAACCTTCTTCAAGAATCCATAATGTAGTCTTAGCTGATCTTTGGTTAGCTGTAAGGTAAGCACGATAACGAGTCTCTAAGAAGCCCCGCAGAGTTTCTGCCATACAAGACCTTCTTTCCTCAATGGCAGACAGTCCACTTTTGGCCTTTACCAAATCAGATGCACCCAGAACCCTCGCTTGCTTGAGAGTTAACTCTGCACAGCTACCTAATGTATGATACGTACCTTTTCCATTAACACGGAGAAAGCACCAATAACTTTTAACACCAGTTGGACGCACAAGAACAAAGAAACCTGCAAGCCTGGAGTCATAGACTTTATAACGCTTAATTAAGGGCTGCAGAGAATCAACTTTTTGCTGTGTTGGAGTATCTTTCATAGTATCTGCACTGCATATGCACTGCACTTTATGTGAGTATCCATGCTATTATATACTGGCTTACAAGCCTATTAATGAACACAGTCATTGCATTTATAATGCTGGGGTCGCTGGTTCAAGTCCAGCCGTAGCTACCAAATTTACCAACGGCCAATTTCTCAACTGCTCCTGAGCCTTGGTCACTTTGCAGTGCTTTTCAAAACACCTGAAGACCATTCAACGTGCTTCATTTCCACAAAACCATTCCAAAACGGAAAATGTTTTAGAGCATCCACATTTTTCACATAGGTTGCAAAATAGAATCAATTATTTCGGCTTTGGATGATGTTAGGGAATCTGTTGCCCATCCTGTTGACATATTTTTATATAGGTTAACAAATATTCATGCAACCCTGGTCCTTTCATTTGGCTTTGCCAGTCAATTAATATTTGGATATTTTACGAATGTAACACTGTGTTAATGATACTTTCCTTCTTTGTAAATAATCCAGAAAAATGAATAAATTCTTAGGCCAAGACTCTTGAGATAAAATTTTTTAAAACAAGAATATTAGCTCGGCCAATAATGACTATTGACTTGGCTTTTTCAATGCTCAAAAGTTATTAGGAACTTTTGTAATGAAATCGACAAAATTATATGACATTAAAAAATAACTCTCTAAGAAAAAGGAACTCAAGTTTTGAATAACGTGTTCTATACAAACTTTGTGTTATCTTTATGGAACAAAAGTGCCATTAGACATCAACCAATATCTAAAAAGGCCCCCCGATTAATTAAGTGTAAAATAAAAAGTAAAAAATATTTCGCTCAGCGCTAACAAAAATAAGGTAGTAGCAATAATGTCTAAAATAAGTTACCTAATCAGAAAAACAACCAATGAATGTCTTGATCTTATAAGTGATTGCCACTCTCAAAACAAAAAGTTACCCAACGATTCCGCCATATCAAAACTTTTAGGCGTTAGCCGAACCACTGTTCGTAATGTGCTCCAAGAACTTCATAATAAGGGAATCATTCAAATCGATAAATCTTCGAAACGGATCTTGGTCGAACCCAAAAAACAGAATTACTTTGATTTAAGTGACACAGCCTCCTCTAAAGAAGTCTTGATAGAAAAATATTTTTTAAGTCTTATCCACTCGGGGAAACTTCTTCCCGGCGATAAGTTTTCTGAGCTCGATCTAGCTAAAAAATCACATTGCAATACCATAACGGTTAGAGAATTTATGATCCGTTTTGCCCACACCGGTTTAATAGAAAAAAAACCTCGAGCGCAATGGCAAATGGTAAAGTTTGATGAAGCATTCGCAAAAGAGCTCTCGGAATTTCGTCGTATTCTCGAAGTGAATGCACTCAGAAAGTTAATGTTGAAAACCGAGCAACAAAACATCCAAAACAAATTTAACTCCCTCTTAATGGAGCATGAAAATTTACAAAAAAATCCAGATATGTTCCTGATGTTACCTCCTTTAGATCGGAGGCTTCATCTGGCAATACAAGATGGTGCAGAAAATAGGTTTGTGCGCCAGTTCTTTAATATCGTCTCATTCGTGTGTCATTATCATTACCAGTGGGACAAGGCAGATGAGCAAGCTAGAAATCTTAATGCGGTTGATGAGCACATAGATCTGATTAAAAAAATACTAGCCAGAGATGAAAACGGCGCATTAGTAAGCTTGAATAATCATCTTGATACGGGCCAAGTTACTTTGTTAAGGTCGGCCCATGGGTTGAGCGAGTAAATTACAGCTTAGAGTTACTTGAAAAATCAATCATAAGAGATTTGTTAAAATTAATGAGCTCTGAGAGAAAATTCAAAACACCAATTAACAATCTCTAAACATTAGTCTATAGCGCAGGATAAGCTTTATCTTAAACCCCCTTCTTTTCTACAGACCAAACATCACCTTTCACCAATCTACCCCCAATAACCGCATCAACTCTCCAAAAATAAACCCTCTCCTCAAGTTCTTTTTGTCGGTAAACATTATCTTTTAAAAAAACTCCTTGAAACTCTTCTTTGGTTTTATCAGCATTTGTAACGTCTGTGCGATCAGAACCAAAGTAAAGGTGATGTTCAGTCGCATTAAAAGCATTCTGCCAAATTAGTGCATTATCGGATGCAAACGACCCTCCATCTTTAGGAATTGGCATAGAGGTTTTGATTAAGCGCCGTCCTGGTATCCAATATTGTGTTGAATCTTTTTGATAAGGACCAAGATCGACCGCAATTCCATCGCTGTTTCCATTTAACTCAAGAATATTTTGCCCTGCGGATACGAGTTTCGATCCTCTTACTGGTCTGAAATCTTGACTGTCAGCATTAACCAATTGGTCTTTAATTGATTGGTCGAAAATAGGATTCGAATAATTCGTCAATGCAATTCCCGGTATCAGAGACTGTCTATTTCTTTCTCCAGAGATTGAATCTGCAACATTGTTTTGGGTTTTGGTTCCCTTGTTCCCTCCACCATTTAATTTGGTATCGTCTAATATTCTTATGTCTGAACCCTGATTATCGAAAGCAAGGTTATGAAAAACTTTATGGCGCTCTCCTTTAACGTTAATTCCCTTTGCATTCCACACAACATTATGATGGATCATCCCACCATTACCCCACCGAGTCGGAGGAATGGGCGAATCGAAACGAATTCCATATTTATCTGGCGAATCATGACACCAGTTATATCTTATTATTGCCCCCGTTTGAGAAGGTATCCTTACATGAATCATGGCTCCATCACTTTGAGCAAAACCAGTGTTGTAGATGTGATTCAATTCCGCAATAAACCATCCTGCCCCGGACAGAGCAGATGATGCCCCCGCGCTAAAAATGGTATTTGAGCTGAAAATATTTCCAATGCCTTTTAAATGGACAGACTCGCCATGAACGTATGATTCAGTCACAGCGTAATCGATATTGTAGAACAGACAATTCCTAACGATAGCCTTATTTGCCTCAATAATCAAAGCCTGTGAATCTGTGTTATTTATGTTGCAATTCGATAACACCAGTCCACTTGATTCTTTTGAGGACGTAAATTTCGTTAAGTCAGCTATGGTTGACTGTAACCCCAAAGCACGTTTTGACGCCGAAGCATGGTGAAAATTCATATCTGCCAATACAAGATCATCACACCGTTCACATTTCATAGTTGTTGCAAAGAAATTGAGTCCTGCAACTTTCACATTTTTCCAATTCTGACCATCTATGGCATAAGATTGCACTTTTCCAAAGTAATTTCTTTTTGGCACTTGGGTCGCAAAAACATAAATAAATTTTTCTTCAGCATCAAAAAACCACTCGTCTGGTCTGTCGAGAAACTGTAACTTACCCTCAACAAAATAATTTAAAGGATTCCAAGGTTTATTTTTAAAATGAGGGACCTTATCAAATTTAAAATGATTTGATCCATGCTCGTGCTCAGTTACTCGCCTCGTCCAAGTTTCCCATCCGCCAAAATTTGCTATTAAAATCGCATTCTCAATGTTTAATCCACTTTTTGCTAAATCCATAACTTCAGGGTCATTCCGTGCACTTCCATTCACAGAATGCTCAGGACTCGCCAACGCCCATCCTTTGTTACTGAACACGGACCCATCTGAAAAAGAGGCATTAGGCCAACGGGCATTCACTAGTTGCTTGCCATCAACGAAAAGTTGCCAAACGTCGCGGTCTATCTTTCTTCTAAAAACTGATTTTGCTACTTTTTCCCAATTTCCTTTAGCGATTGAATCCAAGGCTACCGTTCCATCAAATATAACTCGCTCTCTAGGGTATGAGATGATAGATATATCTGAGAGATTCTTTGGACGAATTTCTTCATGATAGACGCCTCCCCTAAGTATAATTGCGCCACCAGGTTTGACTCGGTTTAAAGCATACCCAAGGGTCCTGTAAGGTTTACCCTCAGACCCCCTATTCGTATCAAGATCATCTTCCCCGTCTACGGAAACAAAATACAAATCGGTATCAGAAGTTGATGCATGAACCACATCTCCAGCAAACAGGATCCCTAATAAAAATACGATTAAAGTCATTCCCCACTGCAAAACATAATAATAATGCTGTGTAGTAGATTTTCTAAACATCTGTAAATTCTCGCAGATCACATGCTCTATAGTGGATTATTTTTCAGCGTTCTACGACCATAATTTGCGATAACCAAAAAACAAATTAACGGCAAAATAAATGAAGCTTGTATCGAAGTGACAAACTCAAAAGTCCAATTGTCAATGACAGTGGCCTGAAGCATGGGTAAAAAAGTACCTCCGACGATCGCCATTATAAGCCCTGCTGCAGCAATTTTTGCATCATCTCCCTGAATACCTTTGAGAGCAATCCCATAAATAGTAGGAAACATGAGGGACATGCAAGCGGAAACTCCCACAAGACAATACAGTCCAGATATTCCACCTAAAAATATGATACCCATTGTCAAGACCATTCCGCCAGCTGCAAGACACATTAGTAACATGCCGGGAACAAAATATCTCAGAAGAAACGTACAAATAAACCTACTTGCACAGAATAGACCCATAGCAAGGATGTTATACTGTTGCGACAACACTTGTGCATCTTTTTCAGGCATCCCATCTGCAACAAATACTGCAGTGCCGTAATGGATTATAAACGTCCAACACATAATTTGAGCGCCCACATAAAACATCTGAGCAATTACTCCCTCAATGTAAATCCTATTCAATGCCAAACGCTTGAAAGTGGCTTTGAGGGAGATATCTTCTTCACCATCTTTGTCGGGTTCAGGCATCGCTCTGAGAGCTATCGCAATAAATACAATTGCTATCACCAAACTGATTAACACATACGGACTACTGACAATTTCTAAGTCCTGTGCCTTAATCAACTCAAAATTTGCCGGCTCCATCAGCGCCCGCTCATCTTTAGTTTTTTCGTTTAGTTGCGCAAGAATAAACTGGCTGGCAACGAACATCCCTACCAGAGAACCGATAGGGTTAAATGCTTGGGCGAGATTGAGACGTCTTGTTGCAGTTTCTGACGACCCCATGGATAAGATATATGGATTAGCGGTAGTTTCTAAAAATGAGAGTCCGCATGTGATTACAAAATATGCAATTAGAAATGGCCAAAATTGACCCATGCTGCTTGCTGGAATGAACAGTAATCCACCGACCGCATACAGACCGAGTCCTACTAATATTCCTGATTTGTAGGTATAACGGCGAATAAACATGGCTGCGGGAAGGGCCATGGCTCCATAACCACCGTAAAAAGCCACTTGAATAAGAGTGGCCTCAGTGGCTCCTGTTAGAAAAATCTTCTGAAATGCTGCGACCATGGGATTGGTAATATCGTTAGCAAAACCCCACAAAGCAAAACAAGAGGTTATCAAAATAAAGGGAATCAGCACATCCCGCGAAACGAGAATATCAGTCTCGATTTGGTTTGATTTACTTGCTTTTCCTTTTGCTTCAGTCATATTTTTACTCCACTACTCAGTGTTTCCCGTTTTTTTATTTAGCCCCTTATGAATCACTGCTGTTCGATAACTGAAAAATGCGCTCCAGTTGTACCCATTTCTGACCGGGTTTAGCTGAGGGCAAAGCTTGCTGATAAGTCCACATTAATTTTTCCCAGCGTTGAACCACCGGATTTCTGGCATCAAGCTCTTCTTTTTTCTTAGAGTCAAAATCATTTTCGACATCCATAATCATAAAGAGGTGGTTCTCCACTAAAAAGATCTGCATATCTCGTACCCCAGCCGAGCGAATACTTTCCGGAATTTCTGGCCAAATATTCTCCGGAAGGTGGAAGTTTTTATATTCCTCGATTAACCTCGGATCATCTTTTAAGTCAAGAGCCATGCAAATTTGTCGTTGCTTCATAAAAATTATCCTAAAAGCCGATTTTGATGGCGATCGCGATATCGTTCGGCGGCGTTTCAGGCATAGTCACATACAGTCCCCTTCCTGTCTGCTCCCAGAAAACCTCGCCATCGTACCCTAAGATTTGCACTGACTTTACAGGTCCAATCACAGCGTATGTTGGCGTTACATGTTGAAGCCTTACTTTTTTATTAGGCCCGGGCCAGTCCATAACCATGGCGTACAAATTATCGTTGTTCGTCGTATACCTGACATCTCTTGAAGTAAATGGAGAACGATTTGCATGCATATCAAACTCATTAACTTTTCCTTTACCGAACATTTCACCAAAAACATGCCACGGACGAGATCCATAAATCGCTTCGCCATTTTGGTCGAGCCATTCACCCATTTGTTCGAGCAAAACAATAGTCTTTTCGTCGAGCGTACCGTCAGCCCTTATTAAAACGTTCAAAAGTAAATTTCCATTTTTACTGACGATATCTAGAAACTTATCAATTACCATATTAGCATCCATGTATTCGACAGTACGAATCTCACCAGACTCAACATGGAGCCAATCATTTTTTCGATAACCCCAGTCCCAAGGAGCTACCGAATCGTCAGTTTGCCAAGGGGTATCAATAATGTGGCTAGCTTTCCCCCTTTCAATGTCCATGGTAGCTACCCCGTCGATATACACTCCTTGCCAAGGTCGAGGTTTTATCGCCATAACGCCTTCAAGTGACCCACCATGATTTCTAATATTTGTATTGTAATGATGGGCTATAACTTCCATACCAGTTTTCCCTGCATCCTCGCCTTTAAACGGAATCGCACAATCAAAATACAATAAATCTGGCTGATAATTGTCAATAAGATCAATCATTCGCCGCTTCCAATTCTCCTTCCACTCTTTTGGGGGGCTTTCTGGTGAATCGAAATGTGTATCATCATGCTTTTGATGATAGAAAGACTCAAATTCCGGGTTGTTTCCATCATAAGGCACTCCTTTAAAAGGTCCAGTTGAATCCGAACCCTTGGCGGTATTCAGCCAACTATAACTTCGTGAGAGATGAGTAGTGACGCCAAATCTTAATCCATTATCCAACGTTGCCTTACGCCACATCCCGATAATATCTTTCTTAGGTCCCATGTTCACTGCGTTCCACTGATGATGTTTTGAGTCCCATAAATCAAAGTTGTCATGGTGAACTGCTACTGGCGTGAAGTAACGAGCTCCTGCCTTTTTAAACAGTTTCACCAATTTATCCGGATCAAAATTCTCTGCTTTCCAAAGTGGAATAAGGTCTTTATAACCGAATTCTGAAGGATGTCCATAAGTCTTGAGGTGATGTAGGTATTCAGTCTGACCCTCTCGATAGAGATCTCTTGGGTACCATTCCCCCTGCTCAGCAACAGAATACACCCCCCAGTGCAGGTAAATACCAAGTTTCGCATCGCGAAACCAATCTGGAACCACATAATTTTTCAATGACTCAATAGTAGGTTCAAATTCTTTATCAGAATCTCTTTTTTCACCTCCACTTTTGCTAGTATTTTCCGATAAACAACCGGTCAGAGTGATGCTGGTTACCAAAATACCTACGCTCAATAACTTGCTATTTGATATGTTTAGCAAGGAAAAAAGTTTTTCTCTAGACTCAAAATTATTTATCATAGTAAGTACTAATCCTCGCGCCTGAATAGTGTTGTAAGGAAAATTATAAAGCCAACTTAATAAAAAAAATAAACGTCATTTTTTGTTTAGTGCATATTATTTGGAGATCATACTGCTTTTTATTTATAGTAAACAATATTTTTCCAAAAAGATCTTCTCTTCCAGATGGATATAAGTCAATTTTTTAACCTCTCTCGCCAAACCACTCGTTGTATCAAGGCAACTCTCTCACTTATCATCGCTTTTGGTAGCTTTAAATGTTGGCCCTTAATCGAATTCAACGTGGAGGAAAATAAGCCAAACTTTATTTTTATTCTTACCGACGATCAAACATATCACTCAATCAATACTCTTGGAAACAATTCAATAGAAACTCCCAATTTAGATAGACTCGCTGAAAATGGAATGAGTTTTACGCACGTATTCAATCAGGGTTCTTGGTCTGTAGCTGTCTGCGCACCCAGTAGGGCAATGATCCATACTGGCAGACATCTTTTTAGGACCGGTTTCGGTAAAAAACATGCACAAGCAAAGCTGCTCGAGTTTCCGTTGCTTGGTGAGGTTTTACAGCTCCATGGGTATGAAACATTTATAACCGGAAAGTGGCATCTTGAGGAGGGTCGAAAGCGAAATCCAGAAGCACTTAAGAAGAGTTTTTCGTTTGGTTCAAAGATATATCAACCCTATTCGTCCAACAAAGGGGAAGGAGTTCATTTCGCTCCCCTCGTGGCTGAATACACTGAATCGTCTGCACGCTTGACACCACCTTTTGTATTTTCTACAACGACACATAGCACTACCTTGTTCACTGACGCGGCGCTCGATTACCTCACAGAAAAACGGAAAAGGAATAATCAGCCATTTTTTCTATATCTTTCCTACCTGGCACCACATGATCCCCATCAATCACCGAGCCAGTTTGAGCAGTTTTACTCAAAACGCAAAATCCAACTCCCCGAGAATTTCCGACCTAAACATCCTTTTGATCAAGGCGATTGGACGGTACGAGACGAAGTGTTGTTACCTTTTCCAAGGGTGCCAGCCCAAATTAAAGAAAATCTCTTAAAATATTCCGCAATGATAACCCATCTTGATTTTGAGATAGGTAGGTTAATGAACTTTTTAAACACGTCCAAATATGCGAAAAATACCTATGTCATCTTTACTTCAGACAATGGGCTCGCTTTAGGCCAGCATGGACTGCTTGGAAAGCAAAATCAGTATGATCATAGTGTCAGAGTACCATTCATCATTAAAGGACCCACAGTTCAAAAGAATGTCAGGAAAACTGGGATGTTTTATATTAATAGTGTCTTTCCGACCATTCTCGAACTTGCCGGATTACCGGTTCCCGATACTGTCGATGCTAAAAGCATCGTCCCGTTAATCGTGAATGATGACGAGCAAAGTTATGAATTTATTTATGGGGGATACAAGCATTTTCAAAGAATGGTTCGGTCAAAAAGATACAAACTCATACACTATCCGGTCATACAAAAAACTCAACTATTTGATTTGTATAGCGACCCTTTTGAAATAAACAGCATCGAGAATAACCCTGAAAGTAGCGAACTTATCGATGATCTATTTTTGGAACTTGAACGACTGAAGGTCTTAGTTGGTGACCCCCTTCGAAATGACGATCCAATAGGGTCTTTTTCCGATTTTTTTCGAGGTACTCAAGGCATAAAATTATCAGAATTATAGTTAATTATAGCCCCCGAATATCTATACTTCAGTAGCCGCTAGATATCCTTATAGGGGACGTCTGAAACAATTCTATAAAACACACGACCATTTTGTGTACTTATCCTTCCACCATTTCTAACAATTGCTTTTTCTGCAATATTAACAGTTCGATCAACAATCGAAGAAATTTTCATTCTTGAGGGCAATTGATCCCTGGTAATATTTACATATGTGTCATTGAAAGGGCTATCCCACGACTTCCACTTTGGCAGAGTTTTTGTTAATCCTATTACCTGATCGCTCATTCCAGTAATTCCACTCATGACCCCCAACAGGCCTCCTGATGTGGCAGCTTGATTATCACAATCATATCCAGCTGATGTAGCGATGGAGACAGTTTTCATAAAATCTCCTTCTCCATAAAGAATCGCCATAATACCACTTAAACCATTAATTAACGCTGAGACTGGGTGCGCAGGCAATGAGTACTCAGAAGTTTGAAATTGGTAATACTTCTCATGCAGCAACTTCCTCGTTTTTCGCCAATCACTATGAACATAGTGCCAATCAAGAAGGTCTCCGATGCCCATCGCAACCGGACTATCTGTAGGAATCGCATCCAAACCTATATTGACAAGAGCACGAACGTCACTCTCGAAAAAGGCCGCGCTTATCATCGCGGAATATACAATTGTGGGATGAATTGCCCAACCATCGTTCGTTATTGAAGCACCCCATTCAGCCCGTGCTGTGGCATGAGAAATCATTCCGGGAAAGAAAGCGCTCCAAATTTCGTTAGTTAATTGAGCGTCAATTTTATACCAATGCTTGTTAAATTTTCTTTTCCCAGTGTCCGGCGGAATGATGCCGGAATCCATTAATGTCCTTGCTTCTCTGTTTGCCGCCCAAATAAAACCGTTAATATGTGTTGTCCAAGCCTCTGTGATTTCCTCATAAGTGATAGTTAATCCATATTTTTCAACTGCATGAAGAGTAACAATTTCAATATCGGTATCGTCATCACTAAATGCGCCATCTAAAACATCCGCCAAAATTGGAATATATCCCCCTGCATGATTATCGTTGGCCAATAAATCCCTCTTTAATGCATCTTCGAAAGAGTAAATTTTTGTTACCAAGATAGGCATTGGCGTTTCGACATATCGATGCTCGAATGGTCTTCCTATAAAATTACCTAGCATCTGTCCAACCCAAAAACCATGTAACTTATCCTTGATAACCGATTTTGGGATGTGTCTCACCTGCTGACAAAAACTAGGTACAGAGAATAATAAGATCCAAATCATACATAACCAGAGTCTCATATCCGATATGATCCTTTGTAATAATTATTGAATTTGCTTTCTGACACCGTAAACTAACAACATGCACTTTATTAATAGTAAACATTATACAATGCACCATATCTAGGATTTATAAAAAATGAAAAATTCCTGTTCAAAAGAAAAATTAAATTCATTAAAAAAGTCATTTTTAGTGACAATTTCAGTCCTAACGCTATTGAACTGTTCAGTCAATGTTCGACAGAATCAGCTCACTAACCCTCCAAACTTTATTTTTGTGCTTACTGATGACCAAACTGTAGATACAATCAGAGCATTAGGAAATTACGATATCAACACACCTAATATTGATAGACTTACAAAGCAGGGTACTAGCTTTACACACGTGTTTAATCAAGGGTCTTGGTCAGGGGCGGTATGCGCTCCTAGCAGAAAAATGATTAATACCGGACGTCATTTGCATAGGACAGGATATGGCCCGAAAACTGCGAAGAACGATCAGTTTAGATCGAAAATGATGGGAGAAATGTTACAAGAGGAAGGTTACGAGACTTTTATTACTGGAAAGTGGCATATTGATGAGGAGTCATTAAGACGAAGTTTTTCTATGGGAAAGTCAATTTTTATGCCAGTCCGAACGGGCATGTCTTTTGAGGAGAGGGGGGGGCAGTATAGTCCACTTGTTGCCGACTACGACGGGAATGATCAAAATCCGCAGAATTTCCAGCAGCGAAGAGAGATGAAGCTCAGCAGTGAGCTATTTGCAGATGCCGCCATAGGATATTTAGAATCAAAAGAGCGTCGTAATTCAAAACCATTCTTTATATATCTATCTTTTTTAACACCTCATGATCCACGGCAAGCACCTCCCGAGTTCATTAACATGTATCCTCCTGAAAATATTCCCATCCCCCCAAACATGTTGCCTGAACATCCTTTTGATGAGGGTGACCATAACATTCGAGATGAAGTTCTCTTGGCATTTCCGAGGACTGAATCGTCGATTAAGTGGTATATCGCACAATATTATGCGGTCATATCCCACCTAGATGCACAAGTCGGAAGACTGCTGGATGCACTAGACACCACTGGATTTCGCGACAATACTTATATAATTTTTACGTCAGATAATGGTATAGCTAACGGCCAACACGGTCTCCTGGGAAAGCAAAATCAGTATGATCATAGCGTTCGCGTTCCTTTTATAATAACGGGGCCCGATATAAAACGCGGCGAAAAGAAGACAGGCATGTTCTACATACACAGTGTATTACCAACAGTACTTGAGTTAGCTGACATTGAAATACCAACCACGGTGGATAGCAAAAGTATTGTTCCACTACTGCGTGAAGAGAAAAACACCGTCCATGACGTGATTTACGGGTCTTACAAACACTTCCAGAGGATGGTCAGAACTGAAAGTCACAAGCTAATTTACTATCCTATGCTGGAGAAATATCAGTTATTTGACCTACGTGTAGACCCTAATGAGATGAATGATATTTCTAAAAACCCTGAAAATTTTGATATTATAACTACGTTAATGTCAGAGTTAGAGCAACTAAAAATTCTGGTAGGCGACCCCCTTAAAAATGATGAGCCCGAGGAGAGTTACGCATCCTATGCGGAAAAATATAAACACTATGCGACTCATCCAAGACGTAGTATTAATAAAGAATAGTTAGGACATCAGACATGGATATTGATACACACAATCATTTCTGGAAGTACAACCCTTCGGAATATGATTGGATTGATGGATCAATGTCGTTACTCAAGCGGAACTATTTACCTGAGGAGTTCTCCAATGTTCTAACCAACGCAAAGATCGGGGGGTGTATTGCCGTTCAAGCCAGACAGTCTTACGCAGAGACCGACTGGCTTCTAAAGTTAAGCGATGAGTTTAACATCATAAAAGGTGTTGTAGGTTGGGTAGATGTGTGTAGTGTTAATCTGCATGAATTTCTGGAACAAAAGCATCAACATCATAAGTTGAAAGGTTTTCGTCATGTGCTTCAGGGAGAGGAAGATGATTTTATGCTTCACCCTGACTTCATTAGAGGGATAAAAATATTAAGTGAACATGACTATTGCTATGAAATTTTGGTTTATGAAAATCAGCTGAAGTCTGTCAGAAAGCTGCTGGATAAACTTCCTGAAATGCGTCTTGTGATTGACCACATCGCCAAGCCAAACATAAAAGCTAAACCACACCGAGATTGGATTCAAAATATAAAAGCCGTCTCACTTCATAAGCACGTCTACTGCAAACTCTCAGGAATGGTAACTGAGGCTGATTGGGCAAACTGGACTCCAGAGATTATCTTTCCATTTATTGAACACACCATTACATGTTTTGGCGAGAATAGAGTCATGTATGGCTCTGACTGGCCCGTTTGTCTTGTTGCAGCAAAATATAATGAAGTCAAAAATTTGCTCGAGCAATATCTAGCAATCCATTTTAAAAGTAGCCGTGATAAAATTTTTGGCTCTAATGCCAAGGAATTCTACAGATTAATTGACTGTTAAAACTGCTTTAAACATATTTGCTGGATTTACAGCCAAAAAGATTTACAAGAGCCTCTCTGTCTGATCCAGTACAAAAAATCACGCTAAGTGCAATTATATTTTTTTAATGTTGACAAGGGATCTTCCTTAAGTTCGAGGAAATACCTTATAACTGTGCGCCTAAATGACGAGTTATCAACTAAATCTTTAGGGAAGACTTGCTCTAAAGCCAAAAATGCATCAACTTGCTCTCTGTTCTGTGGTGTTGTAAGAATGATATCCTTCAGCTCATCCACGATAGGATCCACGATCGGAACATCACTAGATATCATAAGTTCAATCAGAACCATCCAAGAAGATATTGCCAAACAAAGACCGTCACAAGGATTCTCCAAACGATAATTGTCTTGTAAGGTGTCTAAAATACGAACTGGAATTTTTTTACTACTGTCCCAAGCAATTTGAGACAAAAAATGATGGATTTGAGTGTTTTTAAAGCGCTGCAGTATAGCGGTTGAGTATGTTTGAACATCTAGGCCCTCTGGTGCCGTCAAGGAGGGAATTATTTCAAAATCCAACAATTTTTGGACGTAATCACTTATCAGTTTATTCTCTAATGCTTCAGCTACAGTCTCAAAACCCGAAATTAGCCCTACAAAAGCAATACTAGAGTGCAAACCGTTAAGAATTTTTAATTTACAAGATTCGTATTTCTTGACATCTGCTCCGAATATCGCGCCAACGGAATCCCAGGGAGGAAGTACCATTCCAGGTACATCCTCAAAGATCCATTGGGAAAAATTCTCTCTCTGCACCGGCCACTTATCGACAAATCCCAGGCCATTCTCAACACTTTTTATCAGAGCTTGATTGGTTGTGGGCGTAATGCTGTCCACCATTGTACGCGGTGAAAAGACATTATATGAAATCCAGCTTGCCAGATCTTGGTCAATTTCAGAGGAAAAATCTACGACCGCTTGCTTTAAAACAACACCGTTATCCATAAGGTTGTCGCAACTAACCAAAACAAAAGGATCCAGATTCTCGCGATAGCGCTTACGCAAACCAGCTGAAAGGTATCCAATTGCAGTTTTTGGCGTGTCAGGATGCTCCAAATCAAACTTTACGTCCGAATTCTCAAAATCTAAACGATTATTCGGCAATAAACAATACCCCTTTTCAGTAATCGTAAGAGTCACAACTTTCACATTACTTTCTGATAGCCTTGAAATAACAGCTTCAGGACTTGCTGGAGCAAATAAAACATCAATAATGGAGCCGATAATTCGAAGTTTGGGATCAATATCTCTTATGGCTAACGTGTAGAGATTGTCTTGTCTTTTTACATTATCCCTAAAACGCGAACTATTTAGGGAAACCGCGCAGATTCCCCAGTTTTTGTAGTTTAGCCTCAATAAGTCGTCGGTATACACCGCTTGATGTGCTCTATGAAATGCTCCCGGTCCTAGATGCACTATACCAACCTCTAACTTAGATCGATCATAGCCCGGTAATTGGACGTTATCACCTAAATTGCTGATAGTGTCATTGCACAACTGATTTTTCATCCAAAAATCTTCTCAGTTTGTTGTAAATCAAAAAGACAACGCCTATAGATACGCAATTGCCTTTACCAAACCACTACCGTCCTCTATCCAAGTGGGAAGTTGCTTCGGCAAATCAAACAAGTCTATATTATGTGAATTTAATTCCGAGCTTGGAATTTTTCCGGAATGTATTTTGTCAATAACATTATCAAAATCCACTCGTGTAGCGTTCCTACTGCCAATAATCTGCATTTCTCGTGCGTGAAAAAATGGATCTGAGAACTTTATAATATCTTTCACAACACTAACAAAAACGCAAGCTCCTCCATGAGCGGTGTAATTGAGACTCTTCTCCATGGATTGAGCATTACCAGTGGCATCAAAAACAACATCAAACATATCTCCCCTGGTAAACTCCCTAAATTTTTCGTCAATATCATCCTCAACAACAAATCCAGTGAAACCATCACCTAAATTCTGCGCAAACGCCACGCGCTCTGGATTAACATCCAAAATTGCCACAGTGCAAGCCTCCTCAAAAGACGCAAAAAGAGCAACCCCAAGTCCAATCGGTCCAGCACCTATAACAAGAATACGACTTCCTGCAAGAAGTTGGCCTCGACTCACAGCATGTGCGCCGATTGACAGAAATTCAACCATCGCAGCTTCTGATAGTGTGAGTCCCCTCGCAGGGTAGATCGCCCGCTCTGGTAGACAGAGAAACTCACACATCCCACCATCTGTATGGACCCCCAGAACCTTTAAATTTACACAACAATTTGACTTGTTTTTTTTGCAGGAAACACAGTTACCACATGACAAGTAGGGATTAATAATCACTCTGTCCCCAACGCTGAATTGACTATTTTTAGGAGTCTCTAGAATCTCTCCAGATAACTCATGACCCATAACACGTGGGTATTCAAGAAATGGATGTAAGCCTTTAAAAATATGGAAGTCAGTGCCACAAAGACCTATCCTCTTCATTTTAAGAGTGACCCACCCCTTCGGAGGAGTAGGATCAGACCGTTCCTCGATAATTAAATTGCCAGGTTCAGTGCAAACGATTGATTTCACAGCGGCTCCTAAAGATTCTTGACAAATATAATTTTAAACATCATTTCCAATTTTTACATTTATGCACTTTTTTTATCTACAACAATCCCAAACTGTTTTGCCTCTATCATTGCTTTTGTTACGCATCAGTTCTTAACCCGGCACTCAATCTACGGAAACTTCAACAACGGTCTCAAAATGAAGTATCAATATCTTATTTCTGCCATATTTTTGCTCGCACTAATTAATTTTTGAGATGGTAATCCCCGTTTTAAAAAAAGCTTAATGAATTTTTGTTGGTCATCCGCATAAATATCACAATGTGTTATTGTGCCAAAAAACAAATTCGTTAAAGTTGGCTTATGCACTTGGAGAAGTTTAATCATGGCGTATCAGACTGGCACAAGTCTAATTGTTTTTTAAATATAAAAATCATTATAATAGTCATCTAATGAATTAGAAAGGTCAACCGCACCTTGGTTGTGAAATGATTAGGATCAAGCGATCAACATTTATCAAAACAAAAAAGAGAATCTTATGAAGCATTTTGCATTACTCAAACCAATTATTGTGGGGGCTCTGTTTTCTCTTACACACACTACCATAGCTTGCACAAAAGCCGAACTTGATTTGCATAATTCTATGTCTGAAACGGAAAAAGAAAAATTTTATGGTTTTGATGGTTCAGGAATTCCTTGTTCTGAAGAAATGGTCCGTCTAAAAAAAGAATGGAAACTTATGAACTCCAGCGCAGCAAAACAACTTGGGAGGGAACGCTTCAACAAAAATAAATTTGGAATGTTTATACACTGGGGACTCTATTCGAGCTTAGGAGGCGTGTGGAAGGGGGAAACCATGGAGGAAAATGGGATCGGGCCCAGAGTGGCTGAGTGGGTAATGCGTAACAAGGAAATTCCGCGCGACATATACGCTAAACTAGCCGAAGATTTCAATCCAATAAAATTTAATGCCGAAGAGTGGATTGCTGTGGCAAAGGCTGCCGGCATGAGGTACATCGTAATCACCTCAAAACACCACGAAGGCTTCGCACTCTATAATTCCGAAGTGAGTAGCTTTAATGTTGTTGATGCCACCCCTTTTGGACGGGATATCATCAAAGAAATGGAAATTGCTGCAACAAAGGCAGGTATCTCATTTGGGATTTATTACTCAAATACGCTTGATTGGCGTGATGGTGGAGACGGAGGCATTTTGGACTATGGACCAAAGGATGGGAAAAAACCAAGAAAGCAACTCTTTTACAATAATTGGGATCCGTCCCCAATAAAATTCGATGAATACATCGCCAATAAATCTATTCCTCAAGTAAAAGAATTACTATCCAACTACAAAATCTCACAAATCTGGTTTGATAATGCAATGTATATCCCGCCGAAATATAGCATGCAATTTTATCGGGTTGCCTATCAATACAGTCCCGAGACATTAATAAATTGGCGTGTGGGAAATGGTTTTGGTGATATTGGTATGCCCGGCGGTGTCGGAGACAATGTAATACCTGATCAAGCCTTTGAGGAAACATGGGAAGGAATTGCCACAACCAATAATTCTTGGGGCTATAAGATATATGATAAAGATTGGAAATCTCCAAAAGAATTATTATTTTGGCTTGTGGAAAATGTTAGTAAGGGCGGTAACTTTCTTCTCAATGTAGGGCCTGATGGCCTCGGCTCAATCCCGCCGGAGGCAATATCAAGTTTAGAAACTGTAGGCGATTGGTTAAATACTAATGGAGACGCCATTTACGGCACCGGTCCTTGGGAGGTTACACATGAAGGTCCGACTAAAATATCCATCCGAGGTACCGAGCATAGAGAGGAGAATGTGCCAACCTTCGAATTTGAGGAAAATGATTATTGGTTTACAAAAAAGCAAAATAAAGTATACCTGATATCTCTCCAAAGACCTTCAAGCAATAAGATTATGGTTGAAGCGCTCTCCGGTTATGAGATAAAACAGATGAATTTGTTAGGTGAGTCAATTAATTTAAAGTGGGCTAACAAAGGAAACAAAACAATTATTGAATTACCTAAATTTTCCAGAAGCGGCATTGGATATGCAATTGAAGTTGTCCTTTAGAGTAATCTTCCCTCATTATCGAGACATCTGTTTTTATCCAATGATCAGTCTAGTTTCTCAACATAAAGAAAAAAAGCTGGGATTGCCTGATCATCGCCATCATCGAACCAAGCCATAATCTGTGATGTACCCTGAATGGCATCAGCTTCAAAAGACGCGTGCGTATCGCCCACGCTAATTTTTTTGGTCAGAACCTGATCATTCAATTTAAGGTGTGCAAATTCTTTTCTCACGGGCTTCTTCGCCGATTTATCGTGTAAATAAAGGTCAAACGTATATCGTCCGTCATCACTAAAAAAAACTTGCCAAGGTGCGGCTAAATACGTGTCTTCCTTTCCTAACCAACCTGAAGACCATCTGTCTTTGTTATACTCGAATCCAGGCCACCACGGGCTATTAGATGTAGTTTTTGCATGCCAATCGTGTCCAGTAATGCGGCTAGGGTTTTCAAGATCTGATCCAAGAATTATCCGTGAAGTCTCAAATCCGGTGGAGGAAACACTTTCCCACCATCTTTTGTATATCTCAGCTAAATTATCAGCTATCTCTGGATATTCATCTATTAAATCTAGGGTTTGACCAGGATCACTGGATACATTGAATAGTTCAAAGTCTCCTTTTTTGGCTGCTTTCACGTAACGCCAATCATTCTGCATCACAGCGAATGGCATTTTAGAAGTTGGATTGAGAACGCGCTGATTAGTTACGACCAAAGTCCGATCCGGAATTCCTTCATTAAAAAGTAAAGTGTCCACTAAGCTAATACCATCAAAATCTTCGGGAGAATATTCTAAATTTACCAGTTGAAGAAGCGTGGGCATGACATCAATATGCGCAGTCAGACTACCAATAGTCCTAGGTGTTACTCGAGCTTTGTCAGGAAATTTGATAAAAAAAGGTACACGATGACCCCCTTCATAAACAGAGTTCTTCCCTCCTCTCATATTAAGATTCAGCGAACTACTGGTTACATTTAACCTCGCTAACAATTCATCGCTTAGCATAGATAGAGGCTCGCCATCAGACTGCATTGCAAGGCTTGAACCATTGTCTGTCATAAAAATAAAGATCGTATTATCCAAAATTCCGGCGGCCTCCGTTCGAGCAATTAATCGTCCTATGTTAGAGTCAATGTTTGTTATCATTGCATAAAAAGTTGCCATGTCTTGTGGCAATCCGACTTCAAGATATTTATCTACATAGGATTTTGGTGCCCTATACGGTACATGTGGAGCATTAGTGGAGATGTATAAAAAAAATGGATCTGACTTGCCCTCGAATCTATTTACATAAGAAATAGCCTCATCAAACCAGATATCAGTTGCATATCCATCATAAGCTTTAGCTCTGCCATTCAAATAATACGAATCATCAAACTGAGTATTTCCCCAATGGTCAGGAGACTGCCCAACGCCTCCTCCCCCATGCATTAGCACATGATCGAAACCTTGATCTTGGGGCCTAAATGGATAATTATCTCCAAGGTGCCATTTACCAATCATCGCAGTTTTATAGCCGGCATCCTTGAGGACCTCTGCGACAGTAACATGTTTTGATGCCAACATGTGCCGCCCCATGACCGTATGCCATACACCCGCGTTAATAGAATATTTTCCTGTCATCAAAGCGGCTCTTGTCGGGGAACAAGTGGGGTCAACGTGAAAATTAGTTAACTGAACACTTTGTTTTGCTAACTTATCAAGGACTGGCGTTTTAATGAGTTGATTATGAATTCCAAGATCACCATAGCCTTGGTCATCAGTAATGATCAGAATAATATTGGATTGACTACCAGTTTTTTCATTATTGTCAAATGTTTTTGCAAAACCAAAACTACTGAAAGATCCGATCAGAATAACCAATGAAAACACGGCGCTTTTCATTATATGCTCCGAATTATTTACAAAATAATACTCTACAGAAAACGATCAAAGTGTGTCTCAATGAAAAAAAGCCCTTCTAATTAATCGAAGGGCTTTTTAAATTCCATGTGGAAGAGGATATTAGTTAAAGTTCATATATAAACCAAGACGATACGTCCTTCCGGTGTATCTCAAATCCGTTGTCAAATAATCAGGGATATCGTTGTCAATAGCGTTGCCTTCACCGGCAAGTCCATTGCTTTCAACTGTTCGAGCCAAGAACTTTCGATCATATTCTTCCGTCAAATTCAAAGCATGAAAAGACAATCGAAACATTTTATTGATCTGATAGTTTGCGGAAAAATCAACGGACTTGCGACCCTCCATATAAACACTGTTAGTCAAAGTGGACGCATTAACCATACGAGGTGAGCGATAATTATAGGCAAGCTTTGCAGAATGACGATCCTTTTGCCAGTATACAGTGGCGTTGATTGTGTCCTTAGAAGTGTTAAGGAAACTAAATCCGCTATAGGCCTCATTCCCCTCTGAAAAGTAAGAAGCTTCACTATCAGTAAATGTGTAGTTCGCCATCACCCCCAAGCCAGACAATAATCCGGGAAGTTTAGTAAATGCTTGCTGATAGCCCAATTCATACCCCTTAATGAAGCCACCCTCCCCAGAGCGTGGGAGAGATATAGTAACTTGCGCGGCTTCACAAGTTTCAGCATCGTACATCGAAACTGGTATCAAAACTCCGTCCGCATTCAAACGTCCCGTGCCGGTTTCTAAAACGGGAGCAACATACGGGTTCAGGCAAGTGCTACTATCAAGAAGAATACCACTAGAACTATTTGTATTGTCCGGATAAGCATCGCTTAACTGAGTTTGGTTGAAATTAAATGCGGTAATATCCTTATAAAATATCGCCGCCGAGAAGAGTCCAGACTCACCAAAATACCACTCATAGGATAAATCATAATTGGTTGCCTCATAGGGATCAGCTGCAGGATTACCCCCGCTTGCTCGTGGGGTTTCGTTTCTGTTAGATGCTCTGACAGTTGTACCAGCTCTCAAATCATTGAAGCTGGGCCTCGCAATCACTTTAGAAGCGGCGAATCTCAGGAGCATATCCTCCTTCAACATGTATGTCATATTCAGGCTTGGAAGGACATTGGAATAAGAATGAGATACATCAACAGGAAATTGAGCAGAACCTTCGTTTCGGGGGAAATTAATTCCACCGGTACCCACACCGCGCTGATTGGTATCCACATACCTCACTCCCACATCACCCGTGAGTCTGTCATCCAGTAGGGTGAAGTCAGCCATGAAATAAAAGGCAGTTGCGTCCATGGAAATATACCACGAGTTTAGAGGATCTGCCTCATAATTAGCCACAAAATCAGGATTCACATACTGATCAAAAACTAAATTAACATCAGGTATTACCCATCCTGAAGTCAAAGCATTAGGCGCGACATCAGCAAAAAAATCGTCTACAGGAAACGGTTGTGAGATCCCCTCTGTTGTTAGACGAACTGCACCATCAGGGGTAACGGGATTTGCAAACGCCCTCGTCTGGCTCCGCCCCTTTTCTCGATCGAAATACCTACCCCCAAACTGAATTTTATCAAAAATAGAGACATCAACATCTCGCTCGATGTCAACAGAATAGGTATCCTGATCGTCTGTAACAAGACGGTCGTATATCCATGTCTGATTAAAAGTGAGCCCGACGGGCGCACTGGGATTACGATCCTCATCCAAGATAAAAGTAGGAATTAAAAAGAAACCACCGTCTGGATTCCTGTAATCAAATCCATTTTGGTGTGTTGTATTGCCAAAAGCTAGGAAATTCAACGATTTATAATCTGGCCAAGTCTGCTCACTCCGTGACAGTCCCAATTTTGCAGTAACGGTAAACTCTCCAATGTCCTGTATTGTTCCAAGCTCTGTGATTGATGTATCTGTAGGGGTAACCCAGTGCATAGAGATTTGATTTCCCGCAGATTTACCCGCTTGACCCGCAAGCGCAATGTCTCTTGTCTCATCAATGATCCAAGTTCCTGCGACCGGCAATGACGGGTTCTGATTAGTGGCACTGTTTCTGTGAAGCCGGTTTACCCTGATTGCAAACCGATCTTTGTCAATCTCATGCCTTGTAAAGCTGTGATCAATCCAATACTCCGACGCTTCGTTTGGTCTGAACTGAAACATTAAATTTCCGCCGGTTCTGGTACGTTCATCAAAATTAATAACTTGCTCAAGAAAATTTGGAATATTTGCCCATACATCTCCCAAGTCCTCACCGGTCTGATAGCTAATACCTGGGACATTTCTTACCTGAAAAAGATCAAACGACTGAAACATATCAGTCCTCGTGTTTTTAGTATCAGAAAATAGTGAAGCTGATATTCCTATGCGATCGTTATCGAATTTGTCTGCAAAATTTGCTTTTATTACCGGATCGGTTTCATCCGCCAACACACTTTTTTGCATCTGAACTTCAAGGCTTCTAATAGAATACCTCATGTCCAATGGTCTATTTGTGAGCAGATTAACTGTGCCGCCAAGGCTACCCTCTATGTGATTGGCACTTGGGGTTTTTACAACTTCAATAGCTTTCAACATATCTGCCGATAACATTGAAAAATCAAAGTCGCTGCCGTCTTGCCCAGTGGTAGCGGTTTGACCATTGAGAGTGACTTGGTTCAAATTTGGATCCACACCACGAACGGTAACAAATGTTCCCTCACCATCTCTTCGGTCAATACCAATTCCCGTGACTCGTTGCAGAGCTTCAGCAACGTTTGAATCGGGCATCGTTCCAAATTCCTCAGCGAAGATGGAGTCAGTTATATTTTTAGCGTTTCGCTTAGCCTCCCTTTGAGACTTTGCACTTCCTTTAATCCCCTCAACAATAATTTCTTCTATATCAGCCGACGCCTCTTCTTGGGCAAAAGCGGCTGGAGCAAGAAACATAATGATTGAAGTAAATAGTAAAAAGACAAGTGCAGGCTTCAAAAGCTCGAGTGCATTATTCATCATCTTACCCCCTTTCTGTTTGTGTTATTTTTTAAATAGTTTTTTATTAATAGAATACAAAAGATGGTATTCAAAAGTTGAAATGTTTGCAACAATTTACAAAAAAAATACGTCAATTTTTTTATTTAGAGACAATATATAAGTGACTGTTAAACGTTAAATCCTAGCTACTTAAAGGGTACAGATTTTTTTTTAATAAATTTTCAGACTTTATTGATAATCAGCAACCACACGCTGCCTTTGAAGCCCCAATCCTTGTATACCAAGTGTCATAGAATCGCCTACATTTAAATATATTTGGGGATTCTGACCAAATCCAACCCCAGGCGGGGTGCCAGTTGAAATAATATCACCCGGCATCAAAGTCATGTACTGGCTCAAAAAGCTGACGATTTTAGCGGGAGAAAAGATCATAGTTTTAGAATTGCCATCTTGAAATCTACGTCCGTTCACCTCAAGCCACATTTTCAGGTCCATCACATCATCAATCTCATCGGGAGTCACCAACCAAGGGCCAATGGGTCCGAATGTATCACAACCCTTACCAAGATCCCATTGACCAGATCTCTCAAGCTGAAATTCTCTCTCAGAGATATCATTGCAAACACAAAATCCAGCCACACTAGACATTGCCTCAGATTCACTAACATAAGAAGTTTGCTCACCAATAATTAAACCAAGTTCAACCTCCCAGTCGAGTTTAGTGCTTCCTCTAGGCTTTACGATATCGTCATCGGGTCCACAAATCGCAGAAACAAATTTTGAAAATACGACTGGCTCAGAGGGTACAGCCATCCCTGATTCTTTTGCATGGTCAGAGTAATTTAGACCAATACATAGGAACTTGCCAACCCCCGCAACACAAGGACCAATTCGAACCTCATCGGAAACTATCGGAAATTTTGACAAATCTAATTTTTTTAATTTTTCGATCGAGGTTTTCTGGATAGACGCACCGTCAATATCTTTAACTACGTCTGAGAGACATCGAATATTACCTTTTGAGTCTACCGCAGCAGGCTTTTCAAGCCCAGAGACTCCATACCTTAAAAGTTTCATTATACTATCTCCTCTAAGAATTCAAAGTGACGAAGCCCCCATCTATTGGAAAATTTGAGCCAGTAATAAATGTAGCTTGAGGTCCACACAAGTATTCAACTAATGCAGCGACTTCTTCTGGTTGACCCATTCGGCCAATCGGTTGACTTTTGGAGAGCTCAGCAAACATTTCAGATGATTTATCGTCGTAATATTTACTAAGGTAGTTGTCTACAAATGGTGTATGCACCCTACCGGGGGACACACAGTTGCACCTGATACCTGAATTCACATAATCTTTGGCTATACTCATGGTCATGCTCAAAACTGCACCCTTACTCATTGAATATGCAAATCGTTCAGATACCCCAACACTCGAGGCGACAGACGCCAAATTGATTATAAGTCCCCCCCTGCTATCTCTGCGCATGATCGGTATTACTGCGTATGCACAATTATAAATGCTCTTCACATTAACGGAATAAAGATGATCAAGAGTCTCTTCTGTTGTATTCTCCAAATTACCGATAGCAGAGACTCCTGCATTATTAATGAGTATATTGGGTGGATTTGGTAGATTATTGAGAATGTCCAACACCGCACGGTGGTCTGAGACATCTAACAGTATTGGTGTCGCCATAAAATTTTGCTGATTGATAAGCGTTGCTACTCTTTTTGCTTGATTCAAATCGATGTCGATAACATATATGTGGCGTTGCCTTGAGGCGAGTCTTAAACAAATAGCTTCTCCAATACCGCTGCCCCCTCCGGTAACTATGACATTTTCAGGTGTGCTATTTTCATAGCTTTTTTCGATGTGTTCGTTAGACATCTCAACAGCTCCCTGTTGGCACCGGTGCGTTACACTCAATGAGTCCTTTACTTTTTAGCGTTTCCCAGAATTTGAGAGGGATCTTTAAGTTTAAATGAGCGACTGCTTGTTGGACTTGCCGATCACTGTCCAGCCCCGGAATTATGCTACTCACCAAAGGATTAGCCAAGGGAAATTGGAGTGCAGCTGCCGGTAATGGCACCTTAAACTCACTACATACATCCTCGATGGAGGCTACTCGTCTAATAACATCCTCTTTTGCCGGTTCGTAATCATAATAAGGAGTATTTCCGCCCCTAACCCCTGATGCCAAAATACCTGAGTTGTAGGGTCCTCCCAGAATTATAGATGCACCATGAGACTCACATTTGGGAAAAAATGTTGAAAGTGCTCTCTGTTCCAAAAGCGTATATCTACCGGCGAGTAAAAAGCAATCGAAACGTCCCACCTCCATGGCGCGCTCACACACTTCAGTCTCGTTCACACCGAGACCCACAGCCGTAACGTCGCCACTACCTCGCAGCTCTTCTAATGCTCGATAACCGCTAGATTCAAACTGTTGAAAATATACAGTGTCAAGTTTCCCATGATTAAATTTTCCCAAATCATGAACGAGGAGAATATCGATATGCGCTATTCCAAGTCGCTGTAAACTATCTTCCCAAGACCTCATAATGCCATCGTATGTATAGTCGTACTCAGGCTCAAAAGGCATCGGCGATAAAAATCCATAGCGAAGCTCATCAGTTTTCGCGTCGCGTTTTGCTCTGAATATTCGTCCTACCTTGGTTGAAAGAACGTATTGATCTGGAGCTATCGACCTCAAAACATCCCCAATTCGACGCTCACTCAGACCTGCTCCATACCTCGGAGCCGTGTCAAAAAAACTTACGCCTGATTTGATCGCGGTAGAGAGCGTTTCAAGCGCATTTTGTTCACTCAAACTTCTATACAAATTCCCAATCGGCGCACCTCCGAAACCTAAAGTCGTTACAGCGAGTGTGGTCTTACCTACCCTTCTTTTTGGTAACCTCTCATAAATTATCACGCCTCATTTCACCAAATGGTTCGTCATTTTTTCTGTAGAATCGCAACGGAGTTGGTTCATCACTTGCTCGAGTTGTTGATAAAAGAGATTGATCGTGTGATAAGCACCTCGCTCCCCGAGAGCTGATACTCCAAATGCAAATGCCCTACCCATGAAAGCCAGTCGTGCTCCTGCTGCGAGCGCTGAGGCTATGTTTACGCCATTTTGAATGCCACTGTCCATGAAGAACATTATTGATTTACGATATTTTTGGGACAGCCTCTGCAACGGTTCTATGGGAGATTCAGCAGCGTCCAGTTGACGTCCTCCATGATTCGATACCACCACGGCATCAGCACCCAAAGATACTGCCAACTTAACATCCTCTTCTGTAAGGATACCTTTTATCACTAGCGGCCCCTTCCACAAATCTCGAATTGATTTAAGATTCTCATAATCTACAGGTCCCATTACCGCTCGATTCATAAATTCCATCAACTGTTCATTCTTTTCACTGTGCATCATGTATCGTTTAAGAACTTTCATTTCAGGCTTACCTGCAAAAGCAGTCTTAATTAACCAATGCGGACGGCTCAACATTTGAAAAACATTCCTCACGCTCATTTTTGGTGGCATCGCGAGACCATTTCGGATATCTCGAGGTCGGTACCCAAATGTAGAAACATCGACCGTCACAACTAAAACTGGATAGCCTGCTGACTGTACACGAGCTATAAGATCCGCCTGTACCTCTCTTGAAGACGGGTTATACAATTGGAACCATGCCTTCCCTTCGGATATGTATGCGATATTCTCTAAAGAAGCAGAAGAAACAGTGCTGAGCACGAAAGGAATATTTTTTTCACAGGCCGCCTTTGCGAGGTACTCCGGAGTTTTGGGCCACATAAGACCCTGGAGACCAACCGGAGCTACACCAAAGGGAGCAGAGTACTTATGACCAAATATGTCAGTTTCCATATTAACGCCCTCGAAAGGCTCCAAGACATTTCCCCGTAATTGGACTTGTGCAAGAGATTTTTTGTTTCTCTTAACGCACTCGTCTGACATGCAACCCTCTGTGAGATAATCATATGCAAATGCTGGCATCCGACCTTTTGCTTTTTTCTCCAGATCGGTAATACAGGGATAACGCGTGTCAAAATAATCGCTCATTAAACTCGATTTCATCTGATTGTCCTCAGTTTTCAGTCCATGCTTTACCTGTGGGAAATGTATAATGTTCGATAGATTCTGGAAACATTTTTATGCTAAACCCTGGAGACATAGGTGGCATATACGAACCATTTCTGATGATACAAGGATCTTCGAAGTGCTCATGAAGATACTCAACATACTCAATCACTCGATCGGTTAATGATGCGCTTATTCTCACATAGTCAATCATCGACAAATGCTGCACATATTCACAGAGTCCTATCCCCCCAGCGTGCGGGCATACAGGCTTACCATATTTTGCGGCAAGCACATAGACTGACAAAATTTCATTAATGCTACAGAGTCGACAGCTATCTATCTGGACAACATCAATGGCATCAGTGGAAATAAACTGTTTAAACATGACTCGGTTTTGGCAATGTTCCCCAGTGGCTACCCGTATACCCCTGAGCTTATCTCGAATCTTTTTGTGCCCGAAAACGTCATCAGGGCAAGTCGGTTCCTCGACAAACCATAGATCAAAAGATGCTAGTTCACTAACCCAGTCAATTGCCTGATCGACCTCCCATATTTGATTTGCATCAATCATGAGCTTGACATCATCGCCAATGACAGAACGAGCTAAGGTTAAACGTTGCTTGTCCCGCTCTAATGATTCCCCCACTTTAAGTTTGATATGTTTGAAACCTTGATCAAGTGCCTCTTGGCAGAGAATCCGGAGTTTATTATCGCTGTAACCCATCCATCCCGGCGAGGTTGTGTATGCAGGATATCCATATTTTTCAAGCTCCAATATTCTTTCTTGCTTCGAGCTTTCATTACTACTAACGATATCAAGTGCCTCCTCAGCACTTAAAGTATCACCCAAATATCGGAAGTCTAAGCATGAAACGAACTGCTTAGGGGTAAGATCCGCCAACAGTCGCCAAACCGGTTTTCCTTCATCTCTTGCCCACATGTCCCATACGGCATTAACTATTGCTCCTGCAGCCATGTGAACAACACCCTTCTCTGGTCCAAGCCATCGGAGCTGACTATCATATCGAAACCGATTGTAAAATTTATATATGTCATTCTTAATATCATCTAAATCTGAACCTATCACTAAGTCTTTCATAGCCTCAATAGCTGCACAACATATGTCATTTCCTCGTCCTATAGTGAATAATAATCCATATCCCTTATTTCCTTTTTCAGTTTCGAGGCTGACGTAAGCAGCAGAATAATCTGGATCATTATTTGTCGCATCAGATCCATAAGAGCTTTTTGAAGTTGGAAACCTAACATCCACCGTGCGAAGCGAAATAATCGTGTTTGACATTTTTCCTCAAATTTTGGTATTCAAGCGGGTTATCCTCGATTATTATATGTAAAAAACATTCTGCTTGAAATAAATATCATTCCGACATGTATATTTCAGTTTTCATTTAAGAAAAACCAAAGGAATAAACAATTATTAAAACGAAGATGAAGTTGCCAAACTGCAACCGTTATAACTGCACTCCAAAGCTCAAAATATCCTTCGCATTTAGTGTTTGTCTTGTTACCTTACCATTTTTATCTGCGCCTGTGGTCTGTGATACAAAACAAAACTCAACATATGAGAAACGCCCTAGAGTTCTTCTCATCGGTGACTCGATCTCTATTGGCTACACTGCACAAGTAAAACAAGGGCTCAGTGACATAGCTTATGTAGAGAGAATCGATGGAAACGGTGCATCTACGATGAACGGACTAAAAAAAATTAATTCGTGGTTAGACGGAAAAAGTTTCGATATCATTCACTTTAACTGGGGGCTTCATGACATCGCATATAGAAATGAGGACTCTCCTCACAGAAACAAATTAGATAAATTTAACGGTAAAAAAAAGGTGGAAATCGAAGACTATAAATTAAATCTGCAAAACTTGGTTGATCGCTTAAAAAAAACAGGAGCTTTATTGATTTGGGCCTCCACCACAGCTGTTCCAGATGACGAACCTGGTCGATTTCCAAAAGATGTTATAGCTTACAACTCGGTTGCGAGCATTGTTATGCAAAATAACGGAATCATAACCAATGATCTATATTCGATCTCAAAGTCTTTCGATCAAAATATGTTCGTCGCCCCAAACAATGTGCATTTCTCAAAGCTGGGATCTTCGGTCCTCGCAAATAAGGTTGCGGAAGCGATTAAACGTCATGTTCAATGATGTTTATAAACAGAATTTTTATCTATTTGGACCAAAATTACTATTTGAACTTAATTTGAGCCTCATTGGATGCATTAGCAAGATGGTTTCAATGGTTGGTGACAATTGGTCTACCCAAAAAAAATTTTAATCTGACTTCTTGGGTTTAATGAGGTTTAGTTTTTGATAACCCGCCCACCACCTGTTGACCGGTCTTGATGCCTTTTCCCATTCGATATCTCTCAACACACGGTCAGCTATTTCATCTGGGGAACGTTCTTCATCGTCAGAAGGCTCACATCCGGTCCCAAATCTTTGTGTTAGCCCAACATCATTTGCCGCATGTTTTGAGGTCGTCACTTTTGTATTCATGGGTTGCTCCTTTTATGGTGTGATAAAACTTTTGGTAAGTTGATAATCGCAATCTTCATAAGCAAGCCAGTTTTCACTATTACATGATCATAACAAAAATAACAAAATTAACACACTTAACAAAATCTTTCCTTCTCGAAATAGTATTTCTAAATCCAATTAGAAGCCCTGACACAGAACGTTGGGACAATAAACGCGAGCTGCACAAGTACTACTTTACGATTCATTCTCATGCGCGTCAGAGCGAATTTTTATTCCTTTACAACTTAACTTTTTCGAGTCTTTCCAAATGCTTTAAATCTGAATCACTATTATCTTAACGTTCGATATCGAGTTCTTCTGTTATTAAGGCTTTTTTCTAATTCATAATGAAGTGAAAATCGCCAAAAGCCGCAAGGAACTCAAAAGGGTTGTCATCAATTGATTCACTTCCAGTGTTTGTGCGAAGTTACTCAAGTATGAGTCCTCACCAAAGTATCTATAGACAAAGCACTTGCTTTTGTAAATCAGACTATTTTCCGCAAAATGCTGCCGCAAATCAGTCCAAGACTTACTAACGAATGTCAGGATATAAGGACCTACAATTTGAAACTTGTGATTGTTATGGTTTCTTTTGAATATTGGTAATAGAGAAATACAGTTTGGGACATTTGTATTAAAGAGCCAAGGGGTCGGTAGTAATACCGCTGTGGATGGAAACACCTTCTTTGACTAGCTTCTTATTCCTAAATCTCCATTGATATTCCATCCTTACCGTCTGACTCTTCCTCCTGCATTTCCACAAGCTTTTCTATTCGTTTTTTTAGCTGCAGTGATGGAGTGTCATTGTGCTTTGCACTATGAATCTGATCTGCTTCTTGAGATTTCTGTTCTACCAAGTCCTCAATCATCTTTGACTCTTGATTTTTATACTCCAAGATATCATTTTGAACAGCGTCACTCTCAATATTTTCATCTATAAGTTTTTCTTCCAGTCTTTTATGATTTAGTTTTATATCAAATATTTGTTGGTCAAGCAGATCATTCGCAAGCCTCGAAAAATACATACTTTCTCGTTTCTGCAAGTCAAGATTATCAACAACGCGCTGACTTTCGCTTTTCCCTTGAAGTGAAACGCCTTGCTTGTAGAGCGCATTATCTCCAGTAATTAGATTTCTGTTCACAGATTTCTGATTATTTTCACTGGCTAATTGATTAAAGAGTCGAGCAGCTTTCAACCTTTCAAGCCGAGCTAGTTGATTCATCTTCGCGGCTAATTGATCTTTTCGTTCAGCTCTGTATCTGTCGGCCAGTTCCGCGTTTACGGCACGAGCCTCTGCCAAACTCTCGGATCTAGATATTTCCGCTTTCCGCTTACGGTCAACGAGTGCAGATATTTTGATGTTAAATTCTTGTAAAGCTCTAAGCGTGTTGGTCGATCCCGATATATCGCTCATATTATTCACTTCTCGCCCAATAACACTAAAAACAAAGATGGTATACAGTTAGCCAAAAGTGGCAATAAATTGCCACTCCTTTGATGAATCGACACATCACGAGTAACCTTTATCTAAATCTCTATTTGTTTTATAAAAATTGATGGGCAATCATTATCCGCAGTGTAAAGAGTCCAAAATGAATCATAATTGGAAAAATACTCGGATTGCCCTCAATAGCTCCGAACAGAAATAGCAACTTGCACTGATTGGTAAAAATTTAACAGTGGACGATATGATTTGCTTTGTCAGAAGCATTCCGGGATGATCAAACCTTAACGCCCGGGGAGGTGTCCCTTGCTGTGCATCTTGTGATCGAACGCGCGCAATAGACTTGCAAGCATCCTATATCCTATACTTTTTAAAAACAAATTTATGACACCACATATGACTTCATATGCCGACTACGGTTACTAGTGCATAGTAAGGCGAATGACATTAGGGCTGAGCCAGCATTAATTTCGCCAAATTACGGCAGACTAAGACCAGCCCATAAAAGTACCGGCAATGGCAGCACTCATTAAATTCGCAAGAGTAGCCGCTACGAGTGCCCTCAAACTCAGCTGAGATATTTCAGCACGCCGAGAGGGGGCTAAAACACCCAGTCCTCCCAAAAGCACGCCGATCGACGCAAAATTAGCGAAACCGCAAAGCGCAAAGGTAGCAATGATTTGACTCTCTCTGCTCAAGGACGTTTGAAGTTCGGTAAATTGCATAAAAGCCACGAACTCATTAAAAACCAGTTTCTGTCCAAGCAACCCGCCAACAAATTCAGATTCGTGCCAGGGTACACCAATTAAAATTGCCACCGGTTGAAAAAGCTTGCCCAATATGGTTTGAATCGTAGCGCCCTCTATACCAAAAAGACTAGCTAGCCATTCCAAACTAACGTTTAGAAGCGCGATAATCCCCATAAAAGCGATCAGCATGGCGCCAATATTTAAAGCGAGAGTCAGTCCTGCGATCGCGCCGTCAGCAGCAGCTTGGAAAATATTACTGTGATGATGGTCACCTATTGACATCGAGAATTTTTCATTAGCGCCCGAATCTATTTCGGGCTCCATTAATTTCGACATCAAAAGACCCCCTGGCGCTGCCATAAAACTTGCAGCAATTAAGGAATCTAATGAAACACCCATAGCTGCGTAACCGGCTAAAACAGAGCCTGCCACAGATGATAAACAACAAACCATCACTGCAAATAACTGCGATCTGGACAGTTTAGGGATATATGGCCGAGCTACCAATGGTGCTTCCCCAATACCCAAAAATATATTCGTAGCCGCAACCATAGACTCCACTCGGCTTGTTTTGAGGAGTATTCGAAGACCTCCACCAATAATTCGGATGCAAAGCTGCATCACTCCGATGTAGTAAAATACTGAAACTAAGGCAGAAAAAAATATTATTACGGGCAGCACCTGAAACGCAAAATAAAACATCTTGCTGCCATCCGCTAAATCTCCAAACACGAACGATGTACCCGCTGTGGAATGCTCAAGAAGGTCACTAATTACGAAGGACAGGCTTTGAAAAATACTTTGACCAATCGGAAAATAGAGCGCAAAAGCTCCTAAAGTTGCTTGAAGACCAAAAGCAACAATTACGGTCGACAAGTTGATCGATTTCCTATTCGAGGACAAGAACACCGCAAAGATTAAAATACAAACAATTCCTATAGCACCTGACATCTGATTGATACCTTATTACTTTACCTCAGCCACTTATTAAGTGACTCAAATGGTCTACTGTAAGCGTTATATTTTCGTCAACTGAGTTGACTCCATTTAAAAAAAAATTCGCGCGGGCACGGGTCGGATGTATATATTTTTTATACATAGGGATGACTGTTTGTCTAAACTGATAGGTTATTTCATCTTTGGTCCGACCTCTTTCTTTCAAATCTCGCGACAATCGTCTTTGTAAGCATATCTCCAGAGGAGTTTCGATAAAGAGTTTCAAATCTAGAAGATCAACTATTTCCTTCTGATACAAAAGAAAAACTCCTTCGACAATTAAAAGATCACACGCAGATAAAAAATCACAATGTTTTTCACGTTTATGTGACACAAAATCATATTTCGGGGCAAAAATATTAACTTTATTTTTTAAATCTATTAAATGTGATGCGAATAGTCCGAAATCGATCGCTTCAGGATGATCAAAGTTAAAATGATCATATTTTTCAGGTCTTCTAAGTGTAATGTCGATAAAATAACGATCGAGGCTTAGCTGCTGGACCCTGTAGTTTGGAAACGTTTTTCTGATATGTTGAGTCAAAACATCGGAAAAAAAACTTTTTCCTGAACCCGAACAACCACAAATGGCAACGACTAAAGGAGTGTTTTTCACGCCAAATCCCAACAGAATGGGAATAAAAATAAAAACAATGTGAAAATCGTGGTGTGCCTTTGGTTGCCTTCGTGAGGTCTTTGAAATTCTTTATCAGTCACTAAAAAGAGTCTGCAAATGAGATTCTGGCAACTTCTCAGAGAAATTAGAAACAAGTAACGTCATCAAGATTGAAACCATTTCACCAACAAATGTGCAAGAAAAAGGATTAGTGCCCTCGGTATAGAGCCATAAACTGGCTTCATGAAGAGCAGAATAATTTGCGAACCAATTCGGATCGATCAGCTGCGCGTGTAAAATAATGAATGTGGTCATGCCTGCTATAAGACCGGTATAAGCACCCGCAGTAGTTACCCCACCCCATAGCGCTCCCAGCATAAGAGGACCCGCGAACGCGGCCATCATCCCACCAATTCCAATAAAAACAATAAGTGCTATATTTTTCTCCATGAAAAACCAAGCTAAAACCATACACACGCATAACACTGCAATAGTGGAGAACCTCGAAATAAGGAGAACTCTTTTATCAAGTTGACTTGGAGTGAGATCGTAGTGCACTTTAGGAGCGATTGTCCTTCGATACAGATCATTCGCAATTACCTGTGAAGATGATATTACTAATCCATCGGCAGTACTCATCACAGCTGCTAATATTCCAACACCAATTAATGCAGCTAACCAAATCGGAAACAATTCTATAAATAAAAGAGGTAAAGCTTGATTTGGATTCATCCCCTCGCCGAATAGTTCAGAGCCAAAATGAGCCCTTGCAAGTAATCCACCGAGTCCCATCATGCCCAATGTTAATCCAAAACTTGCAGCTAGCCATACGAAGTTCATCTTATTTCTACCGGACTTAAGTGCCCATAACTTATTGCCCAAGTGCGGAAGAAGACCAAGAGGAATATGCGCAAAAATGATAACAAAAATTGACCACCATGAGTTAAAAAGCGAAGACTCGGGGTTTAAGACCCTCGTTAAATTTCGATCCTGTGCCGATAAATTAGACAAAACACCAGAAAAACCTCCTTCAATACCCACACCTAAAAAGGTCACAAGAATCACAATGATGGCAATAACAAGCATCATCGCCCCCTGTATACCGTCAGTTATAATATCAGCATGAGCCCCACCCAAAACAACATAAAACAACAATACCAACGTCGTGAAGATCAACGCCCATATCTCATCGAAACCGAGCATTAGTTGGAACATCACTACTCCAGATACTAACTGCCCGGTGAGATAAAAGAAAAGAATAAGCGACATTAAAGATACTAAAACTCTAATACCATTAGATTGATAACGATCGCCTAAGTACTCGGGTATCGAGCGATTGCCAAAACGGTTACCCGCGGTTGCTACGAAGCGTATCGATATAAGCACCCCAATATAAACACCCAGTGGATATAAAACCCCGTACCATTGGGCAGCCAAGCCCGATTGATAAGAGAGGGCGGGAATCCCCAAGAAAGTGGCGCCACTTGCAGTAGTCGCTGCATACGCCAGCGCTAAAAAAAATGGACCGTAAGCACCCCGAGCTGTGGCAAAATCATCTGAATCCCGAATTTTTTTGTGTGCATACAACCCGATAGCCACCATAAGTGCGGCATAAAAACCAAGAAAAAACCCCGACCACTGAAACAATGTCATTTTCACTGACCACCAAAGTAAACGCTAAACCAGCATCAAAGACCCCATAGACTTACAGTTATTAGAATTGAGAATACTCAGAATAAGAGGATCAACTCAAAGCAACATAAAGTCTATAAACTGTAAAGTGAACTCAAACTATGCCCGTCCAAATTGACGATGTATCTGTTTTTTGATCGGGAAAACTTGTCTTCAATATCGGTATAAAAATCCTTGTTGAAATTTTTAACAAATTTATTGTAGTAAAGTATATTACATATGACGCTCCACAATCGAGTATGCTTTGAAGATATATCCCCAGACAATTACACTGTAGTTTAAATTTACTCTTGGAGTTCAAATTGTCCGACAGTCCCATCACTGAATCAGACACAGTGAAAAATATTAATCCTCGTCCCCTTGACGGTCTCCGTGTCATTGAGCTTGGGCAGATTTTAGCCGGTCCTTTTGCCAGCGCCATTCTGGGTTATTTTGGTGCCGAAATTATAAAAATCGAATCACCCGCACTTGGAGACCCCATACGAAATTGGCGAACTGTAAAAGATGGCACATCACTTTGGTGGTGGAGCTTAGGTCGAAATAAACGATCTGTAACCATCAACCTAAAAACTGAAGCGGGTCAAAAAATAGTACGAGATTTGTGTCGGGATTGCGATGTTTTAGTGGAGAACTTCCGTCCCGGAGTAATGGAATCTTGGAATCTTGGTCCAGAAAATATAAAAACAGTAAATCCTAATTTAATCTATTCACGAATTTCTGGTTATGGCCAAACCGGTCCTTACTCTGACAGACCGGGATTCGCTTCAGTGTGTGAGGGATTTGGAGGTTTTCGGTATCTCAATGGTGTGCCCGGCGAATTACCGGTGCGTCCTAATCTGAGTTTAGGTGATACCTTAGCAGGGTTGCATGCTGCCTTGGGAATTTGCATGGCTTATATTTATCAGCTACGAAAAGGTAACGGACATGGCCAAGTCGTAGACGTATCTATATTTGAATCAGTTTTTAATATGCTAGAGGCCGTCGTACCAGAGTATTCTGGAGCGGGACAAATACGGCAACCCTCTGGAAGCACAATTACCGGAATCGTACCTTCTAATACCTATCGATGCAAAGATAAAAAGTTAATTATTATCGGTGCAAATACGAATTCGATGTTTGAGCGACTCATGAGGAAAATTGAACGAGATGACCTGGCCTCTGACAAACGTTTACAAAATAATTCCGGTCGAGTTGAGCATGAGGATTTAATTGATGCGGCAATATCGGATTGGACTGCAACCGTCTCATTAAACACGGCAATCTGCCGTCTGGAGGACGCAGGAGTTGCAGCAGGACCAATACTTAGTGTGGAGGACATGTTTACAAATCCTCATTTTCAAGCACGAGGACTATTCGAGGAAGTGATGATTGGAGATAAAAAATTACATATACCTGCCATTGCACCTAAATTAGGGGACACTCCCGGATATACCGATAATCCTGGGCCAATATTGGGAGAACACACAGACTCAGTATTGCAAAAAATGCTTGGCTATAGTGCCACTGATCTGGCGAAACTTAGAAAAGCGGGCATTATTTAAATAATTCTTGTTGCCTTTTGGGTTCCTCGGCATTTAAACACAGAACAATCATGATTCTCTAAGATCTGGAGCGTCCTCAACGAAGAAAAACAACTGAAATTAATTACTTAAATTTTGATTAGATATCATATGCGCTAAATCCTTTTCAACAAAAATAAGGAATACACCCCATGTCAGGACAAAAGATTGATTCTGGTACACAAGATCTACTCGTTTACCTAGAGGACGGAGTTCTAACCATAACTTTAAACAGACCGGAAGCTCGTAATGCTTTTTCACCAGATTTGTTGAAAGCATTTAATAGCCAACTTGTGAATGCAGAACAGAATCCCGCCATACGGTGTATTGTTGTAACAGGCACTGGCAAAGCCTTTTGCGCGGGTGGTGATATAAAAGCTATGGCTGCTCGAAATGCAAAAGCAGCCGAAATCACGGTGGACGCGGCAATTCATCGACAACGAGTAGATCAGCGAAATACAGCTGGTCGTCTCTATAAAATACCAAAACCAACGCTAGCGGTGCTTCCAGGTGCTGCCGCGGGAGCCGGTCTATCACTCGCCTTATCATGCGATCTACGAATTATGGCATCCAATGCCATCATGACTACCGCATTTGCCCGAGTGGGTTTTTCAGGAGATTACGGGGGCACACTATTCATGTCCCAGTTGATAGGCACGGCTAAGGCTCGGGAATTGTACTATCTCTCTGATCGGATAGCCGCTGAGGAGGCATTACAGCTAGGTTTAACTAATTGGGTGGTAGAACCATACAACCTCGCTGCCAAAACCAAGGAGATAGCCAGCCGATTAGCGAAAGGTCCTAGCGTGGCATATCGATATATGAAAGAAAATTTGTCTCGCGCCCTCTCTCAGGGCGACGTAGATGACTGCATGGATCTTGAGGTCACACACCACATTCATTGTGCGTCCACACAAGACCATCTTAATGCAGTAAAAGCCTTCATAGAAAAAAAAGAACCAACGTTTTCTGGATCATAAAATTATTAAAAACAAAACCGTCATATTCCTTTCATTTATATCAGGCAGCTCTACTTCTAGAAGCGCCCGATATAAAGAAAGTACTTTTGAGAATTACATGTTTAGAAGTCTATAAACCCGCTCCCCTCCTCAGCATTCATTTTTGGCGGCTCAAATCCCAGCATAGATTTTGTCTCTAGGAACTCTTCCAGACCCCACGTGCTAAATTCTCGGCCATTTCCAGATTGCTTGTAACCGCCAAATGGCGCGTTAATATCTAGCCCGGCTCCATTAATGTGGACGTTTCCAGCTCTCAATCGTGCTCCCACCGCACACGCTCTTTCATGATCACCCCCGCTGACATAAGCAGACAGTCCATAGACAGTATCATTAGCTATAGCTACCGCATCATCTTCATCTGCATAGGGAATAAGTGACAACACTGGGCCAAAAATTTCTTCTCTCGCAATGGTCATGTCATTGTCCACATCTGCAAATATTGTGGGTCGTACAAAGTATCCCGAATCCAATCCGTCTGGTCGGCCTACTCCTCCCATAACTAATTTTGCACCCTCATCAATTCCCTTCTGAATGAGCGCTTGCACTTTGTTAAATTGAAGTTCGGAAACGAGTGGACCAACCTGAGTGGCCTCATCAGCCGGGTTGCCGACAACAATCGCTTCCATGGACTTCTTCGCAATCTCAGAAGCCTCTTCCATTCGGCTCGCTGGCACGAGCATTCTGGTTGGAGCATTGCAACTCTGACCGGTGTTGAGACACATTCCAAACGCATCGCGGGCCACCGCTTTTTCGAACTCAGAGTCATCTAAAATGATATTGGCTGACTTTCCACCAAGCTCCTGACAAACTCTCTTAATGGTGGTCGCTGCCTCTTGCGCAACAGATACTCCCGCCCTTGTGGAACCTGTGAACGACATCATATCTATATCTGGATGCGAGGACATCGCAACCCCAACTGACGGCCCATCACCATTGATGAGATTAAAAACACCCGGCGGTACTCCGGCCTCATGCATGATTTTTGCAAAAATCAATGCATTAAACGGCGCAATCTCGGAAGGCTTCAACACCATAGTGCAGCCAGCTGCGATTGCCGGTCCAACTTTTGCTGTAATTTGATTCACTGGCCAGTTCCAAGGGGTAATTAGGCCGCACACCCCTATCGGTTCTCGAACTACCCTCGAGGTTCCCACGTCCTCAGCAAAAGAGAACTTCTCGAGCGCTTTTTTGGCAAAAATAAGATGTCCCAGCCCAGCTGGCGCTTGCGCTGCATTTGCAAGACCCATGGGTGCCCCCATTTCTTGCGAAACAGTTTTAGCAATTAAATCCATCTTACTTTTATATGCATCGATAATCCTACTTAAGAGGTCTAAACGTTCTTGAACAGAAGTTTTAGAAAATGATTCAAAGGCCTTTTTAGCCGCTGCCACAGCAGCATTAACATCCGCCGGCCCTCCCATGATGATATGTCCAATTTTTTGCTCTGTGGAAGGATTAATTACCTCGCAAACATCGGTTGTCGATGGAACCACCCATTGTCCATCAATATAAAACTTATCTCCTTTTATCATTCTGCCAACTCCTCTTCATAAAGTTATATTTATTCTGATTATTCAAATTTAGTTAATGATGGTTATATCTTCTAGAGCAAAACGCTGCAACATCGCTCAGAGTATTTCAAGGAATAACTACATCGAATTCCCCCCATTATAAGCGAAAATGGGGGGCGTTATATATAATCCGGAGTGTATCTCTTGATGCATCCCCTGTTAACATAAACAATTAGCACTCATAAATTTTAAAAAGCTATACTTAAATCCATAAAATTGCCTGTAGGAAAAAATGAAATCTAGAGCCGCCATCCTTTTTGAACCCGGAAAAAAATTGAATGTCTGCGAAGTTGATGTTTCAGACCCATGTCCTGGTGAGGTGAGAGTACAGATGAAAGCGGCTGGAGTATGTCACACAGATTTAAGTGTAATGACCGGCCACCTAAAAGCACCAATTCCCGGTATTTTGGGCCATGAAGGTGCCGGAGTAGTTGTCGATGTTGGTGAGGGCGTTACTTCAGTAAACGTAGGCGACCATATTATTCCACTTTGGCGACTGTCTTGTGGAAGTTGTGAATATTGTAGTGAGAGTAGGCCGGCACTGTGCCCCGTGGGAACTGAAATACGCGCCTCAGGAAGGCTTCAAGATGGTACGAGTCGTTTCCGTTACAAAGGCCAAGAGATACTTCATTTTGCTGGCGTATCTGCATTTTCAAACTATACGGTGTTACCAGAGGGTTCTGTTTTGAAGATCCCAAAAGATCTACCTTTTGAACTCGCGGCATTATTAGGTTGCTCTGTAATAACCGGCGTCGGCTCAGTTATAAACACCGCCAGTCTTAAGCCGGGAAGGACCGTCGCAGTTTTTGGAGTTGGTGGCGTAGGGGTCAATATTGTTCAGGGCGCAGTATTATCCGGAGCAAAACAAATCATCGCAGTAGATCGGCATGATGTAAGACTCGAGCAGGTACGAGAATTTGGCGCTACCCATACCGTGAATGCATCAAAAGAAAACCCAGTGAAGACAATACATGATCTTACGCAGGGAAGGGGTGTCGACTTCGCTTTTGAGGCTGTCGGATTACCAGTTACAATTCAGCAAGCTTATGATTCACTTGCAAAACGTGGCACCGCAATCGTTGTGGGCATTCCTGCAAATGGTGCTAAAGTGACACTTACTGCCCTTCCGTTCGCTTTTGAGGAGCGTGTCCTAACAGGATCACTCTATGGATCGGCAGTCCCTCGGAATGACATCCCCAGAATGATCGATCTCTATAAAGCAGGAAAGTTAGAACTCAACAAACTTCTAACAAGAAGTTATCCAATTGAACAAATCAACGAGGCATATGAGGCTATGGAAGCCGGTGAGACCCTTCGCAGCGTCGTAACATTTTGAGGTTGCCGCCAAAACACCGCGAAATTTGATCGCTGTTTTGTTTTTATTAACTCAAAAAGACTGCGCTTAAATTTGAACCTTAAATAAATAGAGTAAACCCAAAGTCACATTACTATGCCATAGTATAAGATGTCTTAACGGTGGTATAGAACTCCTTAGCATACTGACCCTGCTCTCGCGCCCCGTAACTAGAATTCTTCGTTCCTCCGAATGGAACGTGATAGTCAACACCCGCCGTAGGGAGATTCACCGCTACTATGCCGGACTCCACATTGCGTTTAAAGTCAGAAGCATATTTTAGTGAATTAGTCACAATACCCGCCGACAGCCCAAAAGTAGTATCGTTTGCGACGGATAAAGCTTCATCATAGTTACTCACGCAAATAACACTAGCGACAGGTCCAAAAATTTCTTCACGATTAATTCGCATGTCGGTGTGTGTATTCGTGAATAATACAGGAGGCAAATAAAATCCCTTAGTGTCACGATAAACCTGCTCTCCGCCACACTTTAAAGTCGCTCCTTCATCAATCCCAACTTGTATGTAAGCTAGATCTTTATCTAATTGACGCTGATCAATAACAGGTCCGATATCAGTTCCATCCTTTAAAGCATGATCTGTCTTCAAAGCCATTAGACGGCTTGATAACGCCTCAACAAACCTGTCATGTATTCCGCTCGTCACGATCAACCGACTTGATGCTGTGCACCGCTGACCCGTAGAATAAAAAGCACCTTGTACAGCACAATCTACGGCAGTGACAAGATTAGCATCATCCAGCACCACCAGGGGATTTTTTCCTCCCATCTCAAGTTGTATTTTTGCCATTCGAGCGACAGCCGCAGAAGCTACGCTCCTTCCTGTCGAGATTGATCCAGTAAAACTAACAGCGTGCACTTTTGAGCTGTTTGCGATACACGAACCGACCACCTCTCCTCGACCCATCACCAAATTAAAGACGCCTGCTGGAATCCCAGACCTCGAAATAATTTCCGTCAAAGCATGGGCAAGCGCGGGGACAAGCTCAGACGGTTTAAAGACAACACAATTCCCATATGCAAGGGCGGGCGCGATTTTCCAAGCTGGAATCGCTATTGGAAAATTCCACGGTAGGATCAAGCCCACGACTCCAACTGGAGAACGAGTAACTGAAACGTCTACCCCGGGGCGAACGGAATCAAAATTTTCTCCTGCTTGACGAACAACTTGAGCTCCAAAAAACTTGAAGACCTGTCCTGCGCGCACTACCTCTCCAATACCCTCCAAGAGGGTCTTCCCCTCTTCTCTTGCTAACAGTTGTCCCAATTCTTGCTTTCGAGACAATATCTCATCACCGATCTTATCAAGCATCTCGCTTCGTTGTTGTAACGGTGACTTCGCCCATTGGGGGAAAGCATCAAATGCAGCATCTATCGCCTCCTCAGTTTGCCGTTTACTCGCCATCGCAAACTGTCCAATGCAATCTGATGTATCAGAAGGATTGATATTATCAATTGCGTCAGTTCCATCCATCCATTGCCCTGCAAAGAAGTTCTTATACATCTAATTCTCAACCCCTATCGTAAAAAAATGAAATTAAAAATTGTCTCAGTGTAACCAATATACCAACCCCTATAATGATGATCAATAATTCTGCAGTGGCTATTTCGTGTCGTGAAGTTTACTTGAATTTTCTATCAAAATAGACAAAAAAGGGGTTAACTACTAAAAGCCAACCTAACACCAAACAAACTATTATCAACAACTTCCCCACAACGAAAATTCTGTATGGCTTTGAGGTTATAGCTTCTAATTTTTTACAAAATTATTCTAATATGGCACTCGTGATATGAGACAAGAAAATGGAATCGCTCCAATTTGCTGGAGGGATAGTAAAGTGATAATTATCACCTGTCCTCACTCGCGCATCGCCTTGTCTCGTATAATGACTATTTCGGACAACTACTAAATCGTATTGAGGGAAAATGTAGATATTGTTTTGATGTAATCCCGCGGAAAAATAATAACCAACAGTCTCATTCACCCACCAATGCAGAGCATAGTCAGCCTTGTTTGAATCGCTGGGCACCGAGGTAGACTCTGTAATCCATGAATCTGAGAGAAGTTGTTCGTCATGCCAACGACCTTGCCTAACATAAAGAAGGCCAAACCTGGCAAAATCTCTAGTTGTTGCGTCAATACAACAATAGGTCATCGCATGTCCCCTCTCATCTACCCACCAATCAGCCCTCATGCCAATTTTTGAGAATAAATTTATATCTGCATAATTTGAAACGTACTGACCAGTTGCATTCTCAATGATACCCGATAGCAACATAGAATCTGTATTCTGATACATCCAGTTTCTGCCTCTTGGGGTAGTAGAGCGAGGTCGATCTAAAGCGAAGGCTAATTGATCTCCATCATAACCACCGGAGGCGTAAATACCCGCATCGCTAAACCTCGAGTTTTGCAGACCACTTCGCATCTCCAGTAGCGCTCTAATACTGATGTCCTCATTCTCAGTACCCTGCCAAGACGGGAGGTAGTTAGATGCAGACTCGTCAATTGACCCGATAAATCCTTGGTAAAGCGCAATGCCTATTAATGCGCTAGTAAAAGATTTTGCAGTGGACCAACTGGTAGCTGTGCTCTCTTTCGATTTCCCGAACTCATACCGCTCACCAACAATCACACCATGACGAACAATCAAAACACCTTGAGTATTTCTCTTGGCAGAAAATGCATAATCTAGTGCTTGATTGATGACGCTTTCCGCCATGTTGACTTCTGAGGGCAAGCGGACGTCCCAGGAAACACTGGGGTAGGTGTCAGAATCCGGCAATTGCGAAGAGTAGGATTCCGACACGCTACCAAGTGAGAGCGATTCATTGGAGTCAATACCTCCAGAACCCCCGCCGCAAGCGGAAATTAATATTGGGCATATCCAAATCACAACTTTTTTTTGCAGTAAATTTTTAAAGGCTCTAATTACCAAAAAAATTCTCTTAATCCTTTACTCATCATTAATGAGGATTAATCTTCCACACTTTTCTCCCTGAGAAATCGTGGAATTTTGTACTTAATTATATCGCCCTCATCCCCAAAAAAATCATGTTCTTTTCTCTTTTAAAAAGGTCACAACGATAAAAATGAAGTTATCCGTTGAGAAGTTAATAAAAAGTTTGTTGAATATCCGTAAGGAGAATAACACATGATAAAAATCCCGGTACATAGAGTGATTTGTCTACTAACTTGCTCACTTATCGGCTGTGACAGCAGAATAGATGGGAGGGTGTCTGCATCTCCCTCAAATCCGCTTAACACTGAGATTTTTGAGTTGACTATATTACATCTCAATGACACACATAGTTTTATAAAAGGAGATCATTTCAATCTTCTCAATGATGCCATTTTGTTGAACACCACAAAAAAGGATGGTTCCCCGATTAACAAACTAAAAGTAAGTTATGGTGGATATCCAAAACTAATAACCCTATTTAAAAAAGAGGAAGAAGCATCTCGGAATGTTCTTAAACTTCATGCAGGCGACAGTATTACTGGGACCAAATACCATACTTTATTCAAGGGTCCGAAGCATGTTTCGCCTGATTCTGTCATGATGAATCAAATTTGTTTCGATGCCTTTACGATAGGGAATCACGAATTCGATGATGGCGATAGTGGTCTAGCAGATTTTATCTACGACTTGCATGCCCACTCTTGCAATACACCAGTGCTAAGCGCTAATACTAAACTCTCCAAAAACTCTACAGCCGTGATGGGCGAGAAAATTCAGCCTTATGTAATCATCAATAAAGGCGGTATCGATATTGCGATAGTGGGGATAACAATAGGTTACAAAACTGCCATTTCTTCAAATCCAGACAATGGAACAACATTCTCATCAGAAAACGAAACTGCCCAAATCACAATCAATAAACTTAGCCGATTGGGAGTGGACCACATCGTATTACTAACTCATAACCAATATCAAAGAGATATTGATATGGCAAAAACATTAAGCGGGGTAGATATCATTGTGGGTGGCGACTCACATAGTCTTTTAGGCGATTCAACATTTACAAATCTCGGGTTTCATGCTGTTGGCGACTATCCAACCATCACTCGCAATGCAGATGGAGATGTCGTGTGTATAGTTCAGGCTTGGGAAAATGCGCATCTCATGGGCAAACTGCATGCCACCTTCAAAAATGGAAAAATTTCATCGTGTGAGGGGTCCCCTTTAATGCCGATAGGTGAGGTCTTTACTTATGAGGACATCGATGGAACTAACAACTTGCTTTCAAAAAATGATCAACACAAAGTTCTCGAATTTCTCTCTCGCGAAGATGAACTGATCGCGGTAACAGACGACCCAGAGGCACTAATACGTATCGAACAATATGACCAGCAGATTGATACCCTACTTAAACAAGTAATTGGTTTTAATGATGAAAATTTATGTCTCGAGCGAATTCCGGGGCAGGGTAGATCAAACATCAACGGTTGCCGTGAGCTAACTTACAGACATGGTAGCGATATTACTGCCATTATAGCAAAAGCATTTTGGTTAACTGTTTCAGATGCAGATATTGCCATACAAAACAGTGGCGGTGCTAGGGTAGATCTTCCTAAAGGAAAAATAAGCTTTTCTGATCTCTATGATCTGCTTCCATATTCAAATCGGATAGTAACAGCTGATATATCCGGCGCCAAAATTATTGCTGTACTCGAATCTGCTCTTGAGAACCACATAGATAACGGAGGTAGCACTGGATCTTTTCCTTACGCATTCGGATTGAGATTTAATATCGATACGTCAAAAAGAGTAGGCTCTCGAATAAGTGAGGTAGAGGTCATTTCTCGCAAAACCATGATGTGGTCTGCTATTGATACATCAAGAAAATACCGAATCGTCACCAATAACTTTTTATCAACTGGGAAGGATGGTTACAAAGAATTTTCCAACATAAAGTGGACCGATACTTACATTGATTACCATGACCCACTCGCACACTATATCGAAGGACTAAGCGAACAGGATTTGAAAGTTTCAAAACTACCAAAAGAGGAATACTCTATCAAAAGTTTTATCGATCCCGACGGATGCAACCACAGCATTTACGACGACTGTATGTACACCTGGTAAAATCAACAAAGAAGTCGGTCATGATCACCGATCAAAAATATCTTGTACAGCTTATGCGAAAAAATTTGCTTACGGATTTTTCTCAGACGCTACTGCTTTTAAATTTGAAATTGCCATCAGCTCTCAATAACACGTCAACCAGTGCAGTGAGATTAATGCCTTAAAAATCACGAAAACTGAAATCAAAAAGAGGGATAGCGCCATGTAAATATTTTACAGCCACTTATTTACTCCGTACTAATCCCGATATTGCAAAGACACACGATGTTCCAATGATAATTATAAGTCCAAAAAGTTGTGCCCTCAGAGAGGAACCACCACTTTCATCTATCATCCAAGCAATACCAGTGATAATAAAGATACCGGACGCAAACTCATAAACTCCACAAGCGATGGTCACTCCGAGTCCAATCAAGGTTGCTAAAATAGCAGCTATATCTGCGATGTGTCCGGCCCATCCGGACATTGCACTGCCAAAAAAGAGCTCCAATCCTAATCGAATAGAGCGCGGCAATGCACGCGCATAACTTAAATATCCCATAAATATTCTGACGATTCCGCAACATGCGCACAGGGTATGAGCATAATTTATTAACGCCCACTGATAAGCATTTCGAACATTATTCTCGGTAATTCCGGTGGTATTTTCCATTGTAGTGTATGGATTATAAGCGAAGTGGATGATCGGTTTCGCGATGGAATACGTGAGCATTCCGATGCTGATCCCAGCTCCAAACATAATAGAGAGCCGAGTGAACATGGAAAATTCTGGTTTCTCATTCGCCTTACCCAGCACCTTGTTACCCGTCGCCGGCCAAATTGCAATGGCAAGGTAACTCAACATAAAAAATGCCGTCATATGAATGTACTATCCGTCAAATGCTGAAATTATCCATTTCTAAAGATCAAGCAACTGCCCACCAACAATTTCTGGTGACATGCCAACCCACAAAGTTAGGGCAAAAATGATGACCTTTAGAAAAAAGTAAAAACTTGATTTAAACCGCCATAAAAACCAACCTTCGAGGTTTGGACTGATTAAACTTTTGTTCTCCTCAAACAAAACGATGACAACACTCTACACCCAGGTGTAACACCTATAACTAAACCTCTTTGCTATAAAAACCACTCTAAACCAAAATAGTGACCATAATTGCTAATTCTCCGTAGTTCACTTAAGGACAAATCCAACAAACCCGTCAAAAAAGTTTGGTATGGTGAGGAGGGTGAAGTTCTGATTAGTCAGCGTAAAATCATGTTGAGCTCAACATCACTCCTTGGGTAGCGCACTCATTGTTGTCTTGGGGCTCTCTAACTGAGCACAAACGGAGCTAAAAATGTGCGGAATTAATTTAATGAGGTATTCAAAGCTCCTAATTTTAGTATTCACATCGAATGCCGCTGTTGCCTGGAACTTGCATATGATGTGACAAGCTTTGCAAACGACGAGCAAGTCTCCGGAGAGTTAGTTGGCAATCTCGATAACACACGCGTGAGAGGATTCCTTTTAATTGAGGCCGACACTACTCACTACTTCATCGGCGACTGGATTAGCGATAGTTAGTTCGGGGGCTGTGAAAAAAATAATGATTACTACAAGCTCAAGTTAGTCACAGAATAACAATTGGTGAGAGCGACGACCACATTGATCTCTCACTAAAATCTATGCCTATTAGTATGCCAAAATGAATCCGCAGGACGTTACATGCAACAACTACTATGACTAAGAATTTCCATCAATCAACAACTTGTAAGCCGTTATCAGAAAAACCAAAATAATCCGCGATAGCCAGCCCGGTAGCGACGCTTGTGAATGGATCATGCTCAACGACTTTGCCACTAAATTTATAGTCTAAGATATCTGTTACAGCCGGTATCAAGGATGATCCGCCAGTACGCAGAACTACATCTATGTCTTGAGGCGTTAACTTTGCCCTCATTAAAACTCTGTCTATGGATCTCTCAAGTTCCAATAATATGTCAGAAATCATATACTCAAATTGCCAACGCTCGATTTCCACCTCAATATCAATTTCAGGAATATCTAGAATAACTGAATCAGCTTTAGAGAGACCAATTTTACATGCTCTAATTGATTCGAAGACCTGATAACTATAATTCTGGCTAATCAGCTCATAAAGTCGCTTGAACTTTTCCGCTGCCAAATCATGTTGTGACATGCGCTGAATCACTGAAGCGGTATATTTATTTTGATTTAAAATATAACTAACAGGCCAATTCAGAAGGAGCTCCTCAAATTCACTAAAAGGAAAAAGTGTATCAATTCTCTCTCCATCAACTATCCTGCTCCAACGCTCTCCCTTACCGAGAAGCGGAAAGATAACTTCTCGAAAGATCGTCTGATCAATTTTGTCACCACCTAGGGCGACACCGTGAGTTGCTAAAATCTGAAATGACTCTCCCTCACGCTGAAGAATACAAAAGTCTAAAGTGCCGCCCCCGAAATCCAGCGTCAAGAGTCTTTTGAAACTAGCACTTGGATTCGTATGTATATAACTTATGGTGGCAGCAACCGGTTCAGAGCAAAAAGACTGCTCAGTAAAACCGGCATGCACATAGGCCTCTTTTAAACGACTCAAGGCTATATGGTCGCGGTCAGGCTCTGAGCCCTCAAAGCGTACCGGATGACCAATGCAAACTCGTTTTACGTCTTTAACAACCGTCGACACCGCCCTCTTAATTTCAACGATGATTGGTGTTATCAGCGCAACCAAACGAAATTGTCGTCCCAAAACCGGTATTCTGGCCCCCTTCCTATTGCCCAAAAGGCGTTTTGTGCCTCGGAACAGACGTCCAGGTAAACTTGCATCATGGATTGCATGGCCAAATATCTTTGTCGTTTCACTTTCAGCAGACGGACCATCCGCAGTTCCCGTGCTGGTTCTTGCCTCACCCAATAACTCAGCACTTAACTCGACTTTCCTACCACGATTACCTGCAACATATTCATCGATAGCGTCCTGTCCAGTCGTTATGGAGAAATCTCTATCGATATAATTCGCAGAAGGCATCACAACATCGGAGTGCTCTAATTGCACAAGTGTGATCTCTCGACCATCAAATGTGGCCGCAACGCTGTTACTGGTGCCAAAATCGACTCCGACACCGTAAGCCGCATCGCTGATTTTATTGAGATTAAACATAAAAAATCATAAAAAAAAGTAATTACTAACTATGCTTTATTACATTGAATCATGCAGATGAATTTTTAAGGTTAAGAGATAAAACATAACTTTTCGCAACTAATACCTCTCTTCACAAAAAACTCTTTATTGATAAACTTCCCATCTCAATTATAAACAGATTTCACCCTTGTTAAAATTCGGTAACACATAGATCATATGACATACGTAATTAAGTATGAAAAAAACAAGGGACAACAAAAATTGAACAATATAACCGCAAATTTTTTTAGCAAGTTTCTCAAGCGTTTAAACAAAGCTGTCACAGAGGACATGTCTGACTTCGACCCCCAAGCTGAGTACGATACAAGGGTAAAACTCCCAGGATGGCAAACTGCCAGGCTTCGAGATCATTTAAAGGACAAAACACCTATCACGAATAAGCTCGACAAATGAACTCTATCAACGTCAAAAACACTCAGATGGCCTCCGGTTCAGTTTCATCATCCATTGACACTTGACTTCCACTGAGAGCATACCAACATATATAAATGTAACACAACATCGGGACTAAAAAGCTAGCTTGAATACCGATACTGTCTGCAGCTGCCGCTTGCAAGACTGTGACGAGCGCCCCGCCAACAATTCCTTGGCACACTAAACCAGAGCCAGTGCTGGTTAGGGGGCCGAGTCCCTTCACTGCCATCGTGAAAATTGTAGGAAACATAATCGAGTTAAAAAATCCAACTGCTATGATAGAATACATTGCTAATTCGCCGGAAGAATTCACGCTGATCAATATCATAACAACAGCCAAAAGCGCACTTCCCGCGAGATATTTTTTCGCCTCCACAAAGTTCATCGCTACGGATCCGACAATTCTTCCAATGAAGGCGGCACCCCAATACAATCCAAGCATCTGGCCGGCAACAGTCTCATCCAACCCCCCTATGGCCTCTTCGGCAAAATAATTAACCAACCAGCTACCGATGGATACCTCGCCACCGACATATAAAAATATCGCAAGGGCACCAAAGATCATGGATCGGTATTTGCGCATGGCATATAGACGACTTCCAAAGGCAACTAGCACAAGCATACTCGCCGCGAAAAGCTGGTCTGCAATCATTGCCAGAATAATTAGAACTGAAAATCCAAGATGCACTCGGAGACTAGTCCATAAACTCTGATCTTGGTCTACCTTCCTCTCCAAGTCACTCAAAGTTGGCAAAGTAGTCGTTCTGAAAAAGATTGCAGCGGCTACCAGCACACCAGCCATAATTAAGTATGGCGTTTGCACGTCAGCAACAGAACCAATTATAAGGCCCGCTAATAATAACGGTGCTATTGTCACGCCGAGAGAATTACACGTCTGCACTGCAGTTAATCTTACCGCAGCCGTCTCCTCCGACCCCAGGGCAGCCACATAAGGGTTGGCGGCGACCTGTAAGATGGTAATTCCGCCTGCCAATACTGCTAAAGCTCCCAAAAATAGAACATATTGATTCGCAGATGCCGCTGGGAAAAATAATAAAGCCCCACCAGCAGTTGTAAGAAGGCCTGCGACGATACCCATTTGATAACCCATTTTCTTGACAACCAAATCTGCTAAAGGCGAAACAATGAAATAAGCGCCAAAGAAACAAAACTGAACCAGGGACGCTTGGGTGTAAGTGAGGTCAAATGAGGCCTTAAATGCTGGAATGAGAAGATCATTGAGTACTGTAATGAAGCCCCACATAAAAAACAAAGATGCTAGGGCCGCAAATGTAAACATGTTCGCCTCAGTTTTTGGTGCATTAATCACGTCTGTCTTCTCATCTGCCATCGTAATAGACCCTTCTTATTTTATTGTGTTTAGAGTGTGCGTAGCTTAGATCGGGTGCTAAAGGGATGCAAGGGATTGAGAGACGTCATTTCAAGAGACTGTAACAAAAAACTTTTATACCTAGCCTTCAATTGTTTTTTTGACTAAAGTGTAATCTCAAAAATTGTTTGATGGTTGTGTATCCTCAAAAGGTTCCTGTTACCTAAATCTTCAACAAATACTGACCTCAGAGTAATTTCCTAAAACATCCAAACTTATATTTTCAAACAAAACCCGCCAGTAAGGAAAGCATCTTCTTGGACTGCGTATCAATGATCCGCAACCTTACACTCTCATCTTGGTCCTGCGATATCAAAGAAATCTTTCAAACGCACAAGCTAAAATTTGGATATAAAAACTTCTCAGTAGCGCCGTTTTACATTTTAACATAGAGTCTAATTTACACTGAATCGAAACTATGAAAAAGATTCGGATAAATTATACAAATAGACACCTTCAAGAAAGCGAAGGACCCACTTACATGGATTAATAACACCTCTCCGCTTACTAGTTACGCAGTTTTGTAATTACAAGGTAAATGCTCTCGCGGCTAAAACAAACTTAATGGTCATCACTATTTGTGGTTTTTGAATCCAAGTAATAAACCTCAAAGCTAAAAGCAAAATAAAACATGTGTGAGATTCGGTTGCTGATTTAACACTACTGTGTCTAAAACTGATATGAGAGTCCAACTTTCATCGTCCTTGGTTTTTGAGATCTTGCGCCCTCTGATGGAGCTCTGGAGATAATGTTCTCGTCATCAGTAATGTTTTCAACAATCATGAAAACATCCAAAGAATCACTCACTTTCTTTCTTAAATTAAGATCAATAATGGTGTGGGGTTCTATGACATTGTAAGCTCCACATGCTGCAAGTGAGCAAGAGGAACCTACATCTATTATTCTCACGTTTCCACTTAACCCATTATCGGCAACGAAACCAGCAACCAAAGTCATTGAAGTATCCGGTATATAAGGTAATTCATCGCCTGCAGCTACGGTTCCGAAATAGTCACTATCCGAACTGTTCTGGAACTCTGAATTGGTTGATGTAAAAGTTAATGCTATAGGATAAGTGATACCATCTCTATCTATGATCCATGAAGCACTTAGCTCAAGGCCGTCCACATCAGCTGCTCCTCCGCTAAAAATAGCAGATTCGTCTGCGTCACACGCTGCACCGCTTACAAGGGTGCATTCCGCAGACAAATTAGAGTACTCACTTGAAAAGTAGAAAGCTTCCAAATTTGTCGCACCATTGACATATCTCACACCTAATTCAATGTTGTCCGCTTTTTCAGGCTCTGCGCCGAACATTGGAGTCATACCTTCGTGGAATCCAGCTACTAAGACAACGTTTTTATTGAGCTCATAAGTGGCTCCAAAGCTTGATGTTGTATGATCATTCGTTGCGAAGGTATCTCTAACGCTTGTAATTCTGACAGGAGTGAGATTTGGTCCCGCAGGTTCACCCCATCTTCTATGCCGTTGATCATAGTCTTCTGATCTAAAACCCACAGTGACATCTAACTTACCGAAGTCAATAGTGTCCTGTAGATAATATGAAGTCGCTGAGGACTCTCTTAATCTATTATCACTTCCACTTAATCCAACATATCCGTAAAGAGCAGACAATGATCCATCAGCCGCTTGATCGGCATATTCATACGCTTGGACTCTACTTTCGGAATCCTCCATGTCTCTGTAACCGAAAGTAAGGGAGTGAATACCTAGTTGTGTGGATAGAGTAAATTGGTAACCTTCATTAGTGTAAAATCTATTGTTATGCTTGTACTCAATTTCAACGGGCATTTCACCGTCTAAAATTGCTTGAGCATTGGCACTACCGTTGTTAGCGTCACTAATTAATTCGTTAATATCGTCTCTCTCACCATGCTCCGAATCATTGTTAAAATCGCTAACTTTAAACCAATCTCTATGATAGTCATTCCGCCATGCGGTAACCACAATGTTAAAAGGGTCGAAATTACCAGCATATGTTAACGAGGCTTGCTCCCCATCGTTCATCATTTTATCGTATGCAGTAGCACCGTACCTCATTCTTGGGTTTTCCCTAAAACTTTCTTGAGTTAGACCCACATATGATTGCTTTGAGGTTTCATCAAGATCGACCATTTTGAGCATTAAAGAATGATTGTCAGTTGCATATCTAGCCTTGATAACAACGTCAGACTTATCAAAACCTGTATCACCGCCAACATTTGCAATTGAATCAAACCCATCACTTGCATGATCATGGATTTCAATGAGCCCACCAAAGTTCCCTGAAATTCCGCCATAGTATGCATGCGTTCTCAACATTCCGTTTTCACCAAACTCTTGATTTAGCGTAAACGAGGTAATTTTTGGAATCGGAGTACTTAGTAAGTTGATCGCTCCCCCTATAGTTTGCGGACCCTGTGATACTGCAGCAGGTCCTTTTAAAACTTCTACAGCATGAATTCTACCCATTGTAGGGAAATAATACGCAGCAGATGAGGTGTAAGGTGAGGGGGCAACGAGAATACCATCTTCCATAATTGTTACTTTCCCTGATCTTTCAATTGCAGTTCCCCTAATTGAAATATTTGGTCGTAAACCGTAACCCTCTTCGGTTCTCATATACATGCCAGGCACTGCAGATAATATTTTTGCAACGTCAGTATCCATAGCTTGTTCTAAAGATTCATTAGAGATGAACGCACCTGAACCCGCTATATCTTTGAGATCATTTTTTGAGCCAATAATTGTCACCGAATCAATATCGGCAAATTCATTTGCAGATACATCAATTACAAATATGCACAAAACTGAAATGTATGAAAAAATTTTGGCAGCACTCATTTCTATTCTCCGGTAAAAAAAACGTTCAATAACACATTTATTAAACAAATATACTCAAAAAAAGCAGGTTCAATTTATTACAATACAAATTCGATTAGAGAATATAATTTTTTAGAGATGTAAGGATAGTCGATTTTAAGTAAAAATGCAAATGATAACAATTATTATTATCATACACTTTATGAAAATACATGTTTTTAAGTTGTCAAAAGAACATTCGCACTATTCTTAAGCAACACATATTCAATTAATGAAATTAATCCACACATGAAACTTGTCCGTAAAAGCGTTAATTTACTATATTAAATGCAGTATGATGAACTTCCCATTAAAACAGGTGAAATTGTCCACTCAAATGAGCGAAGCGGTTTCTGAAGTTGTCTCCTCAACAAGGCGCTCCGATCAGTGGAGTCAGCTTCTTATTGACGTAGGGGTTAACCGGAGCAAAGAGTCGTTTGCCAAGCTTTTCAAGCACTACGCACCCTTGATTAAAAGTTTCGCGCAGTCTAGTAAGCATGAAGGGTGGTTTCCGGGCCTAAATGAAGATCTAGTTCAAGAGGTTATGATAAAAGTTTGGCAGAAAGCATCGGGCTTCAACCCAGAAAAGGCATCAGCAACGACTTGGATTTACACGGTGGCTCGAAACTGCAGGATCGATATGCTTCGCAGAAAAAGTAACACACAGCATTTGCCACTTGAAAATGAGGATTATTGGCACGAACCTGACGAAGAGACACCAGCTTCATTATTTCAACAAAAGAGGAGCGAGGGAAAGTTACAGCAATCGTTGTCGAAATTACCAAAAGAGCAGAATGAGATTCTACGGAAGGTATATCTTGAAGGGAAGTCGCATGCAGAAACGTCTGCAGAGTTGGGGCTTCCTTTGGGGACAGTGAAGTCTAGGGTTCGGCTTGCACTTCAAAAAATGCAAATACTGGTGCCATCAGAGTATCAAGAGAACGATCATAATGAATAACAAGCCTTCACACTGCCCTAGTGCAGACATGCTAGTTGAATTCGCAGCCGGGTCTCTCGAAACCGCAGAGTCGATTTGTGTATCCGCCCATTTACATTTTTGCCCACACTGCAGAGGTACGTTACATAGGCTAGAACAAATTGGCTCACACTTCATGGAGAAAAACTGTGAGGCGGTTTCACATAGGGCGAGCCAATCCTCTGGCCTCGAAAATCAAGAGACACTCCTCGAGTCAGTAATGGCTAAGATCGATGCAGCCGGCGTCGACGAACCCGCTCAAACAACATCCCCAAAAGGGCAGTTTCCACCACTTGTAAACAAGCTTATAGCAGCGACTTATGAAAAACTAAACTGGCGCAGACTTTCTAAGTCAGTCGACGTGGCTGGGCTTAAAACCGGACAGAATAAGTTCGAGGTCGCTTTGCACCGAATATGTGCCGGCGGCAAGACCCCAAAGCATGACCACAGGGGCCTGGAGTACACTGTAGTATTAAAAGGAAGCTTTTCTGACGAGAAGTCAGTTTATAAAGAGGGCGATTTTATCTTACGTCAACCAGGTGACACTCACCAGCCAATGGGGGCTCAAAATGGAGAGTGCATTTGTTTGTCTGCTCAATCTGCACCGATAAAACTACAAAGCTTCTTCGGGTCGATGCTTAACGGCTGGTTACGAATTAGGCCAAACTAAAGCCGCACTTCGACACCGTTATCGCGCATAAAACGTTTTGCCTCGTTTATCGAGTATTCCGAAAAATGAAAGATACTTGCAGCAAGGACTGCATCCGCGCCGCCGTTCACAATTCCCTCTACCAAGTGATCTAATGTTCCAACCCCGCCGGACGCAATAACGGGAACTGAAACGGAGCTCGTAACGTGGGCAAGTAATTCAAGGTCAAATCCATTTCTTGTTCCGTCCCGATCCATGCTGGTGAGCAACAACTCGCCAGCACCATAATCGCTCATTTTTATAGCCCAATCCACAGCATCTATTGCAGTGGCTTTTCTTCCCCCATGGGTGAAAATTTCCCACCTATTTCCGTGGGGATTTACAGATCGTTTGGCATCAACTGCTACCACAATACATTGCGAACCAAAACGTTTGGCAGCGCTTCGAACGAATTCCGCATCATTGATCGCGGCTGAATTAATAGCTACTTTATCGGCGCCTGCGTTCAATAAATTTCGAATGTCAACTATACTGCGAACCCCACCACCAACAGTAAGTGGAATAAAAACCTCACTTGCTATACGCTCTACCGTATGCAACGTTATATCTCGCGCCTCATGGCTCGCTGTTATATCAAGAAACGCTATCTCGTCAGCACCCTCATCGTTGTATCGTCTTGCGACCTCTACTGGATCCCCAGCATCTCTTATATCGACAAACTGAATCCCCTTTACAACTCTGCCCTTATCAACATCCAGGCAAGGAATGATGCGTTTTGCTAATTTAGATCTTTTTTGTGCACACACATTAAATCTCGTCATAGTCATCAAGAATATGGCCAAGTTTCCCTGCCTTCGTCGCGAGATAAGAACTGTTATGAGGGTTACTGTTAGTTTTAAGTGAGACTCTTTTGACTACGTCTATGCCAAGCGCTGAGAGGGCCTCCACCTTCCTCGGGTTGTTAGTCATCAGATGAACCCGATTTACTCCGAGATGTTTCAACATCGGCAAACACACCGAGTAATCTCGCATATCCGCACCGAATCCAAGACGTTCATTTGCCTCCACGGTGTCAGCCCCAAGATCTTGCAACTGGTAAGCTTTGATTTTGTTCACCAGTCCGATACCACGCCCTTCTTGCCGAAGGTACAAAATAGCTCCTCGACCAAGCTCCGCGATACGGCGCATGGCACTATGAAGTTGCTCGCCACAATCACAACGCAAACTTCCTAGGGCGTCACCCGTCAAGCATTCCGAATGAATTCTCACCAAAAGCGGAGAATCGAGGTAAACATCTCCCATGCTAATGGCGATATGCTCTTTTCCTTTAAATGGGTCTTCAAACCCATGGATATCGAAATCGCCCCACCGAGTTGGCAATTTAGATGACTCGATAAAACGCAGAACCACAAAACCACTCCTAAAAACCTAAACTCAGCTAAATTTTATTCTAAGTTTAGGATCGGATTAACCAAATCTTTAAAAAGCAAATCACAATTCATCACCTAATTTTTCCTACAAAAAATGTATCGCTCTCAAAACCCAAATAATCGACGCTGCAAAAATACCAGCCACAACATCATCAAGCATGATCCCAATCCCACCATGGATATTTCTGTCTATCCAACTAACCGGCCATGGCTTCACTATATCTATTATCCGGAAAAGAAAAAAGCCTACAGCCAGGCCTTTCCAACTTACCGGTGCTGTTGACATCGTGATCCAGAAGCCAACGAATTCATCCCAAACAATGCCTTTGTGGTCAGGTTCATTGACTTTTTTTTCTGCGTAACTACACACAAAACAACCCATTGCAAAAGCCACATAAACCAAAACAATATAACTTGAAATAGAAAAATCGCTGGCTAGATACCAGAACGGTATCGCAGCCATCGTTCCAATCGTGCCTGGCGCCACCGAAGAGCAACCGCTACCGAAACCAAATGCTAATAACAATCTTGGAGATAACCATATGTCGGAAATTGTCGGGTTAAGCAAAATGATCATACCCCGAGTAATCCGCAATTTCTTGCGCAAAAGTATTTGCTCCAGATGAGTCAATGATGGTTACTCCGTCGCCAGAGTTTATCAATCCAATTCGAGTTGCGTCGATTCGGCCTTCAAAAATCATTTTTTTTAAACTCTCTCTTGCTCTTTCCGGCACTGTGAAACAAAGCTGATAGTCATCACCACCGGACAATGCCCAGCGCAAAGAGTGATCAGGATAATTGCGTTTAGTATGGGCATGGATTGGTATTAAGCTGCAATCAATCTCAGCAGCAACCCGACTGGAGGAACATACACGGTTCAAATCAGCTACTAAACCATCCGAAATATCTATACAAGAACTCGCTATTTCTCGGAGCTGCATGCCAGATTCAATGCATACATGAGGAGCATAGAAATGCTCAAAAAGCCTCTCACAGAAAGGACTCGTATTTCCTTGAGATAACATGTCTAAGGCCGCAGCTCCGTCTCCCAATGTGCCAGTTACATATATCTGATCGCCAACTTTTGCCGTATCGCGTCTCAGCGCTGTCCCCGTTGGCACTTGTCCAATGACGGTAATCGTTATGGCCAAAGGGCCACATGTGGTATCGCCCCCCACCAAAGCACAGTCATTTTGGTTTGCGATATCGCTTATACCGTCACTCAACTCAGCAAACCACTTTTCTGCCGCTATATCTCTGGGGACACTCAGAGCAACTGTGAACCAGCGCGGTTTCGCACCCATTGCAGCCATGTCGCTGAGATTTACGCACATTGCTCTCCGCCCCAGATCCTTAGGTTGTGTTAAAACTGGAAAGTGAACGCCTACCAGCAAACTGTCAGTAGATACCACCAAATCAAGCCCTGAATCCGGTTTGATAACCGCGGCATCATCGCCAATTCCCCTCAAGACCCCAGTTTGCATTGTCATGCCCTTAAAGTGTCTTTCGATAATTGCAAACTCACCTTGACGCGAGGCGTTTGGTCCATGATCACCCATCACGAATAGACCCCCGAAATAGTTCTGAAGCTCTAAAGTTCTCGGCAACTCCCTCCAATACTGCATTAATAAATTTAAAGGCATCGGCAGGACCAAAAGTTTTTGCTAGATTGATTGCCTCGTTAATCACTACTTTGAAAGGCACATCAATCCGATTTACCAATTCAAAGGTCGAAATTCTTAATATGGCTTTTGATATTGGATCAAGTTGGTGCTGATCTCGGTCTAAGTGTGGCTCATATGCTCTATCAATTCTCGCCACATTATCCACGACACCCAACAAGATGGAATGAAATAGTTCGGAGTCTACTTTAGCAAAGTCATTTTCGGATCGTAAGTGGGTCTCAATGGAACAAACATCGTCTCCTGCAAGATCCCAAGAATAAAGCGCCTGCACCAAAAGCCGCCTTGCTTTCTGACGCTTTCGAAGCAATGACATCTAACTGCGATTCCAAATAAGTCGCAACGTATCGATCATCTCTAACACTGCAAGGGCAGCCTCTTCACCTTTGTTCGAGTCATTTCCAATAGACCGAATAACGGCTTGGTCATGAGTATCAGTCGTTAACAAACCAAATCCTACAGGTACAGATTCCTCCAAAACAACCTGCCCTATACCTCTCGTGGTTTCAGCACAAACATAATCAAAATGAGGAGTATCCCCTCTAATCACACTACCAAGCGCAATAACACCATCAAACTGTCCGGCTCGGATCGCTTGCTGCACTCCTAAAGCCAACTCAAACGCCCCCGGAACATAAAAGATACTTACTTGATCCTTGTCCAAACCTTGAGAAATACAAGTTTGTAGAGCACCACTTAGAAGTCCTTCCGTAATGTCGGAGTTCCACCTCGCTACCACTGCTGATAGCCGAAGTGTCTTAATGTCGAAGCGTCTCGCCTCCGGTCGAGCTGAACCCATTTGACCTCCTACTAATCGTAATAATCAACATAACCTGTTACCTCCAAATCAAATCCAGAGATTCCAGTGAATTTGAATGGCGCACTCATCAACCGCATCTTATGAATTCCCAGATCATTTAAAATTTGTGACCCTGTACCAATTTGGAGGTAAACCCGATCTGTTGCTGATTGATGTCGGTCCGTCACCGGCATGAGTAACCTGTCGATGTTTGAATCAATATCCTCCGCTGTCTCCGGGTAGTAGAGTAAAACCAATACTCCTATACCCTCACGCTGTATTTGCTTCATCGCTCGCTGAAATGACCAAGCTTTAAAGTCTCGAGCATCCTCAATAGACATTATGTCTCTTGCACCACGATTTATGTGAACACGCACCAGCGGCTCCGGCGAAGCAGAGATATCCCCCATAACAAACGCGAAATGCTTTTCATTTCGCACTTGGTCTAAATACGTTTTTAACAGAAATTCGCCATATTGAGTACTAACTACCCGCTCTCTTATGCAGTTAGTAGTCTTTTCGTTCACTAAACGATAATGAATTAAATCAGCGATGGTGCCGATTTTTAAATCATGCTTTACCGCGAAAACTTCCAGATCGTCCCTCCTCGCCATTGTGCCATCGTCGTTCATTATCTCTACAATTACTGCCGCGGGCTCGTAGCCAGCAAGCCTCGCAAGATCACATCCGGCCTCCGTATGCCCGGCACGACTGAGCACACCACCGGGCTGTGACCTTAAAGGGAAGATATGTCCGGGTTGCACAATATCTTCTGACTGAGCATTCCTCCTGACCGCAACCTGCACGGTGTGTGCACGATCAGCCGCTGAAATTCCAGTCGTCACACCCTGCGCCGCCTCTATTGACAAAGTGAATGGAGTACCATGACTAGCTCGGTTCTCCTCAACCATCATTCCGAGTGAAAGCTGATTACATCTTTCCTCTGTGAGGGTAAGGCAAATGAGACCTCGCGCGTTAATAGCCATGAAGTTGATATCTTTACCGGTTACTAAAGGGGCAGCCATGACTAAGTCGCCCTCGTTCTCGCGATCCTCATCATCTATGAGGATTATCATTTTCCCTCGACGAATATCATCAATGAGCTCTTCGGTGGTATTAAAATCCATTGACTTATCCTTTGGCCTTAGATAAACCGTTTTGACTTCCGACACCTCCGCGGTAATCATGCTCCATCACTGGCTTGCCCATCAGCAACCGTTCTAAATAACGTGCTACCAAATCCACTTCAAGATTAACCGCTGTGCCCTTTCGATAATCATCTATGACTGTGTGTGTTAAAGTTTGAGGAATAATATTCAACTCGAATTCGTTGCCATCTACACGGTTTACAGTCAAGCTGGTGCCATCAACTGTAATCGAGCCCTTACGTGCAATAAACTTTGCTAATTCACTCGGCGCACTTACAAGAAGCCACTCTGAGCGCGCATCTTTCCTTCTGTCTAATACCTCACCCATTCCATCAACATGGCCAGATACGATGTGCCCTCCAAAGCGATCTGTTGCCTGCATCGCTTTTTCTAAATTAATCCGTTCACCGATTTTCCAATATCCCACTGTCGTGAGGGACAATGTCTCTCTGGACACATCAACAAAAAAAGTTTGTTCATACATATCGATGACAGTCAAACATACTCCACTGCAAGCAACGCTGTCTCCAAGAAGTAGATCATGAAACCCGAGATCATTCGCAGTTATCCCCAATCGGATATCACCAGACGATTCTTTTAGGCTGCTGACTTTGCCAATGGAACTTATGATGCCCGTAAACATATTTTTACTCCAAATTCTTATTGAACCTAGTTATTAACCCCACACTTACCCATTATTACTTATCTCAATAATCTGCATCAGGGCTAAGCGTAATACGTATATCATCTCCAACCCGACGCATGTCTCTAATCGACATTGCTAAATGCGCATCCATCATATTTATAGGTAACCGAAATAATGGCCTCGCGTTACTACCCATCAATTTTGGAGCCATATAATAAATAAATTCGTCAGTAATCCCCTCAGCGATAAAAGAACCGGCGAGAGTAGCGCCAGCCTCTACAAGAACATTGTTACATCCGAGCTGTGCTAACCGATGCAGAAGTTGCGTCAAGTCCACCTGTCCATGACGACTCTCCGGGAAAAATTCAACCTCCGCTCCAGCTACTATCAATTTTTCCGCTCTTTCTCTCTGAATGTCACCATCTACTGATGCAACTAGTATCCGTCCAGTTTGAGAAAACAATTTTGAATCAGTTGCCATTTCACAACGGCTATCTACAATCACCCTAAGTGGTTGTCTCAAATCGCTACTCGCCACCGCAGGATCAGACCCAAGGGACTCATAATCAACCCGCAAAGAAAGAGATGGATCATCGATTTTCTGAGTTCCAATGCCAGAGATAATTGCACAGCTTTGTGCCCGAAGTCGCTGGACGTCGAGTCGCGCAGATGGCGAAGTAATCCATTGACTTTGCCCATCTGCCATCGCAGTTCGTCCATCAAGACTAGCCGCCATCTTTACAGTTACCCATGGTAGGCCCTTTTTATGACGTTTGAAAAAACCTCGATTTAAATGTCGGGCTTGGTCCTCTAAAAGCCCTAACTTAACCGCTATTCCTGCAGATTGTAATTTTTCAATTCCGTTTCCGCGCACTAAAGGATTCGGATCCTCGCTAGAAATTATTACAGAACCCACTCCAGCCTCCAAAAGAAGGTTTACACAAGGACCAGTCCTACCGAAGTGCGCGCAAGGCTCAAGGGTAATATACACTTCTGACGAATGCGCCATGTGCCCCGCCTGTCCAAGAGCTATTGCTTCAGCATGCTCTTCTCCTGCACGCAAATGCCATCCCTCCCCGATAATCTCACCGTCCCGCACTACAACACAACCTACCATAGGATTAGGGCTTGTTGTAAACCGCCCTTTTGCTGCAAGTTGCAATGCATAAGACATGATTGAGATGCCAGATTGATGCTTATCCATCAACTCTTTGAAACTCCACCATCCTTATTTGTCAAACGATTGAGCTCAGCCTGAAACTCACTCAAATCTTGAAAACTTCTGTAAACTGAAGCGAAACGTACGTATGCTACTTCGTCTAAGTGTTGTAATTTGTCCATAACCGCTTCTCCAATTAATCGTGAAGTAACCTCCCTCTCTCCGAGGCCCCGCAACAACTGTTTGATCTGGCCTAGTGCGTTTTCTATTTGATCAATAGATACAGGTCTTTTTTCCAATGCCCTTTGAAAGCCCGATCGAAGTTTAGACTCATTGAAAAGTTCTCTTGACCCATCGCTTTTTATAACCCGTGGCATTACAAGTTCAGCAGACTCATATGTAGTAAATCGTTCATTACAAGTCACACACTCTCGACGACGACGAACCTGATTTCCATCAGACACCAAACGTGAATCAAGTACACGGGTGTCCTCTGCACTACAAAAGGGGCAATACATGGGCAAAATTCATTAGGTCTTAATCTAAAACCACCAAATTAGATGATAGTTTATCATATCAAACGGATTTGAATATCATAGGCACTCGTGGAAATGCAGTAGTCTATTGAGTTTGGTTTAAAGCTTCAAAATTTAAGGTCAAATGGTATTTGAAATAAACGACCTAAACACTGGGCCACTCGACGCGCTGGTTTCATTTAGCGACTAGCAAAAAACAGCTAGCTCAGCAATATACAGGATACCGCCCGCAGATTTCTAAAACTTTTGTTTTTACTTCCTCAATAACTTTTTCTGACATTCCAGTCTCTAGACTATGCAAAACATCACATATCCAGTGTGTTAGCAGCTCACACTGTTCTTCACCAAATCCACGAGTGGTGATTGCAGGCGTACCGACGCGAAGGCCGGAGGTGATAAAGGGCGACCTAGGATCGTTGGGTACAGAATTTTTGTTAACAGTTATAAACGCCCTACCTAACGCTTCATCTGCATCTTTTCCAGAGTACGCTTTACCAATTAGGTCAACAAGCATCAGGTGATTCTGAGTACCATTTGAGACAATTTTAATTCCTCGCTGGATAAACGTAGATGCCATCGTTTTCGCGTTTGCGAGAACTTGTTTCTGATAAGATATAAACTCTTCAGTTGAGGCTTCTTTAAAAGCAACGGCCTTTGCTGCTATAACGTGACATAGAGGTCCTCCCTGCACGCCCGGGAAGATTGCTGAATCACATTTTTTAGCAATATCTCTATGATTCGTGAGAATAATTCCACCTCGCGGCCCACGCAACGTTTTATGGGTCGTAGAGGTGATAACATGAGCATGGCTCATCGGACTAGGATATACTCCGGCGGCTACTAGTCCAGACACATGCGCCATATCAACTAAAAGGTAAGCATCTACAAGATCCGCAATTTCACGAAATCTACCCCAATCCAAAATCCCTGAATATGCAGAAAATCCTGCAATGATCATTTTAGGGCGATGTTCAAGTGCTAAATTTTTAACTTGCTCATAATCAATCAATCCCGTTTCTTTACAAAGCCCATACTGAACTGATTTATAGAGCTTGCCAGAAAAATTTGGTGTTGCGCCATGGGTAAGATGCCCGCCATCTGCAAGGCTCATACCCAAAATGGTATCCCCTCCAGATAACAACGCAAGAAATACTGCACTATTGGCTTGAGAACCAGAATGGGGCTGAACATTCGCAAACTCGACCCCAAATAATTCTTTAGCTCTCTGAATGGCCAGTTCCTCTGTTAAGTCAACGTACTCACAACCACCGTAATATCGTTTTTGAGGGTACCCTTCCGCATATTTATTGGTCATTTGACCACCTTGCACTGCCATAACCGCGGGACTAGCATAGTTTTCCGATGCGATCAGCTCAAGATGCTCCTCTTGCCTTTGGTCCTCCAACACAAGAGCGCTGTATATCTCTGGATCAGCCATCTTGAGCAAATGTTTTGTGTCATACATGATTTGTTTCCAAAATAGTGTTTATTTCCAAATTTCAAATGTTTTCATTAAAGTTTGTATCGAATAAATTAAAGACTAAAACACATTTTAATATAGAGGTTAACGTGAGCGCCCGAACTCACTTGAGCTAACACAGCAATATCTCTCGAGCCTCACCATTCTATTGGCACACCCGCCCAATCCAAAAATGATAGCTCCCCATCGACATCGGTTTTTCTCATAAGATCCATTAACTTAGTTGCCACAAAAGTAGTAGGAAAAAGCTTATCGCGCGAGACCGACGATTGGAAGGGCCGTGAAAGTTTTGTGTCTGTTGTTCCCGGATGAAAGCTAATTAGTTTAACGTTCTTAAATTTTCTATTTAGCTCGATAGCAGAAGTCTTTAGTAGCATATTTAGAGCGGACTTTGATGCCCTGTAAGAGTACCACCCTCCCAGTTTGTTATCTGAGATGCTGCCTACCCTCGCGGATAAAATAGCAATTTTACAAATATCACGCTTTGGAAAAACTTGTTTTAATTCCTTGATCCAAAGAATAGGAACAACAGCATTTGCAGTGAATACTTTGCGTAATGATTCCTCTGTAATATCATCTATACGTTTTTCGGGCTGTACTGCATCGTCATGTAAAATGCCATTACATATGGCACCCATGACGAGATTACAATCCAACGACAGTAAATGGTTTACTGTCCTAGCAATTTTCATCGCAGAATAATCACAATACATCCAAGTCAATTTGCCGTTATTGCCAAATTCTTGTGGCGGTTTCGGGACGCTACTCACCGCAAAAATACGATCTAAGCTTGGGTCATTCAACATAGTTCGCACAATTGCGGCTCCGATACCACCACTAGCAGCAACAACAAGCGCATCTCTTGATGTGATCATGAGTCGGTTTTAAAATCACATTTGGAAATGGCGCTTGATCGCGTCATCATTCGGGATATTTGCTGCCGGTGTCTCGCAAAAAAAATGTATGCGGCATCTGCTAGCTGCTTAATAATTGGCCATCTTAACGGCGCCACCCATTTACCTTTTCCCACTAGGGTCCAAGCAAGGACCGTAACATCTAGCCCGTAAATAAGTTCTCCAGTTCCTCTCATCCCATGCAAAATTCTGTTGGCATCTTCAACATTGACTGTTGCATATTTCTTTGAAAAATCGTCCGCAAAAATGTCTGCGAGAATTATGCGATCATTTAAGTCCAGCTCTTTTAACCTTTTCATTTCTGTTGAACACAGTGCGCAGCGTCCATCATAAAAAATAGTGAGTTCGCTCATTTCGTTATAAGCTCCATAACAATGCTACTAAAAATATTAAATGCATCAGCACCACTGCCCATGTTAAACGAGCCCGCATTACAAAATAATGGGGGGAAACACTAGGCGATGCCCGTTCCGCAGTAATTGTTACAACGTAACCGGAACCCAGGATGACAACTGCCAACAACATCATATAGTGGGACAAATTCATTACAAGCAAACTGAGCCAGCTAAGAAGTGCCAGCAGGTTACTAAGTAGTAGCATGTTGGAGCCATCATATCCGCTATCGAATTGCCCACGCCACAGGGTTCCCGCTAAAAAACTAAGAATACACGCACTGTATGTGAGGAAAACATACGGAACGTAATATCCTAGGAAGCTTGAGGTGTTAGCATGACCGGTTTCTACAACAGAGAGTATTGTCAAGCAAGTAGAAAGTGCAAAAGGAAATAACCCTAAGTATCCAAGCAGTGTATATGTTCTTTCAACTCTCGGAGAACTCGATCCTGAATGAAGACTACCTTCAACGGTTGAGATCATTAGCGGTTTCAGTCCTAGACAAATGATTTTTTCAATAATCTAACCTACGTTCTTTAATCTCTGCTGGATTGACTCTGTAAATTGAACTACCGTAACCCTATTTAAAAAATAGTGCGTAACTACTTTGACTATTAAGATATAGACAGGGTCCATATGGAACGATTTGAATTAGGTTGCGTGTTTTTTTCGAACGACTTGAGAGTATACGACAACTTATGTCTGGTTTCCGCAGCCAAAGAATGTAAGACTTTAGCATGTGTATATTTAGAAACCAAAGATGATCTCAAGCAACAATTTGGCATAAACGAGTCTGACCTGCGTAGGCAATTCCGATCCCAGAGCTTGTGTGCGCTAGATACGGAGTTAAAACGTTTTGGACAGCGCATAGATAGATTAGTGGTTAAATCGAAGGCTGATATCTGCTCATTTATTGACGAATTCAACCCAAACGTCATCTACCGAAGCTGGCAACCGAGACAATCCGCCAATAATTACTGGGAAGCCATCAAGAAAGCATACCCCGCAATCGACTTTAAAGAAGAGTTCACATCGACACTCTTCGATGAGAGCCAACTCCCTTTTGAATCGAATCACTTCCCTGCAACGTTTTCAAAATTTCGCCGAGCGGTCGAGCATCTAGCCATAAAAGACCCAGTCGCTTGTCCTTCGTCGCTACCCCCTCCTGTAGGCAAACCAAAACATTGGCAAATAAAATTTAAACCAGCTGATTGTCTTTTTGCTGGTGGCGAACGGGAGGGTAAAAAACACTTACACGATTATTTTAAGGGTCAACATGCAAGTTCTTACAAACAGACACGAAATGCCTTGGACGGATGGAAAAATTCGACCAAATTTTCAGTTTGGCTCAGCAATGGGTGTCTCTCAGTACGCCAAACATTTCATAGCTTGAAGAAATATGAACTTGTTGCAGGGGCAAGTGAATCTACTTACTGGATTTACTTTGAACTTCTATGGCGAGAATACTTCCAGTGGTATGCAAAAACTTATCCCTCAACGCTGACAAAATTTTCAGGCCTCTCAAATCGTTCTCCAAAAACTTTTTTTAACCCCCAACGCTTTAAAAAGTGGTGTTCAGCAAACACTCCGTTCCCACTTGTAAATGCATGTATGAGCCAACTAAATGCTGAAGGTTACATGTCAAATCGCGGCAGGCAAATTGTGGCGAGTTGTCTCGTCAACGAACTCTCTCTCGATTGGCGCTACGGAGCTGCATACTTTGCTCAGAAACTTATCGATTATGATTTTGCCTCCAACTGGGGTAATTGGCAGTACATAGCCGGCGTGGGTACCGATCCGAGAGGTGGGAGACACTTCAACTTGAGCAAACAAAGAGCTGTTTATGACCCGAATTTCACGTTTATAAATTCTTGGCAAGGCGAGAAATGTGACCAGTATCTCGACTCAGCTGATATTGTGGATTGGCCAATTACCCGTGTATGATCTAAAAGTTTTTTGGCCCCAGTTTCTCCTTTACAAGTCAGCAAAGGCGTCAACGATAGCGGAGTAATCCCTAAAAAATTGCTTGGAGATCCCGTTTTCAAAAGTGTGAGGAGTTGCTAGATCTCCACCCAAATCAATTAAGCCCAAAGTTGTCAATCGTTCCCCAAATTTCCGCAAAAATGTAAGATCATTAATCCACGAAAAAAACCTTAAAGTACCCAAGTTTTGAACAGCCCCTCCGGTTGGCCGGTACCGAGTAATTCGCGTAAACACAACATCGTTATCAGGGTCGACAAATATATACTGACCGAACTTACCACTTGCGTTAAAAATACGAGAGGTCTCGTTGTTTCTTGAAATCCACCAATGCATCCCATACCCGCGCTTCTGATTTATCGTTTTACTTTCTATATTCGACCAGATTTCTTTAAAAGTTTCATCTACATAGTCAGACGATAAAACTTCTTCACTTCCCCACATGCCTTTTCGCGCAAATAAAAGGCCAAATCTCGAAAAATCCCTTGCCGACATGTCGACACAACAATAAGTGAGCGGGTTTCCAGAGGAGTCCCTCCACAAAGTATAATTCTCAATACCAATTTTGGAAAAAATGCGTTCCTGCATTAGTTGATCGGCTGGCTTTCCCGACGCATTTGAAAGTATAGCCGAAAGAAGCATTGAATTAACATTATTGTACTCAAATACCTGGCCGGGGGATTTTTCAAATTTTGTATTAACAGCATATTCAAGGTGATTTTCCTGCAAAAACATCAGCTCATGCTCATGAGCCGGAAAATAAAGACCACTCGTCATGTTCAACAAGTGTCTTATCGTAATGTCAGCGCGCTCATCACCGAATGTCGGTAGATAATCGGAAACAAAATCATCCAAGCTATCAATTTCGCCATAATCCAGAGAGATGCCCACTAATGCGGCGTAAAAACTTTTTGCCATCGACCAACTCGTACCATAGCTTTCAACATGGAAGCCTTCCTGATATCGTTCTCCGACAATTTGACCGTTTTTTATTAAAACAGTAGCTTGAGTTGCCGGATCCGAAAACGATAAATCAAAAAGATTCTTGACTTTACGTTCACTTATTCCAGCATCCGAGGGCTCAATTTTTATCCATTGATTCATAGGCACTGTTTTGGTGCTACTGGCTTGACCAAATGAACCGACACCAATTGCCAAAGTGACTAAAAATATCCCCCCAAAAAATAAAGTTTTTCTCACTGCTGCCTCCTAACACTCAAAACAAAAGTTACTCTTTAACCACTTACTGACCTCATCAAAGACTTAATCGATGAATTAGGCTGATATGTCAGAGAAACCCACCCACAATTGAATTAAATTGGGCATTGCTTATCTTTTGATTTTAACTAATTCTCTTTGCGCCAAATTGGTATAATCAACAGCTCAAGTTTACATCACCTGTCACACCAAAATCCTGCTAGCACTAAAAAATTAAGGCTATGTATGTTCGACCACACAGATATTACTTGCACTTAGTTTAATTCAACAAATAAATCTTTCTGGGTAAATAAACTGCATTGAAGTTTGGCTCATAAACATTTACTACTTTCGCTTAGCTCCGAGCCAAAAATATCTGTACCCTTAAACAAAATTGCCCCATTATGGGGCGAATACCAATCTATTTAGCTATGAGTAATGTAATTTGTGCGAATTAATCGCATAAAGTTGTTTGCACTTTTTCAAAATAAAGGATAAATTATGTGCTGTTCGAAATTTATGTTGTCATTGCGCTTCATGATTTTCGCTTCTGAGTGGCTAAATAGCTGTACTTGGGCCACTTTCAAATAAAAATTTTTGAATAATAGGGTATAAAACAATGACTAATTTAGAAGCTAACGATCCAGTTGGCATTTCCTTTTGGCTAATATCAATGGCCATGGTAGCGGCAGCTGTATTCTTTTTCATTGAGCGCGATAGGGTCAAGTCACATTGGAAAACGTCGCTCACCGTCGCTGGTCTCATTCAACTTGTAGCTGCGGTACACTATTTCTACATGAGGGCTGTTTGGGTAGAAACAGGTGAAACCCCAACAGTTTATAGATACATAGATTGGTTGATCACAGTTCCCCTACAGATGATTGAATTCTACTTAATTCTTGCTGCTATTGCAGTAGTTGCCTCCGGTGTTTTCTGGCGCCTGTTGTTAGGAACAATTGTTATGTTGCTCGGCGGTTTTGCAGGTGAAGCTGGGTTTATGGATCCAACTCTTGGTTTCATTATTGGGATGGCAGGCTGGATTTTCATTCTATATGAAATTTTTGCTGGTGAAGCGAGCCAAATCAATGCTGCCAGCGGCAATGCGAACTGCCAAATGGCATTCAACGGCATGAAGTGGATTGTCACCATCGGATGGGCCATTTATCCTTTGGGTTACTTCCTTGGTTACCTCGCTGGTGGTGTAAACGCTGATGCTTTAAATGGCATATATAACATCGCCGACTTGGTTAACAAGATTGGATTCGGTCTGTTTATTTGGGTAGCAGCAGTCGCTGACTCCGCAGAATAAAGGCACCACGAAGACTAGACAAAAGAGCCAGGTTCCTGGCTCTTCTGGTCTTGAAACAAAGCTTGAGGTGCCTTGAATTAAGAGGGTCGGGCCTTCAAGTCTCAAAGCTTATAAAAATACGAAGGGTACTGCTATGCCCCCAATAATAAGAAGCAGATTAAGTGTCGGGGTTTTTTTAACCCAACTCGGCGATTTATTTCAACGGGAACTTCCGTCCCGAGAGTCAGGTCTTCTTAATGCTGCAAAATATCATTTTAGAAACCCCGGCAAAGGATTTAGAGCTCAGTTAGTTTTAGCTAGTGGCGAAGCCCTTCGGTTGCGCTATCACGATGTTTTAATTTGGGCAGCTGCCTGCGAACTCATACATAATGCCTCCCTTGTCCACGATGATATTAGCGATGCAAGCACCCACAGACGTGGCCAGAAAAGTATTCACGAACACTTTGGAATTGACACAGCCCTCTGCCTAGGCGACTGGATGGTTGCTAAAGCTTTTGAACTGGCTTCCAAAAACAAAACGCACGGTGGTCAATTAGTGGGTCAGTTGGCAACCGCAATGCAACAAACTTGTGTCGGTCAGGCGTCCGATGTTGGGCAAAAGCGGTGCATAACAACAAATCAATGGAAGCGAATTGCGTCTGGAAAAACGTCCCCGTTTTTATTGGCTCCAATCGCGGGAGTGGCTCTGGCATCAAATTTTGACTACTCGTTGCAAAGCCTCAAAAATTTAGTTAGTCTCTGCAGCCTCGTGTACCAGGGGCGAAATGATATAGACGACATAGTTCCCTCTAGTCACCGATCATGTGATCTAGACGGGCGAAAACCTAACCTTGTGGTCAGTTTGTTTAATGAAAATAATACTGGAAATGAGGATTTCATTCGCTGGTATAACTCAGGGGATACATCAAAAGTGAGTCAATGGCAACAGCGAATTGCTTCGAGCCAAGCGATTGTGAGAGCAAATCACGCTTTGGATATATGGCTTGCAGAGGCGGAGCTAATAGTTCCAAGCGTTCCCTCGCCTCTCCGAGAAGTCGCAACTCAATTAGTAGCATCTGTAAATGATAAAAAAATTACAGAAACTCAGCGTGGTAGGATTGCATAAGTTATCAAGGGTTGGTTGCAAATTAGTCATTAGTTGACCATGCCAATAATCAAGGTGGGAAACTTCCTTTTGCTTTTCCTACTTGTACGAGAGTAAGAGCCACTCAAATGTATACTTCTAAATCGCTCGCGCAGTATCAGTCTGCAATACCCGACCCAAAACCAATCGCGGTCCTTGCGGCACATGGCAAATCATTTTATTTTGCAAGTTTGTTTTTGGGTAATCATTATGCTGAAAGTGCAGCACAACTTTATAAATTCTGCAGATTCTTGGACGATTTAGCAGATGGCACTGATAACAATAGAATTGAACGGCTAAAAAACATTCATGGATATCTGGCTGGTGAAGTACGCCTACACGAGGATGAACTTGAAACTAAAAATTTTTTGGTATTAGCTAAAAAAAAGAGCATCCCACTGGTAGCAGCTCAAGAACTCTTAGAAGGAATGATCTCTGATCAAATTCCTGCTAGATTTGATAATACAAAACAACTTCTCCGTTACTGCCACGCGGTGGCAGGCACTGTCGGGCTTATGATGTGTCGAGTCTTGGACTGCTCTCATAAGGATGCAGATAGCTTTGCAATTGACCTCGGAGTAGCCATGCAATTGACAAATATTGCAAGGGATGTCTTAGAAGATGCGCAAATGGGCAGGCGCTATATTCCATCAGAATGGCTGAATTTAACAGAGCTTCAGTCCGAACCTTGCAGTTGGGTTGATGCCTCTATTGATTTACGCATTAAAGTTTCTTCTGCAATTGAAAAACTACTTAAACTCGCTGAGCAATACTATGAAAGTGCTGAGCAGGGGATTGTCCTTCTTCCCAGGAGATCAAGGTTTGCAATCAATGTCGCTTTAAGGGTTTATAGACAAATCGGTAGACAACTAAAAGAAGAAAAATATTGTTGGTGGCAAGGCCGCCAAGTCGTTTCAGCTTTTAAAAAAATTCAGCTTACACTATTCGGATTATCGGTATTTATTCCGAAGAAAACTCCAACTCATCAACAAAAATTACATGAGCCGTTACTGGGTCTCGCCGGTGTCAACAACCTTTGACATAGTAATAATAGGAGGCGGTAATGCTGGATTTAGTCTTGCCTCCGAACTATCAAGACTAAATGTCGCTAAGACTGTGTGCATCTTTGAACCAGCACACAAAATGAAAAAAGAGCTCCATTGGAGTCTTTGGACCGATGGAAACCAAAGACAGCTTTTAAATCACGCGGTAAAAGGCAGCTGGTGTCAATGGCAACTAGTAGACTACAGTCGCAGCGTCGTCAGAGACAGTCCTTCCTTCGATTACACATGCCTCAGCTCAACTAAATATTTAAGTTTGTGCGAAAGCCAACTCAGTGAAAAAATCCATATAATTCCTGAGGCGGTGAAATCCGTGAGAAAAACACCAAGCCAATATATCATAGAAAGTGGCGATCAGTCTTTCTCTGCAACTCATGTCTATGATAGTCGTCCACCATCTGTTCGACCGAATGGCCTTTTACAGCACTTTTTAGGAGTTGAAGTAAAGATCAGAAATCCAATGTCGGCGTGGCAAATAGCTACCCTCATGGATTTTCGGGTGGATCAAACCCGAGGGCTACATTTTATTTATGTCCTACCGTTTTCTTCTACTCACCTTCTTGTTGAATCAACAATGATCTCTCAGAGCTTAGAACCTCAAAACTGGTATAGAAATGCTATAGATCGTTGGTTAAATGAACGGGAGATCATTGTCAAATCGTATCTCAGCGAGGAGGTTGGTGTGATTCCAATGGATGAGGTTATCCCTCGTAACGAAAAAATACCTACCATTGGCGCAGCAAGTGGGGCACTGAGACGGTCATCAGGTTATGGCTTTAGTTATATACAGAAACAGGCTTCTTGCCTTGCTCAACAAATCAGTCAGGAAAATTATAATGTCCCTGAGCCTATCTCTGAAAGAATAGTACTTATGGATACGATATTCAACCGAGTCGCAACCGAATATCCTGAAATAGGACCGAGTCTTTTCATGAAATTGGCCGAAGCACTAAATGGTGAGCAATTTGCCCGCTTCATGCTCGGTAAAGCAACTACATTCGACTGGGTTCGCGTTATAGCGGCAATGCCAAAAATCCCTTTCTTGAAGCAAATATTTAATGTCTAGCTTGGATTATATTGCGATCGTTGCTGTCATGCTGATTGGCGTTCCTCATGGTGGTTTGGATGGCGCAATAGCAAGGCGTGCTGGTTGGTCTAAAACGGTTTTTGAGTGGCTAATTTTCCATTTGAGCTATCTTTTGCTTGCAATAATAGTCGCAATTATTTGGTGGTATTTGCCGGGCGTAAGTTTAACAATATTCCTAATCTTATCTGCAATTCACTTTGGGACAAGTGATATCAAAATAGTCGAATATCCTTGGAAATGGTCAAATGTTGTACCTCTTATTTCACACTGCGGACTCATCGTAATTGGTATACCAGGACTACACCCATCAGACGTTCAACCCATTTTCACCATCTTGGCGGGAGAAGATACTGCCGACCTATTAGTTGCCACTTCTAAATCTCTACTCGTTCCGTGGCTAGTTACTCTTTTAATCTATCTCTGTTATAGCTATTTTCATAATAAGTGGGTTCCCACTACCTGCATAGCAGCTGGTGTATTCATGAGTACATATATTCTGGATCCACTTATAAGTTTCGCACTTTATTTCTGCCTGATTCACAGTCCGACTCATAGCTTTCTTGTATGGACTGGGATCAAGCCTCAAGAACGCCTGCGATCATCAGTAGAGGCGGCTAGTTACACACTGATTACTTGGTTATCAGGGATATTCTTGGTACTCTTTTTCCTAAGTAAGCCAAATCTCAATTTGGAACCGATTTTAATCCAAGTAACTTTTATTGGCCTTGCCGCACTTACAGTGCCTCATATGATCCTAATTGATTTGCTTGACAAACATTATGACTGACATCCAAAAACGTAAAGAAGATCATATTAATCTTGCATTGGATCGCAGTCATCAATCCAGTGCAGGTAACAACTTCGATGAAATCTGTTTCGAGCCCTCAGCAATTCCAGAAATCGACCTTCACTCCGTGAACATCGAATGTACATTTTTAGGCCGCCAATGCAGTGCTCCGATCATTATTGGCGCTATGACTGGTGGATGCGATCATAGTGATATGATTAACAAAAATCTTGCTATCGCCGCGGAATACTGCAGAGTTCCCATGGCTCTTGGATCTCAAAGAGCATCATTGGAGTTGGGGCTACCACAGAAGATTCGCAGTTGGGCTCCTAATACAGTGCTACTTGGAAATTTAGGAGGCACACAAATTGCGTGTGGCGGGATAGACTTGGCAAAAAAAGCCATAGACAGTATAGAAGCGGATGGGTTAATGATTCACCTTAATCCACTGCAAGAGCTCAGTCAACCAAACGGCGATCACAATTGGTGTGGTGTCTTGAATGCGATAGAAAAATGTTGCAAGCACCTTGACGTACCTATTCTTGCGAAGGAAGTTGGAGTAGGCATAGGGCCTACCGCTGCACGAGATCTTTTATCTGTAGGCGTGGCCTGGCTAGAAACAGCTGGTTTTGGTGGCACCAACTGGGCAACCATAGAGCTTGCTCGTAATGACTCACATAAAGAACGCGAAATTATGCAGCCTTTCATCACTTGGGGGATGTCAACCTGTGAAGTTCTTTATGAATTAAGTAGGTTTGACGAACCTTTAAACTTAATCGCCTCTGGAGGCGTTCGGCATGGTCTCGATGTCGCACGTTGTATCCGTTTAGGAGCAAAAATGACTGCACTTGCACAGCCATTTTTGAGTCCCGCAATAGACTCTTCGTCGGCTGTGATGGAAAAAATAGAAATCGTAAGTGAACAACTCAAAAGAACAATGTTTCTGACAGGTAAAAACTCTTTGGAAAAACTAAAAGAAGCTAATCTTTTAAAGTCTCCAAGACTCAAACAGCTTTGATGCAACCTTGGAGTGTTAATATTTTAAAAGTGATGGAACACATAAAAGCAGAGATTAGTGCGGGTGTAGGTTGCGTTACATTAAATCGTCCTGCAGCGCTTAACGCGTTAACTCTTGATATGGTGCTCCAATTAACCGATCTACTAATTGAATGGCGAGATCAACCGGAGGTAGAGGCGGTCGCAATTCGCGGTTGCAATAAAATCGGTCCTTTTGGCGATTTCTGCGCCGGAGGAGATATCCGCTTCTTTTATGGCGCAAGTTATAAAGAAGACGAGTCATTAAGCGATTTTTTCACCGCCGAGTATCGTTTAACTCATCTGATTTACTCTTACCCCAAGCCTTACATAGCATTTATGGACGGAGTTGTGATGGGGGGAGGTATGGGTCTTTCACAAGGAGCATCTTTTCGAATAGTGACGGAACGCACTAGGATGGCTATGCCAGAGACCAACATAGGTTTTTTCCCCGATGTTGGGGCCAGTTTCTTCCTGAATCAATGTGAAAACAACATCGGCAAATACATCGGGATCACAGGACAAGTACTATCCGGCGATGATGCTATAGCCACTGGTCTAGCTGATGGTTTACTAATGAGCAAGGACTTGCTGAATAATTGGAATTTATTAACAAAATCTAGCTTCACAAACGTGAGGGATAGGATCAACAAATTACAAGCTCAGTGCATAAATTTAAAAGATAGTACTCATACACCATCATGGTTCGATCCTCGATTAGCGTTTATATTTGGGCAAGAGTCCTTAAATAAAGCTGTAGAAAAGCTCGCTAAATTAGATGGAGAATGGGTAGAAAAAACTCTCCTAAAACTCAAAAAGCGCTCTCCAATAATGCTATGTGTTACCTATAGACAACTCAGTTATGGGCAATCTCTAACTTTGGCGGAGTGTCTCAGGATGGAGAGGGACCTTGCTCAGCATTGCTTTTATACATTTAACGAAAACCTAGTAAGCAAAAATAGTGAAACCATCGAGGGCATAAGAGCTTTAATTATCGATAAAGATCACTCCCCCAATTGGTATCCTGTGAGTCTTGATGATGTAACTCCTGAGATGATTGAACCGTTTTTCAAAAGCCCTTGGTTACCCTCCGAACACCCTCTCGCCGACTTAAAGTGAATGTAAAAATTTCTGATCTAGAATTAACTATAAATTGATTTAATCTCAATGACCCAATTAACTTACTCTTTCGTACACATGGAGTCATTACAGAGGTGATTCGAAAATACGATGAGTTTCGGATAAGGAACAGTGCAGTTAGAGGAATTTAAAGAGACTTGCCCATTTTGTTGGGAATACATTTGGCTGTTAGTTGACCCAACCCTTGATCAAATCTACACAGAAGATTGCTCAGTGTGTTGCAGGCCAATTCTGGTGAAAACTACAATATCGGATAATCAGATTACGTTAACACTTGCTCAGGAGGATGACGGCTTTTAGGCAATTGTCTAGAGGCAAGCAACTTTGTCATAAAAATCGAAATGCAACACATCCTTGAGGAGATGTTTTGGAGAAACAACGAATCAATGTCGTGTGGTTAAAGCGGGACCTCCGTACTCAGGACCACAGTCCTTTGGCTGAAGCTGAAAAACACCAGACACCATACGTCGTAATATTCATCATAGAACCAAGCTGGCTTCAAAGAGGAGACTTTTCTCTACGACACTTGCAATTCACTTCTCAGTCAATGAGCGCTATTTCGGAAAAATTCGAGTCAAATAACATAAATATCAAAACCCTCTTCGGGGAAGCACCAACGGTTTTTGAACAGCTTTCCAAAATTTTTCAGATCGAGTATGTAATGAGTTATCAAGAATCAGGAACGTATGAGAGTTGGAAAAGAGATGTAGTCATCGAAAATTTTTTCAAAGAAAGAGGAATCCAATGGCTACAGTTTCAGTGCAATGGCGTCGTTCGCGGCATCACAAACCGAAAAGGCTGGGACGGACTTTGGTATAAGCATGCTAGGGGCGAATGCGTAAAAAACGTATTCCGAAAGCGCCCAAATATTTCATTCCCAAACTGTTTCCTCATGCCTAAAAAATTACAAGATTCTATACGAAAATACCCCAAATATTTTCAGCCGGCGGGCGAAAAAAATGCATGGAAGTATCTCCAATCATTTGCATCTGGTCGTCACCACGATTATTTGATTAATATTTCAAAACCTAATGACAGCCGATTCAGTAACGGGAGAATTTCGCCATATCTAGCTTGGGGAAACATATCCTCTCGACAGGTTTATCAGTTTATAAAAAATCATCCAAACTATTCTATGCAAAAGAAAGTCTTTGACGCATTCCTCACCCGGCTAAAATGGCGTTGCCACTTTATACAAAAGTTTGAAATGGAATGCAGTTACGAAAATCGTTGCATAAATCAAGGTTTTGAAGAATTAGAAAAACCAGTAGACCAAGATTTCGTTGCTAAATGGAAGAGCGGAACCACCGGATATCCACTTATTGACGCATGCATGAGAAGCGTAATTCAAAATGGATGGTTGAATTTTCGAATGCGTGCAATGTTAGTTTCATTTCTTTGCCATCACTTGTATCAGGACTGGCGAGCGGGATCCCATTTTCTTGCTCAACAATTCTTAGATTATGAACCGGGTATTCATTTCCCTCAGTTCCAAATGCAGGCTGGCGTGACTGGTATCAATACTATTCGGATTTATAATCCGGTGAAACAATCTCTCGAGCATGACCCAAACGGAATCTTTATAAGACGTTGGGTGCCCGAGTTATTAAATCTCCCCGATCAGTACATTCATGAACCCTGGACCATACCACCGATTGAGCAAGCTTTTTATAACTTTGAAATAGGCAGGGACTACCCTCTTCCGATTGTGGATATCGCAAAAAGTGGCAAATATGCTCGAAAGGCAATTTGGGCACACCGAACACATCCCAAAGTTGTATTGGAGAAAAAGAGACTGCTAGCAAAACATGTTCGACCGCAAGGTCAGCCTTCATAGCTCTTAAGACAAAATTTGATAGAGGTCAAACTTCGCTAAAAAGATGCAAACCTATCACAGGTAAGGATGTCTCAAAAAAAACTAAGTCACTAGCCTCCCCCTCCTTTAAATGTGTTATGGAAGCCAAACATTGCGAGCCTGAATAAAAGCTTTTTGATCTATTTCGTGCTCTCATAAACCGGTACTCTTACAAAGTCACTCTCCATACCAAATTTTTTAGGTACTATGGGTGACCGTGATAAATTATTTTCTCCCACTTTTACTGCGAGAGCAAAAACTCTCGACAGAGGCGACTTTCTGGTAGTATTCACTGACACAAATATTGTCAAGTAATGTTTTCCCTCTGTTACAGGGCACAGGCTTAAATTTATGTCGTGAGTGTCCGTATTTAGCATTTTAAAAATATAACTTTGCTTGGTCGATGTGATAGTCAATCCATCAGTTGTCGCAAAAGTAATTGTGAGGTCTCCAAAGTCATACCGTTCTCTGAACGTAAGCTTCACATTTGATGACTGATTCAACTCGCTAAAACCGTCATAATTATGCGAAAACGTGACTGCCGCACCCGGCTTCACATGAACATTTGTTTTGTTATTTGATCCAGATTCTAATCCCTCATAACCGCTTACGGAAAACGACACATAAAATAGAAGTATCGCAAAAAAATATAATCCAGATCTTAGTTTAGCTAAAAAAAATCTCATAGATTATCCACTTAATTTGTTAATCTCAAGATCGAAACAAACATCTCTTCTGCCGTCGTATGAATAAATTGCCAAACCGTAAAGACCGTTATTTAGATTAATACTCAACTCTTCCGATCCTAAAACCGGACCCTCAGCCTTTCTCTTAAGCAATCCTGATCCTACAATCAAAAAATCGACGTCAACCGCAAAATTTGTTTTGCCTTGTTGAGTCACCGAAATTTGATAGAGACCAACTTCGAAAACCTCAAAGGTCACAAATATTGTGTTTCCTAGTTTGTTGAAGAACCCCGCATCGACAACCGAACAAAATCCACTGGTACCCCCATCATTTACTCCAGCCGTCCGGTAAATGGGCAAAACAGAGGGGATACCGCCATCATTTGTCTCATATTCCCCAAGTGGGCCAAAACCAAAGATATTCTGATTTCTTACTAAATCATCTATTTCTGAAGATTGTGCGGGTTGTTGACTTTTCAACTCATCGATAAAACTATACACACTGGTAAACAACGGCATTGTCCTGTAACTTTCTGAAATCAGCACTGAATACAAAGGAGCAAGGCCAAGACTTACGTTGTCAACACCATCCCGATCGGAGTCATAAAGGTCATATACTATAGACTGTATAGAGGCTTCGTTATACCAACCACCGTTAGGTACCTGATTATCCTCTATATCAATGTAAAAACCGTCTTGCTGACCAATTCCCAAGCTATCATTGTACAGCGAATCATCCGTAACAATTGCTGCTAAAGCGTTACCCCATCCCTCTCCAAAAGCGACACGAAAATCTAGTTTATCTCCATTTCCGTGGTCACCCCCAATCGAGTCTGTTCGTGAAAAATTATCTTCAAAATAATGTCCCCACTCGTGAATAATGACATGTCTGTCATACTCATCTGTATCACCATTTTCGGCACCAAGAACATAAATCTTGTCTGATTGATAGAAAGTTGTTCCAATATCGCCTTCGCTCAAATTGCCTGATGCCGTAGTGTTTTTCTCGCTCCAATATATTTCTAGGGCCGGGAATTCAATTGTGCCATCAACATCGACAAACTTCCGCGAAGCATCATAAACCGCATCTAATATTGCAAAAGGCGCTGCAGACCTAGGTTCCGAGTAATTTCCATCTGACCAGCCAGAATTGAAGTGAAAATTTCGCTCCAAATATTCTCTATCCGCAATGAAATAATCACCATATCCCGCATATACAGCTCCTGATTTCGTGTTATCAGCAACTTTCACATCCCAATAATGCTCATTCCGCATATGAGAAGAAACTCTAATTTGCACTTTTTTATTAGTACCAATTTTCAAACTGTACATTCCAAAGTCATTAGTGGTTGTGGCACCAATAACCGTATTTGCTTCGTCGAGTGCCTCGACTAAAATACTGCGAGCAGGAGCAATTTTAATATTGTTATAATCCAATCCAACACCGCCCTGATGGATGGGCACTAAATCAAAAGTCACTTCACCGGATATCTGAATGTCTTCCGAAACAATCAAAGAAAAATCCTCCACCGTTTCAGCGCCAAGATTGTCAGCAACTTCAAGTCGAAAACTGAATTCCCCTTCACTATCAGGAGCTATGAAACTAAGAATCTTTGAATCCCTTCCAGAAAGGTCTAAAGTGACACCACCAGTTTGGTGCCAAGAGAAGTTTTCGACGGTGCCATCGCGATCCTCAAAGTTACCAATTATCTCCACTAACCCTTTTGGAGCCACCACCTCTGGGCTCAATACTTCTACTGTCGGACTTGAATTTGCATATGCTACTCGAACGCTCTCGCTGCTTTGGAGATCTTTGTTATCCGACACAATGACCTCAATAACTATATCAGTCAAAGATGATAACGATGGCATTACAAAACTTACCTCAGATGTGTCTTGACCGCGAAGAGCAACAATTTCGCCGGAAATTTGCTCCCATCTGTATGACTGAATCGAACCATCTGAATCGGTTGCATCAACAGCAAGTTGGACAGTAGATCCCGGAATCGCTATAAGGTTGTCAATCAGACTAATCTGTGGGGGTGAGTTTAGGTGAAAAATCGAGACCGAGTCAGATGCAACTCTACCATGATTGTCTGATACTTCAATGGAAAATGTGAAGACAGAGGACTCTGGCCTCTCTGGCATATAAAACGATGAGATTATTGAATCTAGACTGCTTAATTGTATGTTATCGCCCGCAGTCTGCATCCAGGAAATCGTATTTATGTATCCGTCTGGATCGTTTGCCGTAGCAACCAATTCCACTTGTTGCCCTGATTCCACGAGTTGATCATCGCCAGCGTTAACCTCTGGCAGTTGATTTTGATTTATCAAGGAGTTCCCTCCGGGTCCACCCCCACAAGCATTTAAAAACAATAAAATTAAAACTAGTAGGTGATCACTTCCTTTTCTTCTATGGTATCTTGGATACGCTTGTGCAAATTTCTCATTCATCTTGTAATTACCAATCTGCTGAAATTTGAGGATTTTGATAGAACAATAACATTTAAATCATCTCCTCTCTAAAGTTCCAGAAAGAGGTTTACACTGCCCTGAAACCCAAACATATCATCTGCCTGAGCCACTATAAACTATGATAAGTCCGTGGGTGAATCATCAACTGTGGTTCCTTAAAGAACTTCTCGCATTAAGAGAATCCATATATGCTGATAACAAAATCTACTCCATTCATTAAAACGTAAAGAGTAGTGCTTGATAATTTGACACACACGACTAACAACAAGTTCAAACTAAGGCTGATATTAAAACAAAAATAAAATGTCTCAATCTAGCTGGTTCGATAAGAAAATGTGCGCGATATCAGAAGGATTTCCAGACAAGATGGTGATTCTCGATTGCGAGACTACCGGCGCAAATGCCACTAACTGTAAAATTATCGAAATTGGATTACTAATTATAGAAAACGGCGTATTAATTGATCAATGGCAATCATTCTGTAACCCAGAGACACCGATCCCTGAAAAAATCAAACGGCTAACGGGTATTGACAAAAGCATGCTCGAGAACGCCCCTGTCTTTTCACAGATCGCTATGAAACTCAGAGCCTACTTAAAAGATCGCGTTTTAGTCGCTCATAACATCCGATTCGACTATGGGTTTTTGAGACATGAATTCGCGAGAGAAAAAATCAACTTTCACGAAAAAACCCTGTGTTCTTTAAAATTCAGTCGACTCCTATACCCACAGTTTAAAAGGCACAGCCTTAATGCCATCATAAAGCGGTTCCATTTTACGATTAAAAATCGACACAGGGCTATGGATGATGCACTCATCATCTACAAATTTTTTTTGAAATCGTCTGAATTGTTTGATCTGGAGGAAATTACCGCCATCTGCAGCACACTACAACGTACCTCGTCTTTGCCACCATTGTTGGCACCCAAAGAAGTTGAAAAACTCCCAAATGGACCTGGTGTTTATCATTTCTACAGCCAACTTGGTGAACTCCTATACGTCGGTAAAAGCGTTCATATAAGAAATCGTGTGATGAGCCACTTCGCTCAAAATTTTCGAAATCCCAAGAGTACGCGACTTAACGCAAAAATCAGCTCAGTGGACTATACATCAACTCCGTCGGACTTTGGCGCACAAATATTAGAAAATCAACGAATCAAAACGTTAAATCCCCTCTATAATAGGCGCTTGAGAAAAATAAAAAACCTCTTCTCTATAAGAAAATCTGAAAATCATAAAGGCTTTACTACTTTAAAAATCGAACGCATTGAGCTTAATCATGGCAATTATGGATCGGGACTCTTTCGCTCCCCAAGGCAAGCGAAAAAAAAACTTGAAGAACTCGCTGATACTCATTGTCTGTGCCACCAACTATGTGGATTAGAGGCTCCCATTAACAAACTAAACAATAAAAGATGTTTCAGAAGTCAGCTTCAAAAGTGCTTTGGAGCATGCGTTGGGGATGAGTGTGCCACCGAATATAACCAACGAGTTGCATTGGCGCTCGCTTCTTACGACATAAAAGTGTGGCCGTGGAAATCCGCTATTCTCGTTAAAGAATGTAATCCCTTAGATCAAGAAGATGTCGCATTTCATCTTGTTGATAAGTGGTGTTATCTCTCCCGGATAACAGATTTACAAAATCTCTTTGAAGCTGGATTCCAACCAGAAAAAGAGCATGCTCTACCCAAAAAAGTGCAAGGAGTAACATCAAGCAGCGAAGAGTATTGCTGCGCTGAGGCATTTGATTTAGACACATATTTCATTTTATCTAGGTTTATTTGTGATGAGAGTAAAATGTCTATTCACAATTTGAGGGTTTTCCCACTAACACCGATTTAAGTGAGTTATTTAGGTAACAGTTTTATCAGCATACCTTTTTTGAGTTAGACTGAATAGCTTCTAAATTGCTACTTAAGCCAAAGAAATCCCTTGGGTAGTCTTTATCTAGCAACTCATAATTTTTTCTCCGCCAGATCTTCAAAGAGTTCCTTTAAAAATTTTAAATTAAGTGGTAACAACTCCTCGCAAATAAGATTAGTCGGGAGTTCTAGTCTCCCACAACGAATCAAACAGATCACAGCAACACTAATTTATAAGAAAGGCAGATAGCCTGAGCGCAAATTTATTTTTCTTATTGGACCACGGGCAAATAAAAAATAGTGAAAATGGACTCTCGTGGGGTGGGAATTCATGAGTACTTTCAGAAAGTTCTGTCATATCCACCCCCTAATACCCTTGCCATCCTGATAAGTTAGAACTTTTCTAAAGGAACCTCTTGTTTAAAATCAGCTCTACTGAGCTGATCGGGAGCGGGTATTCATTGCCTCCCCCCAAACGAATTGAAGCAAACGTATCCAATAAACCTCTTGATCTGTACACAAAAGAACCAACAAACACATTACCATGAAGATTACTGTACGAATCTAAAAACTATAAAAGCACCAGCCAAGTACTGCATACTGTTGTACTCCATTAAATACTGCTAGCTTTGTGGCCTTTGGGTTGATCGTCAAATCATCAATAATATGTATTATTTTGCTCTTTCATAAAACCTGAGGGCGACTAAAGTTCTTTCTTAATAGCTTCATATCAATCACGGAGTAAACGGACGGGGAGGAACAATCCTTGGTGTCTGCCAGCCTAAACGATTTTATTAAACCCAGATTCAGCACCTATTTTAGTAGACGCTGTAATCTAATTTCTCAGTGCTATTTCAAGATATATCAAGCACGCAATTAATGACGACATTGCCCAGACGTTCCAAATAATCTGAATCAATCAAAATATTTCCAGAAATTAACAGATCCACGGTGCCTATACCCAATATCTCATTAAGCTTCTTGAGGAAATCGAAATGACTACCATTCCAAGTCACTAATCTACAAATGATTACAGCGTTTGTAATTCGAATCGATGTTAATACGTTGTGGGCCAATTCAAGAGGTTATGTGAGAAAATTAAGCTTCGATGTATCAATGCTAAAAGCTGCTAGTAGACGACACTTCAATTTTCAATAAAAAATCTTTACATAGAGACATCCGCAGCTGTCCGAAAACCTATGTGTGAGGTCGCGAGCGTAACATCCTGTCCCTGACGCGCCGAGGGTCTGTACCGCCTGCAATAATTGTCGGCACACAAGAATGATCCACCTTTAATCGTCTTGAGGCTAACACCCGGCTGTCTCGGATCATATCCAGTTTCTCGGTAGGGCATTTGACGGTCGAAGTGATAAGAGCTCTCGGTTAACTCCCAAACATTTCCGGCAGTATCGAAGAGGCCGTACCCATTTTGGTCATAGCATCCCACAGGTGAGATACCCACATAGCCATCACTACCATCGTTAATGAAGGGAAACTGTCCTTGCCACGTGTTTGCTCGAGAATTCCCCTCATCATGCGGCTGATTACCCCAAGTGAACTTTGCTCCATCCAAGCCTCCACGAGCAGCATACTCCCATTCAATTTCCGTGGGCAAACGGCGTCCTGCCCAGTCGGCATAAGCTACAGCATCCGAATAAGTGACCTGAACAACAGGAAAGTTATCCATCCCCTCAATGGAGCTATCAGGTCCTTGAGGATTACGCCAATTCGCTCCAGCAATAAAACGCCACCAATCTCCATCAGTGGTAACATCAGGATTTGTGGGTGGCACGAATACGACTGAGCCCGGGACGCGAAACTCTGGGGGTAAATCAGGGAATTGTTGCTCGGATAAGCCCTTCTCTGCATCCGTGACGTACCCCGTCGCTTCAACAAACCTCTTAAATTGTTGGTTGGTCACCTCTGTAGTATCAATCTCAAAAGCTGACACCACCTCTTGACTCACTGGTCTCTCATCAGGATAAAATCTATCGTCACCATACTGAAATTCTCCACTTGGTATTTTTCTAGAGCGAATAGCTTTCTCAACGTCTAAACAACTTGAGTTAAACAAAACGGTGTTTTTTTCATCCGAACAGCTCGCTAACAACAAGATGGTTAAACAAAGAAGAAAAGTAATTACGGTATTCTTTGCATAAATTTTAAACAAAAACGACGTGTTACTCATTATTAGCAATACTCTCTATTTTGGTTGCAAGGTTAGGAGCGGAATCGACCAGTTTACGACTATATTCATGTTCACAATGAAAGAGTATATCTTCGGCAGCTCCTTGCTCCACAATTTTTCCATCTTTCATGACTGCAACGTTGTGCGCAAAAGAGGGAATTAATGATAGATCATGCGTGATAAATAAATAGGAAATGTCATATTCCACCTGCAACTCGCGAAGCAAAGCTAACACCTCAGAGCGAAGAGCAACATCAAGCGCGCTTGTGGGTTCATCACAAATTATTAGTCTTGGCTTCACCACGAGCGCTCTCGCAATAGCTATTCTTTGACGTTGTCCCCCTGAAAACTCGTGGGGATACCTAGACAGGTGTCCTTCTGACAAGCCAACGCGATCAAGGATCTCGCATAAATACCTATCGCGTATCTTTTTGGGAATTTCGTATGTCAGAGCCCGCATGCCCTCTTGAATAATATTACCTACCGTCATGCGCGGGTTCATCGAAGAGTAAGGATCTTGAAAGATTATCTGTATTTTTCTCCTAAAACGTCGATACTCGTGGTTCGATAAACTTTGTATCACTAAATTTTCGTAACTTATTTGTCCTTTTGTCATCGAGCAGAGTCTAAGGATAGCCCTACCAGTGGTAGTTTTTCCACATCCTGACTCCCCAACCAAAGCTAATGTTTCGCCCTTATTAATTTCAAAACTGATCCCATCCACGGCCTTGGTATATCCGGAAACACGTTGAAGAATTCCGCATCTCTGAGGGAACCAAACATGTAAATTATTCACCCTTAATAATGATGTGCTTGTCTTTTTGGGTAGGAAATTTTTTCCACTAGGCATGCAGCTAAGCAGCTTTTGACTATAGGGATGAGATGCCGTGTTAAAAAAATCACCGCTCGCTGCAATTTCAACTAGTTTTCCGTGATGCATGACTGCAACCCGGTCAGCAAAATCTGCTACAACATTCAAGTCATGTGTTATAAACAAGATAGAAAGGTCTCGTTCAGACTTCAACTTTAAGAGAAGCTCTAAAATTTGTTTTTGAACGGTTACATCAAGCGCAGTTGTTGGCTCATCAGCGACAAGTAACTTCGGATCAGACGCAAGGGCAATAGCAATCATCACTCGCTGTATTTGTCCACCAGACAACTGGTGTGGGTACCATTTAACTCTGCTTTCCGCTTCTGGCAACCCCACCTCAAGGAGTAAACCTACCACCTCAGATTCAGCCTCTTTGAAGGATAGTTCTCTATGCAGTCTCAGTGCCTCAAAAATCTGATGCCCGATTGTTTGAACTGGGTTTAGAGACGTTTGAGGCTCTTGAAAAATCATAGCCACACGTCGCCCACGAATGTCATTCATCTGCTTTTCAGTGAGACGAAAGAGATTTTTGGCCTCTAACATAACATTACCCTCTGTCACAAAGAGGGAGTTTGGTAATAGCCTCATAATAGACAAAGCTGTGATAGACTTCCCAGACCCTGACTCTCCCACCAATGCCAGGACTTCTCCAGGATTCAGCACAAAAGATATCCCGTCAACAAGAGTTGTTTCGACATTTTTGCTGCCTATTTTTAAATTATTTACTTCTAAGATAGGCTTTATCAAAGGTCAAGTCTCATTCTTCGCAACCCTCGTGGATCAAAAGCATCACGAACCTTGTCGGAAAATAAGTTCGCAGACAACACTAATATAAACATGAAAACAAAGGCCGAAAGTATTGACCACCAAACAGCGGGATCGCGTGATAACTCTTGTCTGGCAGAATTTATCATATTGCCCCAACTATTCATTGACGCGTCCACACCAACTCCGATATACGCTAGCACCGATTCAGCGAGGACGAAGCCACTAAAATTTAAAACCGTTGAAATAATCACCAAATGCATTACATTTGGCAAAATATGTCGAGTAATAACACCAGTATGACTTACTCCAAATGCACGAGCTGCATTTACATAATCCAATTGACTTACCTTTAATGTTTCTGCACGCAACAACCGACATAAGCCTGTCCAACTTGTTAACCCGAAAATTGCACAGAGTGCTAAAAATTTAAAATCGGCACGGTATATAAGCAAATTAAACTGGTCTGTATGATTTTCGATGTACACGTCGATAACTAGAACAGCAGCCGCAATTAATAAGACATCCGGTATAGAACTCAACGTTGTATATAAATATTGAATTGCATCATCGACTTTTCCTTTAAAATAACCCGCCGAAATTCCAAATACAATGGCAAAAGGCACTGCAAACAAAGCAGCTAGAGTCCCAAGCAAAATTCCGGTGCGAATAGATTTAATAGCTTGATAGAGGACATCTGCGCCCACTTTGTTGGTTCCCAAAATATGATAGTAAGCTCCCAACTCCACCACCCAAATCCAACCCGTCACAATGATTCCAAGCAATAGACAGGCAGAATTGACAGGGAGAAAGGTCCCATAAAAATATGTTCGTCGAATTAGTAGAATGCTACCAATCAAAATACTACTAATAATGATGCCCTTAAAAAGCGCAAACAGCGTCTTGCTAACAATATCTTTCATACGTTCAGAATCATCTCGCAAGTGACTACCACCATGGATTAGCCGCGGAAAATCCCTATATAACTGCCCTGAATCAGAAAACATATTCTCTTTTGAATAAGAATACATCGCGAAGGGCGCGGAATATGTTTTTTCTTCTTTATCGAGCATACCGACATGTATTAGATCAAGAATGCTAAGAACCTCATTACTGTAGAAAACCTGAGAACTTTCCTCAGTAGAGGGTAGCGGTTTCTGGAAATGGAGAGAGTCTAGCAAGGCGATAAAAATATAAAGACAAAGAATCATAAAAGTACAAAACCCGAGTCTGCTCTCAAATACCTTCCTCCAATTAGCTTGAGTTTCAGAACTAGGCTTTAGGTATGTAAACAAACCCACAAGTCCCAGAACAAGCAGAAAAATGAAAATGTCACTCCACAAAACAATTGGTTTTATCAAGTAAGCCTCACTCTAGGATCAGCTATAGTGTAAGAGATATCTGTTAGTAGTAAGCCCAAGATATAAAGCACCGAGCTCAAAAACACCATTGATCTTACAATGGAAAAATCCTGTGCCCTTATGCCATCGATCGTGAAACTGCCCAACCCTGGGATTCCAAAGAAAGATTCGGTCACCAAACTCCCTAAAAATAACGTGGGTATTACCACAACAACACCCGTTAAGATTGGAATTAAGCCGTTGGGGAATAAATGCCTGAATAAAATTGCTAATTCTGAAACACCCTTAGCCCGAGCGGTACGAATGTAGTCTTTATTCGCCTCTTCAAGGAAAATAATTCGATAGATTCTTACACCGCCACCAAATCCTGAAATTACGCCAATTATGATAGGTAAGACAAGGAACTTTAGCGCACCTATATCTGCGACAAAACCCGAGACAGGCACCAAGCTCCAGAGCTTACCGAAAAGAAATTGCCCACCTATTATGTAAAACATAGAGGAAATAGAGAACATTGCCACGCAAACAACCATCACAGAAAATTCGAATAAGCTTGCCCGAAACATAACAACAATCAGAGAAACAAAAATTGAGACTGCTAGTCCAACCAGAAACACCGGAAGCGCGACCGCCAAACTTGGCCACATCCGTTTCTTAATCTCGTCTAAGATAACTCGCCCTTCATCAGTTTTTCCGAAATCAAAAATAAACAATCGAACTGATTTTTCAAAAAAAATAGTTTCAGTAACGGTATCGAATCCATTCCTCTCATCGTTTACAAAAAGTGGCAAGTCATATCCACGAGCCTTTTTCCACTCATGAACTGCCTCTGGAGAGATATGCTTGATACCAAGCTGCGCCTGAGCCATTTGATCCGGAGAATTGATCAAAAAAAATAAAGCAAAAGTGAAAAAATTCACACCGATGAGTATCGGCAGCGCATAAAAACTTCTCCTAAAAATATAAGACCACATAATTAAATGACTTTCTGTGTCTGCCTACGCCTGTATGCAAGATAACCGGGGAGAACGACAAGGAAGCAGAGAGATGCAAACAGCCATAAAGGCCACACCACTGGTTTGTTCCATTCATCCCTACGTTTTTCTCGAAGCTCTATATCTATATCCTGATATTTCAAGGTGACTTGTGATATCCCATGAGGCTTGAAGTTTTTTACCCAAGCGTTATTCAAGATAAAGGTCGTCGGATGAAAACTTGATGCCCACGGCCTATCTTTCCTATATATCTCTAACATTTCCCCTATAATTTGCAAACGCTTGGGTGAATTTGACATTACTTTCATTTGATTAAATAGTTCGTTAAATCTCTGATTATTGTAATTGGTAGAGTTCACGCCTGAGCCACCACTTCCAGTTCTGCTGTTAGGGCCGTAAAGCAGAAACAAGAAATTTTCAGGATCTGGATAATCCGCAAACCAACCCCAGAAAAACATCTGTGCTTTGGCACTCTCCATCTTATCCTGAAAACGATTATAATCTGTAGCACGTATATTAAGTTGTATGCCTAGCTTATTAAACTGCTTAATTAACCAATTCTGACGTGCTGCGTCACCAGAGTTCTTCGTTGTATCCAAATTCAGCACTAGAGGTTTTCCAGTAATCCGATCCCTCCCCCCCGGGTAGCCAGCTTCGCTTAATAATCGAGTTGCTATTTCAATCGGCTTCCGAACTGGTTTACCATCCACCCAATCAAAAACTTTCTTGTCTAACCCCCGCTCTCCACTCTGATATCCAAATATTCCGGGTGGTAATGGGCTCATTGCTATCTCACCTCGACCATTGCGAAAAATAGAAATCTGTTCTTGCTCATCATAAGCAATAGCAATCGCATTCCTCAATTTCTTTTGCTGCTCCGAATACCCTCCTACTACGGGATCAAGCATATTAAACCCCAAGTAATAGGTAGCAGGTTCTACTGTCATATTCAGGCTGATACCTTTTCTCTGCATTTCATCAGTAAGCGCTATACCATCAACGCTCATATCCACCGCTTGGTCAAAGCTATCACTACCGATTCCCGATCGATCATAGTACCCTTGCAAAAATTTTGTCCATATCGGTATCGCCTCTTTTTCTAGGCGAAAGATGATTTTGTCTAAAAAGGGTAGTGGTTTCCCGGAGTCCATAAGTAATCCAATCGATTCGTCCTTCATCTCCCCCTCGTAGGGATAATACTGTGCGCTAAAATTTGGATTTTTCTCCAGAATAATCTCACTGCTCGCATCATGTTTAGTCATCATAAATGCTCCTGTTCCAACAGGGTGAAAAGCAAGACTAATATTTTTTTCTTGTTGTCCGGGAAGATTATAAAACCGATCTAGCTCCATTGGGATAGGCGAAAAAAAGTGGAATGCCAACCAATACTTAAATTGCGGATACTTTTTATGCAGCGTTATTTGAAATGTATGCTGATCTATTTCCTTGACACCATCGAGCGAAAAGGTATCCAAATTTAGCCAAACCTTTGGATTGTCCCTACGAGCTTGAACAAGCTGCTTGCGCAAATCTTTCATGCCAACCAGGTAATTAGACATGATATCCCAGATGGGGAATTGCAACCTCGGGTCCGCCATACGTTTTATTTGATAAATGTAGTCGCTGGCAACTAGTTCTTTTGTACCGACACGCTTGAAGTCGGCCAAAACCCTATATTTTTTCGCTGAAGATTCATTGGAAAAAGAATAATACGGTTGACCAAAATCATTTACAGCAAATGCAGGATGTGGTTGATATCGGATCCCTTCTTTGAGCTCAAACGTGTACCGCGAATATGCTACATACTCTGACTCCTCTGACACGATTGCTCCATCGGCATTTAGATACTCTAATTTCGGTAACTCCTTCAGAGTCAATGGCTTAAGTTGATAAGGACGCTTTAAATAATGGTACTCAAGCGGAGGCTCATAAATTTGATCAATTAAAGTCGCCTCATCAAGATTATATGTGCGCACAGGATCTAAATTTTTAGGCGGGGAAGTGAATACTGAGTACATGACTCGGATGTTTTCCTTTTCAGGTGCATGGGGATTATTCCAATTACCATTTTTATCAGCACATCCAACTGAAACTGCCATTAAAAAGGAAGTAACTAAAACTACTCTTGAGGACACTTGGACACTCGTAAAATTAATCATTAACCAAAGTTCATCAGAACAAAGCGTATCATTCAATTGATTGAAAGTCGCTAAATACATTACTGCATCGCAGCTTTGTGGTAATCATATCGCTTCGATAATCGCCCAAAAAAATATTCAGGAATCAAATTACACGTTTTGCATTATCAAAGCGACCGAAGTTAGCAAAAACGACGCGAAGCATTATTGATCTTTTTTAGAGACTTATCTAAACTGATATTAATCTGTATCGATGAGCTGTGTCGTAAAAGTACTAGCTAAGAAAATATTTGTATTAGTAGCTAGGTGACCGCAATAGCAGCCGTAGATCTGTTTTCAATAGCTAGGAACATGAATGTAAGGAGATATAATGATGAGGCTATTGACCACCTTTTATGCGGTATTCGCATTTAATACTGCTGCTGTAGCTCACCCCGCAGTTCATCTTCATACCCATGTGTTTAGCGGGCCTAGTATTTTTTTACTAGTCGTAACGTCTTTCTTAATGGCTGTGGCAGGTTATATATCTGAGCGAAGTCGCTCAAAAAGAGCAGTGAGGCCCCTGTTAATTAAAAAGTCCAGTCATAAAAGAGTAAAATCCCTCTAACTCCAAAATGCGAGAAAAATGATGTTCAAAATTCCGATTGTAAAAGCACATTGCGATATTCCCTGTAAAATTTATGACCCGACGGTGGCTCAGATTGCCTCAATAAGCATTGTAAGGTTGATGGATTTAATGGCCGAAGTAAGTGGCGGTGGCAGTACTGATGAAGTCGCTCAAATATCACGTCTGACCTCACAAAAAGAAGTTCATGCCGCTGAAGTGAAGCATGAGGTTGTGACAATATGGGGAGACTATTTCAAAGCGCCGCAAATCGAGAAATTCCCAAATATTCACTCCCTGTCGCACTCAATTATGATGGCGGCCTCAAAATGTAAGCAGGGCAGTAATAGGCAGGACGGCCTAAATTTATTGTCGCAGTTGAATGAATTCGCGGAGATATTTTGGCTTAGTAAAGACATAAGTATTCGAAGGGTTGTGGCTCCATACCCGCCATCATTGGAAATGGTACAGCCCGTTTTAGTTGATGCCTAAGATTTTTAGAGTAACGGGTGACAGCATGTACCCGACCCTTTCAAATAATGACATTCTAGTCACTTGTAAAAAAAAAATAAGGGCTGGAGACATAGTAGTGTTGAATCTCCCTAGATTTGGACGAGTTGTGAAAAGAATTAATTCACTCGGAGATGGGAGTTGCACGCTAATTGGGGACAACCCATCAGAGCGTTCCACATGTTGTTCAACCGCTCAGAACACTGAGAACATTATAGGGCGTGTCGTGCTAACGGTGAGAACCGGTGCCATGAGTGTTTACAAAAATAGTTGGATACGAAAGTTCAAGCGATTTAAAAGACTTCTATTAATTTACGTAAACCCGCAAAATAGCGACGCCAAATCCTAAGGCCACAAGCAAGAATCGAAAGTAACCACAACTCGGCAGCAAGTCTTCAAAGATATTTGGTCAAAACAGGCTTTCGTTATGGGCCTTTGAATAACTCAAACTCATTCAAGGACCCGAAACCCTTGACCTTTATATTATTGATTGTCCGAATCATGGCAGACTTCAAACCTTTATTAAGCTCCCCAGGCGGAGTCAAAAGCAGCAACTCATACGACTTTTTATGCAGAGTCAAATAACTCCCCAACACCGTGTATTCGCCATCGTCCATCATCAACATCGCCTTGTATGCCAGTTGGTGTCTTTTGTTAACGGTCATTAACTGCGATGAGCGTAGGAGGCATTCTTTGACGCCCTCTAATTTCGCGACATTGGAACGAATTATGCTCTTTATATCGGTGAGATTACCACCTCCCAGATATTTGACCCGCATCGGGTCACTTCGATCCTCTACAACAATCAAACGGCATGCCACTTCAGAGCCTCCAAGGGCGCAAAAAATTGTGACACTGGGTTCTACTTTATGTTCCTCCGTGCCAGCAGACCCAAGTGACCATATAATGCTGTCAGAGTCTGGAATAAGCATAAAGAACCGATCTAATATGCAAATTAAATTTCCATTTAAGCATCTCGGCTCAACTGGTTTATCCGTAAGAGAGAATACTTTCAGATCTCCACTTTGAAATCGATATACATCATCAAAGCAATTGAAATTATTTAAGTAAACATTTTCATCAATTACCTTATTACGAAGAAAAAGATAACCTCCTAAAAAAGGGATACATACAACAAATGATAGAAGGATTTGAAAAACTAGCCGCAAATTATTTGATGGTGGCGCAAATGTATCAACCACAAGATACCAACCGCTGAAGAGTTGATTAAGAAATTCATAGATGATTACCCATACCTCAGGGTGAACAAAATTTATAAAATAGTTTGATATATCAAAAACAAGAAAAGCCATGGCCAAGCCAACGAAAATCAAAAGAGTGAACTCTGCTCGACCGCTTCCTACCTTGCCAAAAAAATTCCTTACGTTATAAAAAAAAACTCTCAAATCTAACCTCAATGAGCCAACAGTTTAAAACCCTGACAACGAATAGTAGCAAAATACTTCGCTACTCGGTCGATAAAAGCTTCTAAGATATCCAAATTTAATGCCCTCAAAACTTTTACAAGCATATAATTTTTGCTCTTTAAAGTGCTCAAAAATATGCTCTGATAGGTAATTTAAAAAACAGATAATTAATGTAGCAAAAAAATATGGTGCTATATGATCACTAAAAAATTAAAAAAAGGCCTCATAAGCACAATAAATAGTATAAGTTACGAGTAATCGGGTATCCTAATAATAAATTACAAAAGGGTAATACAATGGCTCGAGTAATATTAATATTTATATTCATGCTGTCAGCAGCGTGCGGCGGTGGAGCTGGCTCCTCGTCAATCCCCGAGATATCCTCAGGATTAGACGCTCCAAAACTCTACCTTTTCTACAGATTAGGAGGTATCTCCGGTATACAAGATCTTAAAAAAAAGCCCCCAGCGTCTGACGACCCATCCAAATTAGACGAGTATTGGAAATGTATGTTAAAAGCGGTTCCCAAAAAACTTTCTAACAAAATCTTAGAGACGCTCACTCAAGAGTATTCTGCTCGTGAACAACTTATAGACGGAGAAATTAACAGATCAAAATATACCGCAATTCTCTCTGAAGTTGAAACATTAAAAACCTCGATCACAAATCGCGAAAAGACTTACTTATCAGCCATGGAGGGTGGTCTGGCAAGGTGCGAAAGAGATTATAAGTGAACCACGATTCACTTATACATAACCGGCGAAAACACCATATTGACCGAGCTCTGATAGTGTGAATTGATATGCCCTTTAGTCTGTAAAATCGATAGATTTTAAATCGTCGCCGTAGCAACAACAACTGCGGTCCCATAAACCAGTATTTCGGTCGCCCCTAAATCGATCATAGATGTGTTAAAGTGAGTGGAAACAATTGCGTTCGCCCCCTGAACGAAAGCTTGAACTCTCATCCGATCTATTGCTTGTGCTCTAGCCTCCGACAAGTCTGCGGTGAAAGCCACCAACTCTGCCCCCGGGAGGGTTATATGTTTGGTACTTAACTCTGCGGGAAGGCTTTTAGATCTAACTGTACTCCCTTGTACAACGCCGATTGTTCTTAAGATTGTTCTATCGGCAAACTGTGCATCGGTAATGAAAGGCATAGTCAAAGCCCTAGCCCGCTGCTCTTCATTGAGACCATCTTGCAAATCTGCCTCGTGCTTTCTCTCTTTATAGGCTTCTTCTTTTTTTCTCTCGATCACAGCCAATGCTTCTGACTCAGTTTCTGCCTCTTTCTCGCGAATTAAAACATCCTCTAAACTCTCTAAAATGTACCACTCACCATTCGAGAAGGATCCTTCAATAGACTTATCTTGAATCAACTTAAAAACCTGTTCCTTTTCAAGGCCATGCTCTAACATATAATCGCCGATTTTAATCTTTCCTCGAGCCTCTTGGCGCCTTTGGGCCTCCCGACGCACCTCCTCCGCTTTAAGCTTTTGTTCTGCTAGCGCAGCACTCGCTGCCGCTGAAGCTTTTCTTTCTTCATGCTCTTCATCATTATCTATTATGTACCAGGAACCATTAATAAATTGCCCATCCACTTTTTTCTGGGTAATGAGTTTGAACGCATCCTGCATGTTGATGCCCTTCTCCAAGATGTACTCGTCTATCTTGGTTTTCCAGCGCTCTTCCTCTTTGCCCTCATCAGCATTATCCTCAAACTGTCTCGCAATAAAAGTGGGAGGTTTTTTTCTCTTCCGACTTGGGACATTTTTAGCGTCTAACTCAATCTGATTACCAGTTACAGCAATCTCATCATGTAATTTGGCCAAGTCGCGCGCCTCGGCAAGAATCCCTTCGGCAAAACTGCTACTTTGAGTCGGGGTGTTTGCAGGTGGTGAAGCTTTAGACTGACTACCGAGAGCCAACTCACGCGCTTCCGCCAGAATCGACTCTGCCATTCCCGATTTCCTGAGATCTACCTTTCCGCTAACCAGCGGGCCAGCTTTTGTGTCAAAAGCATCAGTTATTGGGGCCCTCAACACCTCCGACTTACGTCCCTCACGCGTGGAAGGAGATCTCTTGTCACTTAAAGAATCATTGCCTTTTTTTTTGGTTGCCTTTGTTTTTTTATCTGAGGAGTTCCGCGCCTCTGTTTGCGCCGTCTTTGCCATCGTTTGAGCCATCGCGATCTTTGCGATAGCTTCCTCTTTTTCTCTCTCTAGTCGCAAATTAACATGATTATCAACTTTTTGGTCAGCTTCTGATGAGCCCACAGAGACATCTATTCCATTGTCGAAAATCATCCACTCACCAGCTACAAAGCTACCTGAGATTTCTTTTCTCGATATCGCTTGAAACACTTGCTCCTTGGTCATTTTTTTCAGGACCATATAGTCATCTAATTTCATTTTCGTCAGTTTTTCTGCCATCAGATACCCTCAACGACACGTATTTTATTAGCCTTTAATTTTTGCTTTCGCTCAATTTCGAGCGCTGGTCATAGGTACAAACATTAATCAACTAAGAGTCAAAACACTTTTACTAATAAATTCAACCAACCCAGAAAAGATTGAATTATGTTTACCGACCTTTGTAATTACTTAATATTAGGCCAGATCGATAAAATTAAATAGGTACAAAGTAATTTTTAGTCATTATTTTTGCCATCCTCATGCTTAATTATTCATGTTTTTCATTTATTTAACGACTAAACTATAAATAAATAACCTATAGAGATACCTCTTGCAGAGATAAAGCCAACCACAAATGATAAAGTTTTACGCAGCCTACGGTTCCAATCTAAACGTTCGACAGATGAGACAGAGATGCCCTCTTGCCAAATCAATATCGATGGGGAATCTATTCGGTTGGAGATTATGCTTTAAAGGGGTCGCTGATATAGTTCCATCGAAAAATAGCTCAGTGCCAGTGGGCATCTACAAAACTACGCCTGCATGTGAAGATTCTTTAGATATATATGAGGATTATCCAACACTTTATCGAAAGCAAAATATTAAAGTGCATACAGCTAATAAATCAGTAGATTGTTTTGTGTATGTGATGAATCCAGGATTTGGATTAGAGCCTCCCTCCGGCTACTATTTTGATACTATTCGGGAAGGGTACGATAACTGGAATATGATGTACGCACCGTTAATTGAAGGGTTGCGGAACGCCTTCGAAAAGACTGAGAAAAATTTCAAAACAAGTACAAACTGGAATCAATATAAAAAACTAAGTAGACGCGAGGCAAATGAAAGGTTGAGACAACTTAATAAAGCACAACGATACTAGCAATGGAACCAAAGTACTAGCGGGCATAGCTTCTTTCAGCAATAATCTCACCATTGCAAAGATTGAGGTATTGCACGATTGTGCGGTCCGATAAAACAAATACTTGGCTATCTACTTCACAGGCACCTAAGTCGGAAAAGTTTACCGGCATGGTTCCCTGCTCCACAAAAGGCACATCCATATATGGAAAACTTAAGTTTTTCTCCAGAAGCTCTCTCCTAACTACCGCAGCAGCTGCTCCGTACGTCACCCACTTCGCGATGTTTCCACTTACAATTTCCTGTGGTTCGGTGGTGAACCCATCGAAAGGGAGCACTAGTAAAAATAACAAATGCTTGTTTTTCATGAACGCCTCGCTTTTGAGCAACCCTGAACCACCAGCCATAGTCATCATAACTTATTGATATCTCGTGTTGTAGATTTTCCAGTCTCAACCTGATAAAAAAGACTTCGATTATGGAGCCCTTCACTGTGCGCAACACAAGTGCTTACAGTTCCGTCTCCTGCGACATTCACGGCGGTTCGAAGCATATCCAAAAGACGATCTACCCCGATAATTAATCCGATACCTTCAACCGGAAGGCCCACTTGATTGAGCACCATGACAAGCATAACCAAACCCACACCAGGGACAGCAGCAGTCCCTATAGATGCCAACGTGGCGGTTAAAATAACCATTAGATATGCCTCCAAACTCAGATCGATGTTGTATGCCTGCGATATAAACACAGTCGCTACACCCTGCATAATGGCCGTGCCATCCATGTTGATCGTTGCGCCCAACGGAACAGTGAAAGATGCCACACGATTATCAACGCCAACATCATGTTCCACCGCCCTCAAAGTAACTGGCATTGTTGCGGCGCTGGAAGCCGTGCTGAAGGCAAATGTCATGGGTGATCGCATATGCATAAAAAAAATTTTAGGGTTCAACCCAGTGATAGCTCTCAGTAACATTGCGTATATTCCAAAACAATGCAATAAAAGAGCGAATACAACTGTAAAAAAATAGGATGCCAAACTGACAATCACGCCTATTCCTAGGCCGGTGAACAGTTTTGCTAGCAGACAAAAGATACCCAGTGGCGCCAGCTGCATAAGTAGTAATACCATTTTCATGATCAAGGTATTAATATCCTTGAAGAAGCCTAGTAGTCTATTTCCAGAACTCCCCATATGAGCTAATGCAAAACCCATCAACACTGCGAAAACAATCACTTGCAAAACTTGCCCGTCTGCCATCGCAGCAACTGGGTTACTCGGGAAAATATTGATCAAGGTAGTTTTCAGCTCTGGAGCCTCTGCTGCCGAAAAATTTGACGTCTCTAACAAGTCTATTCCGTGACCCGGCGCCATAAATATCGCTAAAACTAACGCAATTGATATAGCCAAAGCGGTGGTGACCATATATAGAGCGACAGATTTACCCGCCAGCAAACCCATTTTTGCATTACTGCCCAAAGATGCGGTACCACAAAGCAATGACACAAACACTAGTGGTACCACCATAAGTTTTAGAGTGCGAACAAATATTTGACCCACGGTATCAAACAACCCCGATACGAGGTATAAGTCAATTTGCTCAGTGATCGCTCTTGAAAATAATTCTTTCTGCATCGCAAAATTTAGCAGAACACCAACAAACAACCCTAGTAACATAGCAATAATGATGCGACGAGTTAAATCAGCCTTCATATTATCTTCATTATCCAAGATCACCATAATTTCCCTCAATGAATCTGTTTACTCTGCATAAATACCAATGTTCATTAAGCTAATATACCATCGTCCAACATTAAGCAAAGAACATCAAGCGACCAAACAGCTCAGCAAAATTTTGAGAGAAACTTAGAATATTGTTGATAAAAGAAATAGGCAACCTCCTCCATCGATCGAGTAGGTAATTCCTCGGAAAGATTATTAAGATTAACGTGAGCTTCGGCATCTACTGTCAACTGATCGCCAAGGTCTTGGTATAACTGATTCAGTGCATACGTGCTCGATACCAAGTCATGGTCAACTAAAACCAAGGCGTGCGCAAATAATACCGCTCTGGATGCGGGACCTCTCTGCCTTGATCTTCGCTGTGCAGTACCTGCAAGCTTGCGTGCCCGGCAAACCACATTATATTGGCCGTCACAAAAACTGCCATTAACATAGCCGCAACTTGCTTTCTCGCCAAATTCATTTGCCAAGCGAATAACCGGATCACATATTTCATCATAAACCTCAGAAATAGAAGGATGTCGATCACAAACATAAGCATAAGTAATATTTAAAATTCCATCACCCTGGGGGGTTACACCTCCTCCGCTATCGCGAACAACAACCGGCCAGCCTCTTTCCCTCGATTTTTTTTTGGCTCTAGCGAAATTAGAATTGTGTGTAAAGCGGCGAGGGACAACAAGCGAGCGACTGGTGGTCCAAATACTGAGCGCAGTCGAAAATTTTCCCGAAGAAACATCTGAAAACAAAACCCGCTCCTGTTCAAGAGCTTGAATAGAGCTTGTTATGACCTTGAGATTTGAGACCCAATTACTTATGTTGTCCATTTAGAGAAAGATTTAAATTTCCGTTGGGGAATTTAAGTTTAACCTCACCATAAAAGCATTTATCAGTTGCAAATATAACGTTGATCGGTAATATTTGAAATAAGCTCGAAGTCAAAATAATAAAAGAAAGATTACTCAAATGGAGTACAACCACACCAAGCTTGCATTTGATCGTTGCAACCATAGCAGAAGTGTTTTCTGCCAACGAATTGAAATAATCTGAGGAATTCTCAAGGATCATACCATTCGTTTTCGCTTTAGCTGGATATACGTGTTCGCTCTATTTTTTGACTCTAGTTCTTCAAGAGATTCCGCTCAGAATAACATACGCAATTTGGTTTGAATTGGGAATTACGCTTGTTTCCATCGTTTGATCCGTTAAATTTATATGGGACCTAGATTATGCTGCGGTGATTGGTATTGTGCTAATTTACATGTTTTCAAGCTTTATTCATATGAGAAAATAACCAAAAAGGGGAACCGCAAGCAACTGTGGCGTGCTAGTAACATGCACAATGTTTAACTCTTACAAACTTCTCAGAATCGCAAGCTACAACAACTGACATACACAATCAACATCAAACCGCGGAAGTCTTTGCAATAATCGAGTTGGATCTCAATAACCAAAACAAGATATTTAACTTGGTATTACTATCAGCGAAAAATTCTTGATCTGCCTCGGAGTTGTCATAACCCCATCCACTAATTCATCTGCGCTACGACAGAAGATACAGATAGAAATCTGCTCTAGCTTAGAAAGCGCTGTCTATTTAAAATCAGAGCCGATAGTCTTGACCTCGCAGTATTATACTAATTTGTTTAATTGATTATGGGTGTGCGCTAAAGTATTAGCTAAGTCTTCCGATTAAAAGGTTGACTAGGATAAATGTAACGTTGCCCACAAAAATTTGAGGTGCTTCAACTTGACAAAAATCACGCCTTTTAAAAGAAGCCGAGGGTTTTCTGCGCTGTCGCTGATTGTGGTCTTCTGTTTTTCGCCCGCACAATCCCATGAGCCGTTAGAAATGAAGCGTCTTCAAAATAGTGTTGACATCCTTACCAAACAATTAGCAGATGCAAATACTAAAGTGCGCAGACTTGAGGCCGCTATGACTAAGAGCCGGCGTGGACAAAGTCCCAGTCGCCTTGAAGGATGTGATGTCAGCGATGCCCGCGCCAATGTCTCTCTAGCATCTGGCAATCGTGGGAAGGGAAATGCTTTAGAAAGCTGGCTACGCGCCAACGGAAAATCTTGCTCTCGAAGTGAATTGACACAACTAAAAGTACTAGCGAAAGAGCTCTTCTATGACAAACCGGCACTTGAACTGATTGATCTATTTTCTGGATCGAGATAGGGCAAATAAAATCCAAAGAGTTCCTGCTTGGACCCAGCAGAAACTCGTCTATATGAGATAGCAAAATAGAGTTACCCAATAATACGCTTCTTGTTAGAAAGCATAGCGCCCCTATTTTCCATAATACTTTCACGGCGCTGCGCTATCTCGCTTTTGTTTTCTATCAACGCGTCACTGTTATCCAAAGACGCAGCTAAAACGCTATTCATACGATCACGATTGGCTTTAGCCGATGCCATAATGGCCTGCATGGATTTTCTGTTTTCGGCAATAAGGGCGCCATTTGTCTCCGATGTGGCTTTTTCAGGTGTATCTTCACCGGCAATTAGATCTGAATTAGAAGCTATTTGTTTTGAATTAAACTCCACTATATACTCGTTGGCAGCCATTATTTTTTTATTTATTTCAATGAGCTGTGTATTTATGGAAGCCATCTGTTCACTTACCTCCAGAACCGTAGAGTTGAGCTTAGACCGATGGGCTAGATAATCTAGTCTGGCCCTAATGGTCTGTGATTGAATGAAATTTTTCTCCACATCATTTTGACAAACGTGGCCATTTAAAATAAGTTCTCGGTTTTTAAAAATGTCATCAGTATTCTGGTTTGCCAACTGACGATTTCCCATAAAAGATGCGGCGTAGTTACTAAGAATCATGAGACGATTCTCTTCAATCATTGCCCTTGAGGTGTATACCAACGCTTTGTTAGTCATAACCTCAGAGTCAATTCTACTAAGTGTGTCTTGATCTTCATTCAGGTCAGCTTTGTTAATTTCTGTTTGATCCATTGCAATCTCCGCATGATATTTTGTTTAAAATAATATTTGCTATCCAATTTGTTATTTTCACAAATGAGTCTACTCCTATCTTATCTCTTTACTGGTTGCAAAAACTTTATGAATAGAAAATAACGTCAATTTCTCCATAACATGTAAAAATACTAATACCAAATACCCTCAAAAGAAACGAGGTGCCCATGATAGCGCAACAACCATAAGCAAGGCGATGGCAAAGCAGTTTAAATAAATACCCGCTCGCGCCATTTGAGGGATAGTCAATATCCCTGATGAAAACGCAATTGCATTTGGTGCAGTTGCCACCGGCAACATAAAAGCACAACTAGCAGCTAATGTAATTGGAATACATAGAACCAGAGGGTCTAAACCCACTTCGCTCGCTAGTGACCCAATGATGGGCAAAAATGTCGCGGTTGTCGCAAGGTTACTTGTCATCTCAGTCAAAAAGACAACCAATACCACCGATCCAAAAATCAAAAAGCCCACCCCGAATCCAGATAAGGGAGACAACCCCTCTCCAAGCCAATGCGCCAGTCCAGAATTTGATATGGCCGCTGCGAGACTAAGCCCTCCACCGAAAAGAATTAAAACACCCCAGGGTAACTCTTTTAAATCCGCCCACTTCAACAAAGTTGGTTGATTTTTGTCTCCACTAGGAACAAGAAAAAGTAAAACTGCTCCAACTAATGCTATTGTAGTGTCAGAAATACTATTCAAATTTACATTCACTCCCAATGGGCGTCGCAATACCCATCCCAGCACAACAAAAATAAAGATCCATGCAACACGTTTTTCTGCGGTACTAATAGAGCCCAAATCTTCATAGAGCATCATCAAATGCTTAGTCACATTTTCGTCAGAAGAAGTTGAAATATTAAAGACTACCTTGGTTAAAACAATCCAAGCACCCAATAACAAGATGAGGCCAAACGGTACCGCAAATGACATCCAATCCAAGAAATTTATGTGAACATCATAGTTTTCAGCTAAAAACGCTATCAAAAGTGCATTGGGGGGAGTACCAACCAGAGTGGTCATCCCCCCAATGGTCGCAGCAAACGCAAGACCTAGCAGCATTGCTACTTCAAAATCTCCGCCATGATTTGACATTGATTGCAAAGTTTGCCCTGAAATAACAGTCGCAACCGAAATTGCGATTGGCATCAACATCATAGTTGTGCTGGTATTTGTCATCCACATAGAAAGGAACGCAGCAGCAACCATAAAACCACCGATCAATCGATCACCAGCAGTGCTAGTTTTTAATAAAATTGATAGCGCTATTCTCTGATGAAGATTCCAACGCTGTATTGCCAATGCAAGTATAAAAGCCCCCAAAAATAAATATATAATTGGATGAGAATAAGTTGCTGCTGCCTCCTCTATTCCGGAAATACCCAGCGGATCCAGACAAATGAGTGGTAATAATGCGGTAGCTGCAACAGGAATTGCTTCTGTCGCCCACCAAATTACCATCCATAGTCCTAGAGCAGCAGTTCGCCACGCAACAGCATCCATGAACATTTGCTTCTCACTAAAATATAGCATTAACATGAAGACCATTGGACCAAGGACTAAACCGACGCTTTGATGAGTAGCAAGCCCATTCGAGTAAGCCATAGAAGTTCTCCCAAACAAATCTAAAAATCAACGTTCTATTATGGTTACCGCGCGAATCCCAGATCAACTGTTTAATCTTTATGATCCTGCGAACGCGTTGATGAAGCTTTTCCTCGAGTGCAAAAGTTCAACGACTCTATTCCCGTGAGCTTACTATCACTACGTAAGCGCTAGTCCTCCAACCACCAAAGGTTTCACTCGATGGAGGAGCTAGTTTGAGCAAGTTGACACCGACCATAACCCCCTGCACCTCGTTAGGATATCTCCTCGCTACTCCACTACCTCTGGTGAAAATTAGCCTCCATTATCCAAAGGATAGCCGGCCATCATCGCCATTGTATCCTCACAACAAGATGTCCCAACTGTAAATGGGGCCAGTCTAAAAATTTACTAATCAAAAATTGTCATTCCCGGTCTGACATGATCTTCAGCCTTAGCAACAATGAACCATCCCTCACTATCGTACACATTACCATCGACCAATATCTTACCCTAATTTTCAGAGGCTCCTCTCACAAATGCGCGAATTCTTTCTAACTTTCTCCAATAGGAATGTTACCCAACTGCACATTAATGTCGCTCATAACTCCTGTTTTTATCTTAGGTGTCCACTAAATCATTTTTTCCAATAATTGATCTTCAGTATCTCCAACAGCCACAATACTGAGATTGCCGTGCAACTTTATCCAACAGCTCCGACACAAGCTATTCAAACTTGTAGCCTATGCTATCCCTTACATCGCTTTATCGAATCATTCGGCAGAATCAGCTTCTGTCCTACCTTGAGAGAACAAATGCCACCTATATGATTTTTCTGCTCCAACAAACCCTGCCTGTATGCCAAAAGCTAAACTCGAATATCGTATGGAATAATGCTACGCGATGTAAGCTCCGACGAAACTTGGGTACTGTGCGATTAATACTAAATGGGAACATCGACATCAATAGTTAAGCTTGTCAATTATGTAATCTATTTCTTAAAGGTACTATGGCCCCATGTGCCGACAGCCATGTTCGTTGAAAATTTATGATAGACAAGAAAAAATGTTTCAAAACCGCTGAAACAATATCCATCCATCAGAAAACTTGTGGCTAGGATCATTTCTAAAACACGTAGCACCATTTATAAGCATGGGAGCGGACGCATTACAGTAAAAACTCACAAATTTCATGCCTCATTAGCTCAAGTTTTCCGTAGTTGGAGAATATTTTTACTCGGAGATACAGCCTACCAGAGGCCACCGTTCAATGAGTAAGTGATCTGCGCAGAGCTGAAGGACCTTTAGTTTACGCTGGAAAATTATTGGGGTGAATCAATGAGAATGGAGTGCCAAAAGGGTGGACACCTTCTCCGCAATAATTTTCACATAAAGTATTGATAATTCTTGGTTATATTGGAACAGGTAAATCTTTAGTCCACGCTTCAGTCCACATTTGCTGTAGTATCTCTTTAAAACTTCTTCAGTAGTCATCCAATTCCTCAGTAGCCAACCCCCCTACCCACGAGTAGCCCCCGCTATGTCATTCAGGGGTGTAATTTTTGCTTTTGATAAATAGTTTGGGCAAATGAATTCTCTCTAAATACGTTATGAATACATAAGTGTTAAATCCAATTCAAGCTAGTGCTTTTCAAACTTTAGGTTGGCCATGTGAAATTAACCTGAGATTAGGTTACCTAGACATCGAGCGCTGTCTTTAAACACTCAATGCTTAATCTCGTAAAAAAACAACGTTTCGAGAACAGAGACTTACTTGCTCGGCTTGCGCATTGTTACAAAGAATAGAATTTTTAATAACCGCTAAAAAATATCTTCTTGCGCCAGTGAATCCAAAAAAAATTAATACAGTTGGTTCTTTTGTTTTTTCCCTCCAAAGGAGGAAACATTTTCTATATAGATAAAAACTTGTTTTAATTAAATTCCTTGAAATGTGAGGCATTCCAAAATCATAGACTGGCACTTTTTATTATTCTCGGTTCTTACGTTAATCGGACTGATGCTTTACAAACGCTACTTTGTAAAATTCAAACCTAGTTTCCTCAGTGAAAAAGAACCCTCTCAGCAGCACGCGCTTTTTGAAGATAATTTTCTTTGGGGGGCTGGTTCCGCAGCGCAACACGTTGAACATCAGCAGGCTAGTGACTGGACAAACTTCGAACGCCAAGTAATCAAAGACGGAAATACTTCCACAGACGCCCGTCCAGGTTTTGCCTTGCCGGGCCATATTAATTCTTTAGACACATTTAGTGAAAGTGTTCGATTAAGGAAGACTAATTTTGACAATGTTTTCGATCAGGATTTCGCTTTGGCATCTAAGCTTGGACATAATACACATCGGTTCTCCATCTGCTGGGCTCGCCTCTTCCCTACTCGGGACTTAAAGACCCCTGTTCCCGAAGCCATCGAGTTTTATCACGACATACTTGACAGTTTAGAAAAATATAATATCACGCCTTTTGTAACGCTCATCCATTTCTCCACTCCTGCTTGGTTTTGGGACGAGCTTGACGACAAAAGAGGCTGGGAGCGAAAAGATGCCATTGAGCATTTTGAAAGATTCGTTCAATCCGTCTTAGATGCTTTTGGCAATCGTATTTCGCACTGGACGACATTAAACGAACCTATGACTTATGTTTACAATGGCTACATGCAAGGGATTTTCCCTCCACTTGAAAAACGAGATATAAATGGTGTCGTCAACGTGATTGAACAACTGCTTAAGGCTCATGCTGTGGCATACAAACTCATACATGATAATGCAAGTCGTAAAAATTTGAGTGCGACAGTTGGAATTGCAAAACATACGCGCTCTTTCCAAGCGCTGCGAAATTGGGCTCCACTTGATATAATTTCAAGTAAAGCTGTGGAACAAGCGTTTATATGGGACTTTATGGATGCTATTAATAGCGGTGTATTAAAAATTTCAAACACAGACGTTAAAAAACATATAGCCGGTCTAGCTGGAACTCAGGACTATATAGGGATTAATTATTACGGACAGTTTTATGTCGAAAGTAATTTGTCAAACATATCAAAGCCAAACATTCATTTTTTTAATCCGAAAAGGCGTGATGAGGAGAGAAGTGATTTAGACTGGGCGATATATCCGAGAGGGCTCTACAACATCTTACGGGCAACTCACAAACGATACAAAACCACCATCTATGTTCTCGAAAATGGTTTAGCTGATTGCAACGCCGACGATTTCAAACGACAAAATTTTCTCGTCGACCATATTGACCAAATTTGGTTAGCAAAAAATGATGGCGTTGATGTCCGTGGCTATATCCACTGGTCTTTGACCGACAATTTTGAATGGGCTGAGGGTTTTACAGCTTGCTTCGGTTTGATCAGCATTGAATATGAAAACAACTTCAAACGAATACCAAGACCGAGCGCAACCCTTTATAAACAGATAATCAAAGATAAAGGCATTACCCCCGAAACACGCGAGCGATTCAAACAAAGACGAATGCTAAAACCCAACAGCCATAAAATACAATCATAAGGAATGAAAAAATCGTAAAAGAAAGTATCTCGTTTGAACTTTGGGAATTTTCCCTTGCTGCATATAGGCGTCAAGGCATCGAGTCTCTCTGTCTAAAACTGCAACGAGAGATAAATGCAGATATTAACATATTAATGTACCTACTTTGGCTCTCATCATTCAAACGCCAACTCAAAACCGAGCAAATATTAAATTTTATGAACAAAACTGAGTTCTGGCAATCACGGGTTATTAAACCAATAAGGGAGACGAGGAAAAAATTTAAAAAAACCTCTGTCCTTTCTGATAACGCCTTTAAGGAGGAAACTTATTCTGATCTTTTAGAGTTAGAATTAACGGCCGAGAAACTCGCTCAAAAACAATTATTCGGGGACGGCATCACTTGGAACACAGGTTATCCAGCACCCACCAGAGAATCGGCGGCAAAAACAAATCTATTTACTTACATCAAGTTACTTGATGGGACCATCAACACTTCCGACATTGATAACCTCTTGTCTGTTATGCAAGAGGACTAAACAATGTAAATTCATTTTTCGCAATATTTCTTCCGCTGTGCGGGCTCATGTATACTGCACATTAAGCGAAGAAAAGTTTCCTATTTCGATAAGAGATTTCACAAGTGATGCATGATATTTGGAACACGGAAATTATTGAAATTAACGGTGTCCTGCAGGGGCCAGCGAAAATACCTCTACAAATGTTGGCTGAGCAAGAATATGATGGCCACCTCTCGATTCATGATGATCAGCAGGCACAGAATCTCGGCTTCCAAGGAGCACCCATAGAAGGGCCGACCCATTATTCACAGTTTGATCCACTACTCCATAGAATATGGGGAGATAGATGGTTTGAAGTCGGGTGTATCAGTACGCACTTTAAAAAAGTTGTCATAGAGGGTGAGTCTGTAATCGCATTTGTCCAACGTCCAATCAAACACAAAAATATCACCCGAATATGGGCTGTAAAAGACTCTGGCGAATTAGTATTGGAAGGAACCGCATCACTCGGTCCAAAGCATCCGATAACAGAGCTTGATAGACTTTTAAAGTCCCGCTCAACACCTGAAAAACTGGTTATTCTAGAAAACGTGAAAATAGGCGATCGATCATCAAAATCTGATCGCGTGAAAATGGGTTTTCAATCTCATCTCGGAAAAAATTATCCCTTTACCCTTGCTCAGAAGTTAAAAAAAATTACCGAGTCATGTGATTGGTATTGTGAAGCAGTAAACAAAAACACACCCTGGGGTGCAGCAATAATACCATTCGAAATGGTAAATCCTCTAGTGAGGCATACGTCAGACGGACTCCCGTCAGCCAAAGGCCCATCAATAGGCTTATTTACAGATCTTGAAATTAAGATGATAAACGGTCCCCTGCTAGTCGATCAAGAGTATTTGTTAGATCGCGAGATTGTCGGTCTTGGTGAGAGCAGGCGAACGGAATCGATGTGGATAAAGACATTCATACGATCAATAAATACTGAAGAAGTGATTGCAACCACCCTGTTAAATACAGCTACTTTGAAAGACTCATATCAGCTGTATGACAGTGAGGCAGAGCGCCTTGGAAAAAATTAATTGCTTCCCAAATTCCCAATCAGCAGAAACTTAACTGTAAATAAACAAAATGCTCTGCGGACACCTTTTAGAGGTTTTTCGTGCGTATCCTTCACACATCCAATTTGTTTTAATATGGAGCAAAACAAGTTGATTTCCGACTACTTTTATGTTGAGGTTATTTAGTTATTACTGATGATCATCTGAGTTATGCTAACTTACGTATGCATATTAAATCAGAAGGTAAATGCTAAAATATTAGACGCAAAGGCGCATGAATGTTGAGTGGAATTGATTGGCATCTGAAGCGTGTAAAAAAGTAGAGATCTAGTATTGAAACAATGTTTTATGTGATCTGATACCTTTAAACTTCCAAGGAGATATCCAATAGAGAGTTCCAGCACTGAAATTTGGCCCTTAGCCATATACACTTTCTTAGTAATTCTGCTTGTAATTGCTATGCTGGTAGTCTCTTGGCTGTTGGGTCAGCGAAGACGTGACGACGCTACCAACGATCCCTTTGAATCAGGAATCGTGTCTGTTGGTAGCTCCCAAGTTCGGATATCAGTTGAGTTTTATTTAGTGGCCATTTTTTTTGTCATCTTTGATCTCGAGGCTGTTTTTATTTTTGCTTGGGCAGTTGCGTTTTTTGAACTTGGCTGGAAAGGTTATATATCCATGCTGATATTTATTGGTGTGTTGGGCCTAGCACTGGTCTATGCTTGGAGAATAGGTGGCCTCGACTGGGGTAACAAAGTCAGAACAGGCTTGGATCAGGCAAAGAACGCAAACGATAAAATGAGGAAGCAACACGTTGAAATGGAGTCTTAGCAAACCCAATGATAGTGGCGGCAGTGAAAGCTCCAGTGTTATTGAAGAACAAGTCAAACGGAACGTAGCTTTTGCTAAGTTAGAAGATCTCATCGCGTGGGGTCGCGCACATTCTCTGTGGCCATTCAATTTCGGTTTGTCATGCTGTTATGTTGAAATGGCTACCTCTTTTACGAGCCGTCATGACATAGCAAGATTTGGGTCTGAAGTAATTCGCGCCACACCAAGGCAAGCCGACTTAATGGTGATTTCTGGGACTTGTTTTTTAAAGATGGCTCCAGTCGTAAAACGGCTCTATGATCAACTGTTAGAACCTAGGTGGATAATATCAATGGGATCCTGTGCGAATTCGGGCGGTATGTACGATATTTACTCAGTAGTGCAAGGTGTGGACAAGTTTATACCTGTTGATGTGTATGTGCCTGGTTGCCCGCCTAGGCCCGAAGCACTTATGCAAGGCCTTATAATGCTCCAAGAGTCAATTGGAAAAGAACGTCGGCCCATCACTTGGGCGGCGGGCGATCAAACGGTGATAAAACCGCAAAAAGTTAGTAAAAGAGACCAATTTACGGCTCAACGTATCAAAGTGACCGAATTAAGAGAGCCGCACAATAGCTAACGAAAACAAAGGATATTCCCAGGATATAACATGCAGCTGGCTCAGGAGGAACGACAGTTACCAATTCTGACGTTGCTAAACGATGAGTTTGGTGATCAAACTTTTTTTGCTCAAAACTGTATTGATGAAATCCACACTCTTTGGGTGCCTCCTCAACAGATCGTTAACGTGCTGATATTTCTTCGCCCTCACTTCTGCATGCTATACGATCTGTTCGCGATTGATGAGCGCACTCGGGAAAATCGCCAAGATCAGCCAGAGGCAGACTACACCGTCGTTTATCAGCTTCTATCTATGCGCCGGAACGAAGATCTGAGAATAAAAGTTGGACTCTCTGCATCCCAATTAGTACTCCCATCGATTGTAGACATTTGGCCAAATGCTAACTGGTACGAAAGGGAAGTGTGGGATATGTTCGGAATTTCTTTTGATGGGCATCCCTCACTCTTTCGCATACTTCTCCCTCCAACGTGGGAAGGGCACGCACTGAGAAAAGATCATCCGGCTCGAGCTACCGAAATGGGCAAGTTCACAATGGACTCTGAGCGTGTAGCGAAGGAGCAGGAAGCGCTCCGCTTCAGGCCTGAAGACTGGGGCATGAAGTCTGAGGGCGAAAATAGTGAATACATGTTTCTCAATCTCGGACCCAACCATCCAAGTGTTCACGGGGTCTTTCGGATCGCATTGCAGTTAGATGGAGAAGTGATCATAAATTCTGTTCCAGACATTGGGTATCACCATCGAGGCGCCGAAAAAATGGGAGAGCGTCAGACTTGGCATACCTACATACCCTACACCGATCGAATCGATTACCTCGCTGGAGTCATGAATAACCTAGCGTACATTCAAACAGTTGAACTTCTTGCGGGCATCAAAGTTCCTGAACGTGCAAAAGTCATCAGAATCATGCTGGCTGAATTATTCCGAATTTCTAGCCATCTCGTTTTTTATGGAACATTTGTTCAAGATGTGGGTCAGATGTCCCCCGTCTTTTACATGTTTGCTGACCGTGAAAGACTGTTTGGAATTATTGAAGCCATAACAGGGGGCAGAATGCACCCCGCTTGGTTCAGAATCGGCGGAGTAGCTCAGGATCTTCCTAATGGTTGGGACAAACTAATACTCGATTTCGTCAATTCAATGCCTGCTCGGCTTGATGAGTGGGATAAGATGGCGATGCAAAACAAAATGTTGAAGGATAGGACGGTCGGAATCGGCGTGTACACGGAAAAAGAGGCACTAGACTGGGGTATAACAGGTCCGGGGCTCAGGGCTACAGGGAACGATTGGGATGTCCGAAAAAAACGTCCTTATGGGGGCTATGACCAATTTGATTTTGAGGTGCCTGTAGCTGATCGAGGCGATTGCTATGACCGAGCGGTGTTACGCATTGAAGAAATGCGCGAGAGTATAAAAATTATACGCCAGTGCGTAGAAAATATGCCCGGAGGTCCCTACAAGAGCGAGCACCGCTCAACCACCCCGCCACCAAAAGAACGCACGATGCAGGATATAGAAACACTCATTCACCACTTCCTTAATGTAAGTTGGGGCCCAGTTATCCCTCACGGAGAAGCTTCCGTAATGATCGAGGCAACAAAAGGTATCAACAGCTATCACCTCATAAGCGATAATGGAACAAACGCCTACAGAACCCGAATTAGGACTCCATCCTTCGCTCACCTTCAGCAGATCCCTCTTATAAGCCAGGGACTTTTGATTCCCGATCTAATTGCAATAATCGCGAGTATTGATTTTGTAATGGCAGATGTAGATCGATGATTGATAATATTATTCAGTCAGAAACCGCCTCCACTCTGACATCAGAGGAGCTTCAACTCATAAATTTAGAACTCTCTCACGTACCACAAAAATCGGGGGCAGCTATTGATGCGTTGAAAATAGTTCAAGCGAAACGTGGCTGGGTTTCAGACGAATGCCTAATTGCCATTGCCAAACTTCTCGAAATGTCTGCCGAGGAATTAGAGGGTATAGCAACGTTCTACAATTTAATATTCAGAAGACCGGTAGGCGACAAGGTCATTCTATTTTGTGACAGCGTGAGTTGCTGGCTCTGTGGATGTGAGAACCAAAAACATAAGCTCTCAGAAATCTTAAAAATAGACTACGGAGAAACTACCAAAGACAACCAATTCACCCTGCTTCCCGTCCCATGCCTAGGTGCTTGTGACAAAGCTCCTGTGATGATGGTGGGAGATGACTTATTTACAAATTTGAATTCATCTAAGTTAGAACAAATAATTGCTTATTATAGAAAAGAAGGTGAAAAGTGACCGAAAAAGTTCTTACTAAAAACATATCCAAAGTTAACGATACTACTCCGATTGATAAGTACGAAGCCAGTGAGGGATACTTAGGATTACGAAAAGCGCTCAAATCTATGGCACCGGCTGAGTGTCTTTCGGAAGTAAAAAATTCGAAGCTTCGGGGGCGCGGTGGCGCCGGATTCCCGACGGGTACTAAATGGAGTTTTGTGCCAAAAAACGAAGACTGCTTACCAGGACATAAATACCTCATATGCAATGCTGACGAGATGGAACCAGGTACATTTAAAGACCGGCTACTGATGGAGCAAGACCCTCATCAGCTAATAGAAGGTATGATTCTCTCGGCCTACACAATCGGCGCTGATGTAGCCTATATTTTTATAAGAGGAGAATATCGATTAGCCATACAACGTCTAAATGAAGCAATCAAGGAATGTTACAACTCAGGTTATTTGGGGAGAAATATCCTAGGATCTGCGTTCAGCCTTGAAATGTATGTTCATCCGAGTGCGGGCCGATATATATGTGGCGAAGAAACTGCACTTATCAACGCTTTAGAGGGGAAACGTGCAAATCCAAGAGCAAAACCGCCTTTCCCCCAAGTAAGTGGTCTGTGGGGCCGCCCTACAATAGTCAACAATGTAGAAACTCTCTGCAATATTCCACATATCATCCACAAAGGTGCCGAATGGTTCAAGACGCTAGGAGTGGGAGAGGACAGTGGGACAAAGTTGTTTGGAGTGAGTGGGCGCGTAAAAAATCCTGGTTGTTGGGAGCTTCCCATGGGGACACCAATTCGGCAAATCCTAGAGAATTATGCCGACGGCATGCAAACTGGACTTAACTTTAAAGGTCTTTTACCGGGTGGTGGCTCAACCGACTTCTTAATAGAAAGTCACCTAGACTTACCGATGGACTATAACGTAATCGGTGCCGCCGGAAGTCGCATGGGTACCGGCACGATGATTGTCCTAGACGACCAATCTTGTCCTGTAGGAATGGTTTTGAACCTGATACGATTCTTTGCGCAAGAGTCCTGTGGTTTTTGCACACCGTGCCGAGATGGACTCCCTTGGACTCGTCAAGTGTTAGAGGACCTAGAAAATGGGAAGGGAAGTGAAGAGGATCTCGAAACTCTGGCATATCAAGTCAAATACATAGGAACCCCCGGAAATACTCATTGTGCTTTAGCTCCCGGTGCTATGGAGCCCCTCCAAAGCGCAATGAAATATTTTTACGAAGACTTTAAGGATCACGTAACGCTTGGCCGGTGTCCTTACGAAATAGACGGAGTACATTAGATATGCCTACCATAATCGTTGACGGTAAATCATATGAGGTGAGCAGAGGAAAAAACTTGCTGGAAGCTTGCCTTGATGCGGGTCTTGATCTACCTTATTTTTGCTGGCATCCCGCAATGGGATCTGTGGGATCCTGCAGGCAATGTGCTCTCGTCCAATATCGGGATGATGATGATAAGCATGGACGGATAGTTATGGGATGCATGACACCGGCAGCTGACGGGACAAGAGTATCTCTCAAAGTTGATGAGGCAAAAGAGTTCCGAGAGGCTGTTGTAGAGTCGCTGATGCTGAATCATCCTCATGATTGCCCCGTATGCTCAGAAGGGGGGGAGTGCCATCTCCAAGACATGACGGTGATGGTGGGGCACAGAGATCGTCGCTACAAAGGAAAAAAGAACACACATCGAAATCAGTACTTAGGGCCCTTAATAAACCATGAAATGAATCGGTGTATCACTTGTTATCGCTGTGAACGCTTTTATCGAGACTACGCCGGTGGAAAAGACCTAGCTGCTCAAGCATCACGTGACCGAATCTATTTTGGCCGACATCAAGATGGCATTTTAGAGAGCGAATTCTCTGGTAACCTTGTTGAGGTATGCCCCACGGGAGTATTTACCGATAAACCATTTCTTGAGGACTACAGCAGAAAGTGGGACCTACAGTCCTCCCCCTCAATATGCAGCGGTTGCGGTGTTGGGTGCAATATCTCTCCTGGCGAGCGATACGGAAGGTTAAAACGAATTCATAACCGCTACAATCAAGAAATCAACGGATACTTTATATGTGACAGAGGGAGGTTTGGGGCTGGATATGTAAATGGAGACAAACGAACAGACTACGTAGGCCTTAAGGAACCGAGCGGCACGTTTAAGGCGTTGAAAAGGGGTGAGGTTTCTTATCACCTCACCCGATGGATCGGTGATGGAAATATTGTGGGAATTGGCTCACCGAGAGCATCAGTTGAATCAAACTATTTACTGCAAAAACTAGTTGGTCCGTCCAATTTCTCGGCAGGGTTATCATTTAAAGAGCAAACTATCTTAAAGCGCCAGGTCTCTATTCTGCAAACGACCAAAGCACGCAATCCCTCTGTGAAGGACATAGAAATGGCAGATGCCGTATTGGTCCTCGGTGAAGACTTGACGAACACAGCTGCGAGAATAGCATTAGCAATAAGACAAGCGACCAAAAACAAGGCGATAGCCATGGCTAAAGAAATGGGTATTGAGGCATGGCATGACGGCGCAGTGAAAAATCTTGCGCAGGAAGAACGCTCTCCACTATTCATAGCGACGCCTGCTTCGACAAAACTTGATGATATTGCTTTAGCGACGATGACTCTGGCACCTGAAGAAATAGCCGACTTCGGACTGAAATTGGCTCGCCACCTCACTGAAGGTGATTCTGAAGACCCCCAAATTACAGAGATAGCAACCCACCTAACCACCGCCGAGCGCCCACTCATTATAAGTGGGCCAAGTTTACTAAATGCGAATATTGTTGAGAGTGCCGCAGCAGTTGCAGAGGCACTCGTCAGGTCTAATCAAAACACACAACTCAGCTTCACTTCCCCAGAGTCAAATAGTATTGGCTCAATATTGCTTAGTGAGGACCAAAATCTGACACTGCAAAAAATTATCGAAGGCATTAATGAAATCGATGTTCTAATAGTGTTAGAAAATGATTTGTCTAGGCGATTGAGTGCGTTCGAGATGAAGCAAATTAATGCGTCATCCGCTAAGATAATCTCAATAGACATTCTTGAGAATGAAACGTTAGAAATGTCGGATATGGTTCTACCCGCTGCCTCATTTGCCGAAACGCAAGGTACGCTTGTCAACAACGAAGGTCGAGCCCAACGCTTTTACTCTGTATTTCCACCCTTGAACGATAGGTTGCCCAGTTGGCAATGGGTAATAGAGCTAGCCCGTGCGATAGGAAATAAAGAGCTTTCAGCTATCGAGAGTTTTGATGAGATAGTTGAGCTCTGCGCAAAGAATAATAATTTTCAAGCTCTATTATCTGTGGCCCCAAATAAAAACTTTCGTGACCATGGACTAAAGATCCCTCGTCAAACACACAGGAATAGTGGTCGTACGGCTATAACCGCAGATGTATCAGTCCATGAACTTCAGCAAACGCCCGATAACGAGACTCCCCTTGCTTACAGCATGGAAGGGCTTAACCGTGATCAACCGTCGGTCTTGACTCCGTTTGTATGGTCTCCAGGGTGGAATTCAAATCAGTCCCTGCAGAAATTTCAGGCCGAAACTGACGGGCCTTTGAAAGGAGGTGCGTCAGGGGTTAAATTAATCAAGTCGTCGGGTTCCGGAGTAAGCGTAGCTTGTGACCCGACATTCTCTTTTACTTTAGAAAAGAACTTCTGGCGGTTGGTACCGATTTATTCCCTCCATGGATCAGAGGAAATGTCCTACCACACAAAGGAAATTTCTCAGCTTGCAGGACTACCCTTTATTGTTTTGTCGGACAAAGACGCCAACAATATGAAAGTTTCCGATGGTGATGGAGTGGTCGTCACGGGAGAGAACTTAAAAATGTCGATATCAGTTCGAGTTTCCTCAAGAATGGCAGAAGGGTGCGCTGGTTATAGTGCTGGTTATAACGAAATTGAGCAGCTCACCGCAGATGCTCATGTTCAAATTAGCAGGGATAATGATTGGCAACCGCTTAAGCCAGTCGTAATAGCAACAGATAGAATAGCTTCATTCAAGTCTCAGGACAGTCGCCATGTTTGAATGGGGTCCTGTAATACTAGCACTAGCGATCCTAATGTTCGGTGTAGCAGGAGCCGCGATCTTGACTTGGTGGGAGAGACGGTTACTTGGATTTTGGCAAGATCGATACGGCCCAAATCGCATCGGGCCATTCGGTGCCGGTCAAGTAATAGCAGATATGATAAAACTTTTGCTTAAAGACGATTGGGTTCCCCCCTTTGCTGATCGAATGGTATTTATTTTTGCACCAACAGCAATCGTCGTGGCTATGATGATGGGCTTTGCGGTTGTACCTTTTTCTCCCGGTGTCCAGATTATAGATGTGAACATAGGATTATTATTTTTTTTAGGGATGACGTCGCTCGCAGTCTACAGCGTCCTGCTTGGTGGCCTTGCATCAAACAACAAGTATGCGTTACTTGGCGGTCTTCGTTCGGCATCACAAATGGTTAGCTATGAAGTTTTTATGGGCTTGTCTTTGATGGGCATTGTGATGATGACAGGAAGCTTTAGTTTGGTTGAAATTGTAAAGGCCCAAGAAGATGTTTGGTTTTGTTTTTCACAAGTGTTAGGGTTGTTTGTCTTCGTCATCGCGGGCATCGCAGAAAGTCATAGATTACCATTTGACCTACCCGAGGCAGAGCATGAGCTAACGGCTGGATTTCACACCGAGTATGGTGGGATGAAATTCGCTATGTTTATGTTAGGAGAATATCTGGGTCTTATGCTGATTGCCGCAATGATCGTGACGCTTTTTTTCGGCGGCTGGATGGGGCCGTCTCTAGTAATATTTGGGATTAACTGGCTTCCACCGGTCACCTGGTTTATAGTAAAAACTATATTTGTTATTAACTTTTTCGTATTACTGCGAGCCGCAATACCTAGACCAAGATATGATCAGCTGATGTCCTTGGGATGGAAGATTATGTTGCCGATCACTCTGTTGAATCTTGTAATCACCGGTGCGGTTTTACTTTGGTCACAGGAAGGAGTGCTTTAGATGTTAAGTTCGCTGAGGACAATGTGGCATATATTTAAACATCTCTTTCAAAAAGCAGAAACAGTTCAATATCCAGAGCAAATGCCCTACCTCGCGCCTAGGTATCGTGGGCGAATTGTTTTGACTCGTGATCCAGACGGTGAAGAACGTTGTGTAGCTTGTAATCTTTGTGCCGCCGCATGCCCTGTTGATTGCATCGCGCTCCAAAAGGATACCCGCGACGATGGCACATGGTACCCAGAATTTTTTAGAATAAATTTTTCCCGATGTATCATGTGCGGAATGTGTGAAGAGGCTTGTCCGACCTATGCTATCCAACTCACCCCAGACTTCGAGATGTGTGAATACGACCGGCAAAACATGGTATACGAAAAAGAACATCTCCTGATAGACGGTGTAGGAAAATATCCTGATTATAATTTTTATCGCGTTTCAGGACTACAAACTGCCACAAAGGACAAGGGTGAGGCCATCAACGAGGCAATGCCAATTGATACAAAAAGCCTGATGCCATAATAACAAAATAAGGCAAGAATATGCTTGAGCTTGCACTTTTTTACATTGCCGCCTCGGTAGCACTGTTTGCTACAGTCCTCGCGATGACGAGAACTAAGGCTGTACACGCTCTCATATATTTAATTGTTTCCCTTCTAGCTATTGCAGTCATTTTCTTTTTAATCGGTGCCCCTTTTGCGGCCGCACTGGAAATTGTTATTTACGCTGGTGCCATAATGGTACTCTTTGTTTTTGTAATCATGATGTTAAATCTCGGAGAGAAAGGAGATGCCCGTGAACGCCAATTGCTCCAACCTCATATTTGGCTAGGACCAGCTATTTTATCACTAGTTCTGCTTGTGGAGCTTTTGTATCTGATTTCTACGGTTGAGGGTCCCGCATCATCTGGTTCAGTATCGCCAAAAGATGTTGGATTGGCCCTTTTTGGACCCTATGTGATTGCTGTTGAAATAGCCTCGATGCTACTGCTATCAGGACTTGTCGGCTCATATCATTTGGGTAGACGTTTTTTAGATCGGGGTTTATAGCCCATGCAGGAGCTTGCTGTACCTCTCAACCATGTCCTCTTTGTGTCCACTTTACTTTTCACCATCGGGATGCTCGGACTTATGATAAGAAGAAATATTATCTTCATTTTAATGTCTCTGGAGGTAATGCTTAATGCATCCGCCCTCGCATTCATAGCAGCTGGTGCGCATTGGGGACAAGCTGATGGACAGGTGATATTTTTACTAATTCTTAGTATCGCGGCAGCCGAGGTTGCTGTCGGTCTTGGATTAGTTTTACAAATTCAAAAACGCTTCAAGACACTTGATATGGATGATGCAAACCGGATGCGAGGTTAGTCGTGCAGGAATTTGTCTGGCTTATTCCACTACTCCCCTTGCTTAGTGCGATTTTTCTGATGGTTTTCTCATTAAAACTTCCACCGACCATCGTTGCTTTCTTAGGGACTGGTTCGGTAGGTCTATCAGCGTTGTTGACTTGCAACTTAACCTGGAAATTTCTCCAAAATCCAGATCTGATTACGACCACACTGTGGACTTGGATAAAAGTTGGTGAATTGAACGCAAACGTTGGATTTCACATCGATGGTCTGACCATTGTCATGATGATGATTATTACCTGCGTTGGATTCCTGATTCACCTCTTCTCCTGTGAATTTATGGAGGATGATACCAGCTATTCTAGATACTTCGCTTACTTAAATATGTTTGTATCAGCAATGTTAGTATTAGTAATGTCGGACAATCTGCTTCTTCTATATCTAGGTTGGGAAGGAGTCGGAGTTTGCAGTTATCTGCTTGTAGGCTTTTGGTACCAGCATAGTGGTAACGGATATGCTGCTAGAAAAGCCTTCATCGTAACAAGAATTGGCGACACAGCGATGATGTTAGGTCTTCTTATACTGTTCACAGAACTTAGGACGCTCGATATGCAGAGCCTTGCGGCATCTGCTCAAGCTCGTTGGCAGACAGGTGACTTTATGCCGACACTAGCTTGCCTTCTGCTGTTAGCTGGTGCAGCCGGAAAGTCAGCACAATTTCCTTTGCAAACCTGGTTGCCCGACGCAATGGCCGGACCCACACCTGTAAGCGCTCTGATTCATGCAGCTACTATGGTCACCGCAGGCGTCTATTTGATAGCGCGTATGCATGGTCTTTTTACTCTATCTCCCCAAGCCATGACGGTCATTGCTTTTATAGGAGTTGGTACCGCTCTGATGGCTGCATTCAGTGCAGCGGTGCAAACTGATATAAAGAGAATACTCGCGTATTCCACGATCAGCCAGATCGGTTATATGTTTCTAGCCCTTGGCGTGGGTGCATGGACCGCTGCAGTCTTTCACCTAATGACACATGCATTTTTCAAAGCACTATTATTCCTTGGCTCCGGTGCGATTATTCATTGCCTCCATCATGAGCATGATATCTTTAAGATGGGTGGTCTTTGGAAGCGTATGCCTATAGCTTTTGCAAGTTTCTTAATTGGCTCTTCAGCCCTCGCTGCTCTGCCGTTCACGTCAGGATTTTATAGTAAAGATCTCATTCTTTTGAGTGCTTATCAGCTAGAGGAGTTTGGCCCCATACTTTGGGCCGGAGGTTTATTAGGCGCCCTAGTTACCGCTTTATACAGTTTCAGACTGGTTTTCGTAGTATTCTTCGGCCAAATCCAAACTCTCCCGGACAAGGAGAACGGTTGGAGGATAGGGCTACCACTCTTTATATTGTGTATTCTGTCTCTGATAGGAGGGTATTTTTCGCTGCCGCTAAATAATCTTTTTCCAATGGAACGAAATGGTCACCCTGCTGCCTGGGTGGAGATGGTATCTATAGCCACACCTCTGTTGGGAGTGATTGTCGCATATGTCCTGTTCATTAAAAGTCCATCTCACATCCCGAGGTCATTGATCTCACCCCATGAAAATAAATTAAGTCGTATCCTCTATTCGGGCTGGAAGCTGGATGAGATCTACGATCGTCTTTTTGTCTCGCCCTATACACGCTCCACATCAATTCTTTTAAATGAGCCTGTAGACAAGCTCTACAACGCAGTGGTGTTAATTAATCAAAAACTTAATGCTTGGCTTAGCTACTCTCAAAGTGGTCGTATGCGCTGGTACATGGTTAGCATCGCTGTAGGCTTTATAGTTCTGCTGGGAATCGCAATTACAATCCCGAAAGGATTTTCGTGATGGTGATTGTGACGCTGATTGCCATACTCCTCAGCGGAGGCATCGTAGCGCTTTTGAGCGAAAAATTAGGTGAGAATGCCCCGAGGATTACTGCGTTGCTTGCCATATTGGTTGCCTTGACGTTTTTAATATACCAGCTTAGGCACTCGGATTACATACCTGTGGCCACCCAATCAAATCTGTCAGATCCGACAAGTTGGCTGATCTACCTCAAACTTGCATGGATACCTGCATTTGGCATCAGCATTGAGTTTGCTCTCGATGGGTTAAGCCTCCTTATGATCGCACTTACACTCATTCTGGGTGCTGTTGCCGTGAGTGCCTCTTGGACAGACATCAAGAAACATCAAGGCTTCTTCGAGGCTAATGTGCTTTGGACGCTAGCCGGCGTGATCGGTGTTTTTACCGCCTTGGATCTCTTTTTGTTCTTCCTTTTCTGGGAAGTAATGTTGATCCCGATGTATTTTATTATTGCGATATGGGGTCATGAAAATCGTGGCTACGCTGCGATGAAGTTCTTCATATTTACTCAGGCTAGTGGACTTCTGATGCTCGTTTCGGCAATTGCTCTGGCTAATATTCATGAAGAAACTAATGGGCACTATAGTTTTAGCTATTTCGATCTGATAAATCTTCCCTTGGGATACATTTCCGAAGTATTCTTAATGCTCGGCTTTTTTGTCGCATTTGTAGTGAAACTGCCGGGATTTCCGTTCCATACATGGCTTCCAGACGCACACACTCAGGCACCTACCGCGGGAAGTGTAATACTTGCTGGGATCCTTCTAAAGACCGGCGCGTATGGCTTAATTCGGTTCGCTGTACCGTTATTTCCGACGGCGGCAAACGACTTCGCTCCTATCGCCATGATTTTGGGTGTTTTTGGAATTATTTATGGGGCTATGGCCGCTTTCGCACAGACAGATTTCAAGAGACTGGTCGCATATAGCAGCGTGAGTCACATGGGTTTTATTCTCTTGGGAGTTTATGCTTGGAATGAACTAGCCTTACAAGGTGTTGTGATACAAATGGTTGCTCATGGTTTTAGCAGCGCAGCTCTTTTTATGATCGCAGGGTCTTTGCAGGAAAGATTACATACCCGAGATATGCGCGAGATGAGCGGTCTTTGGAAATTTATGCCAAAAATG